>NZ_JAAVXC010000026.1:0-338604 GCF_013416725.1 Pseudomonas sp. SbOxS1
ATGATCCCGGTGACCTGGGCCGAATTCGGCGCCCTGCACCCGTTCGCCCCGGCCGAGCAGAGCGCCGGCTACCAGCAACTGACCGATGAACTGGAAGCGATGCTCTGCGCCGCCACCGGTTACGACTCGATCTCGCTGCAGCCGAACGCCGGTTCCCAAGGTGAATACGCCGGCCTGCTGGCGATCCGCGCCTACCACCAGAGCCGTGGCGAAGACCGTCGCGACATCTGCCTGATCCCGTCCTCGGCCCACGGCACCAACCCGGCCACCGCCCAGATGGCCGGCATGCGCGTGGTGGTCACCGCGTGCGACGCCCGCGGCAACGTCGATATCGAAGACCTGCGCGCCAAGGCCATCGAGCACCGCGAACACCTCGCCGCGCTGATGATCACCTACCCGTCGACCCACGGTGTGTTCGAGGAAGGCATCCGCGAAATCTGCGGCATCATCCACGACCACGGCGGCCAGGTGTACATCGACGGCGCCAACATGAACGCCATGGTCGGCCTCTGCGCCCCGGGCAAGTTCGGCGGCGACGTGTCGCACCTGAACCTGCACAAGACCTTCTGCATTCCCCACGGCGGTGGCGGCCCGGGTGTCGGCCCGATCGGCGTCAAGTCGCACCTGGCGCCGTTCCTGCCAGGCCACGCGCACATGGCCCGCAAGGAAGGCGCAGTCTGCGCCGCGCCGTTCGGCAGCGCGAGCATCCTGCCGATCACCTGGATGTACATCCGCATGATGGGCGGCGCCGGTCTCAAGCGCGCTTCGCAGCTGGCGATCCTCAACGCCAACTACATTTCCCGTCGCCTCGAAGAGCACTATCCAGTGCTGTACACCGGCAGCAACGGCCTGGTGGCGCACGAGTGCATCCTCGACCTGCGCCCGCTGAAAGACAGCAGCGGCATCAGCGTCGATGACGTGGCCAAGCGCCTGATCGACTTCGGCTTCCACGCCCCGACCATGTCTTTCCCGGTGGCCGGCACCTTGATGATCGAGCCGACCGAAAGCGAATCCAAGGAAGAGCTGGACCGCTTCTGCGACGCCATGATCCGCATCCGCGAGGAAATCCGCGCGGTGGAAAACGGCACCCTGGACAAGGACGACAACCCGCTGAAAAACGCCCCGCATACCGCGGCGGAATTGGTCGGTGAATGGTCGCATCCGTACAGCCGTGAGCAGGCGGTTTATCCGGTTGCCTCGCTGATCGAAGGCAAGTACTGGCCGCCGGTCGGCCGTGTCGACAACGTCTTCGGCGATCGCAACCTGGTCTGCGCCTGCCCGTCGATCGAAAGCTACGCTTAAACCAATGAGGGCGGCTAATCCCGCCCCCACTTCCACGAACACCGCCCCCCCTGTAGGAGCTGGCTTGCCAGCGAAGACGGAAGACCAGCCGACACAAATGTTGCCTGACACACCGCCTTCGCTGGCAAGCCAGCTCCTACAAAATCGAGTTTCAGCCAGGGTTGATGCTAACCCTCTATAACAAGAAACCGGAGAACAACCATGTCGTTAAGCGTGTTCGACCTGTTCAAGATTGGCATCGGCCCCTCCAGCTCCCACACCGTCGGCCCGATGCGTGCTGCCGCACGTTTCGCCGAAGGTTTGCGCCGTGAAGGGCTGCTCGCAGCGACCGCTTGCGTCAAAGTCGAGCTGTACGGCTCACTCGGCGCCACCGGTAAAGGCCACGGCAGCGACAAGGCTGTGTTGCTCGGCCTGGAAGGCGAACACCCGGACACCGTGGACACCGAAACCGTCGCCTCCCGCCTGCACGACATTCGCGGCAATGGTCGTTTGAACCTGCTCGGCGAGCACAGCATCGCGTTCAATGAGAAAGAACACCTGGCGATGATTCGCAAGCCCTTGGCCTATCACCCCAACGGCATGATCTTTCGCGCCTTCGATGCAGCGGGCCTGCAAATCCGCAGCCGCGAGTACTACTCGGTCGGCGGTGGTTTTGTCGTCGATGAAGACGCCGCCGGCGCCGACCGCATCGTCGAAGACGCTACCCCCCTGACCTTCCCGTTCAAAAGCGCCAAGGACCTGCTTGCTCACTGCGCCACCTACGGCTTGTCCATCAGCCAGGTGATGCTGACCAACGAAAGTGCCTGGCGCCCGGAAGCGGAAACCCGCGCCGGCCTGTTGAAAATCTGGCAGGTGATGCAGGACTGCGTCGCCGCCGGTTGCCGCAACGAAGGCATCCTGCCCGGTGGTTTGAAGGTCAAGCGCCGGGCAGCCGCGCTGCACCGGCAACTGTGCAAGAACCCCGAATCTTCACTGCGCGATCCACTGTCGGTTCTGGACTGGGTCAACCTGTACGCCCTGGCGGTCAACGAAGAAAACGCCAATGGCGGACGCGTGGTGACAGCCCCGACCAACGGCGCGGCCGGGATCATCCCGGCGGTCCTGCATTACTACATGCGCTTCATTCCCGGCGCGAACGATGACGGGGTGGTGCGCTTTCTGCTGACCGCCGCGGCCATTGGCATTCTGTACAAGGAAAACGCTTCGATCTCGGGCGCCGAAGTCGGCTGCCAGGGCGAAGTCGGCGTGGCCTGTTCAATGGCGGCGGGCGCCCTGTGCGAGGTGCTTGGCGGCACCGTGCAGCAAGTGGAAAACGCTGCGGAAATCGGCATGGAACACAACCTCGGGCTGACCTGCGACCCGATTGGCGGCCTGGTGCAAGTACCTTGCATCGAGCGCAACGCCATGGGTTCGGTGAAGGCCATCAATGCCGTGCGCATGGCCATGCGCGGCGACGGGCAGCACTTCGTGTCCCTCGACAAGGTCATCCGCACCATGCGCCAGACCGGCGCCGACATGAAAAGCAAATACAAGGAAACCGCCCGTGGCGGTTTGGCGGTCAACATTATCGAGTGCTGATGCGCGCTCATCTTCACACTTCTCCAGGAGCTGAATATGTCCACCGAACAACTGTTGAAAACGCCGTTGCACGCCCTGCACATCGAACTGGGTGCGCGCATGGTGCCGTTCGCCGGCTATGACATGCCGGTACAGTACCCGCTGGGTGTGATGAAAGAACACCAGCACACCCGCGAGCAGGCTGGCCTGTTCGATGTCTCGCACATGGGCCAGATCCGCCTGACCGGTGCCAATGCCGCCAAGGCCCTGGAAACCCTGGTGCCGGTGGACATCGTCGACTTGCCGGTGGGCATGCAGCGCTACGCAATGTTCACCAACGAGACCGGTGGCATCCTTGACGACCTGATGGTCGCCAACCTGGGCAACGACGAACTGTTCCTGGTGGTCAACGCCGCCTGCAAGGACCAGGACCTGGCACACCTGCGCAAACACATTGGCGAGCAGTGCACCATCGAGCCCCTGTTCGAAGAACGCGCCCTGCTCGCCCTGCAAGGTCCGGCCGCAGTGACCGTACTGGCACGTCTGGCGCCAGAAGTGGCCAAGATGACCTTCATGCAGTTCGCCCCCGTGAAACTGCTGGGCGTGGACTGCTTTGTCAGCCGCTCGGGTTACACCGGTGAAGACGGTTTCGAAATCTCGGTACCGGCCACCAGCGCCGAAGCCCTGGCCCGCGCCCTGCTGGCCGAGCCTGAAGTGGCGGCCATTGGCCTCGGTGCACGCGACTCCCTGCGCCTGGAAGCCGGCCTGTGCCTTTACGGCCATGACATGAACACCGACACCACCCCGATCGAAGCCAGCCTGTTGTGGGCCATCTCCAAGCCACGTCGTGCCGACGGCGCGCGTGCCGGCGGCTTCCCTGGCGCAGAGAGCGTGTTCGCCCAACAACAAGCCGGTGTTACCCGCAAGCGCGTCGGCCTGCTACCGCAGGAACGCACCCCGGTTCGCGAAGGCGCGGAAATCGTCAACGAAGCCGGCGAAATCATCGGCAGCGTTTGCAGCGGCGGCTTCGGACCGACCCTGGGTGGCCCGTTGGCCATGGGTTACCTGGACAGCGCCTACATCGCCATCGATACGCCAGTATGGGCAATTGTTCGTGGGAAAAAGGTGCCTTTGCTTGTAAGCAAAATGCCATTTGTTCCACAACGCTACTATCGCGGCTGATTGACTGTTCCTATAAGTAACGCGGTTGCGCTTACACTGCACTAATGTGTAACGTAACCGCCATAAAATAGTGCATCGTTTGGCTCTAAGCTTCGATTATGAACTTTGCTTATAACGATCGAAAACATTTGAACACCGCCAGCGCATAAGCCCGTGCTAGTTGTCGGGGTGCCAGCAACCTGAGCAAATCCGGGCCTTTCACAGGGCTTGTTTTTTCTCCCATAGTTGGCGTAGAGTTTGTTCACTGTGTTTGCATGGGTCGCTTGGAATCGTGACCTGGGCAGTAGCCTACAAGTTAGCTACATCCCGTTCGACGTCTTCTTACTCTCCTGCAACCAGCCCCAGTACTCTTTCATGAGAAAGAGACTGTCATTAATTTTTTTGCGTCAAAGGAAATAAGAAATGTCCCAACGTCAGAGCGGTACCGTCAAGTGGTTTAACGACGAGAAAGGTTTTGGTTTTATCACTCCTGAAAGCGGTCCGGATCTGTTCGTGCATTTCCGCGCCATCCAGGGCAACGGTTTCAAGAGCCTGAAAGAAGGCCAGAAAGTGACCTTCATCGCTGTGCAGGGCCAGAAAGGCATGCAGGCTGACGAAGTACAAGCAGAAGGTTAATCTTCTGTAACGAAAAAGCCCCTGATGCTGACATCAGGGGCTTTTTTGTGCGCGTAAATCCGTAAAATGGCTTCTTTTTCGCCCAGAGGCTGCCATGTCGAAACACCTGCTCAAACCCCAGGGCGACTTTCCCGCCGTCGGCCTGGGTCGTCGCCTGGCAGCGATGTTCTATGACTTCCTGCTGTGCACCGCCCTGCTGATCGTCACCAGCGGCGTCTACAAGATGATCCAGATGGCGATCATCGGCGAAGAGAAGATGCGCACCCTCACCGAAGCGGGCGCGCTGGACGGCGATCCACTGCTTTCCACGGTGCTGCTGTTCGTGTTGTTCGGCTTCTTCGCCAAGTTCTGGACCTACTCGGGCCAGACCCTGGGCATGCAGGTCTGGTGCGTACGCGTACAGAACGCCGATGGCTCGTCCATCAGCCTGTGGCAGGCGCTGTTGCGCTTTGTGGTCTCGATCGCGTCCTTGCTGTGCGTGGGCCTGGGGTTCTTCTGGTCGCTGTTCGACAAGCAGAAGCGCAGCTGGCATGACATCTACTCCAATACCCAGTTGGTTCGAATCCCCAAGAAGACCAAATAATTCCGCCATCCACAAACCACTGTAGGAGCGGGCTTGCCCGCGAAAGCGGCGTAACAGTCAACAATGATAGTGACTGACACACCACCTTCGCGGGCAAGCCCGCTCCTACAGGTTTTTTTGTTGAATGAGAGGCTTTAGGCGTTACCGGCCAACTTCATCCGCGCAGCCTGGGTGAAATCCAGCATGCGCTTGAGCGGCCGAATCGCCTGCGGAATCAAC
Source organism: Pseudomonas sp. SbOxS1 (assembly GCF_013416725.1). Taxonomy (NCBI): domain Bacteria; kingdom Pseudomonadati; phylum Pseudomonadota; class Gammaproteobacteria; order Pseudomonadales; family Pseudomonadaceae; genus Pseudomonas; species Pseudomonas sp. SbOxS1. The sequence goes on from NZ_JAAVXC010000026.1 coordinate 5,459, forward strand.
GCGGGATCAACAAAGATCTCGTTCGTACCCTCCTTCAAGCTCTTGAGCGTGCGCTCAAGGGTGTTCATCGCCATCCAGGGGCAATGCGCGCAGCTGCGGCATGCCGCGCCGTTACCGGCCGTAGGCGCTTCGATAAAGACCTTGTCCGGGCACAGCTGCTGCATCTTGTAGAAGATGCCGCGGTCGGTAGCGACGATCAGGGTCTTGTTCGGCAGGCTCTGTGCCGCCGCGATCAACTGGCTGGTGGAGCCAACGGCATCCGCCAGTTCGATCACCGAGGTCGGCGACTCCGGGTGCACCAGGATCGCTGCATCCGGATACAGCGCCTTCATGTCTTCGAGCTGCTTGGACTTGAATTCTTCGTGAACGATGCAGGCACCGTCCCACAGCAGCATGTCGGCACCGGTCTGACGCTGAATGTAGGTACCCAGGTGCTTGTCCGGCCCCCAGATGATGGTTTCACCGTTATCCATCAGGCTTTCGACGATTTCCAGCGCGCAGCTCGACGTCACCACCCAGTCCGCGCGGGCTTTGACCGCCGCCGAGGTATTGGCGTAAACCACCACCGTACGCTCCGGATGCTGGTCACAGAACGCGGAGAACTCATCGACGGGGCACCCAAGGTCCAGCGAGCACGTCGCTTCCAGGGTCGGCATCAGGATGCGTTTTTCCGGGTTGAGGATCTTGGCCGTCTCGCCCATGAATTTCACACCGGCAACCACCACCGTCTTCGCCGGATGGGCATTGCCGAAGCGGGCCATCTCCAGCGAGTCGGAGACACAGCCTCCGGTCTCTTCGGCCAGGGCCTGAATCACCGGATCGCAATAGAAGTGCGCCACCAGCACCGCGTCCTGAGCCTTGAGCTCGGCAGCGATGGCGGCACGATAATAAGCTTCCTCATCGGCAGTCAGCGGCTTGGGCTGCTTGGCGTCGAGGTGGGCTTGAACCAGAAGGCGTTCGGAAATCTGCGTCATGTTCGCAAGACCTGCAGGCGCATTCGCGCGAAAGTCGAGTATACACCCGGCTCCGGACCCATCAGGGTACCGCCGGGAAAGTGAGTATTGATCAGGCACGGACAGCGTTGAAGCTGCGCAAGGCTACAGAATATCGGGAGGATGCAAAAGATGATTCTGACCTGCGCCCTGCTGCGCAGCCCATCAATGGGGCGGTGTTAAATCGAAGGCAAAAAAAAACCCGGAAATCCTCACTTGCGTGGGCCTTCCGGATTTTCTAAACCGCCAAAAATGGTGGGTCGTGTGGGATTCGAACCTACGACCAATTGGTTAAAAGCCAACTGCTCTACCAACTGAGCTAACGACCCGCTGTGTGGTGGCGCGTATAATACTGATTTTTAAGGACTATTCAACACCTATTTTAAAATAATTCAAAAATAAGGTGTTGGGTCGCTGATTCCGGCCGCCGCAAAGCCTTCTGCACGCAGTCGGCAGCTGTCGCACTTGCCGCAGGCACGGCCGTCATCGTCGGCCTGATAGCAGGAAACGGTCAGGCCGTAGTTCACGCCAAGCTTTACACCTGCCTGGACAATCTGTGCCTTGCTGAGGTTTTGCAGCGGTGCCTGAATGCGAAAGCCATTGCCTTCCACGCCAGCCTTGGTCGCCAGATTGGCCATGCGCTCGAACGACTCGATGAACTCGGGACGGCAATCCGGGTAACCGGAGTAATCCACCGCATTGACGCCGATGAAGATGTCCCGTGCGCCGAGCACCTCTGCCCAGCCCAAAGCCAGGGACAGGAACACCGTGTTACGTGCAGGCACGTAAGTCACCGGAATGCCCTCGCCCAACTCTTCCGGGATATCGATGCTGCTGTCAGTCAACGCCGAGCCACCCATGCCGTTCAGGTTGAGACCGATGACCTTGTGCTCGACCACACCCAGGTCGTGGGCGACGCGTTCGGCGGCGTACAGCTCAGCGTGAGAGCGCTGGCCATAGTCGAAGCTCATGGTGTAGCAGCTGTAGCCTTCGGCACGCGCCATGGCAACGACGGTTGCCGAATCAAGGCCGCCGGACAACAGGATGACCGCGCGTTTTTCAGCAGTGTTCAGTGGTTCAGTCATTTCAGCGCCCCGGCTCGTCGTTCCAAAGATATTTATGCAGCTGCAATTGCAAACGCACTGGCAGGTTGTCCGCCACCACCCAGTCCGCCAGATCACGAGCATTGAGATCGTGGTGGCTGGGCGAGAACAGGACTTCACCGGCGCGCTGGTCCAGACCGTACTGGATCAGCTTGGACACGGACCAGTCGTAGTCTTCCCGCGAGCAGATGACAAACTTCACCTGATCGTTGGGCGTCAGCAGCTCGATGTTTTCGTAGCGGTTGCGGTGCGCTTCCTTCGAACCCGGGGTTTTCAGGTCGACAACGCGACTGACCCGGGAATCTACCGCCGAGATATCGATAGAGCCACTGGTTTCCAGTGACACTTCGTAACCGGCATCGCACAAGCGCTTGAGCAATGGAATGGCATTGGGCTGGGCCAGGGGCTCGCCACCGGTGACACAGACGTAACGCGGCCGAAAGCCGGCTACCTGCTCGAGGATATCGTCGAGGGTGCGAATCGTCCCACCGGTGAATGCGTAGGCGCTGTCGCAGTATTGGCAACGCAGAGGGCAACCGGTCAGGCGCACAAATACAGTGGGCAGGCCAGCAGTCCGCGTTTCACCCTGCAACGAGTAAAAAACTTCGGTAATTCTCAATGTGTCTTGCATAGTCGCCACGGGCGTAACAGCTAAACAGGCTGTCCGCCTCCGTCAGGCACTTCAAGGAACCCCGGCAATGCGCAGGCTCCAAAAAGCGTGTTTCATAAAATGGGCGTGAATTCTAACGAAAAAACCCGCGACAAGCGCGGGTTTCTTCAAAGCGGGTCAAGCAGCCCTTACATTTTCTGCAGGTCACGCTGGGCCAACTGAGCGGCGGAAGTGCCCGGATACTGGGCCACCACCTGTTGCAGAATGCCTTTTACCTTGTCGGGATGACCCAGGCGGCGCTCTACATCAGCGAGCTTGTACAGCGAGTCAGGCACTTTGGCGTGCTTGGGGTACAGTTGCGAAACCTTGGCAAATGCCTGACCTGCACCTTGCAGATCGCCTTTGGCCAGGTTCACTTCGCCCAACCAGTACTGGGCATTGCCCGCGTACTGGCTGTTCGGGTATTTGCGCAGGAAAGCGGCAAAAGCCTGGCTGGCCTTGTCGAAATCCTTGGCCTTGATCAGGTCGAAGGCAGCATCGTAATAGAGCTTTTCCTTCGCCGGATCCGCCGGCTCGCTACCCGCGGCGGGTGCTTGAGCGGCAGCCGCTCCTGCACCTGCAGCTGCGCCAGCTGCTGCACCGGGGGCATTCAAATCACCACCGGTGGAAGAATTTTCAGGCGTCGCGGCAGGTGCAACACCGCTACCTATGCGCCGATCAAGATCCTGGTATCGCTCCAGGCTTTCCTGCTTCATGCGCGCTACATCATTTTGCAGAACCTCGATCGCACCTTGCTGGCGCTCGATCTGTTGCTGCATGGATTGCAGTTGGTTGAACAGCTCGCCCTGTGCCGAGACAGGGGCCGAAACCCCTCCCCCGGCATAGGCGCCGTTCGTACCGTAACCTGCAGGCGGATAACTGGTCCCGCTATTGTTATAGCCGGAGTCGTTTTCGACCACAGGAACCGCAGCCCACGCCGCAAGCGGCGCAAGGCTGAGAGCCAGAACAGTTACAGCACGACGGCACGTTCGCATGACGAATTACTTACGCAGTTCGACGCGACGGTTTTGAGCCCAGGACTGCTCGTCGTTGCCGGTAGCAACTGGACGCTCTTCGCCGTAGGAAACCAGTTCCAGCTGAGCTGGGGAAACACCTTGCAGTACCAGGTAGCGCTGAACGGCTTTCGCACGACGCTCGCCCAGTGCCATGTTGTACTCACGAGTACCACGTTCGTCGGTGTTGCCTTCCAGAACAACGCGAGCGCCGTTTGCTTTCAGGTCTTTGGCGTGAACGTCCAGAGCGCGCATGGCTTCTGGCTTCAGGTCCGAACTGTCGTATTCGAAGTAGAAAGTGGTGATAGCGCGCAGTGCAGCTTCTTCGCTCAGGGAGCCGTCAACTGCACCAGTGTTTGCGCCGTAACCAGCGTTTGGATCTACCGCGCCTTCACCGGCATTGTCGCCGCCTTTGGACGAGCAACCTACAGCTACAGCCATGGCCAGTGCCAGCGCAGCAAATTTACCAAACTTCAGCATTTCCATCGTGAAACTCCTAATGAACCCCAGTGTGTTAAGTACAACGTATAGCGCCGCGTCAGTTCAGGTAAGGGGACCAGGAAGGTTCTCTGACTTCGCCTTGAGCGGTAGGAAGCGGGAGCCTTACGCGTCCATTGATAGACACGAGCATCAAGACTCCCCGGCCCTGCTGGCGGGTGGCGTAGATTACCATGGTGCCGTTGGGCGCGACAGTGGGCGACTCGTCCAGAGTGCTATCAGTGAGGATTTTTACGCTACCGCGTTGCAAATCCTGGGCCGCCACCTTGAAATTGGTGAAACCTTCCTGACGATGGATCATCACCAGGGTCTTTTCATCGGCCGACAGTTTTGGGTTGGCGTTGTAGTTACCCACGAAAGTCACGCGCTCCGCACCACCGCCACCCGCACTGGTCTTGTAGATCTGTGGTTTGCCGCCACGGTCGGACGTGAAGTAGATGGTCGAACCATCCTTGCCCCAGAACGGTTCGGTGTTGATGCCCTGACCGTTGGTGACGCGGCTGATCTGGCGCGAACCCAGGTTCATCACGTAGATGTCCGGGTTACCGTCTTTCGACAATACGAATGCCAGGCGATTGCCATCCGGCGACCAGGCTGGCGCGCCGTTCAGGCCTTCGAAGTTGGTGATCTGCTCACGGCGACCGGTGTCGATGTTCTGCATGAAAATGCGCGGACGCTTCTGCTCGAACGAGACGTAGGCGATACGCTTGCCATCGGGAGCGAAACGCGGCGACAGGATCGGCTCGCGCGATTGCAGCAGGGTCACGGCACGGGCACCGTCATAGTCCGAACGTTGCAGCGTGTAACGCGTGTTCTTTTCAGAGAAGCGCTCGGCCGTCACGTACAGCAGGCGCGTCGAGAACGCACCCTTGATGCCGGTGAGTTTTTCGAACGACTGGTCGGCGATGTAGTGCGACATGTCGCGCAACTGATCGACGCTGCCCGACACGCTGCCGGTGAGCACTTGTTGCTCGGTGGCGACGTTGAACAGGGCGTATTGAACCTGCAGGCGACCGCCCGCTGGCGCAATGCTGCCAACCATGACGTACTGGGCGCCCAGCGCCTTGAAGTCACGGAAGATGATTTCGCTCGCCTGGCTTGGCTGGCTGATCATGTTCTGCTTTGGAATCGGCGAGTAGTAACCCGAGTTGCGCAGGTCGTTACCGATAATTTCCGCCATGTCGTCCGGCAGCACGCTGCCGCCCTGGTTGCCGAACGGCACGACGGCGATCGGGGTAGCCCGATCGGTGCCGCTGGTGACCAGAATGTTTTTCTCATCTGCCATCGCGATCCCTGCCATGCAGCAGATCACGACGAGCATTCCTCGAAGGAGGTTTCTCACGGGGCTAGATCCTCAGGTGTGAATGTCATCTTGAATGAACGATACGGAGCAAAATCGCTCGGCTTCATTCCCTGCATTTCTGTCAAACGTCCAATATTCTTCACTGCCGCTACGGCTGAAGCGTCAAACGGACCGTCGCCACTGGACTTGAGCACCTTGACCGAAGTCACCGTACCGTCCGGCAACATGCCGATTTGCAACTGAACCGTCATGCCTTTGCGGGCCGAAGGTGGACGAGCCCAGCCTTCCGCTGCACGCAATCGAATCAGGTCATCGAAGCTGCCGGCGACTTCGTCACCCTGCTCATCGGCCAAGGCCTGCTGACGCTGCGGCGTGTCGGAAAGCAAATCTGCCAAGGCCTGGGCCTTCTTGTCTTCGGCGGATTTACGCGCCGCATCCTGCGATTTCTTCTTCGCAGCATCGGCAGCAGCTTTCTTCTTCGCTTCTTCGGCGACTTTCTTCTTCGCCTCTTCAGCTTCAGCTTTCTTCTTGGCGTCTTCGGCGGCTTTCTTCTTCGCGTCTTCGACGATCTTTTTCTTCGCTTCTTCAGCGGCCGCTTTCTTGGCCTCTTCTTCAGCAGCCTTCTTGGCTTCTTCTTCCGCTTTCTTCTTGGCTATATCAGCCAATTGTTTCTCTTCTGCCTTCTTGGCTTCGGCGGTCTTCTTCGCTTCATCGGCTTTCTTGGCTTCGTCGGCCTTCTTGGCCTCGTCAGCCTTTTTCGCCTCTTCCGCTTTCTTCGACTCGTCGGCCTTCTTGGCTTCCTCGGCCTTTTGAGCCGCTTCTTCTTTCTTTTGTTCCGCAGCCTTCACCGCTTCCTGCTCGACCTTCTTCTGTTCCAGCTGCTCGACTTCGGTCTGGCGCGCGGCGGATTTCTTCGCCTCACCCGCAATCTTCTGATTGGTCTGGGTGGTTGCCTGACTTTTCGATTTCAGCTGGTACAGGGTCGCCTGGACAATCGGCTTGGCCGGCGGCAACTCCGGAGTGAAGGCAAAACTGACGAACAGCATGCCGAACACCAGCACGTGCAAGCCAATCGCCCAGACACTAGGCCAGAAGTAGCTTTCCGAGGCGGACGGCTCTCGCTGTTGCTGCATCAGGGCGCCTCGGTAATCAAGCCAACATTACCGACGCCGGCCTTCTGCAACCCGCCCATCGCGCCCATGACAGACCCGTAGTCGACGCTCTTGTCGCCACGAATGAAGACTTGGGTACGCTTGCCGCCTTCGTTGCCGACGCGAATGATCTTGGTCACCGCGTCAGTCATCTGTGGCAGGGTCATGGCGCGGTCTTGTTGCTTCTCTGTGTCGACTTCGCTGCCAAGGTTCCAGTAGTAGGTCTTGTCAGCCTTGATCGAAATGGTCAGGACCTGGGTGTTGTTGTCCTGCGGCAAGGCTTCGCTGGAAACCTTCGGCAGATCAACTTTCACGCCCTGATTGAGCATTGGCGCGGTCACCATGAAGATGACCAGCAGCACCAACATCACGTCGATGTAGGGCACCACGTTCATCTCGGCGACCGGCTTGCGCTTTTTGCGAGCTCGAGCGATTAAAGCCATTGGAAATTACCTGCTTATTCTTCGCTGGTGTGCACTTTGCGGTGCAGGATCGCCTGGAATTCGTCGGCGAAGGTGTAGTAACGGCCCAGCAAGGTTTCGCTGCGGGCAGCAAAACGGTTGTAAGCGATAACGGCTGGAATGGCGGCGAACAGACCGATCGCGGTGGCGATCAGGGCTTCGGCGATACCGGGTGCCACGGTGGCCAGTGTGGCTTGCTGGGCAGTCGCCAGGCCACGGAAGGAGTTCATGATGCCCCAGACGGTACCGAACAGACCGATGTACGGGCTCACGGAGCCGACGGTGGCAAGGAACGGCAGGCTCTGCTCGAGCTTTTCTTCTTCGCGGGAAATGGCAACGCGCATGGCACGGGCCACGCCTTCCATGACCGCTTCCGGGTCAACGCCTGGCTGCTGGCGCAGACGGGAGAATTCCTTGAAGCCGGCACGGAAGATCTGCTCGACACCGGAATCCGGGTCCGGGTTGCTACCCGCCTGACGGTAGAGTTTGGACAGGTCGATACCCGACCAGAAGCGCTCTTCGAAGCTCTCCAGGGCGCGTCGACCGGCGCGCAGCAGGTTGCTGCGCTGAAAGATCATGATCCATGAGGTCACCGATGCGGCTACCAGGGTCAGCATTACCAGTTGCACCACGATACTGGCATTGCTGACCAGGCTCCACATGGAGGAATGGTCGACGACGTTAGCTTCCACGCTTTATCTCCTGCTTTGAGTGTGTACCCGCGCCGCTCACGGCGGCAAAGGCCGCTCGCAGAGCTTCGGGAATGGCCCGGGGTTTTAAACTTTCAGTGCGCACACAGGCCACCAGAAACTGCCCTTCACAGAGCAGTACATCATCCATGGCCCGCCTGACCTGCTGCTTGAAGCGCAAGCTGGCACGGTTCAATTCGACTACTTCAGCGCTTACCAGCAGCTCGTCATCCAGTCGCGCCGGCGCGTGATAACGCGCTTCGCTGGAATGCACGACGAACAACAGGTCCTCTCCGGCCAGCTGCGATTGGGCAAAGCCCAGCTCTCGTAGCCGCTCGGTTCGAGCCCGTTCCATAAACTTGAGGTAATTGACGTAATACACGATGCCGCCCGCATCGGTGTCCTCGTAATAAACGCGACAACGATGTGCGAAAGGCTCAAGCCCGTTTTGCGCGCGCATACTCTAGTGCTTACTCCTCGGGTTGCCAATCCGGCCAGGCAACTGTTTTTCAATGTTCTGCGGCTTTCGCGCAAAAGTACGGTGCTGGGACCACACTTTGCCCGAAAAAATCAGCTCGCAATGTTAATTAATCGTCCACGGCATCAAGGAACTCGTCTACCACGGGCATTTCGCCCAATCGTGACGGAATGTTTAAGCCGAAGTGCAGGTACGCATGCCGGGTCACCACCCGCCCCCGCGGTGTACGCATGATGTAGCCCTGCTGAATCAGGTAGGGTTCCAGCACGTCTTCAATGGTGTGACGCTCTTCGCTGATGGCCGCCGCCAGGCTGTCCACCCCGACCGGCCCGCCATCGAACTTCTCGATCATGGTCAGCAACAGGCGTCGATCCTGGTGATCGAAGCCACGTTCATCGACGTCCAGCAGGTTCAGGGCCAGGTCGGCGATCGGCTTGGTGATATGGCCCTTGGCACGCACTTGCGCAAAGTCCCGTACCCGGCGCAGCAAGCGGTTGGCGATCCGCGGCGTACCGCGGGCCCGCCGGGCGATTTCGAAGGCGCCTTCCGGGTCCAGTGGCAAGCCGAGGATGCTCGCCGAACGGCTGACAATCGTCGACAGGTCGGCGTTGCTGTAGAACTCCAGGCGCTGGACGATGCCGAAACGGTCGCGCAACGGGTTGGTCAGCATCCCCGCACGCGTGGTCGCACCGACCAGGGTGAACGGCGGCAGATCAAGCTTGATCGACCGCGCGGCCGGCCCTTCGCCGATCATGATGTCGAGCTGGAAGTCCTCCATGGCCGGGTACAGCACTTCCTCGACAATCGGCGACAAGCGATGGATTTCATCGATGAACAGTACGTCGTGGGGCTCGAGGTTGGTCAGCAGCGCCGCCAGGTCGCCCGGGCGCTCAAGGACCGGCCCCGATGTGCTCTTGATCGACACGCCCATTTCCTGGGCAATGATATTGGCCAGGGTAGTCTTGCCCAGACCCGGCGGGCCGAAGATCAAGGTGTGGTCCAGGGACTCGCTACGCCCGCGGGCAGCCTGGATGAACAGCTCCATTTGCTCGCGAACGGTCGGCTGGCCAATGTACTCGGCCAGGCTGACGGGGCGAATCGCCCGGTCCTGGATTTCCTCGCGATCACGGGGGGCACCCGTGGCGGCGATCAGACGATCAGCTTCAATCACTTAGATCATTCCCTTCAGGGCACGACGAATCAGGTCTTCGCTGCTCAAGCCTTTCTCCTTGATCGCGGAAATCGCCTTGCTGGCTTCCTGCGGCTTGTAGCCCAGGGAGATCAGCGCGCTGACCGCGTCGTTTTCGGCGGTATTGACCGGCGCAGGGGCATCCGGCTGGTTGGGTACCAAGGCAAACATGGCCGGTACGGTTTCCCAGGCCTTGAAGCGATCCTTGAGCTCCACCAGCAGGCGTTCGGCGGTTTTCTTGCCCACGCCCGGCACCTTGGTCAGGGCCGAGGTGTCCTGGGACTGCACGCAACGCACCAGCTCGTCGACTTCCAGGCTCGACATCAAGGCCAGGGCCAGTTTCGGCCCTACACCATTGAGACGGATCAACTCGCGAAAAAAGTCTCGCTCACGCTTGCCGACGAAGCCATAGAGTAACTGCGCGTCTTCGCGTACGACCAGATGGGTGTGCAGCGTCAGCGGTTCACCGACCGGCGGCAGGCGATACAGCGTGGTCATGGGCACTTCAAGCTCATACCCCAGGCCATTTACATCCAGAATCAGGTGCGGCGGCTGTTTCTCAGCCAGTGTGCCGCGCAAGCGTCCAATCACGTTACAGATCCTTGAGCGTTGGCCAGCCCTGGGCCAGCGACTGACAGAACAAGGGTTTTGCGCCGACAACCCAGGCGCATGCCCCTCATTCCAGAAAAATGATTGCTGATGCTATCAGAGACGCAGGCGCCCGCCACGACTGCGTGCCGCACCCAGGCCATGGGGCAACAGGCTGGAGCGGGTGTGCGCATGGCAAATGGCAATGGCCAGGGCATCGGAGGCGTCGATTTGCGGCTTGCTGGTCAGCTTCAGCATGTGCATGACCATCATCTGGACCTGCTCTTTATTGGCCGCGCCGGTGCCGACCACCGCCTGCTTGACCTGGGTGGCCGTGTATTCGGCGATTTCCAGGTTTTCTTCCGCACCAGCGACGATGGCTGCTCCTCGGGCCTGCCCCAGCTTCAGGGCGGAATCGGCATTACGGGCCATGAACACTTTTTCGATGCCCATGGTCACGGGGCCGTAGGTCTGGATGATTTCCCGTACGCCGCGATAGACGATCTGCAGACGCTCATGCAGCTCGCCGGCACCGGTACGGATGCAACCGGAGGCCACGTACTCACAGCCGCGACCGGTATCGCGCACCACGCCATAACCGGTAATGCGCGAACCGGGGTCGATACCAAGAATTAAAGTCATAACGCCTGCAACGCTGTTGCGAATATCCAAATGAACTGTAGGAGCTGGCTTGCCAGCGAAGGGGCCCCTAAGACTTGCACAAGTTCAAGGGCCTCTTCGCTGGCAAGCCAGCTCCTACAATGAGGGCGTAGCAATCAGGTTAGCTGTGCGGCCACAGACTCCGGGATATCCGCGTTGGAGTAGACGTTCTGCACGTCATCCAGGTCTTCGAGCATATCGATCAGCTTGAGGACTTTTTCCGCCCCTTCCAGGTCCAGTTCGGCACTGGTGGTCGGCAGCATGACGATTTCTGCGTCATCGCCCTTGAAACCGGCCGCTTCAAGCGCGTTACGCACGGCATAGAACCCGGCAAACGAGGTGAAGACATCGATGGAACCGTCTTCGTTGGTCACCACGTCATCAGCATCGGCTTCCATGGCCGCTTCCATCAGCGCGTCTTCGTCAACGCCCTGAGCGAAGGAAATCTGCCCCTTGCGCTCGAACAGATAGGCCACCGAACCGTCGGTGCCGAGGTTGCCGCCGCACTTGCTGAACGCGTGACGAACCGCAGCCGCGGTGCGATTGCGGTTGTCGGTCATGCACTCGACCATCACCGCCACGCCACCCGGGCCGTAGCCTTCGTAGGTCAGCTCGACCATATCGTCGGTATCGGCAGCACCGGCACCACGGGCTACCGCCCGGTCGATGATGTCGCGACTCATGTTCGCCCCAAGGGCCTTGTCCAGCGCCAGGCGCAGGCGCGGGTTGGAGCCTGGATCGCCACCACCTTGACGGGCCGCGACGGTCAGCTCACGAATCCACTTGGTGAATATCTTGCCCTTTTTGGCATCCTGACGTTCTTTGCGGTGCTTGATGTTCGCCCACTTGGAATGACCTGCCATAACTCGCTCCGAATTCTCTTTGACACATTGCCCGCCACGCTGCATCGCGCCGGCCGACAAACAAAAAATCTTGAGGTGCTCTACGTATACAGAAAGGGCGCATCCGAAGATGCGCCCTTCAGGTGAGCCTTACTCTGCCTTGGGCGTTTCGCGCAGACGAATGTGCAGTTCGCGCAATGCCTTGGCATCGACCTGACCCGGCGCCTGAGTCATGACGTCCGCCGCGCTCTGGGTTTTCGGGAAGGCGATCACTTCACGGATCGACTGGGCGCCGGTCATCAACATCACCAGACGATCCAGACCGAAGGCCAGGCCACCGTGCGGCGGCGCGCCGTATTTCAGGGCGTCGAGCAGGAAGCCGAACTTCTCTTCCTGTTCCGCTTCGTTGATACCCAGCAGACGGAACACCGACTGTTGCATCTCTTTACGGTGGATACGGATCGAACCGCCACCCAGCTCGGTACCGTTCAATACCATGTCGTAGGCACGGGACAGGGCGCCAGCCGGGTTGGCTTCCAGCTCTGCCGGGGTGCATTTCGGCGCGGTGAACGGGTGGTGCAACGCGGTGAAGCTGCCGTCGTCGTTCTCTTCGAACATCGGGAAGTCGACGACCCACATCGGCGCCCACTTGCAGGTCAGCAGGTCCAGGTCGTGGCCGAGCTTGATCCGCAGCGCGCCCAGGGCTTCGCTGACGATCTTGGCTTTATCGGCACCGAAGAACACGATATCGCCATCGACCGCACCGACGCGATCGAGGATCACGTTGAGGTTGGCTTCAGGAATGTTCTTCACGATTGGCGATTGCAGGCCTTCGACGCCTTTGGCGCGCTCGTTGACCTTGATGTACGCCAGGCCCTTGGCACCGTAGATACCGACAAACTTGGTGTAATCGTCGATCTGCTTACGCGGCATGCTTGCCCCGCCTGGAACGCGCAGAGCGGCAATGCGGCATTTAGGGTCGTTGGCCGGGCCGCTGAACACCTTGAAATCGACTTCCTTGAGCTGGTCGGCAACGTCCACCAGTTCCAGCGGGTTACGCAGGTCTGGCTTGTCGGAACCGTAGCGGCGCATGGCTTCTTCGAAAGTCATGTGCGGGAATTCGCCGAATTCCAGACCCAGCACTTCCTTGAACAGGTTGCGGATCATTTGTTCGGTCAGGCCCATGATCTCTTTTTCATCGAGGAAGCTGGTCTCGATGTCGATCTGGGTGAATTCCGGCTGGCGGTCGGCACGCAGGTCTTCGTCACGGAAGCACTTGGCGATCTGGTAGTAGCGGTCGAAGCCGGCCACCATCAGCAATTGCTTGAACAGCTGCGGCGATTGCGGCAGGGCGAAGAACGAACCGGCGTGGGTACGGCTTGGCACCAGGTAATCACGCGCGCCTTCAGGGGTGGCGCGAGTCAGGATCGGCGTTTCGACGTCGAGGAAGCCGTTCTCGTCGAGGAAGCGGCGGATGCTGGTGGTCATGCGCGAACGCAGACGCAGCTTCTCGGCCATTTCCGGACGACGCAGATCCAGGAAGCGATAGCGCAGGCGGGTTTCTTCGCCGACGTCGGAGAACTCGTTCAGCGGGAACGGCGGGGTTTCCGACTCGTTCAGCACTTCCAGCTCATAGCCCAGGATTTCGATCATGCCCGACGCCATGTTGGCGTTGGTGGCACCGGCCGGACGCAGGCGAACCTTGCCGGTGATCTTCACGACGTACTCGCTGCGCACGCGATCGGCAGCGGCGAAGGATTCAGCGCGGTCCGGGTCGAACACCACCTGGGCCAGACCGTCACGATCACGGATATCGAGGAAAATCACCCCACCGTGGTCACGGCGACGGTGGACCCATCCGCAAAGGGTAACTTCCTGGCCTTCCAGGCTTTCGTTCAGTTGGCCGCAATAATGGCTGCGCATCATGGTAGTGGTTTCACTTCTCGTAATTCGACATTCGGTTGCAGACCTTGCGTCGATCCGCTGACGGATGACGCAAGAGCTCGCGCGTGTGGTTCAACTCAGGTCCCGGACCCTAGTCAGCTTTGTCGCCGCCGGCCAGGTTCTTCTTGGAACCGGTCTTGAAATCGGTCTCGTACCAGCCGGTGCCGCTGAGGCGGAAGCCTGGCATGGACAGCATCTTCTTAAGCTCTGGCGCCTGGCATGCAGGGCAGTCGACCAACGGTGCATCGCTGATCTTTTGAATGGCTTCCAACTGATGACCACAGGAAGCACATTGGTAATCGTACATCGGCATGGGGGTTGTCTCGGCGATCAGATTGCTACCGCGCACGCTGGGTTTTGCGGCAAAGAGCGGGATTATATCCATTAAATGCAGCCTGTGCAGCCGTAAGACTGCACAGATCGACACACTGCCCTTTGATTCATCGGGTTCAAGCCACCACCTGGCAACGCCCCTCCTTGAGACTGTGGACAACACAGACCACCCGCACCAACCCGCTGAAATTTCTCACCCCGCCATGGCGCAAATGCACCTGGCGATCGACATGGGACAGCAACGCGCTGACCGAACAGCTATTGACCCTGGCCATGTCGGCTAAAATATCCCAGTACACCTGCTCAAGCCGCAAACAGGTGGCAAAACCATTCAATCGCACCGATCGGGACAACGGCCGGGCCAGCCCCATATCGAACTCGCTGACGAATGGATCGACCCTTATGTCCCTGGCCAGCCCACCCCGCCCCTCATCGCTCCTGCCTTCATATTCCATATCGCTGACACTCCTTTGCCATTTGCGGTTTCTATAAAAGCCATTTGAATGCTTATAAAAACGCCAGGGCAAAGTTATAGCCAGATGACTTTATGACCATCCGCGTAGGATAAGCCAACAACGGAGGGCAGATCAGGGAGAGCGTCCTAGTCCGGTACTTTTCCCACAGCAACAAGCGAAGATTCGCTCAAGCAACAGGTCGCCTTTCTGAAGCAAAGGAGCGCGCGAACAACAGTGCCATCCACGCGCCAGCATCTTATTGATCCAGCAGAGCGCGCAGCATCCACGCGGTTTTCTCGTGGACCTGCATGCGTTGGGTCAGCAGGTCAGCCGTAGGCTCGTCACTGACCTTATCGAGCAACGGGAAAATCCCCCGGGCGGTGCGCGTGACAGCCTCCTGCCCCGCCACCAACTGCCTGATCATGTCTTCGGCAGCCGGCACACCTTCTTCTTCCTTGATGGAGGACAGGCGCGCATAAACAGAATAGGCGCCGGGCGCCGGGAATCCGAGCGCGCGAATTCGCTCGGCTATCGAATCGACCGCCAAGGCCAACTCGTTGTATTGCTCCTCGAACATCAAATGCAGGGTGCGGAACATCGGGCCGGTGACGTTCCAATGGAAGTTATGGGTTTTCAGGTAGAGCACGTAGGTGTCCGACAGCAGGCGCGAAAGTCCGTCGACGATGGACTTGCGATCCTCTTCACTGATACCGATATCGATTGCCATGTTTTTTCCCCTAAAGGTGATGAAGTTCATCCAACAGGTGCAGGACCACTCTAGCAAGCCTGCAGCCAGGCTGCAGCCCGGGCGCCCCGCCGGGCGCTCGCAAGACCGCTGGACTCCTTGATTTGAGTAGGCTGCAGCTTTGCTGTTAAATAGGCAGCGTGTCGTCAGTGCCTATTTTTTCGGGCGCTGCGCATAGGCTGATACCGGGCACGTGTCCAACGCCTCTATTTATTCCGAAGCGAACCGTGCGCCATCAGCTCTTCCTTGTGAGCTGTCTTAACGTGAGTTAATCAAAATGTTGAAAATCGTCCACCTGCTGATAGGCGCAGCGGCCTTGCTGCTGTCCTTCATCCCTAGCCTGCGATCCGAAGCCCTGCCTTACCTGCAACAACCCGATGCCCTGTACCTGGCCTTTTTCGGCCTGCTCAACCTGACGCTTGCCCCGGTTATCCCTTACTGGAACAAAGGCCCGCGCCATCAATTGCAGAATCTGGTCAGCGCACTTCTGGTGCTGGCTGTCGTCCTGCAAACCCTGACACTGATCGCGCCAATGCCGGTCATTGCCGGCCAGCCTGCCGTGCTGTTCAGCCTGGTTGCAGCCCTGGTCGCTGTTGCCCTGCACCTGGCCATCAGCTTTTACAAATCGTCACCGGCCGCCGCCTCGCCTAGCTACGACATGAGCAACCGCGATACCGGGACCGTCAAGTGGTTCAACACCTCCAAAGGCTTCGGCTTTATTTCCCGAGACTCCGGCGACGATATTTTCGTGCACTTCCGGGCCATTCGCGGCGAAGGCCATCGCGTCCTGGTCGAAGGCCAGCGCGTCGAGTTCTCCGTCATGAATCGTGACAAAGGCCTGCAAGCCGAAGACGTCATCGCCGCCCTGCCGCGACGCTGATCAAAGGCAATAAAAAAACCGCGAACATGTTCGCGGTTTTTTTTGCCTGCACTTCTTCTACTAGTAATGCGGTGGCGGCGCTTCTTCTTCGAAAGACTCGAACTGGCCGACCATTTCCTCTTGCCGCTTGAGCAGCGCGGCCATTTGCAGCTGCAGGCGCTCGACGACCCGCTGCTGCACCACCAGGACATCGTTCAACGCCTGGATGGTGTCATCCTGAAACGCCAGTCGGCTTTCAAGATCGGTTACGCGCTCTTCGAGGCTCATGGCTCAACCCTCCACAAACTTGAAATCATCGGTCAACACCAGGCGCAGCCGTTCGCGAATTGCCGCGACCTGCTCTGCAGTGTACGGCTTGGCCGGATGCTTGCCCCAGACCGGTGCTGGCCAGGCCGCGTCTTCATGCTTACGTACGATCACATGCATGTGCAACTGACTGACCACGTTGCCCAGGGCAGCGACGTTCAGCTTGTCGGCATCGAACGAGTCCTTGAGCAACTCTGCCAACGAGGTCGTTTCCTGCCATAGCTGCTGCTGATCGGCGCCACTTAACTGAAATATCTCGCTGATATCGTCCCTGCGTGGCACGAGGATGAACCACGGATAGTTCGAATCATTGGACAGCAGCAACCGACAAAGCGGGAAATCGCCGATCGGTAGGGTGTCTTGTTGAAGTCGTGGATCTAAAGCGAACACTGCGCATACTCCCGCCAGGTCATCATTTTTCAGCTTAGCGCCCATCCAGAAAGGTCGTACGCCAGGCCACTGAACGGCAGCATACCCTGCAAGCTTCACAGCAAACCACTGCCGACGCCGCTCGAGGATCTACAAATGGCACCAGCGCGCCCCGAGATGAGACAGCTCCTGCGAAAACGCACCAATACCGAACCAATGCACGGTAAAAAACGCCGAAATGACCAGAAAACCACGGCCTGTTCACGCTACGCAAAAACGCCCGACTGTTTGAATTCAGTACAGCTATTGAAATTTTTTGCACCAAAACCGCACAGTACGTCTACGCTGAGTGCTTCGCATATCCGCCAATTACTCACTGGCGGGGTGAACCGGTAACGCTTTTGTATGTCACGCGACCAAACAGGAGGCTGAAACACGATGCCAGCCACGGCGTCAAGCCCAAAGTAAAGAAGCATGAACCCCCCGGTTTCATGAGGTTTTTACCGCATCAGGCAGCCAGACAGAAAAAAACATCGATGGAGTTCTGGTTTGTGCACGCTTGTTGCATTGATACCCACATCGTCTATAAGGCACCGCGGGAAGCGGGCAGCCTTAAGACCAAGAAAAACAGTGGCAGGTAAGCCCGATGGAGATTCAAACGTTTCACCAGGGACTCTTTTTATCGATGCGCCAGCCCAAAAAAACAGCATTAAAGTTGTCAGTCCGGTTGCATCGGGGCTGTAAATTTGCGACATCTAGCTAGCCGTTTACGACAGGGTCGTAAAGAAGCTGAAAGGATAGATGCGCAAGTATCGCCAACATTGTCGGCGTGATATAAGTTTGCGCCGACACAAAAAGAAAGAGCCGCCCAGATAATAAAACAGGTGGGACGGCAGTACTCTTCTAAAAACCAAAGGAGCAAATCACGATGCGCGTGATGAAGTGGAGCATGATCGCACTGGCTGTTGCAGCTGGTACCTCGCAGTTCGCAGTGGCGTCGTCCCAGGACGAGTCCAAGGGTTTCATCGACGATTCGAGCCTGAAACTCAAAACCCGTTTTGAGTACATGAACCGCGATTACAAAAACGGTGCAAGCAACCCATCCAGCGGCACCGCCGGCTATCGTCAGGACTCCGGTCTGAGCCAGTTGCTCACTTACGAGTCGGGCTTCACTCAAGGTACTGTTGGTTTCGGCCTCGACGCCATGGCAATGGGCGCAGTCAAACTGGACGGCGGTTCGGGCAAGCGTGGTAACGGCCTGTTCGCTAACGACAGCGATGGCAACCCGGAAAAATCCCAGGGCAAGGTTGGCGGTGCAGTGAAACTGCGTCTGTCCGACACCGTCCTGAAATACGGCCAGCAATTCGTTGCCAGCCCGGTTTTCGCCACTGACGACAGCCGTATGCTGCCAGAAGTTGCCACCGGCACCCTGCTGACTTCCAAGGAAATCAAAGGCCTGGAAGTGAGCGCTGGTCGCTTCACCGCGCTGAGCAAGCAAACCGGCATGGCCCGTGACAGCATCGGCGGCCTGCCAGATGAAGACGGTTTCCACTCCAAAGGCCTGAGCGACGGCATCAACATCTTCGGTGCCAGCTACGCCTTCACCGACAACTTCACCGGCGCCATCGCTGCATCGGATGCTGAAGAGTACTTCAAGAAGTACTACGTCAACCTGAACCTGACCGTGCCGATCAATGACGATCAGTCGTTGAACTTCGACCTGAACGGTTACAAAACCTCGGGCGACAAACGCGGCGACCTGGTTGACGCCATCGGCGACGGCACCCTGGGCGTGGACAACAAACTGTGGTCCCTGGCAGCTGCCTATAGCCTGGGCGCGCACAAGTTCACCCTGGCTTACCAGCAGTCGAGCGGCGACAACGCTTACTACTACGGCGTTGACGGCAACAGCACCATCTTCGTATCCAACTCCATTCAGATCTCCGACTTCGTGGGCCGCGAGGAGAAATCCTACCAAGCTCGCTACGACCTGAACATGGCGTCCTACGGCGTTCCTGGCCTGAGCTTCATGACCCGTTACGTAATGGGTGACAACATCAAGACCAACGGTCTGGGTGAAGGTAAGGAAAACGAGTGGAACCTGGAGTCCAAGTACGTCGTACAGGAAGGTCCGGCAAAAGACCTGTCGTTCCGTGCACGTTTCGCCAACTACCGCTCGAACGGCGCGTACAGCGGCTACTCGTCTGACGTATACGACACCCGCCTGATCATCGAGTACCCACTGAGCATCCTGTAATCAGGGTGTAGGTCGGCAACTCTGTAGATCAAAAGAAAACCGCCCACCTCTTCAGGTGGGCGGTTTTTTTATGCCTGCCATATGGCAAACACTTCGGCAAGCAACTTGCGCGCATAACGTTAATACTTTTTTTCAACTCTCGATCAATAGTCACAAAAAAACCCAAGAGACTATTCACCTCTTGGGTTTATGTAACAACTAACAAACAGGCTTACTGCACTGCCGCTTCCTGAACCACGCGAACTACACGTTGAGGAAATGGAATGTCAATACCCGCCGTTTTCAATCGATCACGGGACTGTTCGTTAAACATGAACATCACGTCCCAGTAATCCGCTGTCTTCACCCAGACACGCAGGGAAACAGTGATCGAACTGTCACCCAAGGTCGAAATGACTGCCTGCGGCGCCGGGTCGACCAATACGCGCGGATCCTTGGCCAGCTCCAACAATACTTCACGGGCCTTTTGCAAGTCCGCTTCGTAATCGACACCCACATCGAACACCACCTTGCGGGTCGGTTGACGGTTGGTGTTGGTGATGATGCCGTTCGACAGGTTGCCGTTAGGCACGATGATGGTTTTGTTGTCGCCGGTGCGCAGCACCGTGTGGAAAATCTGGATGCTGTCGACAGTACCCGCCACACCCTGGGCTTCGATCCAGTCACCGATACGGAACGGACGGAACAACAGAATCAGCACGCCGCCGGCGAAGTTCGCCAGGCTGCCCTGCAAGGCCAGGCCGATGGCCAGGCCTGCCGCACCGATCGCCGCCACGAACGACGTGGTTTCCACACCGATCATCGACGCCACGCTGACGACCAGCAGGATCTTGAGAATGATGTTCGCCAGGCTGCTGATAAAGCCTTGCAGCGCCAGGTCGGCGTTACGCAGGGCGATCAGGCCACCGAGCTTGTGCGTGACCTTGTTGATCAACCACCAGCCGATAGCCAGGGTGATGACCGCCAACAGCACACGGCTGCCATATTCCATGATCATCGGGATCCAGGATTGGGACACCCTGACCAGGTTGTCTACTTCAGCATTTAAGTCCATCTGCTTTCTCCTGCATTTTTCCGGCTACCCGGCACGCGAAAAATAAAGCGGCAGAAAGACCAACCCTGTCCGGATCGATCGTTTCTGCCGTTGCTTGGGCCTCGGACGCCGAAAACGCCGAGAGGTTCCCGCTTTGTACGTTAATCGCGGAAGTTGTTGAACTGCAGCGGCATGCCGAATTCCTTGGCGCGCAGCACTGCAATGGCTTCCTGCAGGTCGTCACGTTTCTTGCCAGTGATGCGTACTTGCTCACCCTGGATGGCGGCCTGCACCTTGAGCTTGGCATCCTTGACGTGAGCGACGATTTTCTTCGCCAGCTCTTTGTCGATGCCTTCCTTGAGGACGGCTTCCTGCTTCATCAGCTTGCCCGATGCGAACGCGTCCTTGACCTCAAGGCACTGCACATCGATCTTGCGCTTGACCAGGGCCAGCTTGAGGATCTCGATCATCGCCTCGAGCTGGAAATCCGCTTCAGCGGTCAGGTTGACGGTCAGGTCCTTTTCCTTGAACTCGAAGCTGCCTTTGCCTTTCAGGTCATAACGACGATCGAGCTCCTTGACGGCGTTCTCGACCGCGTTGGTGACTTCGTGTTTGTCCAGTTCGGATACCACGTCGAACGACGGCATGTAATCTCTCCAATAAATAGGGCGCGCTCGATCACGATGGAGCACGCCTGGCTTGCGGTTAAAATCCGCGCTGATTATAACGGGTCTTTCCGATCATTCACTGCGAGCCTCCCATGCGCGCCTTAAACAGAGCAAAAAGCTGATGTCCACCACCTGGCATGTTCTCGGCGCCGGCAGCCTCGGCACGTTGTGGGCCACGCGCCTGGCGCGGGCCGCCGTGCCGGTGCGGCTGATCGTGCGCGATTCCACGCGACTGCAGGCCTATCAGGCGGCTGGCGGTCTGACGCTGGTCGAACACGGTGCAGAGCTGCGTTTTCCGGTACCCGCCGAAACACCCGACAGCCAAGCACCCATCCATCGCCTGTTGGTTGCCTGCAAGGCCTACGACGCGGAACAGGCCGTGGCACAGCTCGCGCCCCGACTGGCACCCGACGCCGAGGTGATCCTGCTGCAGAACGGCCTGGGCAGCCAGGACGCCGTGGCGGCACAGGTGCCGCAGGCGCGCTGCATTTATGCGTCAAGCACTGAAGGCGCCTTTCGCGACGGTGACTGGCGTGTCGTCTTTGCCGGGCACGGGTTTACCTGGCTGGGAGATGCCAGCCACCCCGTCGCACCGATCTGGCTGGACGACCTCGACGCTGCAGGCATTCCCCATGAGTGGAGCACCGACATCCTCACCCGGTTGTGGCGCAAACTGGCGCTCAACTGTGCGATCAATCCGTTGACGGTGCTGCACGATTGCCGCAATGGCGGGCTGCAGGCGCACCACTGTGAGGTCGCCACCCTGTGCGGTGAACTGATCGAGCTGCTTGAGCGTTGCGGCCAGCCGGCTGCTGCGGAAAACCTGCAACAGGAGGTTGAACGGGTGATCCACGCCACCGCTGCCAACTATTCCTCGATGTACCAGGACGTCAACAACCGGCGCCGCACCGAAATCAGTTACCTGTTGGGTCATGCCTGTAAAGTCGCCGCACGGCATCAACTGAACCTGCCGCACCTCAATCAGCTTGAGTCGAGGTTGATCTCGCGCCTGCACAGCCTTGGATTGCCCAGCGACTGAGCAGCGGCTACGCTGGCCACTTGTTCCTCTGCAGCGATAAACCTGATGCCATTGCGCCAGCGTCTTGAAAACCTCCCTGTCGGCCAGAAACTGCTGGCCGCCCTGTTGGTGCTGTTGACCACTGTACTGCTGGTTGCCAACCTGACCTTTATCAGCGCCGCCTACTACATTTCCCAGGAAAGCATGGCGCCCCAGGCCCTGCAGACCATCGGCCGACTGGTCTCCAACCCGAGCCTGGTGTCCGAGGCACTGGAGTCGCCGCAAAGCGCCCAACGCCTGCTCGATGAGCTCGACAGCTATTCACCGCTGCGCGCTGCCGCACTGTATGACGGCAAGGGCGAGCGCCTGGCGCAGCTGCAACATGGTGATCACCTGAGCCTGCCCAAGCGCTACCGGCACATCGAATCCTGGCAAGTCACCGAATTTCGCAGCAACCAGGTCATCACCCTGCCCCGCCCCGGCACCGCTCCCGGCCACCTTTTGTTGGTGGCGAGCAGCGAGCTGCCCATGGCGTTCTATACCGGGACCCTGACTGCCAGCCTGGGGATCCTGATTTTCAGCGTGCTGCTGTGGCTGGTCATCGCGCGGCAGATCAAACGCCTGATTACCCGGCCGATTCATCAGCTGGAGGAACTGTCCCGGCAAGTGACCCGGGAAGAGAACTACGCCCTGCGCGCCTCCCGGGGCAATCACGATGAAATCGGCAGCCTGGCTGAAGCGTTCAACACCATGCTCTCGCGGATCGAAGCCCGGGAGCAGCAACTCAAGCGCGCCCGTGATGACTCCCAGGCCGCGTATGCCCAGGCCCAGGGCCTGGCCGAAGAAACCCGTCACACCAATCGCAAGCTGGAACTCGAAGTCCAGGTGCGGAGCAAGATCGAGAAAAAGCTCACGGGCTTTCAGAATTACCTCAACAGCATCATCGACTCCATGCCATCGGCGCTGATCGCCCTCGACGAACAGCTTTACGTAACGCAGTGGAACCAGGAAGCCAGCGCCCTTTCCGGGACGCGCCTGGACGAAGCCTTGAACCAGCCGATCTTCCTCGCCTTCGAACCACTCAAGCCCTTTCTGCCGCAGCTCAAGCAAACCGTGGAGCAGCACACGGTGGCCAAGATCGAGCGCGTGACCTGGGTCAAGGACGATGAACCCCGCCACTACGCCCTGACCTTCTATCCGCTGATGGGCGGCGCCGGGCGCGGCGTGGTGATCCGCATCGACGACATCACCCAGCGCCTGTCCCTTGAAGAAATGATGGTGCAGTCGGAGAAAATGCTCTCCGTCGGTGGCCTCGCCGCGGGCATGGCCCACGAAATCAACAACCCCCTCGGCGCGATCCTGCACAACGTGCAGAATATCCGCCGCCGGCTGTCCCCCGATCTGCCCAAGAACCTGGAACAGGCCGAGCAGATCGGCATCGAGCTGTCGACCGTCAACCAATACCTGCAAGCGCGTGAAGTGCCACAACTGCTTGATGGCATCCAGCAGGCCGGCGCCCGGGCGGCGAAGATCGTTACGCACATGCTCAGTTTCAGTCGCCGCAGCACCCGCCAGATGGCCCCGTGCGATCTGCCTGCGCTGATCGACCAGGCCGTGGAAATCGCCGGGAACGACTTCGACCTGGCGATCGGTTTCGACTTCAAGGGCCAGGCAATCATTCGCCAGTTCGACCCGGCCCTGGGGCCGGTACCCGGCACCGCCAACGAACTGGAACAGGTGCTGCTCAACCTGCTGAAAAACGCCGCGCAAGCCATTCACCAGCGTGAAGACGACAGCGAACCAGGGCGGATAATTCTGCGTACCAGGCTCAATCCGCCGTGGGCGGAGATCCAGGTCGAAGACAACGGCATCGGCATGAGCGAAAGCGTGCGCAAGCGTACCTTCGAACCGTTTTTCACCACCAAGGAAATCGGTCAGGGTACCGGCCTTGGCCTGTCGGTCTCATACTTCATCATTACCAACAACCACAAGGGCCAGATGGAAGTGCAATCGACCCTGGGCCAAGGCACCTGCTTTACCCTGCGCCTGCCATTGGCGAGCACCCCGCTCGTCTCTCAAGAACTCAACCAGCTATCGAGGTAACCATGGGCTTTCGCCTGTCGAAGATTTACACACGTACCGGCGACAAGGGCGAAACCGGCCTGGGCGACGGGCGCCGTGTGCCCAAGGACCATCCGCGGATTGAGGCCATTGGCGAAGTGGATACGCTGAACAGTCAGGTCGGCGTTTTACTGGCAGGACTGGCGGCAGAAAGTGCCCGGAATTCGGGTTTGAATGAGGTGATCAAGGTATTGGCACCGTGTCAGCACAGGCTGTTCGACCTGGGCGGTGAACTGGCGATGCCGGAGTATCAGGCGTTGAATGCCGCAGAGATTGAACGCCTGGAAGCGGCAATCGATGTGTGGAATGAAGAGCTGGGGCCGCTGGAGAATTTCATTCTGCCGGGCGGTTCGGCGTTGATTGCCCAGGCCCATGTCTGCCGTAGCCTGGCCCGCAGTGCGGAGCGCCGGTGTCAGCATTTGAATGCTGTGGAGCCGTTGGCCGGGGTGGGGTTGGCTTATATCAATCGGCTGTCGGATTTGTTGTTTGTGGTGGCGAGGTTGATTGCCCGGCGTCAGGGTGTTGCCGAGATTTTGTGGCAGCCGGCGGCGAAACCAGAGGCTTAGTCAGCGCATTCACTGGCCCCATCGCGAGCAGGCTCGCTCCCACAGTTGATTTTTAGTGTTCACAAATATTGTGTTCACAGAAATCCATTGTGGGAGCGAGCCTGCTCGCGATTAGGCCAGCAGCCTCACCGCAGAATCATGCCTCAGGCCAGAACGCCCGAATCCCCGCCACACCTTGGGCACCAGCAGCCCAAGCCTTCTGAACTTCCGCAGGACCAACCCCACCCAGCAGGAACACCGGCCTGCTGAAACCCTCGATCAAGGTCGACGCCTGCTCCCAACCCAGCGGCTCAGCCCCCGGATGCGTCAAGGTCGGCTGCACCGGCGACAAGGTCACGAAGTCCACGCCCATCTCTTCGGCCAACGCCAGTTCCTCGGCGTTATGGCAAGACGCCGCCAACCAGCGCGATGCCGGCAACGGCCGACCGGCAGCCGCGTACTTGCGCAACTGTGCCGAGGTGATGTGCCAACCAGCGGAAGGAAAATCCCCCAGCCACTCGAAAGGCCCCTTGATCATCAACTGCGCCTTGCCGGCACACAGACCCACTGCGTCCACCGCCAGATCGCGGTACTTGGGGTCGTAACCGTTTGGCGCGCGCAGCTGGATCAGCTTGATGCCGCCCGCGATGGCTTTCTGGATCCCTCGCAACAGGGCTGGGGTTTCCAGGTCTTCAGGCGTGATCAGGTACTGCTCGGGCAAACGCGCGGCCGCCACGATTGGCCGGTTGGCCTCGGGGAACTCGTAACCCGACAGCTCACGCGCCGTCACCCAGGCCAATGGCTGGCCTTCGGCGCCGTGAGGCTCGCCGGTAAACGTCGAGACTTCCCAGACATCCAGCAAAACCTGCTTGTCCGGGTAGTCGTGGCGGACCTTGATCAACGGGCGCGCCGCGCCGACCACGATACCCAGCTCTTCCTGCAGCTCACGGGCCAAGGCGCTTTCGACCGACTCGTCGGCCTCGACCTTGCCACCGGGAAACTCCCAGAGACCGCCCTGGTGCTGAGTGTCGGCACGGCGGGCGATAAGGATCTTGCCACTGCTGTCACGGATGACGGCAGCCGCTACGTGTACTCGTTTCACCGCTCGATCTCCTCCAGGCCGGCCTTCTGCCAGGCCTTGAACGCGGGCCATTGGTAGAGGGTTTCAACATAGGCTTCGTCGGCTGCCGACAGCTTGACCTGATAGGTCCGCAGGCGCACGGCGATGGGTGCGAAAAACACATCGGCAAGGCTTATGTGACCGAAAAGGTACGGGCCAGGCTCGGCCGCGACAGCGCGGCATTCAGCCCACAACGCCGACATGCGCTCGATGTCTGCCTGCACATCCGCCGGGAGTGGCGACAGCGGCGCGTCATGGCTCAGATCGAATGGCATGTTGCCGCGCATGGCGAAGAATCCGCTGTGCATTTGCGCGCACGCCGAACGCGCCTGGGCACGGGCAGCGATGTCTTTAGGCCACAGGCCCGCTTGGGGGAACTGTTCCGCCAGGTACTCGGCAATCGCCAGGGAGTCGGCGATGGTGCCGTGCCCGGTCTTGAGCAATGGGACTTTGCCGGTTGGCGAATGCTTGAGCAGACGCTCGCGGGTGTCCGGCTGGTTCAGCTTGATCAGTTCTTCGGTGTAGGAGGCGCCGGTCAGATCGAGGGCCAGGGCGCCGCGCAGGGACCAGGAGGAAAGCAGTTTGTCGCCGATGATCAGGTGCAGGCTCATGTTCAAGAGTCCTCAAGCATAAAGGAATCCTGTAGGAGCTGGCTTGCCAGCGAAAACGGTAGCGGCCTCGGCACATCTATCACGGCAGAGGACGCCTTCGCCGGCAAGCCGGCTCCTACAGGTTTTGCACCGTTACGTACGGTACTCGGCGTTGATCTTCACGTACTCGTGGGACAGGTCGGTGGTCCAGATGGTTTCGCTGCAATTGCCGCGACCCAGTTCGATACGGATGGTGATTTCTTCCTGCTGCATCACCGCCGCGCCCTGGGCTTCGGTGTAGGTTGCAGCGCGGGCGCCACGGCTGGCGATGCACACTTCACCGAGGAACACATCGATCTTGCTCACGTCCAGGTCCGGTACGCCGGCACGGCCGACAGCCGCGAGGATGCGGCCCCAGTTCGGGTCGGAAGCGAACAGTGCAGTCTTGATCAATGGCGAGTGGGCCACGGTGTAGCCGACGTCCAGGCACTCCTGGTGGTTGCCGCCGCCGTTGACTTCAACGGTAACGAATTTGGTCGCGCCTTCGCCATCGCGCACGATCGCCTGGGCCACTTCCATGCATACTTCGAACACCGCTTGCTTGAGCTTGGCGAACAACTCGCCTTCGGCACGGGTGATTTCCGGCAGCGCCGCCTGACCGGTGGCGATCAGCATGCAGCAGTCGTTGGTCGAGGTGTCGCCGTCGATGGTGATGCGGTTGAAGGACTTGTTGGCGCCGTCCAGCATCAGGTTTTGCAGCACATCGCGGGCAACCTTGGCGTCGGTGGCGATATAACCCAGCATGGTCGCCATGTTCGGGCGAATCATGCCCGCGCCTTTGCTGATACCGGTGACGGTGATGGTCACGCCGTCGTGCTGGAACTGGCGGCTGGCACCCTTTGGCAGGGTGTCGGTGGTCATGATGCCGGTGGCGGCAGCTTCCCAGTTGTTCTCTGACAGATCGTCGAGGGCGGCTTGCAGTGCGCCTTCGATTTTCTCGACCGGCAGTGGCTCGCCGATCACGCCAGTGGAGTACGGCAGCACCAGGCTGGCATCGACACCGGTCAACTCCGCCAGCTTGGCGCAAGTACGCTCGGCCGCGGCCAGGCCTGGTTCACCGGTACCGGCGTTGGCATTGCCGGTATTGGTCAGCAGGTAACGCACAGGACCTTGCACGCGTTGCTTGGCCAGGATCACCGGGGCGGCGCAAAAGGCGTTCAAGGTGAACACACCCGCCACCGTCGAGCCTTCGGCACAACGCATGACCACAACATCCTTGCGCCCCGGGCGCTTGATACCGGCCGAGGCGATACCGAGTTCAAAACCGGCAACCGGGTGCAACGTTGGCAAAGGACCAAGACCAACAGCCATGAATGCGCTCCTTTATAGATAGATGATGTCTGCACCGCTTCAGCAAAAGCGGTGGTAAAAATGGCAAAACGCCGCGACGGCATGAGCCGGTCGCGGCGCGGGTATTTCAGCGTATGAAACGGGGGTTACTGGATCTGCCCGTGGCAATGCTTGAACTTCTTGCCCGAACCGCAGTAGCACAGCTCGTTGCGGCCCAGCTTCTGCTCGTTGCGAACCGGGGCGGTGGCGAGGGCCACATCGACCTCTTCACCCAACGGCTCCGGTTGCTCAAGGCCAGGGGCTTCTTCATGCAGGAACTGCATGCGCGCCGCCAGTGCCTCGGCTTCCTGGCGCAGGCGCGCCTCTTCCTCGGCCGGATCTTCGCGACGCACCTGAACGTGCGACAACACACGGATCGAGTCGCGCTTGATCGAATCCAGCAGCTCGGAGAACAGCGTGAACGACTCGCGCTTGTACTCTTGCTTCGGGTTCTTCTGTGCATAACCACGCAGGTGGATACCGTGACGCAGGTGGTCCATGGTCGACAGGTGGTCTTTCCACAGGTCATCCAGCACGCGCAGGACGATTTGCTTCTCGAAGGTGCGCAACGCTTCGGCGCCCGCCTGGTCTTCTTTCTCGTTGTACGCGGCGATCAGCTCCTGCATCAGCTTCTCGCGCAGGGTTTCCTCGTACAGGTGATCGTCTTCGTCGAGCCACTGCTGGATCGGCAGCTTCACGCCGAAATCGCTTTCCAGGGCCGCTTCCAGACCCGCCACGTCCCACTGCTCTGGCAGCGATTGCGGTGGAATGTGCGCGCTGACGGTCGCGTTGAGTACGTCCTGACGGAAATCAGCGATGGTTTCGCCGATGTTGTCAGCGGCCAGCAACGTGTTACGCATGTGATAGATCACTTTACGCTGTTCGTTGTTGACGTCGTCGAACTCGAGCAGTTGCTTGCGAATATCGAAGTTGCGGCCTTCAACCTTGCGCTGGGCCTTTTCGATGGCGTTGGTCACCATGCGGTGCTCGATCGCTTCGCCAGGCTGCATGCCCAGGGCCTTCATGAAGTTCTTCACCCGGTCAGAGGCGAAGATGCGCATCAGGCTGTCTTCCAGCGACAGGTAGAAACGGCTGGAACCGGCGTCGCCCTGGCGACCGGCACGACCACGCAACTGGTTGTCGATACGGCGCGATTCGTGACGCTCGGACGCGATCACCTGCAAACCGCCCGACTCGAGCACTTGCTGGTGACGTTTCTGCCAGTCGGCCTTGATCTGGGCAATCTGCTCAGGGGTCGGGTTTTCCAGCGAGGCCACTTCTACTTCCCAGTTGCCGCCCAACAGGATGTCGGTACCGCGACCGGCCATGTTGGTGGCGATGGTCAGTGCACCCGGGCGACCGGCCTGGGCGATGATCTCGGCTTCTTTTTCGTGGAACTTGGCGTTCAGGACCTTGTGCTCGATGCCTTCCTTGTTCAGCAGGTCGGACATGCGCTCGGAGGTCTCGATGGTCGCCGTACCTACCAGTACCGGACGGCCCGCGGCCATGCTTTCCTTGATGTCAGTGACAATTGCCGCGTATTTCTCGTCGGCGGTCAGGAACACCAGGTCGTTGTAGTCTTTACGGGCCAGCGGCTTGTTCGTCGGAATGACGATGACCTGCAGGCCATAGATCTGATGGAACTCGAACGCTTCGGTGTCGGCCGTACCGGTCATGCCGGACAGTTTGTTGTACAGACGGAAGTAGTTCTGGAACGTGGTCGACGCCAGGGTCTGGCTTTCGGCCTGGATGTTCAGGTTTTCCTTGGCTTCGATGGCCTGGTGCAGGCCTTCGGACAAGCGACGACCCGGCATGGTACGACCGGTGTGTTCGTCGACCAGCACGACCTGACCGTCCTGCACGATGTATTCAACGTTGCGATGGAACAGCTTGTGCGCGCGCAGACCGGCATAAACGTGAGTCAGCAGGGCCAGGTTGTGTGCCGAGTACAGGCTCTCGCCTTCAGCCAGCAGGCCGAGACGGGTCAGCGCGTCTTCGACGAACTGGTGACCGGCTTCGTTGAGTTCGACCTGGCGGGTCTTCTCGTCGACGGTGTAGTGGCCGGCCTTGGTGACTTCGCCTTCGACTTCTTCGACGTGCAATTCCAGCTGCGGGATCAGTTTGTTGATCTCGATGTACAGCTTGGAGCTGTCCTCGGCCTGACCGGAAATGATCAGCGGGGTACGGGCTTCGTCGATGAGGATGGAGTCGACTTCGTCGATCACGGCAAAATTGAGTTCGCGCTGGAATTTTTCTTCCATGCTGAACGCCATGTTGTCGCGCAGGTAGTCGAAACCGAATTCGTTGTTGGTGCCGTAGGTGATGTCGGCGGCATAGGCCAGGCGCTTCTCTTCCGGCGGCTGGAATGGCGTGACCACGCCGACCGTCAGTCCGAGGAATTCGTAGAGCGGACGCATCCAGTTGGCGTCACGACGGGCCAGGTAGTCGTTCACCGTCACAACGTGCACGCCCTTGCCGGACAATGCGTTGAGGTAAACGCCCAGTGTTGCCACCAGGGTCTTGCCTTCACCGGTACGCATCTCGGCGATCTTGCCTTCATGCAAGGTCATGCCGCCGATCAGCTGAACGTCGAAGTGGCGCATGCCCATGACGCGCTTGCCGGCTTCACGGGCGACCGCGAAGGCTTCCGGCAACAGCTTGTCGAGGGTTTCCCCTTTGGCGAAGCGGGCCTTGAACTCATCCGTCTTGGCACGCAATTGATCGTCCGAAAGGGCCACCATTTGCTCTTCGAAGGCATTGACGAATTGCACCGTCTTGAGCATGCGTTTGACTTCACGCTCATTCTTGCTTCCAAAAAGTTTCTTTAACAAAGGCGCAAACATATCGGCAGGATCTTCCACACTAAAGGGATGGAGGGCGGCCCCGTGAGTCGCCCGAGCAGCCCTCATGGCCGCATGCGAACGAGCATTCTACCCGGAAACGGTGGTGAGGAAAGTGGCGTTATTCCACGATGCTGGCACAGCGTTGTAACGGGGCTCACTTAAAATAAGGGCAAATAGCTGAACTTCAAGCCATTCACGGCAGAAGTTACTTGTTGATTTAATGGGTAAAGCGCGCGCAAAGCAATGGGTCGGGCGCATCCGGTGCTTTCTGCTACCATGGCGGCTCTGTTACTTCAGGTGTCTGATCATGGCATTTCGCCCTCTTACGGCCAGAGCACCCGCCGTTCTGCTTCGCGAAGCCAAGCCGCTCAAGGCCATACTCGGTCACGCTCAACGCCTGGGTCATTTGCAGCGTTTGCTCGAAAGCCAGTTGCAGCCCGCCGCGCGCGCGCATTGCCACGTGGCGTCCTGGCGCGAAGGCAGTTTGTTGCTGATTGTCACCGACGGTCATTGGGCCACCCGCCTGCGCTACCAGCAAAAACGCCTGCAACGGCAACTGCAGATGTTCGACGAGTTCGCCAACCTCACGCGAATCCTGTTCAAGGTGCAACCTCCTACCGTTCAGCAAGGCGCGGCGGGGCATACCATGGATTTATCCAATGATGCGGCCGCGACCATCCAGGCCACGGCCGACGGGATCAGCGATCCGAATCTGCGGGCGGCGCTGGAGCGCCTGGCGGCGCACGCCAAGTCCAAGGCCTGATTCCCGTACTTGTAGGAGCGAGCGGGCGGCGATCCGACTTGCCCGCGAACCAGACGCTGCAGTACATCTGTCACACCGCGTTTTCGTTCTTCGCGGGCAAGCCTCGCTCCTACAGAAATTACGTCCATCCGAATGTTTTTAGCGGCGTTTGCTGCCGCCCAGCAAGGACCCCATCAACCCGCGCACCAATTGCCGTCCCAGCTGGTTGGCCGCCTGTCGCATCGCCGACTTCAGTGCCTGGCCCGCCGCCGTGCCGAGAAACTCTCCGGCCTGCTCGGTGAAGCTCGGCTCCTGCGCCGCCGGTTTTGCCGGCGCCGCTTCAGGCTCGGGAGCCAGTCCCTTGCGCCCCATCAGCACTTCATAGGCCGATTCGCGATCGATCGGTTTGTCATACCGCCCCTTGCACGGCGAACCGGCTATCAGCAGCGTGCGCTCCGTTTCGCTCAACGGGCCGATGCGTGATTGCGGTGGAGCCACCAACACGCGCTGGACCATTTCCGGTGTGCCTTTTTCCTGCAAGGTACCTACCAGCGCCTCGCCAATGCCCAGCTCGGTCAGCACCGACAGGGCGTCGAACGCCGGGTTCGGTCGGAAGCCGTCGGCCACCGCCCGCAGGGATTTCTGCTCTTTGGCGGTGAACGCGCGCAAGCCGTGCTGGATGCGCAGGCCCAGCTGTGCCAGCACATCGTCGGGCAAGTCGCCCGGTGACTGGGTGACGAAATACACACCCACGCCCTTGGAGCGAATCAGTCGCACCACTTGTTCCAGTCGATCCTGCAGCGCCTTGGGCGTGCCGGCGAACAACAGATGCGCCTCGTCGAAAAACAGCGCCAGCAGCGGTTTGTCCGCATCGCCGCGTTCAGGCAGTTGCTCGAACAGTTCGGCCAGCAGCCACAACAGGAAAGTCGCGTAGACCTTCGGCGCCTCATGCACCAGACGACTGGCATCAAGCAGGTGAATGCGCCCGCGGCCATCGGCGGTCGGTTGCAGGATGTCCTCCAGTTGCAGCGCCGGTTCGCCAAACAGCGCTTCCGCGCCCTGCTGTTCGAGGGTTGCCAGGCGTCGTAGCAAGGCCTGACTGGAGCCGGTGGTCATCAGCGCCGCGTCATCACCCAGCAGTTCGGGGTTGTCCTTGAGGTGATTGAGCAGTGCCTTGAGGTCCTTCAGATCCAGCAGCAACAGGCCTTCGCGATCGGCCACCTTGAACGCGGCATACAGCGCCGACTGCTGGCTGTCGGTCAATTCCAGCAGGCTGCCCAGGAGTAACGGCCCCATTTCGCTCAATGTCGTGCGCAACGGATGACCGGACTGACCGTGAATATCCCACAAGGTCACCGGATACGCCGCAGGCTTGTAGTTGAGCCACGGCATGCCGGCAATCCGCTCGGCGACCTTGCCCTGGGGGTTGCCGGCAGCGCCCAGGCCGCACAGGTCACCCTTGATGTCGGCAGCAAACACCGCCACCCCGGCATCGCTGAAGGCTTCGGCCAGACGTTGCAACGTGACGGTCTTGCCGGTCCCGGTAGCGCCCGCGATCAATCCGTGGCGGTTCGCCAGGCGCATGGCCTGGGCGATCGGCTGCCCCGCGAGATCGGCGCCGATAACAAGTTGCAATGAATCAGGCATTTGGTCACCCATGGTTAATCTTTGGTCCTACACGGCCGATAGAAATATCGACAAAGCAGACAGACACAAATTTGTCGGACATTTCCCTTAAGGAGCGTCGGAAATATCTCTTGCTTTCAACATTGCCCATCGTGCGTTCCTTTATAAAAGCACGCACTGGGCATTAAGACCTTAGCGGAACCCCAAGCCATGAACAAAAATCTGCGTTTCAGCCATAAAATCCTGCTTGCCGCCGCCCTCATCGTCATTGCCACTTTCGCCTCATTCACCCTGTATAACGACTATTTACAGCGCAATGCCATCCGCGAAGACCTGGACAACTATCTCAACGAGATGGGCGACGTCACCGCCAACAACATCCAGACCTGGCTGACCGGCCGTATCCTGCTGATCGAGAACCTCTCGCAAAACATTGCCATCAACCCGGAACAGGCCAACGTCGCCGCCCTGCTGGAACAGAAAGCCCTGACGTCGACGTTCATGGCGTCCTACCTGGGCGACGCTACCGGACACTTCACCATTCGTCCGGATGCGAAGATGCCAGACGGTTTCGACCCACGGGTTCGCCCTTGGTACAAGGGTGCGCAAAACAGCAGCACGCCGACCCTGACCGAACCCTATGTCGACGCAGCGACCGGGCAAACGATCATTTCCCTGGCCATGGCCTCGACGAAAGCCGGGCAAGGCGTTGGCGTGGTGGGCGGCGACCTCAGCCTGCAAACCTTGATCGACACCCTCAGCGCCCGGGATTTCGACGGCATGGGCTATGCCTTCCTGGTCAGCGCCGACGGCAAGATCCTGGTCCACCCGGACAAAGCCCTGGTCATGAAATCCCTGGGCGAGGCGTATCCGCAAAATACCCCGCGCATCAGCCGCGACTTCAGTGAGATCGTGGTCGACGGCAAGACCCGCATCGTCACCTTTACCCCGATCAAAGGCCTGCCGTCGGTCAATTGGTACATAGGCCTGTCGGTGGACAAGGACAAAGCCTTCTCGATGCTCAGCGAGTTCCGCGCCTCGGCAGTGATTGCCACGGTGATCGCCGTCGCCATCATCATCGCCCTGCTGGGCATGTTGATCCGCCTGCTGATTCAGCCACTGCACGTCATGACCCGGGCCATGGCCGACATCGCCGACGGTGAAGGCGACCTGACCAAGCGCCTGGTGATCCAGAACAACGACGAGTTCGGCAGCCTCGGCACCGCGTTCAACCGTTTCGTGGAGCGTATCCACGGTTCCATCCGTGAAGTGTCCTCGGCCACGGGCCAGGTCAACGAAGTGGCATTGCGCGTGGTCGCCGCCTCGAACTCGTCGATGTACAACTCCGACCAGCAAGCGTCGCGCACCAGCAGCGTGGCAGCGGCGATCAACCAACTCGGTGCCGCCGCACAGGAGATCGCCCGCAATGCCGCGCAAGCGTCGAGCCAGGCCAGCGATGCCCGCAGCCTGGCCGAAGATGGCCAGCAAGTGGTGGACCGCAGCATTGCCGCCATGAATCAACTGTCGAACATGCTCAGCGCCTCGAGCAGCAACATCGAATCGCTCAACAGCAAAACCGTGAACATCGGACAGATTCTTGAGGTGATCACCAGCATTTCCCAGCAGACCAACCTTCTGGCGCTCAACGCCGCCATCGAAGCGGCGCGGGCCGGTGAAGCCGGGCGTGGATTTGCCGTGGTAGCCGATGAAGTGCGCAACCTGGCACACCGCACCCAGGAATCGGCGCAGCAGGTACAGACCATGATCGAAGAGCTGCAGGTCGGCGCCCGCGAGTCGGTCAGCACCATGAGCGACAGTCAGCGCCACAGTCAGGACAGCGTGGAAATCGCCAACCTGGCCGGCGAGCGCCTGAGCAGCGTGACGCAACGCATCGGCGAAATCGATGGCATGAACCAGTCGGTGGCAACCGCCACCGAGGAACAGACCGCGGTGGTCGAGTCGATCAACGTCGACATCACCGAAATCAACACCCTGAACCAGGAAGGTGTGGAAAACCTGCAATCGACATTGCGCGCCTGTACGGACCTTGAGCAACAGGCGGCGCGGTTGAAGCAGCTGGTGGGCAGCTTCCGCATCTAGCCTTTTTTATCCGGCCTTCGCGGGCGGCACTTGCCCGCGAAGACGAAATACCCAGACACCAATCACTCAAACACCACCCCCCCCTCCAAACCCCAACCGAACATCTATTCTTCATATAGGTCAATCAAGGAGAACAACGGACCGGAGGGATGTTCATCGTGCATATCGCTGACATAACCATGTTCTACGCCCCTGCCAGCGGTGGCGTGCGCACTTATCTGGATGCCAAGCATCATCGCCTGTGCACCAGGCCCGGTATTCGCCACAGCCTGCTGATACCGGGGGCCGTTCTCAG
The DNA here is from genome assembly GCF_013416725.1 of Pseudomonas sp. SbOxS1. NCBI lineage: Bacteria > Pseudomonadati > Pseudomonadota > Gammaproteobacteria > Pseudomonadales > Pseudomonadaceae > Pseudomonas > Pseudomonas sp. SbOxS1. Next base: position 40,454 of record NZ_JAAVXC010000026.1, read on the forward strand.
CGAACAGGATGGCATCTACACGGTTCCGGCTCCTGCCCTGCCCTTCGGCAAAGGTTATCGCTTCCCTCTGCGCCTGGCGCCCTGGCGCAATGTCCTGCAGGATCTGCAACCGGAGCTGATCGAAGTCGGCGACCCCTACCTCACCGCCTGGGCGGCTTTGGACGCCCGTCGCCAACTGGATGTGCCGGTCATCGGCTTTTATCACTCCGACCTGCCACTGCTGGCTAGCAATCGAATGGGCAACTGGGTCACCCCAAACGTCGAGGCCTATGTCAGCAAGCTCTACGGCAACTTCGACCGGGTACTGGCGCCGAGCCGGGTCATGGCCGACAAACTGATTGGCCTTGGGGTGAAGAACGTTTTCGTGCAGCCACTGGGGGTCGATCTCCAGGTGTTTCATCCCGATGCACGGGATACCGGCCTTCGGGCTGAACTGGGCCTCGACGAAAACACGCATCTATTGATCTTCGCCGGACGCGGTTCCAAAGAGAAGAACCTGCCGGTGCTACTCGAATGCATGAAGCGTTTGGGCCGACGCTATCACCTGCTGCTGGTCGGTTCGTCGATGCCGACCACTGTGCCGGGCAACGTCACGGTCATCGACGGGTTCTGCCCTGCCCCCCAGGTCGCCCGCCTGATGGCCAGTGCCGACGCCTTGCTGCATGCCGGCGACCAGGAAACCTTTGGCCTGGTGACCCTCGAAGCCATGGCCTGCGGCATCCCGGTGGTGGCAGTGGCCGCTGGCGCCTTCGAGGAAATCATCACCGATCAATGTGGCCTGTTGTGTACCCCCAACGATTCGTTGGCCATGGCCAACGCCGTGCGCGAACTGTTCAGCCGGGGCAGCGCAGCCCTCGGCCAGCAAGCCCGACGCCATGTCGAGCGGTATTACGCCTGGGACGCGGTGGTCAACAGCCTGCTCGGCCACTATCACGCCGTCCTCGGCAGCCAATGGCCGCGAGCCGCCAATGCTTGAACCCACGGATGCCCCCGGCCTGCTGCTGGTACTGCACGATGTCGCGCCACCCACCTGGGCCGATTACCAGCCCTTTGTCGAGGCCGTCGACGCGCTTGGCAGCGTGCCAATCACCTGGCTGGTAGTGCCCGATTTCCACAAACACTACAACCTGCGAGCCCATCCGCAATTTCGTCGTCAGCTCAGCGCACGGCTCGAGCGTGGCGATGAACTGGTGCTGCACGGTTATTTTCACTGCGATGACGCGCCGAAGGCGAGGACTCCCCGCGACTGGTTCATGCGCCGGATCTACACCCACGAAGGCGAGTTCTACAGCTTGTCTCGCGAGGCCGCCCTCACCCGCCTGCACGCCGGCATTGAATTGTTCCAGCGCTACGATTGGCCGTTGCAGGGTTTCGTCGCGCCGGCCTGGTTGATGAGCGAAGGCACGCGCCAGGCCTTGCGCCAATTACCGCTGAATTACACCAGCGACGCCCGACATCTTTATCGCCTCCCCGAATTCACGGCTATCGATGCACCCGCATTGGTCTGGAGTGCGCGCAGTGCCTGGCGACGTGGTTTATCGAAGGTGGTCAGCCAGCAACTTGAACAGCGCTGGCGAACGGCGCCGGTGCTTCGATTGGGCCTGCACCCGGTGGACATGCGCCATGAGTTCTCGCGCACATACTGGCTGCAAACCCTCAAGCGCCTGCTCGATGAGGGCCGCGTGCCCATGACCAAGTCCCATTGGCTGGCGTTACACAACGAGCGCATGGGGCGTGCGGCATGAGTCGCTCGATTTTGCTGTGCATCGGCCTGCTCGCCGCAGTGCTCATTCCCTGGCTGCTGGGTGGCAGCGAAACCTGGTCGCGGCTCAAAGACTTTCCATTGAGCAGCTTGATGGTCATGTTCGGCATGATCTTGCTGTGTTGGGTAGTCAATACCCTGCGATTGCGCCTGTTGCTGGGGGATCAGCGCAACAAGGTCAGCCCGATCAAGAGCCTGGGCGTGGTGATGGCCGCCGAATTTGCCTATTGCGCCACGCCGGGTGGCAGCGGCGGGCCACTGACCATCATGGCTTTGCTGGCGCGCAATGGCGTGCGACCGGCCCGGGGCAGTGCCGTGTTTGCCATGGACCAACTGAGCGATCTGTTGTTTTTCCTCTGCGCATTGACCGGGATTCTGATTTACGCGCTATTCCAGCATCTCAGCCAGCACATGGCGTGGTTGCTGATCGTCAGCGCCCTCTCGATGTTCGGTGGCTTGGTCAGTTGCGTGCTGGTGGCGCGTTATCACCGCCTGGTGATCCGTCTGGGAGGCCGACTACTGGCACGCCTCAACGTCGAGCCCTCGACCCGCATGCGTTGGGCACGCAAACTCCTGCACTTCCTGGCGGCGTTTACCGACACCCTCAAGTTGCCCCCGCAGACGCTGATCACAGTGTTCGGCTTGACGTGCGTGCATTGGATCTTGCGTTACAGCGTCCTGTACCTGGCGCTGCGCGGGCTCGGCGCCGACTTGCAGTGGGCCTGGAGCTTTCTGATCCAGATGGTTTCATTGAGTGCGGGGCAGTTCAGCCTGTTGCCAGGCGGCGCGGGGGCGGCTGAATTGACTTCAGCGGCATTGTTGGCGCCCATGGTGGGTAAATCCACGGCGGCGGCCGCCATTCTGATCTGGCGGGCAGTGACCTATTACTTCTATTTGCTGGTGGGTGGGCCGGTGTTTTTGCTGATGCTGGGCCGGCCATTGCTCAAGAAGCTTATGAAGAATGTGTACCTGTAGGAGCCCGGCTTGCCGGCGAAGGCGCCTTCAAGCATCGCGCTGGTCATTCGGGCGCCTTCGCTGGCGAGCCAGCTCCTACAGGGGCGGAACTTTCTTGCTGCAACTCTTCCCACAACTCGGCAGCCCCCGGAAACTCCGTGCCGTCGTCAGGGCTCAGTTCATCGGGATCGTAACGGCTCAAACAACCCTCGCCCAAGGTGGCGGGCGCCTTGGAGGTGGCTTTGTCCAGCGGATCGGCCATGGTGATTTCCTCGGTGCAGAAACGGCGAAGGGCCTGCAGCGATTGAACGCCCAGGCCCTTCGAATTTCAACCGTGCCGTGCAGCGATCAGAACACCACGGTTTTGTTGCCGTGTACCAGCACCCGGTCTTCCAGGTGGTAACGCAGACCACGGGCCAATACCATTTTCTCGACATCACGGCCGAAGCGCACCATGTCTTCGATGCTGTCGCTGTGGCTGACGCGCACCACGTCCTGCTCGATGATCGGGCCGGCGTCCAGTTCTTCGGTCACATAGTGGCAAGTAGCGCCGATCAGCTTCACCCCACGCAGGGAAGCCTGGTGGTACGGCTTGGCGCCGACGAACGACGGCAGGAAGCTGTGGTGGATGTTGATGACCTTGTGCGCATATTCACGGCACAGCTCAGGCGGCAGAATCTGCATGTAGCGGGCCAGTACGACCACTTCGGCATCATGCTGCTTGACCAGGCGCGAGACCTCGGCGAATGCCGGCTCCTTGTCCTGGGGATTGACCGGAACGTGGTAGTAGGGAATGCCGTGCCATTCGACCATGCTGCGCAAGTCGTCGTGGTTGGAAATCACGCAGGCGATTTCACAATCCAGTTCATCGCTGTGCCAGCGATGCAGCAGGTCGGCGAGGCAGTGAGACTCGCGGCTGGCCATCAGCACTACGCGCTTCTTCTGCTCGGTATCGGTGATACGCCAGTCCATCGAGAACTCTTCGGCAATCGGCGCAAAGGCTTCGCGCAAGGCGTCGATCCCGAAAGGCAGCGAATCGGCACGAATTTCGTGACGCATGAAGAACCAGCCACTGAGATTGTCCGAGTGGTGGCTCGCTTCAGTGATCCAGCCGTTATGTGACGCCAGAAAGTTACTGACTTTGGCAACGATGCCGACGCGGTCCGGGCAAGAAATCACCAGCCGAAAAGTGCGCATGAGGGGGAAACTCCAGAACTTCGCAAAGGCGGCCATTCTAGCGATTGCGAAGCAAAACTGCAGTATTGATGACGCGCCGCCTTCCCCGATGGCCTGCGCCAAAGGTTCACGCAGCACCAGAGTGACGCCCGGCACACCGTACTTGGCGATTGACCAGCACTGGTTTGTAAATATCTGTAGCACAGGCTGCGCATTATTTAAGTGCGTATCCAATGTGTGCTGAATTCACTGGAATTTAATTAAATAAACTCAGGTTTAATGTTTACTTGATGAAACAGCCTGACTATTATTGCCGCACTGTCATCTGCCATCCAGCGCCCTACATAAGGTAGTAATCATGTCCTTGATCAACGAATATCGCGCCACCGAAGAAGCTATCAAAGAGCTGCAAGCACGTTTGAAGAATCTGTCCCAAGACGACAAACTGCAGACCGAGCTGGAATTCGAAGGCAAACTGCGCACCCTGATGGGCGAATATTCCAAGTCCCTGCGCGACATCATCGCGCTGCTGGATCCAGAAGCCAAAACCAAGGCACCACGTGGCGGCGCAGTAAAAACTACTGGCACCAAGCGTGCTCGCAAAGTTAAACAATACAAAAACCCGCACAACGGCGAAGTCATCGAAACCAAAGGTGGCAACCACAAAACTCTGAAAGAGTGGAAAGCCAAGTGGGGCGGCGACGTGGTTGAAGGCTGGGCTACCCTGCTGGGCTAAGCTTGCGCGCCTGTCGCGGATCGATTGCGACAAAAAAAACGCCAGCCAACGCTGGCGTTTTTTTATGCCCGGAGTTTAGCCCCGGGGCATTTTCGCTTTCAAAGATTCAAACGTTTGCGTAGACCCTGAACATATCCCTGCCAATCATCGAGTACCGCCTGCTGCGACGATGTCGCTGTAAGGGCCAACTGGGCTGCGGCCTCTGCAAAACTATCCAGGGTATTGGGCGCGCCCCATTCAGGCACTGACAGACGTTTCTGACAAAATATTCGCCAGCGTTCTTGCTCATCGGGACTCAAGGTATCGGGAAAGTTACGTGCTCGATATCGAAACAATAGCTCTGGCAAACGTTCGTCATCGAATGGCCATTGTTCATGTGCCAATTGCTGCGGGTCGACTGTTCTGACTTGTTCGCATAGACGTCGATCACGGTCGCCGATAAATCCGTCGTATAACTGTTGCTCAGGATCCTCGCTCGAGGAGAAATCTTCCCGGGCATAAATCGCCAGAACTTTAGCTTGCCAATCTTGCTGCGCGTCACTTAGCCGCAGTGCGCGTTGCTGATAGAGCGTTACATCCATTCCCAGGCGCAGCCGATCTTCAGGACGAAGAACCGATAACGGCGCCACCACGGGGCACTTATTGATGTGAATAAGCTTGAGCGGTACTGGCAACTCACCCTCTGCCAGGTCTTCGCGGCGGGTATACAAGCGCTGGCGCAAGGTTTCGGCATCGAGATCGAGCAGGATCTGCGGATCAAGGTGCAGGTCGCAGACAATCAAGGCGTTCTTGTTGCGTGGGTGCCAGGCCAAGGGCAACACCACACCGACATAGTTGCGCGCCGCAGAAAAGCGCCCCGACACATGCACCATGGGTTGCAGCAAGCGCACTTGGTCCAGAACTTTTTGCTTACTGCGAAGCTGAAACAACCAGTCATACAACTTCGGCTGTTTTTCCCGGATCAGGCGCGCCAGGGCGATCGTGGCGCGAACGTCCGACAGCGCTTCGTGGGCGTTGCCATGATCGAGGCCGTTGGCGGCCGTCAGGCGTTCGAGCTTGAGCGTCACCCGCCCCTCATCGTCTGTCGGCCAGACAAGGCCGTCGGGGCGCAAGGCATAAGCCGCGCGCACGACATCGATCAGGTCCCAGCGACTGTTACCGCCCTGCCATTCCCGTGCATAAGGGTCGAAAAAATTGCGGTACAGGCTGTAGCGGGTCATCTCATCGTCGAAGCGCAACGTGTTGTATCCGGCGCCGCAAGTACCCGGCGCCGCCAGTTGGGCATGGACCCGGGTCATGAAATCCGCTTCGCTCAACCCGTCCTCGGCCAATCGCGCGGGTGTGATGCCGGTAATTGCGCAGGCTGCGGGATGCGGCAGGATGTCGTCACTGGGCCGGCAAAAGAGGTTGACCGGCTCGTCGATTTCATTGAGCTCGAAGTCTGTACGCAACCCCGCCATTTGCAGCGGGCGGTCGCAACGGGGATTGATACCCGTCGTTTCGTAGTCGTACCAGAAGATGGTGGTCACGGGCTATTCCTGAACTGAAGATTGGCGAAGTCTAGGCGTTCCCGTCCCGCTCCGGCCAGCAATCGTGCCATTGAATCATCCCTGGTCACGCAATGTGCAATACATACTTATGCCGTTTTTCCCGGCAAGGCTGCTAGCATCCGCTGAAGAGACAAACCGATCAGGCCACGCCATCAGGTTGCCCATGCTCGACGCCACAGCACTGCCACGGAAAGCGACGCTGCCCCCACCACTGGACACGCGGTATCAGGTCGAAACGCCCGAAGGCATAGACTTGCCACTGCGCCCGGCCGGGATGATGGTGCGCGCACTGGCGTTTTCCATCGACCTGGCGTTGCGCGGTTTGATCCTGGGCCTGCTGTTCATTGCCCTGGCGATGCTCGGAAAACTCGGTGCCGGGCTGAGTTCGATCCTGCTCTTCGGCGTGAGCTGGTGGTACATGGTGCTGTTCGAAGTCTTCAACCAGGGGCGTTCGCCGGGCAAACATTGGATGGGCCTGCGGGTCATTCAGGACGATGGCACGCCCGTTGGCTGGTCCTCGTCACTGTTGCGCAACCTGCTGCGATTTGTCGACATGTTGCCGTTCGGCTACTTTCTCGGCGCCATCAGTTGCCTGCAACACCCCAACTTCAAGCGCCTCGGTGACTTGGCCGCCGGCACGCTGGTGGTGTACCGCGAGCAGCCGCTCACCCGTCCGCAACTGCCTCCCTCGCAACCCCGTCGCCCGCCTTTTGCCCTGACATTGAGCGAGCAACGCGCCATCCTCGGGTTTGCCGAACGCCAGGCTGGATTGTCCGACGCCAGGGTCAACGAGCTCGCCTCGATCCTCGTGCGCCCCTTGCAGGTTCCGCCTCCCCACGCCGTGGCCGAACTCAACGGCATCGCCCGCGGCTTGTTGGGGCCACCATGAAACAAAGCCTTTTTGAACATCGGCACATGGCCGAATGGGAGCAGTTTTCCCTCATGCTGGACAGGCTGGAGCGGGACAACAAAGCCAATGGAGCCGGCAGTTTCCCGGCCGATTATCGGCGCATCTGCCAACACCTGGCGCTCGCCCGCGAGCGCGGTTACAGCAGCTTCCTGATCGACTCGTTGCAGCAACAGGTGTTGCGCGGACATCAGCAGCTTTATCGACATCGTAGTCAGCTGGGCGCCCAGGCGCTGGGTTTCATCCTGGCCGGCTTCCCCCGGCTGGTACGCGAACAATGGCGCTTCGTGCTCGCCGCGAGCCTGATGTTTTTCGGCAGCCTGATCGCGTTTGCAGGGCTGGTGTATCTGTTTCCGGACCTGGTCTACAACCTGATTCCAGCCGACCAGGTCAGCGACATGCAAAGCATGTACGACCCCGATGCCGGTCACCTGGGGCGCTCGATGGAGCGGGCAGCCAGTGAAGACTGGGCGATGTTCGGCTACTACATCATGCACAACATCGGGATCGCCTTTCAGACTTACGCCAGCGGACTGCTGTTTGGCCTGGGCAGCGCGTTTTTCCTGGTCTTCAACGGTTTGATGATCGGCGCGGTGGCCGGACACCTGACGCATATCGGCTACGGGCAAAGCTTCTGGTCTTTCGTGGTCGGTCACGGTGCCTTTGAGTTGACCGCCATTGCCCTGGCCGGTGCCGCAGGCCTGCAACTGGGTTGGGCGCTGATTGCACCGGGACGCCTGCCCCGTGCCGAAGCCTTGCGCCTGGCGGCTCGCAAGAGCGTGCTGCTGATTTGCGGCGTCATGTTGTTCCTGCTGATTGCGGCATTCATCGAAGCCTACTGGTCGTCGATGACGACCCCGGCGCCCCTGACCAAATACCTGGTCGGTGCTGCGCTCTGGGTGCTGGTGGCGACTTACCTGCTGTTCGCCGGACGGACACGCCATGCGCCTGAGTGACACCACAGTGGTCATTCGCCCAAGACCGACCTGGGAAGCCATGGACCTCGGCGTGCTGTTGAGCCAGCGCCACCGACGCCTGCTGATGAGCAGTTGGGCGCTTGTCACCTTGCCGGTTTTCGCCCTGCTCACCTGGTTGCTGTGGGATTCGCCGACCCTGGCCGTGTTCATCTTCTGGTGGCTGAAACCGGCCTTCGAGCGCTTGCCGTTGTACATCCTTTCCAAAGCCATTTTTGGCGAAACGCCCACCCTCAAGCAGGCGCTTCACCAGTGGCCCCGGTTGCTCAAGCCGCAACTGCTGGCCAGCCTGACCTGGCGACGCCTGAGCCTGAGTCGCAGCTTCGTGTTGCCGGTGTTGCAGCTCGAAGGCCTGAGCGGTGATGCGCGCCAACAGCGATTGCAGGTGCTGTTGCAGCGTGACGCCAGCGCGGCACGCTGGCTGACCGTGATTGGTGCGCATCTGGAAGGCGCGTTATGGATCGGCTTGATGGTCCTGTTTTACCTGTTGTTGCCACAACAGGTCGCCCTCGACTGGAGCTGGCAGTCGCTGATCAGTGCCGCGACGCAGGAGTGGCACTGGCTGGAACACCTGTCCAACGGCTTCTACGTCCTGGTGCTGGTGGTTTGGGAGCCGGTCTACGTAGCCGCAGGCTTCAGCCTGTACCTGAACCGGCGCACCGCGCTCGAAGCCTGGGATATCGAGCTGGTGTTTCGCCGCCTGTCCCAGCGTTTGAGCGGCGCCACCCTCGCCCTGTTACTGGCAGTCACCTTGCTGATGCCGATCGCACCCACCGTCTGGGCGACCCCTGCGACGCCCGACAGCCCGCGCTTGCTGGAGCAACCACTGACCAGCCAGGCATCCCGGGACAGCATCAAGGCCATTCTCGATCAGCCACCGTTCAAGAACCGGGAAACCGTCACCCGTTATCGATTTGGCGAAAACCAGGCCCCGGACGAACGCGCGGACGAAGACAACACACCTCAATGGCTAAAGGCGTTGCTCCAGATGTTTGACAACCAGCACTTCGGCGCATTGGCCACGCTGATCGAAATCACGCTGTGGGCAGCCGTGATCACCGCCATCGGGGTCTTGATCTGGTACTACCGTGAGTGGCTGCAGGCGTTCGTCAGCCGTCGCCCGCGCCCCGCCGAAAGAACCCCGCACCCGCCTACCCCGCAGGCCTTCGGCCTGGACCTCAGCCGCGAGACCCTGCCCCCTGACATCGCTGCCAGTGCCGAACGCCTCTGGCAGAGCAACCCGCGTGCAGCGCTTGGCTTACTCTATCGCGCCCTGCTCAGCCGCCTGTTGCATGACTTCGACATGCCACTCAAGGCCGCCGACACCGAAGGCCAGGTACTGGAACGCATCGAGCAATTGCAGCAACCGGCACTGTTGGCCTTCAGCAAAGACCTGACCACGCACTGGCAAAACATGGCCTACGGGCATCTGCTGCCACCCGCGCAGGTGCAACGCGAACTGTGCGACGCCTGGCGTGGCGTATTTGGCCCGGAAGTCACCCATTGAACCGGCGCACCTGGCCGATCGTCTGCGCGGTGAGCGCTGCGCTGCTCGGCGCGTTGATGACTTGGCTGTACCTCAAGGCAACGCCCTATCCGGCCGAAATCGACCACGGCCCGGCGCCTGAAGCCCTGGCCAATCCCTACCTGGCCGCCGAGCTTTTTCTGCGCAAGCAGGGCCTGAGTGTCAGCCATGCCAACCGCCTCGACGTCCTGCCAACCCTGGCACCAGAGCATCACAGCCTGTTGATGTTCGGCGACCGCTACAACATGACGCCCCGGCAGATCGATCAGGTGCTGAACTGGACCCGGGCCGGCGGGCGCCTGATGTTCGTTGCCCAGTCGCTGTGGGATGAAAAGACCGGGCAAAGCAATGACCTGTTGCTGGATCGGGTGCAACTGCAACAATCGCTGAGCAAAGACCTCAAGGACCCGCCGCCCGGCACCCGGGATGATCCCTACCCGCAACTGACCAAGCTCTATCTGGAAGATGAAGACGCACCGGCCTACGCCAGCTTCGATACCGCGTTCCATCTCGAAGACCCGAAAAACCTCGCCCAGGCCTGGGCCAACAGTGCCAAGGCCACCCATATGATGCAACTGGAGCACGGGCTCGGCTCGATCATCGTGGTGACCGACGCCGACCTGTGGAAAACCCCGGCCATCGATCAATACGACAATGCCTGGCTGCTCTGGTACCTGACCGCCGATACCGGTGTGACCCTGCTGTTCGACACCGAGCACGACAGCCTGCTGACACTGCTGCTGCGCCATTTCCCCCAGGCGCTGGTCGCCTTGATCGCCCTGATCGGCCTGGGTTGCTGGCACTTCGGTGTGCGCCATGGCCCACTGCTGGAACCGCAGGGTAAAGCTCGCCGCCAATTGCAGGAACACCTGCGCGCCAGCGCCGATTTCATGTTGCGGCACGATGGCCAGCACAGCCTGCTGCAGGCCTTGCAGCAAGACATACTGCGCCGCGTGAGACATCGTCATCCTGGCTATGAACAACTGGATGTCGCCGAACAATGGCAGGTACTCGCCCGCCTGAGCGGCCAGCCCGCAGATGCGATCAGCCAAGCCATGGGCCCGCGGCTGAAGCAGCGGCTTTCCAGAGCTGAATTCAGCCGCCAGGTCGCCCGCCTGCAAACCTTGAGGAATGCGTTATGAGTCAACCGATCGAGCCCGATGCAATCAACCACGCCACCCGGCAACGCCAGCGTGCCTGCCAGTTGGCCCAGGCGGTGCGCCATGAATTGCAAAAAGCCGTGATCGGCCAGGACAGGGTCATCGATGACGTCCTCACCGCCCTGCTTGCCGGCGGCCACGTATTGCTCGAAGGCGTGCCGGGGCTGGGCAAGACGTTGCTGGTCAGGGCATTGGCACGCTGTTTCGGCGGCGAATTCGCGCGTATCCAGTTCACGCCGGACCTGATGCCCAGCGACGTCACCGGCCATGCGGTGTACGACTTGCAGACCGAGCAATTCAAACTGCGCAAGGGCCCCTTGTTCACCAACCTGTTGCTCGCCGACGAGATCAACCGCGCCCCGGCAAAAACCCAGGCCGCACTGCTCGAAGCCATGCAGGAACGCCAGGTCACCCTCGAAGGACGCGCCCTGCCCATCGCGCAGCCGTTCATGGTGCTCGCCACGCAAAACCCCATCGAACAGGAAGGCACGTACCCGTTACCGGAAGCAGAACTCGATCGCTTCATGCTCAAGGTGCGCATGGACTACCCCGACGCCGAACAGGAGTTGGACATGGTGCGCCAGGTCAGCCGCTCGACCCGGGCCGACATGCTCGATGTGCAACCGCTGCGCACGGTGCTGCAAGCCAAGGAGGTACTGGTGTTGCAGCGCATCGTCAGTGATTTGCCGCTGGACGACCAGGTCCTCGACTACGCCGTACGCCTGGCCCGCACTACCCGCAGCTGGCCCGGCCTGACCCTCGGCGCCGGGCCTCGTGCATCCATTGCGCTGGTGCGCTGCGCCAGGGCGCGAGCCTTGTTACGCGGCGGCGAGTTTGTGATCCCGGACGATATAAAAGGCTGCGCCCTGGCCGTGTTGCGCCATCGCGTGCGCATTGCGCCAGAACTGGATATCGAAGGGCTGGATGTCGATCAGGTGCTGCGGCAACTGCTCGATCAAGTGCCGGCACCACGGCTGTGAAACCCTCGCGCCTGCTGCTGGCCTGGCTCGCAATCCTGCTGGCCATCGGCCTCATTCTGGGCACATTGCGCGCATTGGACATCGCCGTTCCTTCAACACTGTTCTCGATCAACTGGGGCCTGCTCCTGGCACTCCTGGTCCTGGCAATTCTCGACGCCATCCGCCTCAACCGCCTGCCCTCGCCCCGCGTACAACGACAACTGCCCGGCAGCCTGGCCCTCGGTCGCTGGAGCTCCGTGCGACTGCAAGTCGCGCACGACTTTCCCCTGCCGCTGAACATCCAGGTCTACGACCACGTGCCCGACGGGTTGAGCTTCGAGAACCTTCCTCTATCGGTCGAACTTCAACCCGGCCAGCACAGCGACGTCGACTATCGCCTGCGTCCGCTCAAGCGCGGCCACTTCAGCTTCGAGCACTGCGAAACCAGCCTGCCCAGCCCATTGGGTCTATGGCACGGCAAACGCCTGCTGAGCGTGATCGACAACACCCGCGTCTACCCCGACTTCGCCCGCCTCTACGGCGGCCAGCTGCTGGCGGTGGACAACTGGCTCAGCCAACTCGGCGTGCGCCAGCGCCAACGACGCGGCCTGGGCCTGGAGTTTCATCAGCTACGGGAATTTCGCGAAGGCGACAGCCTTCGCCAGATCGACTGGAAAGCCACCGCCCGCCAACGCACGCCCATTGCCCGGGAGTACCAGGACGAGCGTGACCAACAGATCATCTTGATGCTCGACTGCGGTCGACGCATGCGCAGCCAGGACGATGAACTGGCGCACTTCGATCACGCGCTCAATGCCTGTCTGTTGCTGAGCTACGTGGCGTTGCGTCAGGGTGATGCAGTGGGCCTGAGCACCTTTGCCAGCGACCAACCGCGTTATCTCGCGCCTGTGAAAGGTGCCGGGCAACTCAACGTATTGCTCAATACGGTCTACGACCTGAACAGCACTCAACGCAGCGCCGATTATCAAGCGGCTACCACCCAACTACTGTCTCGACAGAAACGGCGGGCGCTGGTGCTGCTGGTGACCAACCTGCGCGATGAAGACGATGAAGAACTGCTGACGGCCGTCAAGCGCTTGAGCCAGCAGCATCAGGTGTTGGTCGCAAGCTTGCGTGAAAACGTCCTCGATACGACGCGCACATTACTGGTGCAAACCTTGTCGGAAGCGCTGGCCTATTGTGGGAGCGTCGAATATCTGAATTCGCGCGCAGCACTCCATGAGCGCTTGATCGCCCACGGAGTACCGGTAGTGGATAGTCAGCCTGAGGCATTGGGCCCCGCGTTGGTCACGCGTTACTTGAGCTGGAAAAAAGCAGGGACGATTTAGAGCCCCCCTCCAAGCGCAACGTTTGCTGCATCAGGCCGAAGCCGGCAACGGCTGAAAGCTGAAGTACTGCCTCAACGCCTCCACCAGTTGCCCATACTCAGGTGGCGCCCGTTGCAGGCTGAACCCGGCGTCATAGAAATGAGGGGTTGCGTCTTCATGGCACCACAGGCAACACGCCCGCAGGTCGATGACCTGCATGCACCCGCCGCTCGCGGGGATTTTCAGACGCAAATCGAAATCCGCGCCGATCATCATCGGCAGCTGACTGATGAGCATCAGCCCGTCTTCAGAGACGTTGCCCAGATAGCCAATAGGTTTGTCGGTAATGCGGTTGAACACTTTCAGAAAATACGGCAGTTGATGCCGCTCGATCCGGCGGTCAGTGAACATGCTGAATTCGCTTTGCCAGGCCCTTAAGCAGAGCCGCACTAATGCTTCGGAACGGGCCTGCCTCTTGTTGAATCAGGCATGGGCGCGCTCTCCCCGATCCTGGTGCGGCAGTCCATGAACCGCTGCCGCTTACTCCTGCCGATCACAGGTGTTACCTCGGTTTGGAGACAAGGCTCCGAACCGGTTTATTCGACTATAGCTCACCGTCGCCGGTGAGCCAGCCATTGAATGAGAAACGTAATCAGAAGCGAGTTGGACGCACCGCCGCCGAACTGCGCAGCGGGTAGTGACCCAGCGCTTGCAGGGTTTCCAGACGCGCCTGGGCGCGATAGGCATATTCGCTTTGCGGATACGAAGCGATAATGAACTGGTAGGTTTGCGCCGCATCGACAAACAGTTTCTGCCGCTCCAGGCACAAGCCGCGCAGCATCGATACTTCCGGCCACACATAAGGCCGTGCGCGGCTGGCGCGTTCCACTTTGGACAGTTCGAGCGTCACCTGCTCGCAATTGCCACGGTCATAGGCGCTGTAGGCCAGGTTCAAATGGTGGTTCATCGACCAACGGGTGCAGCCCACGACACTGAGGGCAAGGACGGCTATGAGCACGAATCGCATGGGAGTTCTCCTGACTTGAGCTCTGTATCGACCCGTGGGCGAAAATCTTCAGGTGGTCATTAACCAAAAGTGTTCATTCAAAGAAACAAACCAATAAGTAGTGCACATGAACAATGACTACACCCCAAGAGCATAGTAGCCTCACTCAGCGCTTGAACTCAGGAGTCTTTGCATGTCCGTCCGTCGTACCAAAATCGTCGCCACCCTTGGCCCGGCCAGTAACTCGCCGGAAGTTCTCGAACAGCTGATCCTGGCTGGCCTGGACGTCGCCCGCCTGAACTTCTCCCACGGCACCCCCGACGAGCACAAGGCTCGCGCGAAGCTGGTGCGTGACCTCGCTGCCAAGCATGGCCGCTTCGTCGCCCTGCTGGGTGACCTGCAAGGCCCGAAAATCCGTATCGCCAAATTCGCCAACAAGAAGATCGAGCTGAAGATCGGTGATCAATTCACCTTCTCCACCAGCCATCCCCTGACCGAAGGCAACCAGCAAGTGGTCGGCATCGACTACCCGGACCTGGTCAAGGACTGCGGTGTAGGCGACGAGCTGCTGCTCGACGACGGCCGCGTGGTGATGCGCGTCGATACCGCCACCGCCACCGAACTGAACTGCACCGTGACCATCGGCGGCCCGCTGTCGGACCATAAAGGCATCAACCGTCGTGGCGGTGGCCTGACGGCACCGGCCCTGACCGAGAAAGACAAGGCCGACATCAAGCTCGCTGCCGAAATGCAGGTCGACTACCTCGCCGTGTCCTTCCCGCGCGACGCCGCCGACATGGAATACGCCCGTCAACTGCGCGACGAAGCCGGCGGTACCGCCTGGCTGGTGGCGAAGATCGAACGTGCCGAAGCCGTGGCCGACGACGAAACCCTCGATGGCCTGATCAATGCCTCCGACGCCGTGATGGTGGCCCGTGGTGACCTGGGCGTGGAAATCGGCGACGCCGAACTGGTGGGCATCCAGAAGAAAATCATTCTGCACGCACGCCGCCACAACAAGGCCGTGATCGTGGCGACCCAGATGATGGAGTCGATGATCCAGAACCCGATGCCGACTCGCGCCGAAGTGTCCGACGTAGCCAACGCCGTGCTCGACTACACCGACGCCGTGATGCTCTCGGCCGAAAGTGCCGCCGGTCTGTACCCGCTGGAAGCCGTGCAAGCCATGGCGCGCATCTGCATCGGCGCTGAAAAGCACCCGACCAGCAAGACCTCCAGCCACCG
Source organism: Pseudomonas sp. SbOxS1 (assembly GCF_013416725.1). Classification (NCBI taxonomy): domain Bacteria; kingdom Pseudomonadati; phylum Pseudomonadota; class Gammaproteobacteria; order Pseudomonadales; family Pseudomonadaceae; genus Pseudomonas; species Pseudomonas sp. SbOxS1. The sequence continues at coordinate 55,736 of NZ_JAAVXC010000026.1, forward strand.
CATCGGTAAAGAGTTCCAGCGCTGCGACGAGAGCATCGCGCTGGCGACCATGTACACCGCCAACCACTTCCCGGGCGTAAAAGCGATCATCGCCCTGACCGAAAGCGGCTACACCCCGCTGATCATGTCGCGCATCCGTTCCTCGGTGCCGATCTACGCGTTCACTCCGCACCGTGAAGCCCAGGCCCGTGCTGCAATGTTCCGTGGCGTGTACACCATTCCGTTCGATCCAGCTTCGCTGGCACCGAACGAAGTCAGCCAGAAGGCGATCGACGAGCTGGTCAAGCGCGGCGTCGTGGAGAAAGGCGACTGGGTCATCCTGACCAAGGGCGACAGCTACCACACCACCGGCGGCACCAACGGCATGAAGATTCTGCACGTTGGCGATCCGATGGTCTGAGACCTTCGCCAGTAAATAGGCCTCCCAGTTTGCGCTGGGGGGCCTTTTTTATGACCAGAATTCATGATCTCGACGACACCTTGCGACACCTGACACTTTTGACAGTACCGGTAAAGGCTTCCGACAGGCTGAATGACTTGACCCCGAATACATCCTGGGGCCTGGAAAAATCAGCAATCAACAGGGAGTAAATCATGTCGACTAACAACACTATTGAAACACTTCGTAACGCGAGCGAACTAGACCCTAGCTTTGGCGATAAAGGCCTCGCCCGACTCCAGTCGCCAAATCCCAACTATCCTAACTATGAATCAATGACAGTCGCCACCGGCCCTGACAACAAAATTTACGTTGCAGGCTTGGCATATAAGGAATCCAGCCACTCGATCTACACGTTGGCGCGACTCGACGAAAATGGCTTTATCGATATAAGTTTTGGCGAGCAAGGTTATTTCAGCGATTTTTTTACCAATTTTCCATCTAATTTTTACTGCGATAATATTAATTTTTTGAATGGCAAAATTGTGCTTAGCGGGCTTCTCATTCATCGTGAGAACGGTAGTTCAAGGCTGGACAAGGGGGTTTCTTGCATTCTTCCAAGCGGAAAAATCGACGAGAATTTTGCAGACCATGGAAAGTTTATTTTCAGAGCTCCGCGAGAGTCAGAACATCCGATTATTGCACCAGCCAACAATGAAGACCTCAGCGAAAAAGCCAGATTGAAGCCAGGTAACCCCCCTCATTCGAGAGTCTCTGAACGGAGTATTCAAAAAATCTGCACGATTACCAACGAGCACATTTTGCTGTTGCACGCGACCAGTACGGGCGGAACTCAGGATAGCTTTATCATTCGCCTCGATCACCGCGGGGTGCTCGATTACACGTTCAATGGCGCTGGCTTCGTTCGCGTCAAACACGAAATTTTTAACCGACTGGAGCTGTCCAGCCTGATCGTTGATGACAGTGGAAATTACATAAGCAGTGGTAACGTCAGAGTTATTGATGGCGGCTTACCGGACGCCATAGTCTTGGTAAAACACCATCAGGATGGCAGGCTTGATACAACCTATCAGCGGGGTGGATTCCTGTTTCTGTCGAGTGAAAACCCAGGGCACCACTTCGTTCTTGAAAAGACTGTAAAGCAACCGAACAACCGCGTTCTGTGCGCAGGCACGGTTGTCGACCCAAATAGTCTGGAAAGGCCCGGACTGTTAATCAGTCGTGAAGCAGATGGATCCAGCAATATCCAGTTCAATAAGGGGAACCCTGTCCTTACTGCCGTGAGCTCGTCACGAGTATTATTGTTTAATACCGATTTCCAGCCCGACGGCAGTTTCCTCGCCACTGCAGTTGTAGAGACGGATGACTTATCGAGTAACAATTACGGTATTGCACGCTTTTTACATGACGGAACTCATGACAAAAGCTTCGGCAACGGTGAAGGCTGGCTGAATTACATAGACTCACAACACTTCAGACAGCACACGTCAGTCATTACAAACAAAGGCGTTGTGATATCTGTGGAGTTTAACAACGGCGGGGTATTTGACAGTGCCCTCGCACGCGGCCTGCTCCCCTGATTGGCAAAAGCCCCACACCTGATGAAGGTGTGGGGCTTTCGGCCACCCGTGTGACATGGCCTGGCTCATAGTGAATTCTTGCCTGAGAACTCAACGCTTAAGCACGGGGCAGGAACACGTCCGCCAGCAGTTGATTGCGCGGCAATCCCGCCAGATACAAGCGCCGGGCAAACGCATCGACGCTGTCCGGTGCCCCACAGACCAAAGCCAGGGTTTGCCGGGAAACAATCCGCAGTTGTGCCAAAGCCGCCGGCAACTCGGCCGGGGTCCAGAGCTCGATACTGAGGTTCGGGCGGCTGGCCGCCATGGCTTGCAGGGGTTTGGCCAGGTAATGTTCATTGGCGTCATGGGCCAGGTGGATGACGCGGATGGCGCCCCGATGATCCTGACGCAACGCTTCGCGCAACACGCCAAACAACGGGCCCAGCCCGGTGCCGGCCGCCATCAGCCACAGCGGACGGTCGTGCCAGTCCGGATCGTAGTGCAACGCGCCACCACGCAACTCGCCGAGGCGGATCGGGTCGCCGATGCTCAGCTGACGGGCTGCCTCGCAAAATTCCCCCGACTGGCGACAATCAAGGTGAAACTCGAGAAAGCGGTCCTCTTCCGGCAGGCTGGCGAGGGAGTATGGCCGCGCCACATTGCCCGCCCATAACACCAGATGCTGGCCGGCGCTGTAGCGCAATGGCCGCTGCGCAGTCAGGCGCAAGCGCAACACGCTGGGGCTCAGCCAATCGGCGGCAGCGACCTCGGCCGGGCGACCGTCCTGTTGCGGGTCGAAGGTGTGCACCTGCAAGTCCTCGACCACCTGACACTGGCAGGCCAGGCGCCAGCCTTGCTGACGCTGCTCTGCGCTCAGAGCATCGGGGCGACTGTCGCTCGGCAGCCCTTGCACGCATTGCACCAGGCACGCATGGCAACTGCCGGCACGACAGCTGTAAGGCACTGACACGCCGTTCTGATTCAGGGCATCCAGCAGATTACTGCCAGTGGCCACCGACCATTGGCGGTCGCCAACACGCAACTCAGGCATCGACGTTTTCCCATGCCGCTGCGCACCGGTTGCGACCGTCACGCTTGGCCCGATAAAGTGCCTGGTCAGCCCGCTGCAAGGCCTCGTCAAGATCATCGCCCGGTAACAGCAGGGTCATGCCCGCGGACAGGCTGAGACTGCCGACCTTCAAGCCGATCAACTGTACATCGATGAAGGCGAGGCGCAGCCGCTCGCAACACGCCGTCAATCGCCCGGCATCGCAATCAGGCAGCAACACCACGAACTCTTCTCCGCCGTAGCGCGCCAGGACATCACCGTCGCGCAGGCAGGCTGACGCCACGCCGGCAAATGCCTGCAACACCTGATCGCCAGCCGCATGGCCGTGAATGTCGTTGATGCGTTTGAAGTGATCAAGGTCGATCAGCGCCAGGCCATGCACGACACTGGCGTCCATGGCCTTGAGTTCGCGCGAAGCCAGGCGCAGGAAATGCCGGCGATTGAACAAACCGGTCAATTCGTCGGTGGCCACCAGGTCCTCGAGCTGGCGCATCATCCCGCGCAACGTATCCTGGTGTGCCTGCAAGGCGAAGCGGCGCTGACGCATGCGCAGGCGGGAGGCCTGGACGTAACGGGCGTACAGCTCCAGCCAGACCAGCACGATAAACAGCACGCACACCTGCAACACGGCCAGCGCCGGATCGGCCAGCTGGAGGTGGTAGCCCTCCCACAGCGTGATCGTGCTGAAACTGAAAAATACCAGCAACGCGCACCGTGCAAAGGCACGGCGCGACAGATGAAACAGCCCGAACAACAGAATCAGCACGTAGAACACCAGGAACGCGCCGCGGGCCTCATCCAGATTGGCAATCAACCAGGTTTGCCAGCCCAGCCCCAGCAGCACTTGCGGCTCGGTCAGGCTGGGGTCGGAAAAACGCAGGTTGCAACCGCTGTAGAACACCACGAACAACGCCGCCTGGCTGATGACCACCAGCGCGCTGCCGACGGCGACATTGGCCAGCGGCTCATCGTAATGGCCGGTGAAAAACGCCAGCCACAGCAGTAGAAGAGCCAGGGCGTAGGTGCCGGCTGCGAGGCCAAAACGTTTGAGCAACAGGCGCTGGATGGCGTTATGGGTCAATCGTTGACTCACCCTATGAAAGGAGACTGACAGAGCGTCCTACTCTACAGACCGAATGTCACTTTAGTGGTGCGGCCGATAAATAACCATTCAATTTTTGTAGGAGCTGGCTTGCCAGCGAAGGCGTCCGTCCAGTCAATAAATGGGCCGTCTCACCCACCGCTTTCGCTGGCAAGCCAGCTCCTACAGGGATCGGGGCATGACAGCCATCGGATGCCAGGCCTAACTATGCGACCAACGATTGACTGTCGGCGGGTGTGCCCGCTTGCGAGGCGCGCTATACTGCCGCGCCTTTTTAGCGTCGCGCCAGCATGCCCGGCGTGCCTTGAAAGGTGCTTGCAACCGACCGATGCACCCAAGCTGCAAGCACCTTATTGAATGTTCCCGTCTTTTAGAGGAGCGCGACTCATGACCGTGATCAAGCAAGACGACCTGATTCAGAGCGTTGCCGACGCCCTGCAGTTCATTTCCTACTACCACCCCGTGGATTTCATCCAGGCGATGCACGAAGCCTACCTGCGCGAAGAATCGCCAGCGGCCCGTGACTCCATGGCGCAGATCCTGATCAACTCGCGGATGTGCGCCACCGGCCACCGCCCGATCTGCCAGGACACCGGCATCGTCACCGTGTTCGTGCGCGTAGGCATGGACGTTCGTTGGGATGGCGCCACCATGGGCCTGGACGACATGATCAACGAAGGCGTGCGCCGGGCTTACAACCTGCCGGAAAACGTCCTGCGTGCCTCGATCCTCGCCGACCCGGCGGGTGCTCGTAAAAACACCAAGGACAATACCCCGGCCGTTATCCACTACTCCATCGTTCCGGGTAACACCGTGGAAGTGGACGTGGCGGCCAAGGGCGGTGGTTCCGAGAACAAGTCGAAAATGGCCATGCTCAACCCGTCCGACTCGATCGTCGACTGGGTTCTGAAGACCGTTCCGACCATGGGCGCCGGCTGGTGCCCACCGGGCATGCTCGGTATCGGCATCGGCGGCACCGCCGAGAAAGCCGCGGTGATGGCCAAGGAAGTGTTGATGGAATCCATCGACATTCACGAGCTCAAAGCCCGCGGCCCGCAGAACCGCATCGAAGAAATGCGCCTGGAGCTGTTCGAGAAGGTCAACCAACTGGGCATCGGCGCCCAGGGCCTCGGTGGCCTGACCACAGTGCTCGACGTGAAGATCATGGATTACCCGACCCACGCCGCGTCCCTGCCGGTGTGCATGATCCCGAACTGCGCCGCCACCCGTCACGCGCACTTCGTGCTCGACGGTTCCGGCCCGGCCTCCCTGGAGGCGCCGCCGTTGGACGCCTACCCGGAAATCGTCTGGGAAGCCGGCCCGTCGGCCCGTCGCGTCAACCTCGACACCCTGACCCCGGAAGAAGTGCAGAGTTGGAAGCCGGGCGAAACCGTCCTGCTCAACGGCAAGATGCTCACCGGTCGCGATGCTGCGCACAAGCGCATGGTCGAGATGCTGAACAAGGGTGAAACCCTGCCGGTGGACCTGAAAGGTCGCTTCATCTACTACGTCGGCCCGGTCGATCCGGTGCGCGAAGAAGTGGTTGGCCCTGCCGGTCCTACTACCGCAACGCGTATGGACAAGTTCACCCGCCAGATCCTCGAGCAAACCGGCCTGCTGGGCATGATCGGCAAATCCGAGCGTGGCCCGACCGCGATCGACGCGATCAAGGACCACAAGGCCGTTTACCTGATGGCAGTGGGCGGCGCGGCTTACCTGGTGGCGCAAGCGATCAAGAAATCCCGCGTGGTGGCATTCGCTGAACTGGGGATGGAAGCCATCTACGAGTTCGACGTGAAAGACATGCCTGTGACTGTTGCAGTCGACAGCAAGGGCGAGTCGGTACACATCACCGGTCCTGCCATCTGGCAGCAAAAGATCAGTGAAAGCCTGGCGGTAGAAGTGCAGTAAAACGCACTGAAACCTCAAAAAACCGGCCGGTCGGCAACGACAGGCCGGTTTTTTTTGGCTGGTAACAAGCTGAAACGCCTGCAATCGACCATCACGGTAAAACCCGCGCCAGCGCATGGGTTCGGGCGAGAGATGACTGCCGTCCACATGGTATGGTGCTCCCCCTCATTTTCACCTGTTGTCCACTGCATGCTGCCGACTTCCCGATCCCTGCGCCTGGCGCTGTACACCGTGCTGATCATCGCCGGTGCCGCCATTGCTGCCACCCTGGCCATGCGCCACACCGTACGCCAATCCCTGGTCGAAGACGCGGCCCGTGCCAATCAGCAACTGGCGTTGTACGCCACGTCGCTGCATACCCTGATCGAACGTTACCGCGCCCTGCCCTCGGTGCTGGCGCTGGACCCTCAATTGCGTGACGCACTCAAGGGCCCGGTAAGCCCCGAACAACAGGAAGTGCTTAACCGCAAACTGGAAAAGATCAACGGGGCCGCCGAGTCCTCGACCCTGGAACTGCTCGATCGTACTGGCCTGGCCGTGGCGGCGAGCAACTGGCGTTTGCCCAGCAGTTACGTCGGTCATAACTACGGTTTTCGCCCCTACTTCAATCAGACCCGAACCCAGGGCACCGGGCGTTTTTATGCCGTGGGGGTGACCAGCGGGATACCGGGTTACTTCCTGTCCAGCGCCGTGACCAACGACGACGGGCAGTTTCTCGGCGCCATGGTGGTGAAGCTCGAGTTTCCCGAGCTGGAACGCGAATGGCGCCAAGGCAGCGACACGCTGCTGGTCAGCGATGCACGCGGGATTATCTTCATCGCCAATCAGCCGGGCTGGCGCTATCGCCAATTGAAACCGCTGAGCGACAGCGATCAGGCCGAGCTCAAGGCCACCCGCCAATACGACAAGCAGCCGCTGACACTGCTCGACTATCAATCGCTACGCCGTTTCGACGACAACAGCGAACTGGCGCGGGTCGACGGACCGGACGGCAAAACGGATTACCTGTGGGAGTCCCTGCCGCTGACCGCCGAGGGCTGGACGCTGCACCTGCTGCGTCGTCCGCAAGTGGCGTTCGAAGACAGCCGCAACGCCGCCCTCGCCGCGGCCGGCCTGTGGCTGACGCTGGTGTTCCTGCTGCTGTTCCTCAACCAGCGCTGGCGCCTGGCGAAAATGCGCCAGCGCAGTCGCGAAGAACTCGAACAGCTGGTGGAAGAACGCACCCGCGACCTGCGCACCGCCCAGGACGGTCTGGTGCAGTCGGCCAAGCTCGCAGCCCTCGGTCAGATGTCGGCGGCGCTGGCCCATGAAATCAATCAGCCGTTGACCGCCCAGCGCATGCAGCTGGCGACCTTGCGCCTGTTGCTCGAACACGGCCGGGTCGACGACGCCTACAAGGCACTCAAACCGGTGGATGACATGCTGACGCGCATGGCCGCCCTCACCGGCCACCTGAAAACCTTTGCCCGTAAAAGTCCCAGCGGCTTGCGCGAACGCCTGGACCTGGCGGCGGTGGTGGACCAATCACTTGAGCTGCTCGACACTCGCCTGCGCGACGAACAGGTCAGCACCGTGCTGCACCTGACCCGCCCGGCGTGGGTGCGCGGCGATGCGATTCGCCTGGAACAGGTGCTGATCAATCTGCTGCGCAACGCCCTGGATGCGATGCAGGATAAACCCTGCAAACGCCTGGAAATCCGCCTCGAAGCCGACGAACAACTGTGGCGCCTGAGCGTTATCGACAACGGTGGTGGCATCGCCGAAGAAAACCTGTCGAAGGTCTTCGATCCCTTTTTCACCACTAAACCGGTGGGCGATGGCCTGGGCATCGGTCTGGCCGTATCCTTTGCCATTGTTCACGAATCGGGCGGACGCCTGAGCGCCGATAATCACGACAACGGCGCGGTGTTCACACTCACCTTGCCTATCGATCCGGAGGCCCCTGGCACATGCTCAATTCAGTGATGGTGGTCGACGACGAAAGCAGCATCCGCAGCGCCGTCGAACAATGGCTGAGCCTGTCGGGCTTCCAGGTGCAACTGTTCAGCCGCGCCGATGAATGCCTGGCGCAACTGCCCGCGCATTACCCCGGTGTGATCCTCAGCGACGTGCGCATGCCCGGCATGTCCGGGCTGGAGCTGCTGGCCGAAGTCCAGCGCCGCGATGCCGACTTGCCGGTGATTCTGCTGACCGGCCATGGCGACGTGCCAATGGCGGTCGATGCGATGCGCGATGGCGCCTACGACTTCCTCGAAAAACCCTTCAGCCCGCAAACCCTGCTTGGCAGCCTGCGCCGCGCGCTGGACAAACGCCGGCTGGTGCTGGAAAACCGCGCGTTGCACGAGCAGGCCGACAACCGCGCCAAACTCGATGCGACGTTGCTGGGGGTGTCCCGAGGCTTGCAAACGCTGCGCCGGCAAGTTCTGGACCTGGCGGCGTTGCCGGTCAACGTATTGATCCGCGGTGAAACCGGCAGCGGCAAGGAGCTGGTTGCCCGCTGCCTGCACGACTTCGGCCCACGCGCCGCTAAACCCTTCGTCGCCTTGAACTGCGCGGCCATCCCCGAACAACTGTTCGAGGCCGAGCTGTTTGGCCACGAAAGCGGCGCGTTCACCGGCGCCCAGGGCAAGCGGATCGGCAAGCTCGAATACGCCGATGGCGGCACGCTGTTTCTCGATGAAATCGAAAGCATGCCCCTGGCGCAGCAGGTGAAATTGCTGCGGGTGTTGCAGGAGCAGAAGCTTGAGCGCCTGGGCTCGAACCAGAGCATTCGTGTGGATTTGCGCATCATCGCCGCGACCAAGCCGGACCTGCTCGACGAGGCACGGGCCGGGCGTTTTCGCGAAGACCTGGCTTACCGCTTGAACGTCGCCGAATTGCGCCTGCCACCGTTGCGCGACCGTCGCGAAGACATTCCGTTGTTGTACGAGGCCTTTGCCCAGAGTGCCGCCGAGCGCCTGGGACGCACCTTTGCACCGTTGAGCGGGCCGCAGTTGAGCCATCTGTTAAGTCACGACTGGCCAGGCAATGTGCGCGAACTGGCAAACGTGGCCGAGCGCCAGGTGTTGGGCCTTGGCGAGCCTGTACCGGCGGGCATCGAGCCGGGTCAGTCTCTGGCAGCGCAGCAGGAAGCCTTCGAAGCGCAGTGCCTGCGCGCCGCGTTGACCCGGCACAAGGGTGATGTGAAAGCGGTGCTCGAAGAGCTGCAACTGCCACGCCGCACGTTCAATGAAAAGATGCAGCGGCATGGACTGACCCGCGAGATGTTCCTGCAAGAGAACTGATTCTTGCAGTGCTTCTACTGGCCTCATCGCGAGCAGGCTCGCTCCCACATTGAGCTGCGTACACCGGCCCCTTGTGGGAGCGAGCCTGCTCGCGATGAGGCCGGTACACGCAAAGCAACTTCAGGAACTGTTAAGCGGTTTTTCGCTCACACCCTCTCCAGAATAAGCGGATTTCCGCTCACAAAAACCTCAAACCCCCTCTAAACCGGCCCTCTCCCTCTTGGCACAGCTCCTGCTATAGCCCCCGCAGGCTGCGTTTATGCGCGCTCCACAAAAAATAATTAGACGAAGGATCCTTCAATGGATAACTCCAATACCCTGCCCCGTGGGTCGGTTGCCGCGCCGACAAAAGAACGAACCACCTCCAGCCGCATCAAATCGATCTTCAGCGGCTCCGTCGGCAACATGGTCGAGTGGTATGACTGGTATGTCTACGCCGCTTTCTCCCTCTATTTCGCCAAGACCTTTTTCCCCAAAGGCGACACCACTGCACAACTGCTGAACACCGCTGCGATCTTCGCCGTGGGCTTCCTGATGCGCCCTATCGGCGGATGGCTGATGGGCCTGTACGCCGACAAGGTCGGACGCAAGAAGGCCCTGATGGCCTCGGTGTACCTGATGTGCTTCGGCTCGCTGCTGATCGCCCTGAGCCCAGGCTATGAAATCATCGGTATCGGTGCGCCGATCCTGCTGGTGTTCGCCCGCTTGCTGCAAGGCCTGTCGGTCGGTGGCGAATACGGCACCTCCGCCACTTACCTCAGCGAGATGGCGACCAAGGAACGTCGTGGTTTCTACTCCAGCTTCCAATACGTGACCCTGATCTCCGGTCAGCTCATCGCCTTGGCCGTACTGATCATCCTGCAAAACGTACTGACCACCGAAGAGCTGTACGCCTGGGGCTGGCGCATTCCGTTCGCCATCGGCGCGCTGTGTGCCGTAGTCGCGCTGTACCTGCGTCGTGGCATGGAAGAAACCGAGTCGTTCACCAAGAAGGAAAAGGCCAAGGAAAGCGCGATGCGCACCTTGATGCGCCATCCAAAAGAGCTGTTGACCGTGGTCGGCCTGACCATGGGCGGCACCCTGGCGTTCTACACCTACACCACCTACATGCAGAAATACCTGGTGAACACCGTCGGCATGAGCATTTCCGACTCCACCACCATCTCTGCCGCCACACTGTTCCTGTTCATGTGCCTGCAACCGATCATCGGTGGCCTGTCGGACAAGATCGGCCGTCGTCCGATCCTGATCGCCTTTGGCGTACTGGGCACGATTTTCACCGTGCCGATCCTCACCACCCTGCACACCATCACGACCTGGTGGGGCGCGTTCTTCCTGATCATGGCGGCACTGATCATCGTCAGCGGCTACACCTCGATCAACGCAGTGGTCAAGGCCGAGCTGTTCCCGACCGAAATCCGCGCCCTGGGCGTTGGCCTGCCGTACGCCCTGACCGTGTCGATCTTCGGCGGTACCGCTGAATACATCGCGCTGTGGTTCAAGAGCATTGGCATGGAAACCGGTTACTACTGGTATGTCACCGCGTGCATCGCCGTGTCGTTGCTGGTGTATGTCACCATGAAGGACACCCGTAAGCATTCGCGGATCGTCACTGACTGACAGCCGCATCGAGGTCGGTCATACCGGCCTCTTCGCGAGCAAGCCTCGCTCCTACAGGTTTGAGTCGATCACAAATGTGTGAACGGCATCGAACTGTAGGAGCGAGGCTTGCCCGCGAAGGGGGGCACCTCGGTATCAAGTCAACTCGGCTGCCGACTGTTTCCCGTACTTGTTCTGCGCGTACGAAGCCCCCGCAATCATCACCACCAGAATCCCCGCCAACACCAGCGATGAACCGATAGTGCCGAAGTCCAGGCCACCCTTTTCATGGGGCTTGGTCAGGAAATCACCCAGCGTCGCGCCGAACGGCCGGGTGAGCACGAACGCCACCCAGAACAACAGCACCGACGAAATTTTCGTGAAGTATTTGAGCAGCACGACCAACGCAATGGTCGAGCCGATCAACAGCGCGCCACCGGCAAAGCCAAGGCCCGAATCATCGGCCAGGTAATCGCCAAGCGCGGTGCCCAGGGTGTTGGAAAACAGAATCGCCATCCAATAAAACATCTCGCCACGGAACGTCTGGACCTTGGTCACGTTCAGCGAATCGCCGCTCAGGCGCCAGGCGGCAAAAATCCCTATCAAAATCGCAATCAGGATCATCGAGCCCGTGGCGTAGCCCAACTCAAGAGTGCGGTCCATGAAGTCGGACATGGTGGTGCCCGCCGTGCTGGTCGACAGGATCACGATCCAGTACAGCACCGGCTTGTAGGTTTTGGCCATCAATTGCGTAACCAGTGTCAGCACAAACACGCTGATCAATATCAGCGAGCTGATGGCATAGCCTACGTTGAGGGTCATCGACAGCAAATCTCCGGCGGTTTCCCCCAGAGTCGTCGCGCAGATTTTCATCACCCAGAACGCCAGGGTGATTTGAGGAAGTTTATTCATCGGGGATAGAGCTCCAGTATTCATGACGACCCTTTCTTCGGGTTATGCCGCGGTGCGCAGACTGGAGGTCAGTGGGTGAAAAATGGGTAGGCGCTTTATGAAAAATCTGTCACACGGGCAAAAGAGCGGATTAATCACGAGTTAATGCGCTCCCCTCATCCTGAACCTGCCTGATCGATTAACTGCCATGCGCCCATTCAAACCTTGAAAGCGCTGACGTCTATTGGCGTTAACATCTACTTAATCGATTGTTTTTAGCATTATTTTGCGCTTTTTAATCAGTTTAATTGGCGTAGCATGAAACCCATGCCCAAGAGACAAAACGCCAAAGAACCTGGAGAAATGAAGATGAAAACCAAACTGTTCCTCGCCATCGCCCTGTCCGTACTGGCCGCCAACACCTTCGCCGCCGACGGTTACGACCGTACTGGCTCCGCTGTTGCAGCAGACGGCTATGACCGCACGGGTTCCGCCACAGTCGCCGCGGATGGCTACGACCGCACTGGCGGCGCCACCGTTGCCGAAGATGGTTACGATCGTACTGGCGGTGCTTCCGTCAGCTAATCCGCAAAAGCGGCACCAAAGCCCGGCTTCGGCCGGGCTTAGTCATTTCTGGGGTACACAAATGCCGGGTTTAACCACAGAACCTGTGGGAGCGAGCCTGCTCGCGATAGCGGATTGAAATTCACCATTGATGTTGACTGACAGATTGCAATCGCGAGCAGGCTCGCTCCTACAAGTAATTCATCTGACTGGAAATCAGCGGCCCGCCCTTGCACTATGGCGCTCCTCCGATTCACGCCTTCAGGAAGACCGGCCATGCCCGACGACATCCACTATTACGAACCCGCGAACGGCCACGGCCTGCCCCACGATCCGTTCAACGCGATCGTCGGCCCGCGTCCCATTGGCTGGATTTCTTCACAGGATGCCGAAGGCCACTTGAACCTGGCGCCCTACAGCTTTTTCAACGCCTTCAACTACATCCCGCCGATCATTGGTTTTTCCAGCATTGGGCGCAAAGACAGCCTGAACAACATCGAACAGACCGGCGAATTCGCCTGGAACCTGGCCACCCGGCCATTGGCCGAGCAGATGAACCAGAGCTGCGCCGCTGTCGGTCCGCAGGTCAATGAGTTCGAATTGGCCGGGCTGACAACCGTCGCCTCGAAAGTCATTGCAGTGCCACGGGTCGCCGAAAGCCCGGTGTCCTTCGAATGCAAGGTCACCCAGATCATTCAGCTGCAGCGGGCGGACGGAAATGTGGTGCCGAGCTGGCTGATTCTCGGCGAAGTGGTCGCCGTGCACATCGCCAAGTGGCTGTTGAAGGATGGGGTGTACGACACCGCCGCGGCAGAACCGATTCTGCGCGGCGGCGGGCCAGCGGATTATTTCCAGCTGGGGCCTGAGGCGTTGTTCAAGATGTATCGCCCGGGGGCGGTGAAGTAATTACCAGAGCAGGTCGGCGTCTTCTTTGACGTCCTTGAGGCGGGTCAGCTCTTTGGCGGCCGCCAGATCGGCGTCGTGAGCGGTCTTGAAGGTCTGGCCTTCCAGTACTTTGTGAAAACGCGGGGCGCCGGAACCACCCAACGCTTTGACGGCGATTGCGGCATGGTAACCACCCTCGCCCGGTACTACGGCTGAAACGGCTTCGAAGTGTTCAAAGGCTTTGCGTGCCATGTCGCGCATCCTGGCTGGTTGAGAATGCTGCCATTAAACCCTCAACCGGCCAGTTTGTGTACCGCTGCACCGGACTGACGCAACGCCTGCGCCGCCGACACCTCCTTGAAGGTGTGAAAATCCAGGCTGTCGACCACCAGTTCCTGCACCAGCTCGGCAAAAACCTCCATGGCCGGCGTGCTGAAGTACGCAGTCATGGCCTGCTGATTGGCCCAGAAGCCGGAAACCAGCCACAACTGCGGGTCGCATTGCGAGTGCTGCAAGGCAAAGCTCAGGCAGCCTTTCGCTGCGCGGGACGGCTCGATCAAGGCGCTCAGGCGCACACCCAGCTCTTGAGAGCGCCCGGGGCGCGCCCGGACAAAGGCCATATGACTGACGGGGATCTGCTTTGACATGTTCAACCCTCCCAGGGAGTCGCGTGGCAGCCAGGGGACGGGCTGCGACAGGATCCAAGATTAAAGGCTGGCACGCGCCTGTCGTTAGTCGATTCCTGCCGCTGCGTTGCACGATCCTGCGAGACTGAGCGGGCAGCCGGTAACAATGCGTAAAACGCTACCAATGTTCTGCCCTGCGAGTTTTGTGTAGGAGCAAGCTTGCTCGCGATGGTCGTCAACGATAACGCTGGAAACCTGATACCCCGCGTCGCTCTCGGGTTCATCGCGAGCAGGCTCGCTCCTACAGGGGGTTGGCAGTCTGCCTGGGCGCTGAGCATGCGCAGAAATAGAAGCCACCCCGTGCAGAATCAGGCAAGCATCAGGCAGGATGTGTCTACCGCTGTTGCTTGCACAAACATATGCTCTGCCCCATCACCCATGCCTTGCCGAGGATGCCTTGCATGTCGTCTCTCGATCACTTTTCACAGCCGCCGCAAGCCCCGCTGGACGCCGACATGGAAAAGCAGCGCGCGGAACTGGCGGCGATCATCCGCCGCAACACCGCCGAAGATGGCACTTATGCCACCGCTGTCGGCTCGCTGTTCATGTCGCGCCACAGCCAGAATCACGATTTCGCCCCGGTGCTTGCACAACCGGCGCTGTGCATCATGGCCCAGGGTCGCAAGGAAGTTCGCCTGGCCGACGAGTACTTCAATTACGACCCGCTCAATTACCTGGTGGTCTCGGTCTCGATGCCGCTCAGCGGGCGGGTGGTGAATGTTTCGGTAGAGGAGCCGATCCTCGCGGTGCGGCTGGACATCGACCCGGCGGAAATCACCGCGCTGATAGCCGACGCCGGCCCGCTCGGTTTGCCCACCCGGCCGACCGGGCGCGGCTTGTATGTTGAACAACTCGACAGCGCAATGCTCGATGCCGTGCTGCGCCTGGCGCGGTTGCTCGACACCCCGAAAGACATCGCCATGCTCGCACCGCTGGTTCGCCGGGAAATTCTCTACCGGTTGCTACGCAGCAAGCAGGGGCACCGGCTGTATGAAATCGCCATTGCCAACAGCCAGAGTCACCGCATCAGCCAGGCGATCAAGTGGCTCAATGGCAACTTCGAGCAGCCGCTGCGCATTGACGATCTGGCGAAGGAAGTGAACCTGAGTGTGTCGACCCTGCACCATCGCTTCAAGGCGATGACGGCGATGAGTCCGTTGCAGTATCAGAAGCAGCTGCGCCTGCAGGAGGCGCGGCGCCTGATGTTGGCCGAAGGGCTGGAAGCTTCGGCGGCGGGGTATCGGGTGGGGTATGAAAGCCCTTCGCAGTTCAGCCGGGAGTACAGCCGATTGTTCGGGGCTCCGCCGCTTAGGGATTTGGCTCGGTTGCGGTCATCGGTCTGATCTGGAATTTGCGTTGTTGCCGATGACGCTTTCGCTGGCAAGCCAGCTCCTACAGGGATATCACGAGCCTTGTAGGAGCTGGCTTGCCAGCGAAGGGGCCAGCAAGGCCAACATCAAATCAGGATCAGGCACCGAGTACGCGGCAAGCCTCCGCCGGCAATGTCACCGACACCGGATGCCCAACGCTTAAGCCAATCCCCTGACACGGCGTGCTCAGCGCCGTAAACGACACCCCGGAACACTCCACCGTGGTCTCGATGGTCGCGCCGATATCGCGTACGAACGTCACCTTGCCCAGCAAGCGGTTACCCGCCGTGGCCTGCGGCGCCGACAGTTGCAGGTCTTCCGGGCGAATCAGCATCTTCACTTTTTCACCGACCACAATGCTGCTGCAGATCGGTACTTGCAGCGCATCGCCGCCCGGCAGGCTGACCTTGCCGTTGCCCAGCGCCGTGGCCGGGAAGATGTTGCCCGAGCCGATGAAGTCCGCAACGAACTCGTTGGCCGGGTGGCGGTAGATCTCGATCGGCGTACCCACCTGCTGCACCCGGTGCTCGCCCAGCACGACGACGATATCGGCCATGGTCATGGCCTCGCGCTGGTCGTGGGTGACCATGATGGTGGTGATGTTCAGGCGCTGTTGCAGTTGACGGATTTCCACCTGCATCGATTCACGCAGCTTGGCGTCCAGCGCCGACAGCGGTTCGTCGAGCAACAGGATTTTCGGGTGATTGGCAATCGCCCGGGCAATCGCCACGCGCTGACGCTGGCCACCGGAGAGTTTCGCCACCGGCCGATCAATCATCGGTTGCAGCTGGATCAACTCCAGCAACTCCACCACCCGCGCCTGCTGATCAGCCTTGCTGACCCCGCGCAGTTTCAGTGGATAAGCAATGTTCTCGCCCACGGTCATGTGCGGGAACAGCGCCAGGGACTGGAACACCATGCCGAAATTACGCAGGTGCGCAGGCGTTTGGCCGATGTCCTCGCCATCCAGGCGAATCTCGCCGCCGGTCAGGGTTTCCAGCCCGGCGATCATCCGCAGCAAGGTGGTTTTGCCACAGCCCGAAGGCCCGAGGAAACACACCAGTTTGCCCTCGGGCAAATGCAGGTTCACATCTTTTACCGCGCAGGCCGAGCCGTAGTGTTTCTCGACGTTTTCCAGAATCAGACCAGACATAAAGCACCTCAAGAAATCAGAACGAAACGCCACCTTCACCGACCAGCTTCTCCAGCGCCCAGATCAGGACGAAGTCGATCAGCACGATCAGCACGGCAAACGAAAATACGGTGGGGTCGAGGGAAGACACGGTGCGGCTGTACATCCAGATCGGCACGGTCATCACATCGATGGTGTAGAGGAAATAGGTCACGGTGAATTCGTTGAACGAGACGATGAACGCCAGCAGCATGCCCGCCAGGATCCCCGACTTCATCAACGGCACCACCACGTCGACAATCGCCCGCAGCGGTGAAGCGCCGAGCATTTGCGCGGCCTCCTCGACTTCGCTGCCAATCGAGAGCATGGCCGCCGTGCAGTTCTTCACCACGAACGGCAACGCCAGGATCACGTGGGCGATCACCAGCCGCGAGGTGGTCATCTGGAACGGCAGGCTGTCGAACACCAGCAGCAACGCCAGGCCCAGCACCACCATCGGGAACACCAGGGGCAGCGACATCAGTTGCAGTGCCACCGCCTTGCCACGGAACTCGCAACGGGTCAGCGCATAGGCCGCCGGCACCGCGATCAGCGTGGCGAAGACCATGGTCAGGCACGAGACCATCAGGCTGGTGGTCATGGCCTTGCCCAGGCTCAGCACATCGCTGGCATCCGGTGAGACGAAGGTGTGCCAGGCCGCCTTGTACCATTGCAGGCTGTAGCTGCTCGGCGGAAAGTCGAGGTTCGACGCGCCGCTGAAGGACATGACGATCATGGTCAGGATCGGCAACACCGCCAGCAGCAGGATGAAGCCCGAGAGGATGCCGGCGAACTTGCCGGTATCACCTGGCAACAACGACTGGCGCTTCTTGATCAGGGTACTCATTGCGAAGCCTCCAGCATGCGCCGACGACGGCCAGTGATGTATTCGGACAGGGTCATGATCGCGAGGGTCGTGACGATCAGCACTACGCCAGCGGCGGATGCGGCGGGCCAGTTCATCAGCGGGGCGATCTGGTCATGCACCATCACCGCCAGCATCGGCACGCGACGGCCGCCAAGCAGCAAAGGCACCACGAAGCTGCTGGCGTTGTAGGCAAATACCAGCGTCGCACCGGTGATGATCCCCGGCAGGCTCATCGGCAGCACCACCTGGCGGAACACCTGCAGGCGACTGGCGCCGAGGGTGGCGGCGGCTTCTTCGTAGCTGCGGGCGACGCCGCGCATGGCGCTGGCAATCGGCAGCACGGCCAGCGGGAAGGCGGTTTGCACCAGGCCCATCAACACGCCGTTCTGGTTGTACAGCAACATGATCGGACGCTTGATCAGGCCCAGGCCCATCAGTGCCTGGTTGAGCATGCCGCCGGGACCGAGGATCACCAGCCAGCCGTAGCTTTGCAGCAGCAGGTTGACCAGCAACGGCAACAGCACCGCGGCGAGGAAGATCCGCCGCACGAACGGCGAGGTCAGGCGGGACATGGTGTAGGCCACCGGGATCGCCAGAATCACCGCGATCACCGCGCTGATCAGCGCCAGGCGCAGGGTCAGCATCAGCGATTTGAGGTAGTAGGGTTCGAGCAATTGGGCGTAACTGGCCAGGCTGAACCCGGACCATTCCGCGCCTTTGGTACCCACGCTCATGCGCAGCACCAGCAGGCTGGCGGCGATCAGCACGCCCAGAAACAGCATCGACGGGGTGAGGAAAAACCAGGCACGGGCCGTCGGCGAAACACCCCGATTCGGGCGCGGCTCAGCGACGCTGACCGAATGGGTCAAAGGTTGGTGTTCCATAGCAAAGGGTCTCGTCAATGGAAAGCAGCTGGCGAACACAGGACCTCAGGCCACCCCGGCCCCTTGTAGGAGTGAGCCTGCTCGCGATGGCGATCTGTCAGCCAACATTGTGGGTAAATGTCAGTGCGCAATCGCGAGCAGGCTCACTCCTACAGGGATCTTCAGTGTTTGAAGATCCTGTGTAGGTCACTCGATCAGGAAGAAAAGATTTCCGTGTAACGACGAATCCATTGGTCATGCACGGTGGCCAGGAAGGCGTTGTCGTGCATGATCGCCTTCTCGGCAATCTGCTCAGGCGTGAGGATGAACGGGCTCTTGCGTGCTTCGGCGGAGATGATCGCCTTGGCGTTGACCGGGCCGTTGTAGATGTCTTCAGCCATCTTGCCCTGCACCAGCGGGTCCAGGGAGTGGTTGATGAACGCGTAGGTCAGGTCGGTATCGCCAGGACGATTCTTCGGCATCACCGAGAGCATCAGGTCGGTGTAGAAACCTTCCTTCATGCCGAAGGTGGCACCCAGGCCGTAGTTCGGATCGCGGATCTGTTTCGGGAAGAAGGCCGGTGCGTACAGGCCACCCATGTCCAGGGAACCGGTGCGGAACAGCTCGGCGATCTGGTTCGGGTTCTCGCCCAGGGTCACCACACGATCCTTGAGCTCGGCGAGTTTCTTGAAGCCAGGTTCAATGTTGTGCTCGTCACCACCGGCCAGTTTGGCGGCGATGATGATCAGGTCCATGGCCTCGGTCCAGTTTGGCGGCGGCAGGAAGATGTTCGGCGACAGGTCGGCGTCCCACAGGGCGGCGTAGCTGTTCGGCGCTTCCTTGATGGTGCGCGTGCTGTAGACCAGGCTGTTGCACCAGAGCAGGTAACCGATGCCGTGGCCATTGGCGCCAGTGCGGTATTTTTCCGGTACGTCGACCAGGTTGGGAATGCGGTTGAGGTCGGGTTTTTCCAGCAGGTTGGCGGCGGCCAGGCCTTCGGCACCGACGCCGGCCAGGGTGATGATGTCGTATTGCGGACGATCCCCGCCGGCCTTGAGTTTGGCGACCATTTCCGAGGTACTGCCGGTGCGGTCGGCGATGACCTTGCAGCCGTACTTGTCTTCAAAGGTCGCGGCGATGTTGCGCAGTGCAGCCAGGCCGGTGTCGTCGGACCAGGTCAACAGGCGCAGGGTCTTGCCTTGAAAGCGGGTGTCGCTGGCATTGGCCTTGACGAACGGCAGGCTCATGGCCGCCGCGGCAACCGAGGCTACGCCCACGGTCTTGATGAATTGACGTCTGTTCAGATCATGCTCGCCCATTACGGACTCCCTTTGTTTTTGTAGGTATAAGGCAGGTCGAAACTGTTGCATCCGCGCGGCTGGACCCGCGTTACCCCTCGTATTTTCGAGGGCTTTACTGAGCCAGCGGGTTCATCCTGAGGTCGTGTAAAACACCTGACTATCGATAAAAATTCATTGAAGCCATGACGCCGGCGCATGCCTCACCAGGAGGCATGCGTTGACCTTTTTCGGGCCTTCAGACGGCGCGAATCACGTGTTTGATTTCCTGGAAAGCCTGCAAGCCCCACGGCCCCAATTCGCGGCCGATGCTGCTCTGCTTGTAGCCACCCCAGGCGGTCTGCGGGAAGATCACTTGCGGCGCATTGATCCATACAAGCCCCGCCTGCAAGGCGTTGGCGACGCGGTCGGCCGTTTCGGCGTTACGCGTAACGACGCTGGCGACCAGACCGAACTGGCTGTCGTTGGCCAGGGCAATCGCTTCGGCTTCCGAGGCAAAACGGCGTACGCAAATCACCGGACCGAAAATCTCTTCGCACCACAGCGCACTGTCCAGAGGCACGTCGGTGAAGACGGTCGGCTGCAAAAAATATCCGCGCGGCAGGTCTGCCGGACGATTGCCGCCGCAAACCAGTTTGGCGCCAGCGCTCAAACCGCGATCGATGTGGCCGAGCACACGCTGGTACTGCGCCTGGTTGACCAGCGCGCCCATTTCCACGTTCGGGTCGAACGGGTCGGCCACGCGAATGGCTTCGGCGCGGGCCTTCACACGGCTGAGGAACTCATCGGCCAGCTCATCGGCGACCAGCACGCGGCTGGTGGCGGAGCACATCTGCCCGGCATTGAAGAAACCGCCACCGCAGGCCACTTCCACCGCCAGGTCGAGGTCGGCATCGGCCAGCACCAGCAAGGAGGATTTGCCGCCCAGTTCCAGGCTCACGCCTTTGACCGTTTCCGCCGCCCGTTGCATGACCTGCACGCCCACCGCGTTGCTGCCAGTGAACGACACCTTGGCGATACGCGGGTCCGCCGACAGCGGTGCACCAACGGCCAGGCCGGTGCCGCACACCAGGTTGAACACACCGGCCGGCAAGCCGGCCTGGGCAATGATCGTCGCCAGTTCCAGTTCCGGCAGCGGCGTCACTTCCGAGGGCTTGAGCACCACGCAGCAACCGGCGGCCAGGGCCGGGGCGAGTTTCCATGCGGTAGTGACCATCGGGAAGTTCCACGGCACGATCAGGCCGACCACACCGCAAGGCTCACGACGCAGGCGCGCACTGAAATCGTCGGTCGGCAGTTCAACCGGGCTGTCCTGTTTCGCGTCCAGGCCTTCGGCCAGGCCGGCGTAATACTCGAACGTGGCGATCACGTCGTCGACGTCGATGGCCGCTTCGAACAATGGCTTGCCGTTGTTGCTCGACTGCAAGTGCATCAGTCGCTCGCGACCGGCCTGCACGCCCTGCGCAATCTTGCGCAGGATCGCACCGCGCTCGGCGCCGCTGGTTTGCGACCAGGCGGCGAAAGCCTTGGTTGCCGCGCCCACGGCCAGGTCGACGGCGCGTTCGTCACCGCCGTTGACCGTGGTCAACAGCGCTTCGGTGGCCGGGTTGATCACGCGCAAGTGTTCGTTGCCCGCCGACCATTTACCCTCGATGAAAAGGCCATCCAGAGTCGTCGGAAAAGTCGTGGAAACGCTCATTTCGACACCGCCTTCGTCCACTCGGTCTGATCGATTTCAATCAGGGTCGGCCCCTGGCGATCGGTGGCCACACGCAATGCCGTACGCAGTTGCTCAACACCGTTGACCGCCTCGGCGGCGCAACCCAAAGCCTTGGCCACACCGATGAAGTCCGGGGTGTAGATGTCCACGCCCACCGGCTCGATGGCACGGTTGACCATGTACTTCTTGATCTCTTCGTAACCCTGGTTATTCCACAGCAGCACGATCACCGGGGTGCGCGCTTCAACGGCGCTGGCCAGTTCCGGCAGGGTGAACTGCAGGCCGCCGTCGCCGATCAGGCACACCACTGGCGGACGTGCGCCGCCTTCGACGGTGCCGCCCAACCAGGCGCCGATCGCCGCCGGCAAGGCATAACCGAGGGTGCCGTAGCCGGTGGAGGAGTTGAACCAGCGACGCGGGCGTTCCGGGTTGAAGGTCAGGTTGCCGGTGTACACCGGTTGGGTCGAATCGCCGACGAATACTGCGTTCGGCAGTTCGTGCAGGACGGTTTCCAGGAAACGGGTCTGGGCCAGGGTCGGCGCATCCCAGGTGGCGGCCAGTTCTTCGCGCAAGCGGGCGGCGCGCACCTGGCCCCAATCGTTGCGGCGCTCGGCCAGCGGCTTGTGCGACAGCGCGCTGAGCAAGGCCTGGGCGGCGTTGCGCGAGTCGGCGACCAAGGCCACGTGTGGCGGGTAGTTGCGTACGGTCTGGTCCGGATCGATGTCGACGCGCAGCAGCTTGCCAGGAATCTCGAAACCACCGGCGAAGGTCACGTCGTAGTCGGTTTCAGCCAGCTCGGTACCGATGGCCAGCACCACGTCGGCCTCGGCGACCAGTGCGCGCGTGGCGACCAGGCTCTGGGTCGAACCGATCAGCAGCGGATGAGCGGAGTGCAGCATGCCCTTGGCATTGATGGTCAGCGCGACGGGCGCGTCCAGCAGTTCGGCCAGTTCAGTCAGCTCGGCGGCGGCATCGATGGCGCCACCACCGGCGAGGATCAACGGACGCTTGGCGTCGGCCAGCAGCTCGGTCATGCGGCTCACGGCGGACGGTGCGGCACCGGCGCGGTCGATGTTTACCGGGATGCTGGCGAGCAGGTCGTCGGCTTCTTCAACCAGAACGTCCAACGGAATTTCGATGTGCACCGGACGCGGACGACCCGCCTGGAACAGCGCGAAGGCACGGGCCAGCACGCCCGGCAACTCGGACGCCGACATCAGGGTATGGGAGAACGCCGCCACGCCGCCGACCAGTGCGCTTTGGTTCGGCAGCTCGTGGAGCTTGCCGCGACCGCCGCCCAGCTGGTTGCGGGTCTGTACGCTGGAGATCACCAGCATCGGGATCGAGTCGGCATACGCCTGGCCCATTGCCGTGGTGATGTTGGTCATGCCAGGGCCGGTGATGATGAAGCACACACCCGGCTTGCCGCTGGTGCGGGCATAGCCGTCAGCCATGAAGCCGGCGCCCTGCTCGTGACGCGGGGTGACGTGGTTGATGCTCGAACGGGCCAGCCCGCGATACAGCTCCACGGTGTGAACCCCGGGAATGCCGAATACCTGCTCGACTCCGTAACCTTCGAGTAACTTGACCAATACTTCGCCGCACGTCGCCATGTCATTGCCCTTCTTGTTCGTTTGAGACGCCGGGCCTGCGCAGTGTTTATGATGGATTCGCAGGTCCAGGGATGGCCTCATTGGAACGGGCGACACATAGCCGCAACAATGGATAAAAAGTCATACTAGCCATGTCCTCACGTCATACCTTGGATCCCAATGAAACGACTGCCTCCCCTGCCGGCGCTGCACACATTCCTGATTACCGCGCAGTGCTGCAATTTCACCCGTGCTGCCGAACAGCTGTTTATCACCCAGGGCGCGGTGAGTCGGCAGATCGCCGGGCTGGAAGATTTCCTCGGTTATGAATTGTTCATCCGCCAGGCCCGAGGCCTGGACCTGACCGCCGAAGGACGGGAATGGCTACCACGGGTCCAGCAGATTTTCGGCCTGATCGACGAGGCGGTGGAGCAGATCGGCGAGAAGCGCGAAACCTTGCAGCTCAAGGCCCCGACCTGTGTCATGCGCTGGTTGCTGCCACGCCTGTTGCAATGGCAAAGGGAACGCCCGGACGTGCCGGTGGAGCTGACCACCACGGTCAAGCACGGCGTGGATTTTCATCGCGAACAGTTCGATGCGGCAGTGATGTATGGCGCGCCGCCGGACGGCTTACTGGTGTCGCAAAAACTCTTCGATGAGCAACTGACGCCGGTGTGTTCCAAGCCATTGCTCGAAGGTTCGGTGCCGCTCCAGTCGCCGGAAGATCTGGAGCAGCACATGCTCCTGCACCCGACCCGGGATGAACGGGACTGGAAGGCCTGGCTGGCCACTGCGGATATTCGCCTGAGCAATGTGAGCAAGGGCCAGCATTTCGAAACCCTGGACCTGGCCATGTCGATGGCCTCCCAAGGCACAGGCGTGGCGATCGGTGACTGGTCGTTGATCGGCGATGACCTGAGTGCCGGGAGGCTGGTCATGCCCTTTGAATTGAAGGTGAAAACCGGGCTGGCGTATTACCTGGTTTTCCCGGAGAAGCCTGCGCCTTCGCCGAAGTTGCGCGAGTTGATGGGGTGGTTGGTGGAGCAGGCGCAATCACGGTGATCAAAAACCTGTAGGAGCGAGCCTGCTCGCGATGGACGTTAACGATGACGAGGGCTGCCTGATTCAACGCGGTGCCCCTACCACCATCGCGAGCAGGCTCGCTCCTACAGGAGATCAGTGAGCTCAATACCCGACGGTAAACCGCTGGCGAGATTGCTTCGGCGCTTCGATTTCATCGAGCATCGCAATCGCATAATCGGCGAACGTGATCCAGCTACGCCCCGCGCTGCTCACCAGCAAATCATCCTTGCCGACCCGAAAAGCCCCGGTACGCTCACCTTCGACAAACTCCGCCGACGGCGACAAGAAGGTCCAGTCCAGATCCTTTTCCTGACGCAGCTTTTCCAGGAACTCGGCACCCGCGCCCGCTTCTGCCTTGTACTCCGCCGGGAAGCCTGCGCTATCGATCACCCGGGTACCGTCCGGCAACAACAGTGAACCGGCACCGCCCACCACCAGCAGGCGTTTGACCCCGGCCTGTTTCACCGGCCCGATGACGGCACTGGCAGGCAGTGTCGCGAAATGCGCCGCGCTGATCACTACGTCATGGCCGGCGATTGCCGCCTGCAACGCGGCGGCATCCAGCGCATCGACAGCCTTGCTCACCACACCCTCACGCGCGCCGATCTTCGAGGTGTCACGGGCAATGGCGGTAACGCTGTGACCGCGACGCAGGGCTTCTTCCAGCAGTTGGCTACCGGCACGACCGGTGGCACCGATGATTGCGATTTTGCTCATAGCGTTCTCCAGTTGGGTTGGGTCAGACATGATCGTTCCCACGCTCTGCGTGGGAATGCAGCCCGGGACGCTCTGCGTCCCATTGGAACGCGGAGCGTCCCTTGAGGCATTCCCACGCGGAGCGTGGGAACGATCATCTCGATGGCGAAAATTCATTCACCCCACTTCATCTCGCCCTTGGCGACCTTGGCGCTCAGCTCCAGCGAGCTTTCCTCGCCCAGTGCCGGGAAGCGTTTTTTCATGGCCGCGATCAGTGCCGCCGAATCCTTGGCCTTGGCAGCTTCTTCGTCGAAGGCCTTGATGTAATCGGCGGTGAACTGCACGGCAGCCAGGGAGCGACCACTCTCGCCGAGGTAATGCCCCGGCACGACGGTGTTCGGCTTCAGGGTTTCGATCGAATGCAGCGTAGCCAACCAATCGGCATGGGACTGCGCGGTCTGGGTGTCGGCCATCCACACGTGGATGTTTTCTGCCACGACCACACCACCCACCACGGCCTTGATCGACGGAATCCACACAAAGCTGCGATCCGGTTGTTTGCCTTGCAGACCGAGCACCTGCAACTTCTGCCCTTCGAGCATCAGGCTGTCGCCCTTGAGCACATCCGGCACGATGGTTTTGGCGGGTGCGTCAGCCCCAAGCTTCGGTCCCCAGAACGCCAGTTTGCCGTCGACGGTGTGCTTGATGTGATCGACGGTCGGCTGTGAAGCGAGCACTTTGGCCTTGGGGAAAGCAGCCGTCAGGGTATCGAGGCCGAAGTAGTAATCCGGGTCGCCATGGCTGATGTAGATGGTGGTCAGTTGCTTGCCGCTGGCGCGGATTTTTTCCACCACTTGCGCGGCCTGGGACTTGCCGAACTGGGCGTCCACCAGGATCGCCTCTTTTTCGCCGCTGACCAGTACCGAAGTCACCGGGAATATCGCTTTATCGCCGGGGTTGTAGACATCCAGCGTCAATGTCGACGCGGCGGCGTGGGCGGCGAAACCGAGGGCGGTGGTCGCCAGCAAAACGCGCTTGAGTGTGGTGAAACCGATCATCTGATGCTCCGTGGTTCGCGGGCCAGGCTTGGCTGATAGGGGACAGAGCTTAGTTGCCTGCTTCAGTACAAAAAATGCGATGATCGAACATAGTTTGTTTCTGAAATCGGGCAAATCATGGATCGTCTACACGCTATGCGGGTGTTCGTCACGGTGGTCGATCTCGGCAGCCAGTCGGCCGCCGCCGATCACTTGGAGCTATCACGACCGGTGGTTTCGCGCTATCTGGCGGAACTGGAAAACTGGGTCGGCGCACGCCTGATGCACCGCACCACGCGCAAATTGAGCCTGACCGCCGCCGGCAGCGAAATGCTGCCCCGCTGCCGGCAGATGCTCGATCTGTCCACGGACATGCAAGCGGCCGTCAGCGTGCCGCACGATGCACCCCGTGGCCTGCTGCGAATCAGCGTCAGCACCTCGTTCGGCCAGGCGCAACTGGCCGATGCCATGGCGGCCTTCGTCAAGCGCTACCCGGGTGTCAGCATCGACATGCAGATGCTTGACCGCACGGTGAACCTGGTGGATGAGCGCATCGACCTGGCCATTCGCACCAGCAATGACCTGGACCCGAACCTGATCGCCCGGCGACTGACCGTCTGCCGCTCAGTGATCTGCGCCTCCCCCGCTTACCTGCGCGAGCACCCGACGCCCCGGCGGGTCGAAGACCTGAGCCTGCACAATTGCCTGACCCACTCCTATTTCGGCAAAAGCCTCTGGCATTTCGAACAAGACGGCGAGCAGGTGTCGGTGCCGGTGCAAGGCAACATCAGCGCCAACGAAGCCAGCACATTGCTGCGCGCAGCCATGGCCGGCGCCGGGGTGGCGATGTTGCCGACTTATCAGGCGGGTGTGCATATCCACAGCGGCGAACTGGTTCGCCTGCTGCCCCATGCCGAACCCCGGCAGATGAACGTGTACGCGGTGTACGCCTCACGCAAACACATGCCATCGGCGCTGCGCTGCCTGCTGGATTTTCTGGTGGTGAGGTTTCCCGAAGAACCGGCGTGGGACGCAAACCTGTAGGAGCTGACCTATGCTCAAGGTAGTACCGAAGGGTATTCGTTCAGAGGTCTACGCCATGAACATCAAAACAAGAAGGTACCTCGCCATCTTCATCACCTGCGCGGTCACGCTCGGGCTGTATGGCGCTGCCGCCTGGCGCGTCGAGCAGTTGCGCAACCTGCCCCGGGAATCCGCCAGCTGCAATTTCGAGCGTTGCATTCCGCACAACGCGACCCTGAACGCCCTGCGCTAACGGACGGGTCAGGCCTCGTTGTCCTGATCGGCCTTCAAGCGGTCGCGGAACGCCTTTGGCGAGATGCCCACGCGGCGCCGGAACAGGCGCGTGAAGTTGGTCGGATCAGAGAACCCCAACATGTCGGACATTTCATAAATGGTCATGCTGGTGTAGGTCAGCAGGCGCTTGGCCTCCAGCAACTGCCGTTCGTGCATGATCTGCAACGCCGGTTGCCCCGCCAGCTCACGGCAGGTGCCATTGAGGTGAGAGACCGAAATCCCCAGCCGATGGGCCAGGTCTTCAACCTTGACGTGCTGGCGATAGGTTTCTTCCACCAACTGAATGTAGCCATTGAGGTATTCCCGCGCCCGCTGCGGTCGTTGGCTGGCTGAGCGGCGCTGGATCACCTGGCGGCTGACCCACACCATGATCACGCTGACCAGCGAATGCATGAGCATTTCCCGCGCCGGTTGGTGGCTGGTGTATTCGTTCTGCAACGCGCTGAACAAACTCTTGAGGTACTCGGCGTCCTGGCCCGCCGGGTAGCTCTCGGCCTGGGCCAGGGCATTCACCGAATGCCCCAGTTGCGCCTGAAGATGCGCGATCAGCGGTGCCGCGAGGGTAACCACGAACCCCTCGACATCTTCGCTGAAGCGAAAGCCATGCACCGACAGCGGCGGCAGGATCTGGATTGCCGGCTCGGTCAGTTGCGTACGTTTACCTTCGATTTCAAGCTCTGCCTGACCTTTGAATACGAAGAGCAACTGACATAAATCGGCGTGGCGGTGAGGTTTGATTTCCCATTGATGTTCGCGACTGCGTTTGGAAATGGTTTCACAGTGCAGCAAGTCCGGGGTCGGCCAATCCAGGCTTTCACCGTAGAGCTTGAACACCGGAATCGAAGGCAGGTCAGGCTTGTTCATCACTTCAATCCAGGTTTCGGAATGGACGACGGGCGCTAATCGCACCGATTGGCAGAATGTACAGCTATCCACTCAGTTTTCACCTTCAATTGACCGACCCGCAAGTGAAAAATGCAAGCTTTCGATCCATAAAAACCATTTACCAGCCTTGATCGCCTGCGATCTGCAAGCGCTGGCCAGTGGCAAAACGGTGATGATTGACGGCCAAACCGAAGTCACCCGCGACCTGATGGCCGCTCGTCAGGTCGAAGCTTTGCAAACGATTTACCAGGCCTTCCATATGAGGCTATCGAATAGCTTCCTATCGACTTACACTGACGAGTATCCAGCTCGCCTTGCCTCTGGCGGGTCATTCACTGCCGCAGGTTTACCCGTGACCAATCTCCACCAGCCTGAATTGCCCAAACCGGCCATCCGCAGCGTGCTGATCGCGCTGATGCTGGCGATTTTCCTCGGTGCGCTGGACCAGACCATCGTGGCCGTATCGATGCCGGCCATTTCCGCGCAATTCAAGGACGTCAGCCTGCTGGCCTGGGTGATTTCCGGCTACATGGTGGCGATGACGGTGGCAGTGCCGATCTACGGCAAATTGGGCGACTTGTACGGCCGGCGCAAATTGATGCTGTTTGGCATGGGACTGTTCACCTTGGCGTCGCTGTTCTGCGGCATGGCCCAGAGCATGGAACAGCTGGTGCTGGCGCGAATTCTCCAGGGGATCGGTGCCGGTGGCATGATCTCGGTCAGCCAGGCGATCATCGGCGACATCGTGCCGCCCCGCGAGCGCGGCCGTTACCAGGGCTACTTCAGCAGCATGTATGCGGTGGCCAGCGTCGCCGGCCCGGTACTGGGCGGGTACATGACCGAATACCTGTCCTGGCGCTGGGTCTTCCTGATCAACCTGCCGCTGGGCCTGGGGGCGTGGCTGGTAGCCAATCGCACGCTGGTGGGCTTGCCGGTTCCGCAACGCAAGCCGGTGATCGATTACCTCGGTACCCTGTTGATGATCATCGGGCTGACGGCCTTGTTGCTGGGCATCACCCAGTTCGGTCAGGGTCATTCCTGGCGCAGTGCCGAGGTATTGGGGTTGCTGGCTTGTGCGGCCGCGGTGCTGGGCCTGTTCGTGCTGCATGAACGACGGACGTCGGAGCCCTTGCTACCGATGCACCTGTTCGCCAACCGCAATGCAATCCTGTGCTGGTGCACGATTTTCTTCACCAGCTTCCAGGCCATCTCGTTGATCGTGCTGATGCCCCTGCGTTTCCAGAGTGTCACGGGAGCCGGTGCGGACAGCGCCGCCCTGCACCTGCTGCCCCTGGCCATGGGCTTGCCGATCGGCGCGTATTTCGCCGGCCGTCGTACCTCCGTGACCGGGCGCTACAAGCCGATGATCCTGACCGGCGCTGTGCTCATGCCCTTGTCGATCCTCGGTATGGCGTTCAGCCCGCCCCAGGCCTTTTTGCTCAGCAGCCTGTTCATGCTGTTGTGCGGGATCGCCTCGGGCATGCAGTTTCCGACCTCCCTGGTCGGTACACAGAACTCGGTGCAACAGCGTGACATCGGCGTTGCCACCAGCACCACCAACCTGTTCCGCTCATTGGGCGGTGCGGTGGGCGTGGCGTTGATGTCGGCGCTGTTGCTGGCATTGTTGCAGGATTCGAGCTTCGCCCATCTGGCCGGCGCTTCGCTGATGGCCGAAGGTCACTCGGGGAATGTCTTGCTGGACGGCCTGAACGCCGCGCCGGGGGATGCGCAAGATGCCTTGCGCGCGGAACTGCTGCTGACGTTCAGGCATTTGCTGATGGTGAGTGCGGCGGTGTCGCTGCTGGGGCTGGCAGCGGCAATCGCCATGCCGAACATGCTGTTGCGCGGACGGGAAGACCGGGCCTTGTAGGAGCCAGGCTTGCCGGCGAAGAACGATAACGCGGTCTTACAGACACACCGCGGCGTCTGGTTCGCGGGCAAGCCTCGCTCCTACAGAAGACAGGCCATTCAAGGGCTGTAATACCCCACAGCCACCAGGAAATGCCCGACCTTTTTCAGGTAGGCATGCTTGTTCTCGACCTTCCCGGTCACCGGGTTTTTCCAGCGGTACTCATACTCGCCGTAATCCTGTTGCGCGATCAGCGCCAGCATCGGTTCCCCTACCGGCTTTCCATCCGGATCAGTGATCTTGCTGAAATCGGTGTTGATCAATCGCAGGTTGGTGCCGTGGGCGACGTAGCGCCGGGTATCGAGGTCGACGACGAATACATACAGGTCATCCTGCAGGTAGCCGCCCTTGAGGGAGTTGATCGCTTTCAGGGTGCCCTTCTCGTCCTTGGCCAGGTCGGTCGCCGCCTTGTTCAGCAAAGCCATGGCCTGTTCCGCCGAAGCCCGTGGCAGGTAGTAGCCGACCGCGAGGATTCGCTGGCCGACACGCTGATAGTAGACATGCTTGCGCTCGACCTTGCCGTCAGACCAGTTTTGCCAACGGTACTCCGCTTGCTGGATACCATTGCCCTCGGGCACTTTCAGCGCATCCTTGAAGGCCTTCTGAAGATCCGGCCCGAGCACATCCGACACATCCCGGCCAATCAGCGCCGCCGAGGGCCCGCCGCTGGCGAGCATCACGCCCTTGGTATCGACCACGAAGACATAGCGGTCCTGGTCGACAAACTCTCCCTGGCGGCTGAACGCGGCGAAGGCCTTGTCGCCATTGTCGTGGTAGTAGGCAAGGGCTTTTTCCAGCAAGGCGATGGCGGCCTGGCTGTCAGCCTTTTCGGTTCCGGCAGCCTGAACCTGGCCCAGGCACATCAGTAGCATGCCGCACAGCCAGGCCAACTTGTGCACAACTCCCATGGCGCGTCCCTCGTTCCTTTAGATGTTTGAAGGAGCGTAGACGGCAATGGCGCATGCAGGGACATTCAGCTAATCGAGGTGCACAAGGGCTCCATTCCCGGCGAACCGGGAATGAGGCAGGGCCTATTGGCGAGTGCGCAGCTGCTGTTGCAGGTTCTGGATCTGCGCTTGCAGGCTGTTGATGGTCCGGGTGACCTGGCTACGGAAGGCATCGAACTCAGCGGTGCTTGCGCCTTGAGGGGCGCCGGGACGATTGTCCTGCTGGCTCTTGAGGACGACGATGTCCTGTTCCAGGCGGTCGATGGCGGCGTTCGGATTGCCCTGTTTCTTCAGCGCCGTGATGTCGGCGCCCAGGCTCTTCAGTTGCGCGTCGAATTTCTCGGTGTCCGCCGGGGTATTTTTCAGCGTGGTCAGTTCACTGCCCAAGGCTTTGACCTGTTCCTGCACTTGCGCATTGGCCTTTTGCTGCTCGGTGTCCTGGGCGGCTATCTGGGCCAGGCGCTTGTCCAGGTCGCTGGTCTGCGCGGTCATCTGCGCCAAGCGCTTGTCAAGGTCCGAGGCCTGGCCGGCGACGCCCTGTTGTTGCTTGCCCTGGTCCTGCAACTGGCTTTGCAGCTGGCGGATTTGCAGCTTCAGCGCTTCGCTGTCGGTGCTGACGTTGGTCTGGCTGGCGACCACCTTGCCGGAAATATCCTGCAGGCGCCCCGCCGCTTCTTCACTGATTCGCGCAAAGCTTTCCTGGGTTGCCACCAGTTGTTGCTCCATCAGCGAAATCTGCTGGAAGCTCCACCAGGCAAGGCCCGCAAAGGCAAAGAACAGGGCGCCGACCAGTGCCCACAACGGGCCGGTGCTCGCCGCCTTGACCTTGACCACGGACGGCGTGCGCGAATGCACGGTGGTGCGAGTGCTCTTCGGGAAATCATCGTCATCGAGGATGTCTGCACGCAGGCTCGGTACATCGTCGAAGTCATCGTTGGCATCGTTACGCATGGACATTGAGTCAACCTTTGTGAAACGCGGTGATGGCTTGATGCGGCGCAGTATAACCCCCATGGCCGCAACCATTGACCCTGAACCCGAACCTCGGTTCAGTGAAGCGGGTTTCAGCGAATGTCCTGAGCCTTCCACCAGGCGCAGAACTCATCGAGCGCCGTCCAGAGACTGACCTTGGGGTCGTAGTCCAGATAATGCCGGGCGCGACTGATATCCAGGGTGAAATTTTTCTTCATGACCTGCATGCCCAGTCGCGACAGGGTCGGCTCGGGACGTCCCGGCCACACCTTGCAAAACCCCTCATTGAGCGCCGCGGCGGTGTAGCCCAGGCCGTAGGAACGGTAGCGCGTCACTTGTGGGACTTCCATTTTACGCATGACGTAATTGACCACATCCCACAGCGGGATCGGCGCTCCGTTACTGATGTTGTACACCTTGCCCAAGGCTGAACCGCTGGCCAGCAAACTGCTGAGCAACGCTTCGTTGAGGTTGTGCACACTGGTGAAGTCGACCTTGTTCAAACCGTTGCCGATGATCGCCAGGCGCCCCTTGCGCTGCATGTTGAGCAAGCGCGGGAAGATGCTCATGTCACCCGCCCCGGTCACGAAACGCGGACGCAGCGCCAGGGTTTCGAGGCCAAACTCCTGGGCGCCGAAGACTTTTTGCTCGGCCAGGTACTTGGTCGCGGCGTACGGGTGCTTGAAGCGTTTGGGCACCTGCTCTTCGGTCAGCCCCAGGTGATCGCGGCCATCGAAATAGATCGATGGCGACGACAGGTGCACCAGGCGCCGCACTCGCTGTTTCAGGCAGGCTTCGACCACATTTTCGGTGACCTGGACGTTGCCCAGGTGAAAGTCCTGATAACGCCCCCACAGGCCAACGGCACCGGCGCAATGCACCACGGCCTCGACCCCGGAACACAGGTCGCGTGCCAGCAGCGGGTCGCTCAAGTCGCCCTGGATGAACTCGGCGCCACGGCGCACCAGATGCTCGACACTTTCGGCCCGGCGACCGTTGACCCGTACGTCCAGGCCCTGCTCCAGGGCGAAACGCGCAAAGCGCCCGCCAATGAAGCCGCTTGCGCCGGTGACCAGAATCTTCATGTAGTGCTCCGAATATTTCGTTTTTTGCGTATTGCGTGAGGTCTTGACGCTGCCCGTCAGTCCAACGGCACCAACCATTGCCTGGACGCCTGCACCAATTGCTCGGTCAGCAACCCCAACAACTGACCGCCATTGCGCCAATGATGCCAGTACAGCGGCACGTCGATCGGTTTATCTGGCAAAAGCTCCAGCAAAATGCCGCGCTCCAGTTGTTCGCGCACCTGCAGTTCCGGCACCAGGCCCCAGCCAAGCCCGGCTTCGGTGAGGCGGATAAAGCCTTCGGACGATGGGCACAGGTGGTGTACGAAACCGCCATCGACGCCGAGGGACGCCAGGTAGCGATGCTGCAGGAAGTCGTCCGGGCCGAACACCAGCGCCGGGGTCCGGGCCAACTGATCGGCGCGCACGCCTTGAGGAAAGTGCCGGGCAATGAAGGCCGGGCTGGCCAACGCACGGTAGCGCATCGCTCCGAGCAATACGCTGCGCGCACCGGCTACCGGGCGCTCGCTGGCACACAGGCACGCCGCGACTTCGCCTGCGCGCATGCGCTTGAGGCCGACGGTCTGGTCCTCGACCACCAGATCCATCAACAGATGGTGTTGCGCGCAAAAATCCCCCACGGCCTGGGCCCACCAGGTCGCCAGGCTATCGGCGTTCAGGGCGATCCGCAGGCGCTCCGGCAGGCCCTCTTCGTCCAGCGCCGGCACCAGCGTCTGCAAATCCCGCTCAAGCAGACGCACCTGCTGCACGTGGTTGAGCAGACGCCGGCCGAGCTCGGTCGGCGACGGCCGCGTGCCCCGCACCAACACCGGTTGGCCGACCCGCGCCTCGAGCAATTTGATGCGTTGGGAAATGGCCGATTGTGACAAACCCAACACCTGGGCTGCCCGTTCGAAACCGGCCTGCTCGACCACCGCGGCCAAGGCAGAAAGCAATTTATAGTCGAACATCAGTTTTCCTAATGAGCGATCAGCAATATTGGTTTTTCTTATACAGGTTCCTACCGGAGAATGGCCAGCACGAACTCTTGCACAAGGATCATCCATATGGCTGGCGAAACATCACTGGCAACGCTGCTGCGCAGCATGAGCCCGCAACTCAACGCCGGCGAATACGTGTTCTGCACCCTGCGCGACGGCCGGCTGCCAACAGGTCTTGAGATCGTCGGCAGCTTTCGCGAGCAGGAAGGCCTGACCGTGATCCTCGAACGTTCCCACGCAGAACAGGCTGGTTTCAGCTTCGACTACATCGCCGCATGGATCACCCTGAACGTGCACTCGGCACTTGAAGCCGTCGGCCTCACTGCGGCGTTCGCCACGGCCCTGGGCAAGGCTGGCATCAGCTGCAACGTGATCGCCGGTTACTACCACGACCATTTGTTTGTCGGCCAGGCCGACGCCGAACGCGCGATGCAAGTGCTGCGCGACCTGGCAGCCAACGCGGAGTAAAGAATAATGTGGCAAAGCTATATGAACGGCCTGTTGGTGGCCTTCGGACTGATCATGGCGATCGGCACGCAGAATGCGTTTGTGCTGGCGCAAAGCCTGCGCCGTGAACATCACCTGCCGGTGGCGGCGCTCTGCGTGGCCTGCGATGCCTTGCTGGTGGCCGCCGGGGTATTTGGCCTGGCGACGGTGCTGGCACAAAACCCGACCCTGTTGGCCATTGCCCGTTGGGGCGGCGCGGCGTTTCTGTTGTGGTACGGCAGCCAGGCGTTGCGTCGGGCCTGTTCCAGACAGAGCCTGCAACAGGGTGAGAACCAGACCGTTCGTTCGCTGCGTGCGGTGATGCTCAGTGCCTTGGCGGTGACCCTGCTCAATCCGCACGTTTACCTGGACACCGTTCTGTTGATCGGCTCCCTTGGCGCCCAACAAACGGAGCCCGGCGCGTACGTGGTGGGGGCGGCCAGTGCATCATTGTTGTGGTTTTTCACCCTGGCGCTCGGCGCGGCATGGTTGGCTCCGTGGCTGGCCCGGCCGAGCACCTGGCGGATTCTTGACCTGTTGGTGGCGGTGATGATGTTCGCCGTAGCATTACAGCTGATCAGCGCTGGCTGATTTATTCCAAAAGGCTCTGGAACCTCTATTCCACACAGATGTTGCGTGGTTATGCCGCACCCCCGGTGCTATGATCCGATCCGATGCGCCGCAAAGAGTACAAACTCCCCGGCGCTTGTCTGGCCGCCCGTGATCGGCCTTGCGCTCACCGCAACTGACCTGATTAGGAGAATCATAATGGCTTTCGAATTGCCGCCGCTGCCGTACGCACACGATGCCCTGCAGCCGCACATTTCCAAGGAAACCCTGGAATTTCACCACGACAAGCACCACAACACCTATGTCGTGAACCTGAACAACCTGGTGCCTGGCACCGAGTTCGAAGGCAAGACCCTGGAAGAAATCGTCAAGACTTCCTCGGGCGGCATCTTCAACAACGCCGCTCAAGTGTGGAACCACACTTTCTACTGGAACTGCCTGGCGCCAAACGCTGGCGGTCAACCAACCGGCGCGCTGGCTGAAGCCATCAACGCAGCCTTCGGTTCGTTCGACAAGTTCAAGGAAGAGTTCAGCAAGACTTCCATCGGCACTTTCGGTTCCGGTTGGGGCTGGTTGGTGAAAAAGGCTGATGGTTCCCTGGGCCTGGCAAGCACCATCGGTGCCGGCAACCCGCTGACCAACGGCGACACCCCGCTGCTGACCTGCGACGTCTGGGAACACGCTTACTACATCGACTACCGCAACCTGCGTCCGAAGTACGTTGAAGCGTTCTGGAACCTGGTTAACTGGAAATTCGTGGCTGAGCAGTTCGAAGGCAAAACCTTCACCGCTTAAGCTCGACGCTCCTGAAAAAACCCGGCTTTCATGCCGGGTTTTTTTTCGGTTCAAAAAATGAAGACCATAAAAAAACCCGCTGACGAATCAGCGGGTTTTTCAGGGCGGCGATCAAAGGATCAGAAATCCTCCAATCGCCACACCTCATACGCCGGTGTCTCGTAGGGGTGGCTCTGTTTCAGAGCCGCCACCACCGAGCGGATCAACTCATCGGCCACTACAAGTTCAACCTTCCACTCCTCGACCTGCTCGACCTGCCCTGCCTCGCCAATGAACGGCTGGCTGCCGTCCAGTGGGCGAAACTGACCAAGCCCCCGCACTTGCCATGAACAGTGGTCGTAAGCGCCGATCCGTCCGCCACCAGCGGCGAATACGGCACTCTTGACCCCATCGACATGACTGTCGGGAACGAAGAAGCTGAGCTTGTACACGGCCCTTAGTTCACCCACACACGAGCGTTACGGAACATGCGCATCCAAGGTGCGTCTTCGTTCCAGTCTTCCGAGCGCCACGAGTTCTGCACGGCGCGGAACACACGCTCCGGGTGCGGCATCATGATGGTCACGCGACCGTCGCGGCTGGTCAAACCGGTGATCCCGCGCGGCGAGCCGTTCGGGTTGGCCGGGTAGCTTTCGGTGACCTTGCCGTGGTTGTCGACGAAACGCATTGCCACGCAACCGGACAGATCGGCTTCCAGCAGTGCCTCTTCGCTGGCGAACTCGGCATGGCCTTCACCGTGGGCGATGGCGATCGGCATGCGCGAACCGGCCATGCCTTGCAGGAAGATCGAGTTCGACTCCTGGATCTGCACCATGGCCACACGGGCTTCGAACTGCTCGGAACGGTTACGCACAAAGTGCGGCCAGAACTCGCTGCCCGGGATCAGCTCGTGCAGGTTGGACATCATCTGGCAACCGTTGCACACGCCGAGGGTGAAGCTGTCGTTACGTTCAAAGAAGCCCTGGAACGCATCGCGGGCGCGGCTGTTGAACAGCGCCGACTTGGCCCAGCCTTCACCGGCACCCAGTACGTCGCCGTAGGAGAAACCGCCGCAGGCAACAAGGCCCTTGAACTCGTTCAGGTCGACACGACCGGCCAGGATGTCGCTCATGTGCACGTCGATCGCGTTGAAGCCGGCGCGGTCGAACGCGGCCGCCATTTCCACCTGACCGTTGACGCCCTGCTCACGCAGCACGGCAACCTGTGGGCGGATGCCTTTCTTGATGTAAGGCGCGGCGATGTCCTGGTTGACGTCGTAGCTGAGCTTGACGCTCAGGCCCGGGTTGTCTTCTTCCAGCAGCACGTCGAATTCCTGATCGGCGCAGTCGGCGTTGTCACGCAGACGCTGGATCTGGTAGCTGGTCTCGGCCCACTGGCGCTGCAGCAGACGACGCTGGCCTTCGAACACGGTGTCACCGTTGAAGGTGATGTCGATCTGGCCGTTGTTGATCGGCTGACCGATCACCGACACGCACTCGCCCAGGCCGGCAGCGCTGAACTGCGCAAGGATGTCCGGGGTAGCATCCTGACGAACCTGGATCACGGCGCCCAGCTCTTCGTTGAACAGGATCGCGGCGATGTCAGCAGACGTTTCCGCCAGACCGTCGAGGTTCAAGCTCAGGCCGCAATGACCGGCGAAGGCCATTTCCACCACGCTGGTCAGCAGGCCACCGTCGGAACGGTCGTGGTAGGCCAGCAGGTGGCCGTCGGCGTTGAGGCCCTGGATCACCGCGAAGAAGGCTTTCAGGTCTTCCGCGTCGTCGACGTCCGGAGCCTGCTTGCCGAGCTTGCCGTGAACCTGTGCCAGGATCGAGGCGCCCATGCGGTTCTGGCCACGGCCCAGGTCGATCAGGATCAGGTCGGTGGTGCCCTTGTCCATGCGCAGTTGCGGGGTCAGGGTCTGACGGATGTCAGTCACTGGCGCGAAACCGGTCACGATCAGGGACATTGGCGAAGTCACGGCCTTGTCCACGCCTTCATCGTTCCAGCGCGTGGCCATGGACATCGAGTCCTTGCCCACCGGAATGGTGATGCCCAGCTCAGGGCACAGCTCCATGCCGACCGCTTTCACGGTGTCGTACAGACGCGCGTCTTCACCCGGGTGACCGGCGGCAGACATCCAGTTCGCCGACAGCTTGATGTCGGAGATCTTGCCGATGCGCGAAGCGGCGATGTTGGTCAGGGTTTCGCCGATGGCCATGCGGCCCGACGCCGGAGCGTCCAGCAGCGCCAGCGGAGTACGCTCACCCATGGCCATGGCTTCACCGGTGTAGACGTCGAAGCTGGTGGCGGTGACGGCAACGTCGGCTACCGGAACCTGCCACGGACCGACCATCTGGTCACGGGCCACGAGGCCGGTGATGGTGCGGTCGCCGATGGTGATCAGGAAGCTCTTGCTC
This sequence comes from Pseudomonas sp. SbOxS1, assembly GCF_013416725.1. Classification (NCBI taxonomy): domain Bacteria; kingdom Pseudomonadati; phylum Pseudomonadota; class Gammaproteobacteria; order Pseudomonadales; family Pseudomonadaceae; genus Pseudomonas; species Pseudomonas sp. SbOxS1. The sequence goes on from NZ_JAAVXC010000026.1 coordinate 93,732, forward strand.
GCCACGGCCGGGTGATGCAGGACGCGCTCGACGCAGTTGGCGATGTCCAGGGTGGACGGATCGAAATCGTCGCCCAGCTCGTTTTCACGGACCACCGAACGGTGCATGCGCGGGGCTTTGCCCAGCAGCACTTCGAGCGGCATGTCCACCGGGCTGTTGCCGAAGTGGCTGTCGGTGACGGTCAGCTGCGGCTCGGCCGTGGCTTCGCCGACGACGGCGAACGGGCAGCGCTCGCGTTCGCAGATCGCCTTGAAGCGTTCGAAATCTGCTGGACCCACGGCCAGAACGTAACGCTCCTGGGATTCGTTGGACCAGATTTCGTGCGGGGCCATGCCCGGCTCGTCGTTTGGAATGTTGCGCAGTTCGAAACGGCCACCGCGGTCGCCGTCGTTGACCAGTTCCGGGAAGGCGTTAGACAGACCACCGGCACCCACGTCGTGGATGAAGCTGATCGGGTTCTTGTCGCCCAGCTGCCAGCAACGGTCGATGACTTCCTGGCAGCGACGTTCCATTTCAGGGTTTTCGCGCTGAACGGAGGCGAAGTCCAGGTCCGCCGAGCTGGTGCCGGTGGCCATGGAGGAAGCGGCGCCGCCGCCCAGGCCGATCAGCATTGCCGGGCCGCCAAGCACGATCAGCTTGGAGCCAACGACGATCTCGCCTTTCTTGACGTGCTCTTCACGGATGTTGCCCATGCCGCCAGCCAGCATGATCGGCTTGTGGTAACCGCGAACTTCGTCACCGTGCGGGGTGGTGATGGACTGTTCGAAGGTACGGAAGTAACCGGTCAGGGCCGGACGACCGAATTCGTTGTTGAACGCAGCGCCGCCCAGCGGGCCTTCGATCATGATGTCCAGCGCGGTAACGATGCGCTCAGGCTTGCCGTACGGCACTTCCCACGGCTGTTCGAAACCAGGGATCTGCAGGTTGGACACGGTGAAACCGGTCAGGCCGGCTTTTGGCTTGGCGCCACGACCGGTCGCACCTTCGTCGCGGATCTCGCCACCGGAACCGGTGGATGCGCCCGGGAACGGGGCGATCGCGGTCGGGTGGTTGTGGGTCTCGACCTTCATCAGGATGTGCACTGGCTCCTGCACCGCGCCGTACTGGCGGGTTTCAGGGTCCGGGAAGAAACGCCCGGCCACGGAGCCGACGATCACCGAAGCGTTGTCCTTATAAGCCGACAGGACACCTTCGCTGTGCATCACGTAGGTGTTCTTGATCATGCCGAACAGGCTTTTTTCCTGGCTCTCGCCGTCGATGTCCCAGCTGGCGTTGAAGATCTTGTGGCGGCAGTGCTCGGAGTTCGCCTGGGCGAACATCATCAGTTCGATGTCGTGCGGGTTGCGCTTCAAGCCAACGAAGGCGTTGACCAGGTAGTCGATCTCGTCTTCGGCCAGGGCCAGGCCCAGCTCGGTGTTGGCTTTTTCCAGCGCGGCGCGGCCGCCACCCAACACGTCGATCGCGGTCAGGGGTTTTGGCTCGGCGTGGCTGAACAGGCCGGCGGCCTGTTCCAGGTTGCCCAGGACGATCTGGGTCATGCGGTCGTGCAGTGCATCGGCGATCAGTTGGGCGTCAGCATCGCTGAACTGGCCGGCAACGTAGAACGCAATGCCGCGTTCCAGGCGCTGGATCTTGGTCAGGCCGCAATTGCGAGCGATGTCGCTGGCCTTGCTCGACCACGGCGAGATGGTGCCGAAACGCGGCAGCACCAGGAACAGACGACCGGTAGGCTCCTGGACAGGAACGCTTGGACCGTACTTCAGAAGGCGCGCAAGCACCTGCTGTTCGTCGCCGGTCAGGACGCCGGTAACTTCGGCGAAGTGAGCGAATTCAGCATACAGGCCACTGACAGCCGGGACCTTCTGGCTCAGTTGCTCAAGGAGCTTGCTGTGGCGAAAGGCAGAAAGGGCAGGAGCGCCGCGCAGGATCAACATCTTCGGGACAGCCTCGGGAAGGGGTGTGCTTTGAGGCCGTGCATTCTAGCCTAAACAGCCCGCGACGGCACCCGAAACGCTACGCACGGTTGCACTCGGGTGCCGATCTGTGTTTCTGATTTGAGAGTCAGGTTAACCGGGCGTGTAACAACAGCTTATTTTTACTGTATCAAAATGCACAAAAGGCCCATTCCTACGGTGTTTCGGCCCTTTTTTTGATTGCTAGCAGACTCCCCCCATCGCTGTCGAGATATGGCGCCCGTGGTCCTTTGCGTATACTGCGCAAATGTTTTCCCCAACGGCTTTGCGTCCGCGGTACGCCAAATGGCTGATCGCAACCGGACTCTTCCTGATGCTCAGTGGCTGTGTTGATAAACCCAACACGCTGGAGCGCATAAAGGAGGATGGTGTGCTGCGGGTGGTTACCCGTAACAGCCCCGCCACCTACTTTCAGGATCGCAACGGTGAAACCGGCTTCGAATACGAGCTGGTGAAGCGCTTCGCCGACGATCTGGGGGTCGAGCTCAAGATCGAGACGGCCGACAACCTCGACGACCTGTTCAACCAGGTGGGCAAGCCCAATGGCCCGGTACTGGCGGCCGCCGGCCTGGTCAGCAGCGAAGCACGCAAGAAGCAGGTGCGGTTTTCCCACCCCTACCTGGAAGTCACTCCGCAGATCATCTACCGCAACGGCAAGTCGCGCCCTACCGATGCGAAGGATCTGGTCGGCAAGAAGATCATGGTGCTCAAGGGCAGCACCCATGCCGAGCAGCTCGCACAGCTGAAACAGAAATTTCCCGGCATCGACTACGAAGAATCCGACGCGGTCGAGGTCGTTGATCTCCTGCGCATGGTCGACGAAGGTCAGATCGACCTGACACTGGTCGACTCCAACGAAGTGGCGATGAACCAGGTGTACTTCACCAACATCCGGGTCGCCTTCGACCTGGGTGACGCCAGCAATCAGAGCTGGGCGGTGGCGGCCGGTGACGACAACAGCCTGCTCAACGAGATCAACGAGTACCTCGACAAGGTCAAGAAGAACGGCACCCTGCAACGCTTGAAGGACCGCTACTACGGGCACGTCGACGTACTCGGCTACATGGGCGCCACCACCTTCGCCCAGCACCTGCAGCAACGCCTGCCCAAGTACGAGCAGCACTTCAAGGCGTACGCCAAGAAAGAGAAAGTCGACTGGCGTCTGCTGGCGGCAGTCGGTTATCAGGAATCGTTATGGCAGCCCGCAGTGACGTCCAAGACCGGCGTGCGCGGCCTGATGATGCTGACCCAGAACACCGCGCAAGCGATGGGCGTGTCCAACCGCCTCGATCCCAAGCAGAGCATCATGGGCGGTGCCAAGTACCTGGCCTACATGAAGGATCAGCTGGACGAGTCGATCCAGGAACCGGATCGCACCTGGTTTGCCCTGGCCGCCTACAACGTCGGCAGCGGTCACCTTGACGACGCCCGCAAGCTGGCGGCCAAGGAAGGCTTGAATCCGGACAAATGGCTGGACGTGAAAAAAATCCTGCCGCGCCTGTCCGAGAAGAAGTGGTACAGCAAAACCCGTTACGGCTACGCCCGTGGCGGCGAACCGGTGCATTTCGTGGCGAACATCCGTCGCTACTACGACATCCTGACCTGGGTGACGCAACCACAGCTTGAGGGCGAGCAGGTGGCCGAGGGCAAATTGCATGTGCCGGGGATCGACAAGACCAAACCGGCCCAGGAACCTGCCCCGCTCTAATCGCCACCACCCATCAAATGTGGGAGCGAGCCTGCTCGCGATAGCGGTTTATCATTCAACATTTCTGTTGGCTGACACTCCGCTATCGCGAGCAGGCTCACTCCTACAGGGTTTTGTATTGGATCTTAGGCCTTGGCGGCAGCCGCCAGAATCAGCGTCTTCATCTCCGAAACAGCCGACTTGAAGCCCACGAACAACGCATGGGCCACCAGCGCGTGGCCGATGTTCAGTTCGTTGATGCCCTTGATCGCGGCTACCGCCTCGACGTTGTGATAGTGCAGGCCGTGGCCGGCATTGACGATCAGGCCTTGCGCCAGGCCGAACGCTACGCCGTCGGCGACGCGCTTGAGCTCTTCAGCCACGTCGGTTGGCGTCTCGGCATCGGCATAACGACCGGTGTGCAATTCAATGGCCGGTGCACCCACACGGCGCGAGGCTTCGATCTGCCGTTCGTCGGCGTCGATGAACAGTGACACTTCAGAGCCGATCTTCGACAGGCGCTCCACGGCAGCCTTGATCCGCGCCTCCTGCCCTGCCACGTCCAGCCCACCTTCGGTGGTCAGCTCCTGACGGGTTTCCGGCACCAGGCAGATGTGCGCCGGGCGGATGCGCTCGGCGAACTGCATCATTTCCTCGGTGATGCCCATTTCGAAGTTCATGCGGGTTTGCAGCACGTCCTTGAGCACCAGCACGTCGCGCTCCTGGATGTGTCGGCGGTCTTCGCGCAGGTGCACGGTGATGCCGTCCGCGCCCGCCTCTTCCGCATCCAGTGCCGCCTTGACCGGGTCCGGGTAGCGTGTGCCCCGGGCCTGACGCAGGGTGGCAACGTGGTCGATGTTCACGCCAAGAAGAATGCGGGTGCTGGTGGTCACGGAAGCGCTCCAGAATAAGAAAAAGTTCGGTGCACAGCATACGGGGAGACTACGGCTTGCGAAACAGCTCGCGACTGACCAGGGGACGACCACCCAGGTGAACCGCCAGTGCCTGGCGCATCAAACGCTTGGCCGCGGACAACGCACCCGGTGCACTCCAGTCGGCTTCAGACATGGCCAGCAGTTCGGCGCCGTTGAACAACCCCGGCTGCAGCAGATAGACCCGCTCCAGTCCCGCATCCACCTGCAGACGGTAGAGACCGTCTGGTGCAATGGGTTCGTCGTGGATATCGGCCGTCAATGAAAAGCCGTAGCCCAGGTCATCCAGCAAGCGCCATTCGAACGAGCGCAGCAGCGGCTCCAGCGCCCGACCTTCGGCCAGGGCAAGCAAGGTCGCGGCATAGTGATCGAACACCGAAGGGAAAGGGTCTTCAGCGGGCAGCAGGCGAATCAGCAGCTCGTTGAGGTAAAGACCGCTGAACAGTGCCTCGCCGTTGAGCCAGGTGGCGATGCCGGCACTCTCCATGCGCCCCACATTCTTCAGCTCGCCACGCCCGCGAAACTCGACCTCCAGCGGCACGAACGGCCGCGCCAGCGTCCCGGCCTTGCCCCGCGCACTGCGCAGCACCGCCCGCAGCCGACCTTGGGGCGTGAGGAAGTCCACCAGGGCGCTGTTTTCGCGGTAGGCGCGGGAATGCAGGACGTAGGCGGGTTGCGGGATGGGTTGGGACATGGAGCTCTCAATGATGGATCGCGATTTTACTGACAACCCAAAACCAATGTGGGAGCGAGCCTGCTCGCGAAAGCGGTGTAACAGTCAACATGAATGCTGAATGTTACATCCTCTTCGCGAGCAGGCTCGCTCCCACAGTGGATCTTTATGCAGTCTTACAGGTCGCCGTAACCCAGAGAACGCAAGGCGCGCTCGTCGTCGGACCAGCCGCCCTTCACCTTGACCCACAGGTTGAGCATGATCTTGGAGTCGAACAACAGCTCCATGTCCTTGCGCGCTTCGGTGCCGATGCGCTTGATACGCTCGCCCTTGTCGCCAATGATGATCTTCTTCTGGCCATCACGCTCGACGAGGATCAGGGCATGGATGTGCAGGGTCTTGCCCTGCTGCTTGAACTCTTCGATTTCGACGGTGATCTGGTACGGCAGCTCGGCGCCCAGCTGGCGCATGATTTTCTCGCGCACAAGCTCCGCGGCGAGGAAACGGCTGCTGCGGTCGGTGATCTGGTCTTCCGGGAAGAAGTGATCGTTTTCCGGCAGATGGTCGGCGATCACCCGCTCCAGCGCATCGAGGTTGTGCCCGTGCTGCGCGGAAATCGGGATGATCTGTGCGTTCGGCAGCTGCTCCTGCAACCAGGACAGGTGCGGCATCAGCTCGGCCTTGTCCTCGATGCGATCGGTCTTGTTCAGTGCCACGATCAGCGGACCGGTCACGTACTGGACGCGCTCGAGGACCATCTGGTCTTCGTCGGTCCACTTGGTGCGGTCCACCACGAAGATCACCACGTCGACGTCTTTCAACGCCGCCGAAGCGGTCTTGTTCATGTAACGGTTCAAGGCCTTTTCGCCACCCTTGTGCATACCGGGTGTATCGACGTAGATCGCCTGCACATCACCCTCGGTCTTGATGCCGAGCATGTTGTGACGGGTGGTCTGCGGCTTGCGCGAGGTGATCGCCAGCTTCTGGCCGAGGATGTGGTTGAGCAGCGTGGACTTGCCCACGTTCGGACGGCCGACGATGGCAACATAGCCACAGCGCGTTGCGTTTGTATCAGTCATTGCCATTCTCCACACCCAGGGCAATCAGTGCTGCGGCGGCCGCTACCTGTTCGGCAATACGACGGCTCACACCCTGACCTCGGCTTTTTTCATTCAAAAGGGTGATTTCACATTCGACGAAGAACGTCCGGCAATGCGGTTCACCCTGGATATCCACCACTTCGTAACGCGGCAGCTCGCAACCACGGGACTGCAGGAATTCCTGCAGGCGGGTTTTTGGATCTTTGTTGGTGTCGACCAGCGTCAGGCCTTCGAACTCTCCAGCCAGCCAGGCCAGCACGCGCTCGCGTGCCACTTCCATGCCGGCGTCCAGGTAGATCGCGCCAATCAGCGCTTCCAGGGCATCGGCCAGAATCGACTCGCGACGAAAGCCGCCGCTTTTCAGTTCACCGGAGCCCAGGCGCAGGTATTCGCCCAGGTCGAAACCACGGGCCAGTACGGCCAGGGTCTCACCTTTGACCAGGCGTGCGCGCAAACGCGACAACTGGCCTTCGCGGGCCAGCGGGAAGCGATCGAACAACGCCTCGCCGGCAACGAAGTTGAGGATGGCATCACCGAGGAATTCCAGGCGTTCGTTGTTACGCCCGGCAAAACTGCGGTGAGTCAGGGCCAGGACCATCAGTTCCTGGTCCTTGAAGGTGTAGCCGAGCTGACGCTCGAGACGGCTTAAGGAGACGCTCACGGTTTACCCACGCTGAGTTCGTGGTTGGATTCCACCGCCATCGCCGGGAATTGGCGCAGGCTTGGGACAATTAACGCTGTGTTCAAAAATAACGTCCTGAATATCGTTGTTTTCATGCCTCTGTCGCCGATTGTGCCGACTCCAGAAATGCATTCGGCGCTGTGTTCAACAGCGCCGTGTCTGATTACTGGATCAGGCCAACCCGCGAGAAATTCGGCAGGTGACTGAGTTTGGGTTCCGGCCAGCTCATCCAGACCGCGAAGGCCTTGCCGACGATATTCTTGTCGGGAACCATGCCCAGCAGATCCTTGGGAATGGCTGGATCATCCCAGTAGCGACTGTCGTTGGAGTTGTCGCGGTTGTCGCCCATCATGAAGTAGTGCCCGGCGGGCACCGTCCATGTACGGTCCGGCGTTGCGCGGTAGCGGCTCATTTCCTTGCGGATCAGGTGCTCGGCGACACCGAGTTTTTCCTTGTAGAGCTCGGCGCTGCCCAAGGTGCCCGGCTCGGAGCCGACCAGCTTTTCGGCAATTGACTCACCGTTGACGAACAGACGCTTGTCAGCGGTGTACCGCACCGTATCGCCCGGCAGCCCCACTACACGCTTGATGTAGTTGACGTTCGGGTCGCTCGGATAACGGAACACCATCACATCGCCACGCTGCGGCTCACCGACTTCGATGACTTTCTTGTCGATCACCGGCAAGCGGATCCCGTAGGAAAACTTGCTCACCAGGATGAAGTCGCCGACGTCCAGGGTCGGTTTCATCGAGCCGGACGGGATCTGGAACGGTTCCACCAGGAACGAACGCAGCACCAGCACGATGAACAACACCGGGAAGAACGACTTGCCGTATTCGACCAGCAGGGGTTCCTTGCTCAGCTTCTCGACCACCACCCCGTCAGGCTGGCTGACGCTGCCCTGATAGGAGGCGATGGCAGCACGCCGACGCGGCGCCAGGATCAACAGATCAAGCAACGCCAACAGGCCGCAGACGAACACGGCGATGACCAGCAACAGCGGGAAATTTAGTGACATAGGACCTAGCTATCCAACCTGAGCACGGCAAGGAAGGCTTCCTGTGGAATTTCCACGTTGCCGACCTGCTTCATGCGTTTTTTACCGGCCTTTTGCTTTTCCAGCAGCTTTTTCTTACGGCTTACGTCACCGCCGTAGCATTTGGCCAATACGTTCTTTCTGAGCGCCTTGACGGTTGTACGCGCCACAATCTGCCCGCCAATGGCGGCCTGGATTGCCACGTCGAACATCTGCCGCGGAATCAGTTCTTTCATCTTCTCGGTCAACTGGCGACCTTTGTAGTGCGCATTGTCACGGTGCACGATCAACGCCAGGGCGTCGACCTTGTCGCCGTTGATCAGCACGTCCAGTTTCACCAGACTAGCCGATTGGTAACGATCGAAATGGTAATCCAGCGAAGCATAGCCGCGGCTGGTGGATTTCAGGCGATCGAAGAAGTCCAGGACCACTTCGTTCATCGGCAAGTCGTAGGTCACTTGTACCTGGGAGCCAAGGAACAGCATGTCGACCTGCACACCACGTTTCTCGATGCACAGCGTAATGACGTTACCCAGGTGCTCTTGCGGCACAAGAATGTTGGCGCGCACGATCGGCTCGCGCATGTCTTCGATGGAAGACAGGTCTGGCAGCTTCGACGGGTTATCGACGTAGATCGTCTCGCCGGTCTTGAGCAGCAGTTCGAAGATTACCGTCGGCGCCGTGGTGATCAGGTCCAGGTCATACTCGCGCTCCAGGCGCTCCTGGATGATTTCCATGTGCAACATGCCGAGGAACCCGCAACGGAAGCCGAAGCCCAAGGCATCGGAGCTTTCCGGGGTGTACTGCAGCGACGAATCGTTCAGGGTGAGCTTTTGCAGGGCCTCACGGAAATCTTCGAAGTCGTCGGAGCTGACCGGAAACAGGCCCGCGTAGACCTGCGGCTGAATGCGCTTGAAACCTGGCAGTACATCGACATCCGGCGTCGAGCTCAAGGTCAGGGTGTCACCCACCGGTGCACCGTGAATGTCCTTGATGCTGGCGATGATGAAGCCCACTTCACCGGCCTTCAGGTCGGCGGTCGGGGTGTGTTTCGGGTTGAATACACCGACGCTATCCACCAGGTGGACCTTGCCGGTGGACTTGACCAGGATCTTGTCACCCTTCTTCACGCGACCGTGGCGCACGCGCACCAGGGACACGACGCCCAGGTAGTTGTCGAACCAGGAGTCGATGATCAACGCTTGCAGCGGATCTTCGATGTTGCCGGTCGGTGCAGGAATGGTGGTGACCAGGCGCTCAAGCACTTCATCGACGCCCAGGCCGGTCTTGGCAGAGCACGTGACCGCGTCGGTGGCATCGATGCCGATGATTTTTTCGATTTCTTCCTTGACGCGGTCCGGATCGGCCTGTGGCAGGTCGATCTTGTTCAGCACCGGCATCACTTCCAGGCCCTGCTCGATCGCCGTGTAGCAGTTGGCAACCGACTGTGCTTCAACACCTTGACCGGCATCGACCACCAGCAGCGCGCCTTCACAGGCGGCCAGCGAACGGCTCACCTCATAGGTGAAGTCAACGTGACCAGGGGTGTCGATGAAGTTCAACTGGTAGTTGATACCATCGCGAGCCTTGTAATACAGCGTAACGCTGTGCGCCTTGATGGTGATCCCGCGCTCACGCTCAAGATCCATGGAATCCAGTACCTGGGCTTCCATTTCACGCTCGGCCAGGCCGCCGCACATCTGGATGAAGCGATCGGCCAGCGTCGACTTGCCATGGTCAATGTGGGCGATGATGGAGAAATTGCGGATATGACTCAAATCACTCACGGATCAACACTCAAAAAGGCTGCAGGCATAGCCCGCCGAAAAATAGCCGGGAATTGTACCTGATCCACGGCGCAAGCGTCACGTTTGCAGGCCAGACGGCCCGTACAAAAACGCCCCGGTCTTGCGACAGGGGCGTTTTTGATCAGCTGCGAAGCGATGAACAGGCCGCCATCAACCGGCGCGACGCAACAACCACAGCCCGGCCAGGGCACAGACACTGGCTGGCACAAGCACTGCAAACAGTGGCGAAAAACCGAAAACCAGGCTTGAAGGCCCGAGCAAATCCTGGGCAATACGGAAAGTGAAGCCCACCAGCACACCGGTAAATACCCGCTGACCGAGGGTCACCGAGCGCAGCGGACCAAAGATGAAGGAGATCGCCATCAGCACCAGGGCAGCGGTGACCAGCGGCTGCAACACCTTGACCCAAAATGCCAACCAGTAACGGCCATTGTTCAGCCCCTGGTCAGCCAGGTAGTGGATATAGCCCCACAGCCCCGAGATCGACAGCGATTCCGGCGCCATGACCACCGTACTCAGCAATTGCGGGCTCAACGCCACGTCCCAGCGCTCGACCGGGGCGCTCACCACTTCGGTGCTCTTTTCGTGGAATACCGTGGTGGTGACGTCGGACAACTGCCAGTGATCCTTGTCGAACTCGGCACGCTTGGCGAAGCTCGCCGACAGCATGTGCCGCTCCTTGTCGAAGTGATAGCGGGTCACGCCATACAGCAGGCCGTTGGGTTGCACGGAGTTGACGTGGATGAATTCGTCACCCTGGCGATGCCACAGGCCGTGCTTGGCGCTTTGCGCGTCGCCACTGCCCTGGGCCAGCGAGCGGTTGGCCTGGGCGGTGCTTTCAGTCGCAGGCGCCACGTACTCACCAATCAGCACCCCCACCACCATCAGCACCAGCATCGGCTTCATGACCGCCCAGACGATCCGCCCGATGGACACGCCGGCCGCACGCATGATGGTCAACTCGCTGTTGCTGGCCAGGCTGCCGAGACCGATCAGACAACCGATCAGGGCCGCCATCGGCAGCATGTCGTAGAGCCGGCGTGGCGCTGTCAGCAGCACATAGCTCAGCACATCGACCAAGGTGTAGGTATCACTGGCGTCGCCCATCTCATCGATGAAGGCGAACAACGTGGCCAGGCCGAGAATGATCCCCAGTACCGCCAGGATCGCCACGAACACGCTGCTACCAATGTAGCGATCGAGCTTAACCACGGGCCACCTCCAACGCGCTGCGGCGACTCGCCATCTTCAAGCGCAAAGGCTCCCAGTAGAGCAGGCCCAGGCCAATGGCCAGGAATATCCCGTGCACCCACCACAAGCCCAGCGCTGGCGGGATCTTGCCCTTTTCAAGCGCGCCGCGAGCGGCAATCAGGATGGTCAGGTAGGCCATATAAAGAAGGATTGCCGGCAACAGCTTGAGGAAACGCCCCTGGCGCGGGTTGACCCGCGACAGCGGCACCGCCATCAAGGTCACGATGAACACCAGCAACGGCAGGGACAGGCGCCATTGCAGCTCGGTGCGCGAACGGATGTCGTCGCTGCCCAGCAAGGTCGCCGTGGTCATGGCATCACGGTCGGTCACTTCGTCGCTGACGTCCGGCTTGGGCAGCAGCACGCCGTATTCGTCGTACTTGATCGCCCGGTAATCGGCTTGCCCAGGATTGCCGTCATAACGGTAGCCGTTATCGAGGATCAGGTAGCGGTTGCCGTCGGGGCGAATTTCCTGGCGGCCTTTTTCCGCCACCAGCACGGAGATCCCGCGATCCTTCTTGTCGGAACTGAGGTTCTTTTGCGAAATGAAGACGCCCGCCAGATTGATGCGATCGTCGGACAACTGCTCGGTATAGGTTACCCGCGTACCATCGCGCAGGGCCTGGAAGCGGCCAGGCTCCAGGGTGTCGAACTCGGTCAGGGCATCCTGCTTGTTCAGCAGCAACTGGAACTGATTGGCGCCCTGTGGCGCCAGGCTCAGGCTCAACCAGGCAACGACCAGCGCCACCAGGGTGGCCGGAAACAGGGTCATGCGAAACAGGCGTTGCTGGCTCATGCCGGTGGCCGACAGCACGGTCATCTCGCTTTCAAGGTACAAGCGGCCATAGGCCAGCAGGATCCCGAGAAACAGGCCCAGCGGCAGGATCAGCTGCAGGAATCCCGGCAGGCGAAAACCCATGATGAGAAACAGCGAGCCCGGGTCCAGTTGACCCGAAGCGGCCTGTGCGAGGTACTTGATGAAGCGTCCACTCATGATGATGACCAGCAGCACCGCACTGACGGCACTCAAGGTCAACAGGACTTCACGGGATAGATAACGAAAGACGATCAAACCAGACACTCCAGGGTTGTCAGGCTATGGCGGCCAAACAAACAAATACATCAGGCAGCCCGCAAGGCAGAGCCGCCGAAAAAAGATTGCGCATTATCCTGTGATTGGGTGCGCCTGTCACTGCGCAATGCATTGCAGGACTGTAGGAGCGAGCATGCTCGCGATGGTCGTGAACGATAAAGCGGGAAGCCTGACACCCCTTGGCGGCCTGAGGTTCTTCGCGAGCAGTCGAGCGTCGACCGGCTGCTCCCACAATCGTACAACCGAGGGTTGTCAGGCGCCGCTGGCGAGGTTCAAACTGCCGCCTTCGTCGCCGGTCGATCCTGGCGCCTCTCTATTTATAAGCAAGCGCTGCCCACACCTTGTCGAGCGCTTGCGTTTTGACCACCAATTCAGGGACCCGGACATGGAACTGGTTGTAAAAAGCGTCAACCCGCAAACGTTGAAAACCGCCACGCTGGTGGTTGCCGTCGGCGAAGGCCGCAAGCTCGGCGCCGTCGCCAAACAGCTCGACGAACTCAGCGCTGGCGCCATCAGTGCCGTACTCAAGCGCGGCGACCTGGCCGGCAAGGTTGGCCAGAGCCTGTTGCTGCACAGCCTGCCGAACCTGAAAGCCGAACGCGTATTGCTGGTCGGCGTGGGCAAGGATGAAGAACTGGGTGACCGCCCGTTCCGCAAAATCATTGCCGGCATCCTCAACACCCTCAAAGGCCTGGGTGGCAGCGACGCCGTGCTGGCCCTGGACGAAATCGTGGTCAAGGGCCGCGACAGCTATGGCAAGACCCGCCTGCTGGCCGAAACCCTGGTGGATGGCGAATACCAGTTCGACCAGTTCAAGAGCCAGAAAGCCGAGCCGCGTGCCCTGAAGAAAATCACCCTGGTGACCATCAAGGCCGCCGAGGCTGAAGTGCAACGCGCCGTGACCCACGCCACCGCCATCGCCAACGGCATGGCCTTCACCCGCAACCTGGGCAACCTGCCGCCGAACATCTGCCACCCAACCTTCCTAGGTGAACAGGCGAAAGACCTGGGCAAAGAGTTCAAGGACCTGAAAGTCGAAGTCCTCGACGAGAAAAAGATCAAGGCCCTGGGCATGGGCTCGTTTTACGCCGTCGGCCAGGGCAGCGCCCAGCCGCCACGCCTGATCGTCATGCAATACAACGGTGGCAAGAAGTCCGAGAAGCCCTACGCCCTGGTTGGCAAGGGCATCACCTTCGACACCGGCGGCATCAGCCTCAAGCCGGGTGCCGGGATGGATGAAATGAAGTACGACATGGGCGGCGCTGCCAGCGTGTTCGGCACCCTGCGTGCCGTGCTCGAACTGAAGTTGCCGATCAACCTGGTGTGCATCCTGGCTTGCGCCGAGAACATGCCAAGCGGCAATGCTTCGCGCCCGGGCGACATCGTCACCACCATGAGCGGCCAGACCGTGGAAATCCTCAACACCGACGCCGAAGGCCGTCTGGTGCTGTGCGACGCCCTGACCTACTCCGAGCGTTTCAAGCCGCAAGCGGTCATCGACATCGCGACCCTGACCGGCGCCTGCGTAGTCGCCCTGGGTTCCCACACCTCGGGCCTGCTGGGCAACAACGAGCAATTGATCGACCAACTGCTGAGCGCCGGCAAGGCTGCCGACGACCGCGCCTGGCAACTGCCGCTGTTCGATGAGTACCAGGAGCAGCTGGACAGCCCATTCGCCGACATCGCCAACATCGGCGGTCCGAAAGCCGGCACCATCACGGCGGCCTGCTTTCTGTCGCGCTTCACCAAGAACCTGAACTGGGCGCACCTGGACATCGCCGGCACCGCATGGACCAGCGGCGGCAAGGACAAGGGCGCCACTGGCCGTCCGGTTCCCCTGCTGACCCAATACCTGCTGGACCGCGCCAAAGCCTGAAACCAGTGATCCCGGGCGGCGTCACTTTCGGGTGACGCCGCACAAGGGTCAGGAACCGCAATGACCAAAGTCGACTTCTATATCCTGCCCAGCGCCGATCCTTCGGCGCGGCTGGATTTCGCCTGCAAGCTCACCGAAAAAGCCTGGCGCATGGGCCATCGCGTCTACCTGCATTGCAGCGATGCGGCCCAGCGCGATGACCTCGATGCGCGTCTCTGGGCCTTCAAGGGCGAAAGCTTCGTGCCCCACGGCCCCGCCGAAAGCGAACCGGACAGCCTGATCGTGCTGGGCCTTGGCGATGACTGCGGTCAGCATCAGGACCTGCTGGTCAATCTCGACCTGAAAGTGCCGGCCTTTGCCCAGCGTTTCGCCCGCGTGGCGGAAGTGGTGGTCGAAGATCCGGTGATACGCACGGCTGCGCGGGAGAGTTTCCGTTTCTACCGCGAACAGGGCTATCCTCTGCAAGATCACCGTTTACAGCGACTCTGAGCATTCCGATGGACACTCCAAAACCGCTGCAACAATCCGCGCACCTGCTGGACGACCTCGAGTCGATCCGCCAATTGCTCGGCGATGACAACCTGCAACCGCCCCTGCTGACCGACACCGTTGAAGAAGGCGACCAGGAACAGATTCCAATGCTGTTCGACACCGTCAGCGAACCCACGCCGACCGTCGAGCCGACACCGCCCAAGCCCGCCGCCGAACCCGCGCCGGGCAACAACCAGAACGCCGATGCGTTGCTTTACCTGGACAGCGAACTGCGCGCCGCCGCGCAATTGATCATGCAAGACGTGATCGACGACTTCGCGCCGCACATCGAAACCGAAATCAAACGCCGCCTCAGTGCGCGGATGGAACGGTTGCTGAGCCAATACAACGACTGAACCAAACACCGCCCCCCCCTGTAGGAGTGAGCCTGCTCGCGATGGCGGTGTACCAGTCACCATTCAACTCGACTGACACACCGCCATCGCGAGCAGGCTCACTCCTACAAGGTATCTGCCGCGCCGTTAATGAGGCGCGCCGTCCGCCCCCGCTCGCCCTCTGCCCCAGGCCCCGCTATACTCGTCGGCTTTTCCTGAATTAATGCCAATAGGGTCCCGCCGCGCATGGATAAGACCTACCAGCCGCACGCCATTGAAACTTCCTGGTACAACACCTGGGAGTCAGAGAATTACTTCGCCCCGCAAGGCGCGGGCGAGTCCTACACCATCATGATCCCGCCGCCGAACGTCACCGGCAGCCTGCACATGGGGCATGGCTTCAACAACGCGATCATGGACGCCCTGATCCGTTTCCGCCGCATGCAGGGTCGCAACACCCTGTGGCAACCGGGTACCGACCACGCCGGTATCGCCACGCAGATGCTGGTGGAGCGTCAACTCGAAGCCCAAGGCCAGAATCGCCACGACCTGGGCCGCGACAAGTTCCTAGAGAAAGTCTGGGAATGGAAGGATCAGTCCGGCGGCAACATCAGCCGTCAGATCCGTCGTCTCGGCTCGTCCGTGGACTGGAGCCGCGAGCGCTTCACCATGGACGACGGCCTCTCGGAAGCCGTGAAGGAAGCGTTCGTGCGCCTGCACGAAGACGGCCTGATCTACCGCGGCAAGCGTCTGGTCAACTGGGACACCAAGCTGCACACGGCGATTTCCGACCTTGAAGTGGAAAACCACGACGAGAAAGGTTTCCTGTGGAACCTGAAGTACCCGCTGGCCGATGGCGCGAAGACCGCTGAAGGCAACGCGTTCCTGATCGTCGCGACCACCCGTCCGGAAACCATGCTCGGCGACTCCGCCGTCGCGGTTAACCCGAACGATGAGCGCTACAAAGCCCTGATCGGCAAATTTGTCGAGCTGCCGCTGGTCGGCCGCCGCATCCCGATCATTGCCGACGATTACTGCGATCCTGAATTCGGCACCGGCTGCGTGAAAATCACCCCGGCCCACGATTTCAATGACTACGAAGTCGGCAAGCGCCACAACCTGCCGCTGCTGAACATCTTCGACAAGAATGCCAATGTCCTGCCTGCGGCTCAGGCGTTCAACCTCGATGGCACCTTGAACGAAACCATCGACGGCAAGATCCCGGCTGAATATGCCGGTCTGGACCGCTTCGAAGCGCGCAAGCAGATCGTTGCGGCGTTCGAGGCCGCAGGCCTGCTGGTCAGCGTCGACGATCACGCCCTGAAAGTGCCGAAAGGCGACCGTTCCGGCACCATCATCGAGCCGTGGCTGACCGACCAGTGGTACGTTTCCACCAAGCCGTTGGCCGAGCCTGCGATTGCCGCCGTCGAAGACGGTCGCATCCAGTTCGTGCCGAAACAGTACGAAAACATGTATTTCTCGTGGATGCGTGACATCCAGGACTGGTGCATCAGCCGTCAGCTGTGGTGGGGCCACCGGATTCCGGCCTGGTACGACGAGTCGGGCAAAGTCTACGTCGGCCGCGACGAAGCCGAAGTGCGCGCCAAGCACAACCTCGGCCCGGACGTCGCGCTGCAACAGGACAACGACGTACTCGACACCTGGTTCAGCTCGGGCCTGTGGACCTTCTCCACGCTCGGCTGGCCGGAAAAAACCGAGTTCCTGAAGAAATTCCACTCCACCGACGTGCTGGTCACCGGCTTCGACATCATTTTCTTCTGGGTTGCCCGGATGATCATGCTGACGATGCACCTGATCAAGAACGAGGATGGTACGCCGCAGGTGCCGTTCAAGACCGTGTACGTGCACGGCCTGGTGCGTGATGGCCAGGGCCAGAAGATGTCCAAGTCCAAGGGCAACGTCCTGGACCCGCTGGATATCATCGACGGTATCGAGCTGGAAGAGCTGGTGCAGAAACGCACCTCCGGCCTGATGCAGCCGAAACTGGCGAAGAAGATCGAGAAGCAGACCCGCGACGAGTTCGCCGAGGGCATCGCCAGCTACGGCACCGACGCCCTGCGCTTCACTTTCTGCTCGCTGGCCTCCACCGGTCGCGACATCAAGTTCGACATGGGCCGCGTCGAAGGCTATCGCAACTTCTGCAACAAGATCTGGAACGCGGCGCGCTACGTGCTGGACAAGGGCGAAGACTGTGGTCAGAACGGCGAAGCCTACGAGCTCTCGCTGGCTGATCGCTGGATCATTTCGCAGCTGCAACGCACCGAAGCCGAAGTGACCCGCCAGCTCGACCAGTTCCGTTTCGACCTGGCCGCGCAAGCCTTGTACGAGTTCATCTGGAACCAGTATTGCGACTGGTACCTGGAACTGTCCAAGCCTGTGCTGTGGGACGAAAACGCACCGGTCGAACGCCAGCGCGGCACCCGCCGCACTTTGGTACGCGTACTGGAAGTCGCCCTGCGCCTGGCGCACCCGTTCATGCCGTTCATCACCGAAGAAATCTGGCAGCGCCTCGCGCCGCTGGCGGGTATCGAAGGCAAGACGATCATGCTGCAACCTTGGCCTGTGGCCAATGAAGCACGCATCGACCAGGCCGCCGAAGACGACATCGAATGGCTCAAGGGCCTGATGCTTGGCACGCGTAACATCCGTGGTGAAATGAACATCGGCCCGGGCAAACCGCTGCCGCTGTTCCTGAAGAACGTCAGTGCAGAAGATCAGCGTCGCCTGAGCGAGAACGAAGCGCTGCTGAAGAAACTGGCGCGCCTCGAATCGATCACCGTGCTGGGCGCTGGCGAAGAAGCACCGCTGTCCGCCACCGCACTGGTCGGCGAGATGGAAGTGCTGGTGCCGATGGCCGGCCTGATCGACAAAGGCGCCGAGCTTGCGCGTCTGGACAAGGAAATCCAGCGCCTGCAAGGCGAAGTGCAGCGCGTCGGCGGCAAGCTGTCCAACGCCGGCTTCGTTGACAAGGCCCCGGCCGAAGTCATCGACAAGGAACGCGCCAAACTGGCCGAAGCCGAACAGGCTCTGGGCAAGTTGGCCGAGCAGCATGCGCGGATTGCCAGCCTGTAACGGCAAATCGCAATAAGAAAGGGAGGCCCAAGTGGCCTCCCTTTTTTATTCCAGAAACACCAACATCCATTGCAGGAGTGAGCCTGCTCGCGATAGCGGTATGCCAGTCGCGATCGTCATCGACTGATCCACCGCTATCGCGAGCAGGCTCACTCCTACAATTGGTCGGTGTTGCCCCACAGATGTGGGACAATGCCCGCCACTTTTAGCCATACCCGAATCGACACGCCCATGACTGCCCCCCGCACACCCAAACCTGCGCGTAAAAAGCCTGCAAACGCGACCCCGGCCAAAGCCGTGGAACCGCGCGAAAAGGCCAGCCTGCATCCGCGCAACCGCCATCAGGGTCGTTACGACTTCCCGGCGCTGATCAAGACCACGCCGGAACTGGCGAAGTTCGTGATCATCAACCCGTACGGCAAGGAAAGCATCGACTTCGCCAGCCCGGACGCGGTCAGGGTATTCAACCGGGCGTTGCTCAAGTCGTTCTACGGCATCGCCCACTGGGACATTCCGGCTGACTACCTGTGCCCGCCGGTTCCGGGCCGTGCGGACTATGTGCACTTCCTCGCCGACCTGCTGGCCAGCGCCAATGAAGGCGTGATTCCGCGGGGCGCCGCGGTCAAGGTGCTGGACATCGGCATGGGCGCCAACTGCGTGTATCCGCTGATCGGTCACAGCGACTACCGCTGGCAATTCCTCGGTTCAGAGATTGATTCGACTGCCATCGCTGCGGCAAAAGCCATCATTCAAGCCAATGGTCTCAACAAAGCCATCCAGATTCGCCAGCAGAACAACCCCAGGCAGATCCTGCTGGGGCTGTTGGAGAGCGCCGAGCGCTTTGACCTGACGATGTGCAACCCGCCATTCCATGCCTCCCTGGACGAAGCCACGCGCGGCAGCACACGCAAATGGCGCGCGTTGGGTAAGGCCGATCCGAAACGCAAACTGCCGGTGCTGAATTTTGGCGGCCAGGCCGCGGAATTGTGGTGTGAGGGCGGTGAAGCGCGATTCGTCACCCAACTGATCAGCGAAAGCGCGCAGGTGGGGCAACAGGTGCTGTGGTTCAGCACACTGGTATCGAAAGCTTCGAACCTGCCAGCGATCCAGACTGCGCTGAAAAAAGCCGGGGCTCTGCAAAGCCAGGTGGTGGAAATGTCCCAGGGCCAGAAACAGAGCCGCTTCGTGGCCTGGACGTTCCAGACCCCAGCGCAACAACAGGCCTGGCGTCAGGCGCGCTGGGTGAAACCTTCAGCGTAATAAACTGCGGACACAAAAAAACCGTGCCCGGATCACTCCGGCGCACGGTTTTTTTTAACAAGTCTTACTTGTTAACAGCGTCGGTCAGGCCTTTAGCCACAACCAGCTTGATCACTTTCTTGGCAGCGATTTCGATGGCAGCGCCAGTCGAAGGGTTACGGCCAGTACGGGCAGGACGCTCAGTCACTTTCAGTTTGCCGATACCTGGCAGAGTGATTTCGCCGCCGTTTTCCAGCTGATCGGCAACGATTTGGCCCAGTTGGTCCAGAGCGTTACGCGCGGTGGTTTTCGGCGCGTCGATAGCTTCAGCGATGTCGGCGATCAGTTGGTCTTTAGTAAGAGCCATGTAGTGTTCCTTCCCTATCAAATTCATATGGATTGCAGAGTGCAGTGTCAGCCATCGAGCCCGATCTTTTGGATCCGGCACCCTCGGCCAAATAACCACGGGATCGGGGTTATAGATTCCGAAATCAGGGTTTGGTTCGACCTGACAAATGCTGAATGCACGCTTAACGCAGTGACTACGCGTAAGACCGGGCAAAACTAGCACAGAGGCGGGGAAATATCCGCCTCTAGCTACCCAATTGGTCAGCTTTATTGCTCTAAACCGGGAAAAAAACGCATAAGCACCACCGGTCGCCCTGCAAATGCCGTTCGCACCGCGCCAAAACCAGTGGTTGCGGTACACTGGGCGCTTTTTCGGGGAGCTCGCCCTGCTCTCTCCAACCAGCCGAGAAGCCCATGCCGATCCGTCATTGCATCGTCCACCTGATCGACAAAAAACCCGACGGCACTCCAGCGGTTCTCCACGCTCGCGACTCTGAACTGGCCGAGTCTGCAGCCATCGAGAACATGCTTGCCGACCTCAACGAAAACTACAACGCCAAACAAGGCAAAGCCTGGGGTCTGTTTCATCCGGAGTCCGGCGCCTTTCCATTCAGCGGCTGGCTGAAGGAATACCTCGATGGCGCTCAGGACTTCACGGCTTTCAGCCGCGTGGCGGTGGAACACCTGCAGAAGCTGATGGAAGAGTCCAACCTCTCGGTCGGCGGTCACGTCCTGTTCGCCCACTATCAGCAAGGCATGACCGATTACCTGGCCATCGCCCTGCTGCACCACAGCGAAGGCGTCGCGGTGACCGAACAGCTCGACGTGACCCCGTCCCGTCACCTGGACCTGGGCCAGTTGCACCTGGCGGCGCGGATCAACGTGTCGGAGTGGCAGAACAACAAGCAATCCAAGCAGTACATTTCTTTCATCAAAGGCAAGAACGGCAAAAAAGTTTCGGAGTATTTCCGCGACTTCATCGGCTGTCAGGAAGGCGTCGACGGCCCCGGCGAAACCCGCACCCTGCTCAAGGCTTTCAGTGACTTCGTCGAAAGCGAAGACCTGCCCGAAGAGGACGCCCGCGAGAAAACCAAGACCCTGGTGGATTACGCCAGCAGCCAGGCCAAGCTCGGCGAACCGATGGGCCTGGAAGAGTTGTCTGGACTGATCGACGAAGACCGCCCGAAAGCCTTCTACGACCACATCCGCAACAAGGACTACGGACTGTCGCCGGAAATCCCGGCCGATAAACGCACCCTCAACCAGTTCCGCCGCTTCACCGGCCGCGCCGAAGGCCTGTCCATCAGCTTCGAAGCGCACCTGCTGGGCTCGAAGATCGAGTACGACGAAGACGCCGGCACCTTGATCATCAAAGGCCTGCCCACTTCGCTCACCGACCAGCTCAAGCGTCGCAACTGATGCTCGGTAGCGTATTGAAGAAGTTCTTGCTGATCCTGCTGGTGGTCGTGGTCTATCAGCACTGGGGCAAGATCGAGCGGGTGTTCAACCCGTCGCAAGTGGTGTCCGAGCAGACCCAGGCCAAGGCCAACGTCGTGCTGTACGCCACCGAGTGGTGTGGCTACTGCAAGCTGACCCGGCGCTTTCTCGATCAGAAAGGCATCCCGTACAAGGAATTCGATATCGAGAAGGATGCCGTGGCGCGCAAGGCCTATGAGGCCTTGGGCGGCGGCGGGATTCCGATCATCGATGTGAACGGGACGCTGATTCGCGGGTACGACCCGGATGCGATTCTGGCCGCACTGAAATAATCCGAAACTTGTAGGAGCGTGCGGTGCGGCGACCCGACTTGCCCGCGAAGAACGATGAAGCGGTGTAACTGTTGAACCGTGTCATCGTTCTTCGCGGGCAAGCCTCGCTCCTACAAAGACATCATTGTGCTTCTATGCGGAAACCAAACCGCGGAACGTGCACATGCACCACACCGCCGCGCTCGTCTTCCCGGCGCACGATCAATTCTTCGACACCGGCAAACAGCAACTCCCCTACTATCGGATCAATGCCATAGTCCGTGGCCGCGATCAGCACTTGCTGACCGGCCTTGAAACCGTTCGGGTCGACGAACTGCTCATCCGGCAACGCTGCTGGCGTGGCATTGCGCGCAATCTCCAACGCTTCCTCGGACGTCAGATCGCTGAAAGCACCGTGACCGAAACCCAATACCCGCGCGTGCCACGCGGCAACCGCCGGGTAAGCATCGACCAGCGGCGCAGTGACCGGTGTCGCTTTAAGGAACCACAACGGGTGAGCCATGGCGAAATCGGCAATCGACGGTTCGCCGAACAGGTAATCGCCCTCTTCACGCTGCAGTTGCTGCTCCAGGCGCGCCATGATCGTCGGCCATTGGTGCCTGGCCTGCTCGGCGGATAAACGGGTTGCACTGCCGCCACTGAACAAGGCCGCCCGGTCGGCGATAAACGCCTTGATCGCCTCGGGGGGCAAATTGGCAAAACGCACCGCTATCGATTCCGGCTGGAACACCAGGCTGACCGCATGCTGGAACACGATCGAATCGGCCCAGGCCGCGAAGGTCGCGGCGACCATTTCCTGGCCTTCCGGAAAGAACGCCGGCAGGGCTTTTTCCTGTTCCAGACGGCGGGCAATCAAGGCCGTGTCGCAATAGATATCCGCACCGATCTGCAGCACCGGCGTCTTGCGATAACCGCCAGTCAACGCCGTCAAATCGGGCTTTGGCATCACCGGCGAGATTTTCACCGAACGCCAGGACAACCCTTTGAAACCCAGGAGCAAACGGGCTTTTTCGGCGAAAGGGGACGTCGGGTAATGATGCAGGATCAACTCGGACATGCTCGGCTCCGCCGCACGAATAGGAAACCCAGCTTAGCGCGCAATCGGCACGCGGCCTACAGGTCTGCCTGATGGGAACTGATCAGTCAGATTGATAAGCCGGCGGCGGCACTGGCCACCAGGCATTCCTTGGCGCTTTTCCTGAGTTTCTTGATCAGCCGTTCCTGGCGCAGCGCTTCGCTTTTATCGCGGCAGAGTTCGGTGTAGACCAGCGCCACGGCCGGGCTGGAAAGAAAGAACCGCGCGCCCTTGCCACTTTGATGGGTGGCAAAGCGACGCACAGGATCATCGCTGATTCCGCAGTAGAGCGAACCATTGGCCGCGCGAACCAGATAGACGAACCACGGCTTGGTCACCTGTGACTCGGCGTCGGCAGGTTTTTCGTTGAGGGTGCTCACGTAACGATCAAGACTTGAAAGGAAACAAGCGGCGATCTTATCAGCGACTGGCCTGGAACGCCTTCAGGCCCTTCAACGCTTGAGCGCGAACAGCGTTCTTCACCAGTGGCGTCCAGCCCAGCAACAGGCCTTTGAAACCCAGTGCCTGACGTGACCAGGCCCATAGGTCGAAACTGTCGTGATGCTCGCAGATCTTGCCGTCACGGAAGACAAAACGCGCCTGGATATCGTTGACCACGGTGTTGCCCGTCTGGCTGAACAAATACGTCGCCACCCAATGGGCGCCGCCGGTGCGTTCATCGCTGCGCACATTGTCGAATGTCAGGGAAAAATCCTTGGCCCGGGTAGTGAGCATGCGCCACATGTCGCCAGCCGCTTGGCCACGCAATTCACCGAACGCCGGATCACTGAACACCACGTCATCGGTATAGCAGGCGCTCATGGCCTCGGCATCCAGCCGCTGGAAGGCTTGGTAGAACTGGGTAATCAATGCGTTATGGGCATCACTCATGGGCAGGCTCCGTACGGTTGATGGATTGCCTGCACAATAGTCTCCAAAGACGCCGAACACTATCGGCATTCGCAGGGCGAATACCGACAGTGCGCAGGCGTCAGACCTTTTCGCTTTCGACTTGTACGTAGAGTGCCCGCCCCGCACCGAGCCCGGCGATGATCGCACCCAAGCCGATCACCCCGAAGATCCAGCCCACGGCGCTCCAGCCGCCGGTCCAGTCGTGCACGATGCCGACCGCGAACGGCCCCATCGAGGCCAGCGTGTAGCCGAAACCCTGGGCCATGCTCGACAGGTTCGCCGCCACGTGGGAATCGCGCGAGCGCAATACGATCAGGGTCAATGCCAGGCTGAAGGTAGCGCCCTGCCCCAGCCCCAGCACGATCGCCCAACCCCACAATCCTTCGATCGGGGCGTACAGGCAACCGAACAAGCCACCCAGGGTCAGCGCCATGACGATCACGATCGCCAGGCGCTGGTCCTTGCCGCGCGTCGCCAGCCAGGGTGCGGCGAGGGAGCTGATCAATTGAACGATCACCGAGCCCGACAACACCAGGCCGGCCTGGGTTGCGCTCAGGCCACGACCGATCAGGATCGACGGCAACCAGCCAAACACGATGTAGGCCAGGGACGATTGCAGCCCCATGTACAAGGTGACTTGCCAGGCCAACGGGTCGCGCAGCAGCCCCCGCACGCGGTAGGCAACGTTATGCGCGCCATGTTTTTGCCCGGTTTGCGGCAGCCAGAACATCGCCGCGATCAAGGCTGGAATCATCCAGAACCCGAGGCCCAAGCTCCAGCGGTTGTCGAAGTGTTCGCTCAGCGGCACCGTGGCACCCGCCGCCATGGCCGCGCCCAGGCACAGGGCCATGGTGTAGACACCGGTCATGGTCCCGGCCTGTTTGGCGAAGTCGCGCTTGACGATGCCCGGCAGCAACACGCCGATCACGCCGATGCTGGCACCTGCCAGCACACTGCCGGCAAACAGGCCGATTTCGCCGAAGGAACTGCGCAGGATGATCCCGCCGGCCAGTGTCAGGAGAATGCCCAACACCACGCGTTCGGCGCCGAAACGACGCGCCAGCACCGGTGCCAGCGGGGCGAACAGGCCCAGGCACAACACTGGCAACGTGGTCAGCAACCCGGCCTGTGACGCCGACAACCCGAGGTTTTTCGACACCTCGCTCAGCATCGGCGCCATGCTCGACAGTGCCGGGCGCAGGTTCAGTGCCACCAGGATCAGGCCCAGCAGCAACAACCACGGGCGCCGCAGGATCGGCTGGGTTTGCTGGACCTGTTCGTCATCGGCCTCGGCGTCGATCAGCAGCTCCTCCAGCTCTGCCGTGCGCTTGGGTGAGGTCAGATCGGTGTGCTGGCTGGACATGGTGTTCTCGGTTTCAAGGTTCATTGATCAACTGCCTCGACAGGGCTTTGGCCCGCTCCGGGTCGCGTTGCTCCACGGCATCGAGCAGCTCGACGTGCAGGTCGAAGACCTCCTGGCGTCGGGGGGTGATGTTCAGGCAGTGGCGCAATTGCTCGCCGACAACACTGGAGAAATAGCGATACAGCTCACTGAGGGTCGAGTTGTGCGCGGCGTCCACCAGGCGGCGGTGGAACACCAGATCACAGGCGATATAAGTGTCGAGATCGCCGTGATAGTGGCTGCCGCTGACGCCCAGCGCCTCACGCAAGGCCACCAGGTCTTCATCGGTGCGACGCATGGCGGCCAGGCCGATGGCCTCGACTTCAAGGATGTGCCGGGTCTCGCGGGCCTGCTCGAGTGAGCAGCGGGACAACGCCTTGAGGGTGTCCAGCGGATCGACCACCGCGCGCAGGTAGCTGCCGTCGCCCTGGCGGATTTCGATCAACCCGGAAAACGCCAACACGCGCATGGCTTCGCGCACCGTGTTGCGGCTGATGCCCAACTCCGCGGACAGCTCAGGCTCGGTGGGCAAGCGCTGGCCGACCGCCCAGGCGCCCTGGTTGATGCGCAGGCGCAACTGCTCCAGGGCTTGATCGACCAGGGAGCGCTTGATTAACGGAGAAGTGTCTGACATGGGATTCGTCCTTTCATCCAATCATAGGATGAATTTTCTGACATGTTAGTCAGCTTCACCCCAAAGGACAACCTCCCCGTAACCTGTAGGAGCGAGCCTGCTCGCGATGGACGTTAACGATGGCGCGGGTAGCCTGACACCCCGCGGAGTTCTCAAGTTCATCGCGAGCAGGCTCGCTCCTACAATGTTCAGGCGAAAAAAAAAGGCCCTTCACGGTTTGCCGTGAAGGGCCTTTTTTGACGCCCGAGTATCAGGCTTCGGTCTTGGCTGCTGCAGCTTTGGCCGCGGCGTCCTTGATCAGCGCCTGCAACGAACCATCAGCGGACATTTCAGTCATGATGTCGCTACCGCCAACCAGCTCGCCAGCTACCCACAATTGCGGGAAGGTTGGCCAGTTGGCGTATTTTGGCAGGTTGGCGCGGATTTCCGGGTTCTGCAGGATATCCACGTACGCAAATTTTTCGCCACACGCCATCACGGCCTGCGCGGCTTTCGCGGAGAAGCCACACTGCGGGGCATTCGGCGAGCCTTTCATGTAAAGCAGAATGGTGTTGTTGGCAATCTGCTCTTTAATCGTTTCGATGATATCCATGGAGCACCTCGGCTGAACTTTCCGACTCATGGGTCGGCACGGTGGCGCATTGTAACGGAAAGCCGAGCGCCCTGCTCGGTCTCTCCGTCAGATGCGATCAGGCCGCTTCCACGGTCACCGGCACACCGTTCAAGGCCGCGTTACCCGACAACTCATCGAGCTGACACTCGTCGGTCAGGTCATTGGCGCTGGAGCCTGGCTGACCACTGGCGATGCTCATTTGCACACCCGGCCGGGCATGGCCCCAACCGTGCGGAAGGCTGACCACACCTTTCATCATATCCGGGCTGGCCAGCACTTCCACTTCGATCACCCCGACCCGCGAACGGACCCGCACCCTCTGCCCGTCGCTTAACGCGCGACTGGCCAGATCATCCGGGTGCATCAACAACTGATGGCGGGGCTTGCCCTTCACCAGGCGGTGATAGTTATGCATCCACGAGTTGTTGCTGCGCACATGGCGCCGGCCGATCATCAACAACTCATCGCTGGTCGGTGCCTGCAAGGCCGCGAAGCGCGCCAGGTCGGCGAGGATTACAGCGGGGGCCGCCTGGATTCGCTGGTTGGCGGTTTTCAGGCGGGGCGCCAGGTTGGGTTTCAGTGCGCCCAGGTCAACCCCATGGGGATGATCGAACAGGGTTGCCAGTGACAGCTTGTGCGGCGACGCATCGCCGTACAGCCCCATGCGCAAACCGCGGTCGATCATCTGCGCCGGGGCGATGGTGGGCTTGAGCTCCTTGCCGGTCTTCGCCGCGAACGCCTTGGCCAACTCGACGAAAATCTCCCAGTCGTGCAAGGCACCCTCAGGCTTGGGCAGGATGGCGCGGTTGAAGCGGCTGACGTTGCGCACTGCAAACATATTGAAGGTGGTGTCGTAATGATCGTTTTCCAGTGCCGAGGTGGACGGCAGGATCAGGTCGGCATAGCGCGTGGTTTCGTTGATGTAGAGGTCGACACTGACCATGAACTCCAGGCCGTCCAGCGCCTGCTCCAACTGGCGGCCATTAGGCGTGGACAGCACCGGGTTGCCCGCCACGGTGATCAGCGCACGGACCTGTCCGTCGCCTTCGGTGAGCATCTCTTCGGCCAGCGCCGACACCGGCAGTTCGCCGCCGTACTCAGGGCGCCCGGACACCCGGCTCTGCCACAAATTGAAATGCCCGCCCGACGTCGAAGCCACCAGGTCAACCGCAGGTTCCGTGCACAAGGCGCCGCCGACGCGGTCGAGGTTGCCGGTGACCAGGTTGATCAACTGCACCAGCCAATGGCACAGCGTGCCGAAAGCCTGGGTCGAGACACCCATGCGGCCGTAGCAAACCGCTGTGGGTGCGGCGGCAAAATCCCGTGCCAGTTGGCGAATTTGCTCCGCCGGCACCGCACACAATGGGCTCATGGTTTCGGCGCTGAAACCGGCAACGGCTTCGCGCACCTGATCCAGACCGTCCACTGGCAAATGACTGTCGCGGGTCAGGCCTTCGGCGAACAGGGTATTGAGCAGACCGAACAGCAGCGCCGCATCGCCACCGGGGCGCACGAACAGATGCTGGTCGGCAATTGCCGCCGTTTCACTGCGACGCGGGTCGACCACCACGACCTTGCCGCCCCGGGCCTGGATCGCCTTCAAGCGTTTTTCCACATCCGGCACAGTCATGATGCTGCCATTGGAGGCCAGCGGATTGCCGCCCAGGATCAACATGAAGTCGGTGTGGTCGATGTCCGGAATCGGCAGCAGCAAGCCGTGGCCGTACATCAGGTGACTGGTCAGGTGATGGGGCAACTGGTCGACCGACGTCGCGGAAAACCGGTTACGGGTTTTCAGCAGTCCGAGAAAATAGTTGCTGTGGGTCATCAGCCCATAGTTGTGCACGCTGGGATTGCCTTGATAGACCGCCACCGCGTTTTGCCCGTGGCGCTCCTGAATCGCGGCCAGGCGTTCAGCGACCAGGTTGAAGGCGTCTTCCCACTCGATGGGTTGCCATTCGCTGCCCACCCGCCGCATTGGCTGATGCAAGCGATCCGGATCGTTCTGGATATCTTGCAGGGCAACCGCCTTGGGGCAGATGTGCCCGCGGCTGAAGGTGTCCTGGGGATCGCCCTTGATCGAGGTGATCTGCAGGTTGCCTTCGAGCTCGGTGGTTTCGATGGTCAGGCCACAAATGGCCTCACACAAATGGCACGCACGGTGATGGAGAGTCTTGGTCATGGCCAGTCTCTGTCTTGTTCTGGGCGGGCAATAGCGACCGCGGGAACAAAACTATGGCGCCTGCCCCAACACCGCGCCAGCGACGTTCGTCTTGTGAATCGGTGGCCATCAGGCCTGCCGATAACTGCGCCCGATCAGCTCGAAGGCAACCTCGGCGGCGTGTGCAACTGGATTTCCTGGAGGGGGGGTTCGACCTCCCCGTGGGAGGGATGCACACCGGTCAGCTCGCCGATCAGCCGCCAGTGCTCGTCAAGCCCGGCACTGATGGTGACCATGCGGTCGATCATGCGCCGTCCTGCGTCCCGCGTGACCTGGTCGTCACTGCGCAGCAGTTCGAAAGACATCGATGTCATGGAGGCGGTCAGGTGAGTCAGGGAGCGGGCCGTAAGGCCGAGCAATTCCATAAGCTGCTGTTCTTTCGATTCCATCGCTGAGCTTCCTGCGTCACTCGTGAATTAGTTATAACCCAGCACTTTGCATTCGCAAGTATTTCAGATCGCCTGCGCCCGCCCCCAAGGCCCCGAACGACAGGTCGAAAACCGACTGTCTGCTCGCCATCCCCGCCCCGCTGGATTGCCAAGTTCCACGGCGCCGGTGTACAAATGCCTGGCTGCTGTCAGGAAACAGGCTTCAAAAAGCGTTATCGCAGTCATCCGATAGCCTCTCTGAAATCCCCTAATAACCGTAGCCCTATTGGTAAGACGCGACATTTAATTATAAGATCGCGCCTTCCCCTATTTCGTCGCCCCGTGCGGCTTACGCCGCAGGTCTCGCCCGTTGTTCCGTTAAACAAGGCTTTGAGCATCTGCGGTTTGTAGCAAAAAGGTAGTCAATGATGAGCGCAAGGCACTTTCTCTCCCTGATGGATTGCACGCCCCAAGAGCTGGTCAGCGTGATCCGTCGAGGCGTTGAGCTCAAAGACCTGCGTAACCGCGGCGTACTGTTCGAGCCTTTGAAAAACCGCGTGCTCGGGATGATTTTCGAAAAGTCCTCGACCCGCACCCGAATTTCCTTCGAAGCCGGCATGATCCAGCTCGGTGGCCAGGCGATCTTCCTGTCGCCCCGTGATACCCAACTGGGCCGTGGCGAGCCGATCGGCGACTGCGCGATCGTCATGTCGAGCATGCTCGACGCCGTGATGATCCGCACCTTTGCCCACAGCAACCTGACCGAATTCGCCGCCAACTCCCGCGTGCCGGTGATCAACGGCCTGTCCGACGACCTGCACCCGTGCCAGTTGCTGGCCGACATGCAGACGTTCCTCGAACACCGTGGCTCCATCCAGGGCAAGACCGTGGCCTGGATCGGTGACGGCAACAACATGTGCAACAGCTATATAGAAGCGGCGATCCAGTTCGACTTCCAGTTGCGCATCGCCTGCCCGGAAGGTTACGAACCCAATCCCGAATTCGTGGCCAAGGCCGGCGATCGGGTGACCATCGTTCGTGATCCGCAGGACGCCGTGCGCGGTGCGCACCTGGTGAGCACCGACGTCTGGACCTCCATGGGCCAGGAAGAAGAAACCGCCAAGCGCCTGCAGCTGTTTGCCCCGTACCAGGTCAACCGCGCCCTGCTCGACCTGGCCGCCCCGGACGTGCTGTTCATGCATTGCCTGCCGGCTCACCGCGGCGAAGAGATCAGCGTCGACCTGCTCGACGACCCGCGCTCGGTGGCATGGGACCAGGCTGAAAACCGGCTTCACGCACAAAAGGCCCTGCTCGAGTTTCTCGTCCCGCCTTCGTACCATCACGCATGAGCCAGCCATTACTGCTTAACCTGCGCAACCTCGCCTGCGGCTATCAAGACCAGCGCGTGGTGCAAAACCTCAACCTGCACTTGAACGCAGGTGACATCGGTTGCCTGCTGGGCTCTTCAGGTTGCGGCAAGACCACCACCCTGCGCGCCATTGCCGGCTTCGAACCGGTGCACGAAGGTGATATCCAGCTGGCTGGCGAGACCATCTCCAGTGCCGGTTTCACCCTCGCGCCGGAGAAACGTCGCATCGGCATGGTGTTCCAGGATTACGCCCTGTTCCCGCATTTGAGCGTGGCCGACAACATTGCCTTCGGTATTCGCAAACATCCGGACAAGGATCGCGTCACCGAAGAGTTGCTCGAACTGGTCAACCTGAAGAACCTCGGCAAGCGTTATCCCCACGAGCTTTCCGGCGGCCAGCAGCAACGGGTCGCCCTGGCTCGCGCCCTGGCGCCGGAACCGCAATTGCTGCTGCTGGACGAACCGTTCTCCAACCTCGATGGTGAATTGCGCCGCAAACTCAGCCACGAGGTGCGCGACATCCTCAAGGCCCGCGGCACCAGTGCGATCCTGGTGACCCACGACCAGGAAGAAGCCTTCGCGGTCAGCGATCACGTCGGCGTGTTCAAGGAAGGCCGGCTTGAGCAATGGGATACGCCCTACAACCTTTATCACGAACCCCTGACACCCTATGTGGCCAGTTTCATCGGCCAGGGTTACTTCATTCGCGGCCAACTGAGCAGCCCGGAGTCGGTGCAGACCGAATTGGGTGAACTGCGCGGCAACCGCGCCTACACCTGGCCGGTCGGTGGTGCGGTGGATGTCTTGCTGCGTCCGGACGATATCGTTTATGCGCCAGACAGTGCATTGAAGGCGCGGATCGTCGGCAAGTCTTTCCAGGGCGCCTCGACGCTTTATCGCCTGCAAATGCTGACGGGTGCACAACTGGAAGCGATCTTCCCGAGCCATGTCGATCATCTGATCGGCGCAGAAGTCGGCATTCGTGTAGCGGCGGAACACCTGGTGCTGTTCCAGGCATCCGGCAGCATGGCGGCGCAGATTCCGGTGGTTGAATCAGGCGTTCGCCGCTACAGCAGCGCGCACTGAAATCCGAACCTGTGTAGGAGCGAGGCTTGCCCGCGAAGGCGTAGTGTCAGTCAACATCATCGTTTACTGATATGACGCCTTCGCGGGCAAGCCTCGCTCCTACAAAGTTCAGGCGCGGCCGATGTCGGCGAACTTTGCCTGGGTGTGTTCGGCCAGCACGGCGGGAGCCAACTCCACTTCCAGCCCCCGCCGTCCCGCACTCACAAAAATGCTCGCAAACGGCTGCGCCGAATTGTCGATAAAGGTCCGCAAGCGCTTCTTCTGCCCCAGCGGGCTGATACCGCCCAGTAGATAACCGGTGGAGCGCTGGGCCGCCGCAGGGTCGGCCATTTCGACTTTCTTCACCCCCGCCGCCTGCGCCAGGGCCTTCAGGTCCAGGCTGCCACCAACCGGCACCACCGCCACCAGCAACTCGCCTTTTTCACTGGCCGCCAGCAAGGTCTTGAACACTTGCGCCGGGTCCAGTCCGAGCTTCTCCGCGGCTTCCAACCCATAGGACGCCGCCTTCGGGTCATGTTCATAACTGTGCACGCGGTGTTCGGCCCGAACCTTTTTCAGCAGATCCAATGCGGGTGTCATAACAGCTCCAGACTGGGTGGCAGTAGAAAATCCTGCGCCGGATTCTAGGACATTGATCCCCAAAAGGCTCTATCGCGGCGCCGCTTCAAAAGGCGCCCGGTTCCCGCCTTCCTCCCCTGCAACGCGCGATCATTCATGTGACTAATAGTTTATTTGTGACCAACGGTTCACTTTCGACCTTTGACAGCAGCGTTTCTTGTCTATATTTTTTCGTTTCTGAAACTGTATGAAATGTCCTACCGCAGTGCCCTGCTGTAAAACGGGAACAGGATGGGGATCCTGGCTCAATGAGAAACGCGCTTTGACCATGATGGAATGGAAGCGTCACACAAGAAAAACAATGAGGTTTCAATGACAACTGCTTTACAACAACCGTCGCTGTCGAGCCAATGCATGGCCGAGTTCCTGGGTACTGCGCTGCTGATCTTCTTTGGTACGGGCTGTGTTGCCGCGCTCAAGGTCGCGGGCGCCAGCTTTGGCCTCTGGGAAATCAGCATTATCTGGGGGGTCGGCGTGAGCATGGCGATCTACTTGACCGCCGGGGTTTCCGGCGCTCATCTGAACCCTGCCGTCAGTATCGCGCTGAGCATTTTTGCCGACTTCGAAAAGCGCAAACTGCCTTTCTATATCTTCGCGCAGGTGGCGGGTGCCTTTTGCGGCGCCTTGTTGGTTTACACGCTTTACAGCAACCTATTCTTCGATTTCGAACAAACTCAGCAAATGGTTCGCGGCAGCACAGCCAGCCTTGAACTGGCGTCGGTGCTCTCTACCTTCCCCAACCCAAGCCTGTCCCCGGCCCAGGCGTTCCTGGTCGAAGTGATCATCACCGCCATCCTGATGGGCGTGATCATGTCGCTGACCGACGACAACAATGGCCTGCCCAACGGCCCGCTGGCGCCCATCCTGATCGGCCTGCTGATTGCGGTGATTGGCAGCTCGATGGGGCCGCTGACCGGTTTCGCGATGAACCCGGCACGGGACTTCGGCCCCAAACTGATGACTTTCTTCGCTGGCTGGGGTGAAATTTCCTTCACTGGCGGCCGCGATATTCCGTACTTCCTGGTTCCGGTTTTTGCACCGATTGTCGGTGCCTGCCTGGGTGCTGCTGCCTACCGCGGCTTGATTGCCCGTCACTTGCCTGGCGCCGCACCTGCTACAAAGGATGCACTACCTGCCATTGACGGCAAGCCCAGAATTTCTTGATAGCGTTGGTGCGCGACCCTGCCCGTTTGCTCGCGCGCCGAACCTCACATCCCTTTTTCGTCCAAGGCAATCGACATGACCGACACACAGAACAAGAACTACATCATTGCCCTCGATCAGGGTACGACCAGCTCCCGCGCGATCATTTTCGACCGCGACGCCAACGTGGTCTGCACCGCACAGCGCGAGTTCGCGCAGCATTATCCGCAAGCCGGCTGGGTCGAACATGACCCGATGGAAATCTTCGCCACCCAGAGCGCAGTGATGGTCGAAGCCCTGGCGCAAGCTGGCCTGCATCACGATCAGGTCGCGGCCATCGGCATCACCAACCAGCGTGAAACCACCGTGGTGTGGGACAAGAACACCGGCCGCCCGATCTACAACGCGATCGTCTGGCAGTGCCGACGCAGCACCGAGATCTGCCAGCAGCTCAAGCGCGATGGCCATGAGCAATACATCAGCGAAACCACGGGCCTCGTCACCGACCCGTACTTCTCCGGCACCAAGCTCAAGTGGATTCTCGACAACGTCGAAGGCAGTCGCGAACGCGCGCGCAATGGCGAGCTACTGTTCGGCACTGTCGACAGCTGGCTGATCTGGAAATTCACCGGCGGCAAGGTGCACGTCACTGACTACACCAACGCCTCGCGCACGATGCTCTTCAACATCCACACCCTGGAGTGGGATGCGAAGATGCTGGAACTGCTGGATATCCCGCGGGAAATGCTGCCCCAGGTGAAGTCCTCTTCGGAAATCTACGGCCACACCAAAAGCGGCATCGCCATCGGTGGTATCGCCGGCGACCAGCAGGCCGCCCTGTTCGGCCAGATGTGTGTCGAAGCCGGCCAAGCGAAAAACACCTACGGCACCGGTTGTTTCCTGCTGATGAACACCGGCGACAAAGCCGTGAAGTCCAACCACGGCATGCTCACGACCATCGCTTGCGGCCCACGTGGCGAAGTCGCCTACGCGCTGGAAGGGGCGGTGTTCAACGGCGGCTCCACCGTCCAATGGCTGCGCGACGAGCTGAAGATCATCAACGATGCCCACGACACCGAATACTTCGCCAACAAGGTCAAGGACAGCAACGGCGTGTACCTGGTACCGGCCTTCACCGGCCTGGGCGCGCCGTACTGGGACCCTTACGCCCGTGGCGCGCTGTTCGGCCTGACCCGTGGCGTGCGTGTCGACCACATCATCCGCGCTGCGCTGGAATCGATCGCCTACCAGACCCGCGACGTGCTCGACGCCATGCAGCAGGATGCAGGTGAACGCCTCAAGGCCCTGCGCGTCGACGGCGGTGCAGTGGCGAACAACTTCCTGATGCAGTTCCAGGCCGACATTCTCGGCACCCAGGTCGAGCGTCCGCAGATGCGCGAAACCACGGCACTGGGCGCCGCTTACCTGGCGGGCCTGGCCTGCGGTTTCTGGGGCAGCCTGGACGAGTTGCGCGGCAAGGCGGTGATCGAGCGCCAGTTCGAACCGACACTCGATGAAGCGGCGAAGGAAAAACTCTACGCCGGCTGGAAAAAAGCCGTCAGCCGCACGCGCGATTGGGCGGCTGAAGACGAGGCCGAATAAACCGGGATACGAGCGCGTATCTGCATGTAACTGGTAGGGAGCAGATTCCTGCGGCATCATGGGCAAATTTTGCACGGCAGCCCAAAGGACGCCCCATGAATCTGCCTCCCCGTCAGCAGCAAATCCTCGAACTGGTCCGCGAACGCGGTTATGTCAGCATCGAGGAAATGGCCACGCTGTTCGTTGTTACTCCGCAGACCATCCGCCGCGATATCAATCAACTGGCGGAAGCCAATCTGTTGCGCCGCTACCACGGTGGCGCGGCTTACGACTCCAGTGTTGAAAACACCGCCTACGCCATGCGCGCCGATCAGATGCGCGATGAGAAACAGCGCATCGGCGAAGCCATTGCCGCGCAGATCCCCGACCATGCCTCGCTGTTCATCAATATCGGTACGACCACCGAGTCGATTGCCCGCGCCCTGCTCAACCACAATCACCTGAAGATCATCACCAACAACCTGCATGTGGCCTCGATGCTCAGCGCCAAGGACGACTTCGACGTCCTGCTGACCGGGGGCAATGTGCGGCGTGACGGTGGCGTGGTCGGCCAGGCCAGCGTCGATTTCATCAACCAGTTCAAGGTCGACTTTGCCCTGGTCGGCATCAGCGGCATCGATGAAGACGGCAGCCTGCTGGATTTCGATTATCAGGAAGTGCGGGTATCCCAGGCGATCATCGCCAACGCCCGCAAGGTGATCCTCGCCGCCGACTCCAGCAAGTTCGGACGCAACGCCATGATCCGCCTGGGGCCGATCAGCCTGATCGATTGCCTGGTCACCGACCAGCAACCGGTGCCGGCACTGACGCAGTTGTTGAATCAGCACAAGATTCGCCTAGAGGTCGTTTAACCCCCTCCTGTGGTGAGGGGATTTCTGTGGCGAGGGGATTTATCCCCGTTCGGCTGCGCAGCAGTCGTCAAACCATTGCATGCGGTTTGACATTGAAATGCTGGGGCTGCTTCGCAGCCCAACGGGGATAAATCCCCTCGCCACAAAGTCCTCCTCCCGCCTGCAAAATGTTCGAATATTTTCCTTTAGCCGCCCTTCGATGAGTTTTTTCAATCGAAGTCGACTGGCTGTGCGCGTCTTTATGGGCTAAGATTTTCGCAAATGAACATTAATGTTCGAATTCAAATACAGAAAATCAAAGAATTCCGAGGCCTTAGCCGATGCCCACTTCTACTTCTCCTACGCCACCTCTCGCCGAGGTCTACGATATCGCCGTCATCGGTGGCGGCATCAATGGCGCAGGGATCGCGGCAGATGCCGCTGGTCGCGGCCTCTCGGTGTTCCTTTGCGAAAAGGATGACCTGGCCAGCCACACCTCATCGGCCAGCAGCAAGCTGATCCACGGCGGCCTGCGCTACCTGGAACATTACGAATTCCGCCTGGTCCGCGAAGCCCTGGCCGAGCGCGAAGTGCTGCTGGCCAAGGCCCCGCACATCGTCAAGCCCATGCGCTTCGTGCTACCGCATCGCCCGCACCTGCGCCCGGCCTGGATGATCCGCGCCGGCCTGTTCCTTTATGACAACCTGGGCAAACGGGAAAAACTGGCCGGCTCCAAAAGCCTGAAGTTCGGCCCCGACAGCGCGCTAAAAAGCGAAATCACCAAGGGTTTCGAGTATTCCGACTGCTGGGTCGACGATGCGCGCCTGGTGGTATTGAACGCCATGGCGGCCCGGGAAAAAGGCGCCCACGTCCACACCCAGACCCGCTGCGTCAGCGCGCGTCGCACCAAAGGCCTGTGGCACCTGCACCTGGAACGCGCCGACGGCAGCCTGTTTTCGATCCGCGCCAAGGCGCTGGTGAACGCGGCCGGCCCCTGGGTCGCCAAGTTCATTCGTGACGACCTGAAGATGGAGTCGCCCTACGGTATCCGCCTGATTCAGGGCAGCCACCTGATCGTACCCAAGCTGTACGAAGGCGAGCATGCGCACATCCTGCAAAATGAAGATCAGCGCATCGTGTTCACCATTCCGTACCTCAATCAATTCACCCTGATCGGCACCACCGACCGTGAGTACACCGGCGACCCGGCAAAAGTGGCGATCACCGAAGTCGAAACCGATTACCTGCTGCAAGTGGTCAACGCCCACTTCAAAAAACAGATCGGCCGTGACGATATCCTGCACAGCTATTCCGGCGTTCGTCCGCTGTGCAACGACGAGTCCGACAACCCGTCGGCCGTTACCCGCGACTACACCCTGGCACTGTCAGGCAGCGGCGAGGAAGCGCCCCTGCTGTCGGTGTTCGGCGGCAAGCTGACCACCTACCGCAAACTGGCCGAGTCGGCGCTGGCGCAACTGGCGTCGCACTTCCCGCATATCAAGCCAAGCTGGACCGCCAACGCCACCCTGCCGGGCGGCGAAGACATGAGCACACCGCAGGCGCTGAGCTCGCTGATCCGCGACAAGTTCGACTGGATCCCCAGCGAAATCTCGCGCCGCTGGGCCACCACCTACGGCAGTCGCACCTGGCGCATGCTCGAAGGCGTGCAGAATCTCAACGACATGGGCGAACACATCGGCGGCGGCCTCTACACCCGTGAGGTCGATTACCTGTGCAGCGAAGAGTGGGCAACCAGCGCCCACGACATCCTCTGGCGTCGCAGTAAACTCGGCTTGTTCACCACCCCCGAGCAACAGCAACGGCTCGCTGATTACTTGAGCAAGGTTGAGCAGAACCGCAGCAAGATCGAAGCGGCCTGATCTCCATCCAGGTAATGCAATGCCCCTGAATCTTCCGATTCAGGGGCATTTTGCATTCTGCGCCACCGGCGGCATTCGGTTTTCCGAACGCGACTTGGCGGTCGATTCGGTAAACCGGATTTCTTCTGCCAAAAAAAACCTCAATAAATATTTAATCTCCTTATAAATCAATGTATTGAGCCGTTCAGCCTGGCCTGGCACGAGTCATGCTCTACACTCTTGGACGAATGCCTGTTGCACGACACTTCAGGAGCCGTCAGGGCATTCGAAGCACAAAAGGGCCGATGAACTGGCTCCATAAAAAAAACAATGTCGAGGAAAATTTGATGCGCATCGTTCCCCATATCCTGGGCGCAGCCATTGCTGCCGCTCTGATCAGCACGCCAGTGTTCGCCGCCGAACTCACCGGCACCCTGAAGAAGATCAAAGAGTCCGGTGTCATCACCCTCGGGCATCGTGACGCTTCCATTCCTTTCTCCTACATCGCGGACGCTACCGGCAAACCGGTCGGCTACTCCCACGACATCCAGCTGAAAGTCGTCGAAGCCCTGAAAAAAGACCTGGACCTGCCGAACCTGCAGGTCAAGTACAACCTGGTCACCTCGCAAACCCGTATCCCGCTGGTGCAGAACGGCACCGTGGACCTGGAGTGCGGCTCCACCACCAACAACGTCGAGCGTCAGCAACAAGTTGACTTCTCCGTTGGCATCTTCGAAATCGGTACTCGCCTGCTGTCCAAGGCAGACTCCAAGTACAAGGATTT
This sequence comes from Pseudomonas sp. SbOxS1, assembly GCF_013416725.1. Lineage (NCBI taxonomy): Bacteria > Pseudomonadati > Pseudomonadota > Gammaproteobacteria > Pseudomonadales > Pseudomonadaceae > Pseudomonas > Pseudomonas sp. SbOxS1. The sequence continues at coordinate 131,674 of NZ_JAAVXC010000026.1, forward strand.
CCCGGACTTGGCCGGCAAGAACGTCGTGACCACCGCCGGCACCACCTCCGAGCGCATCCTCAAGGCGATGAACGCCGACAAGCAGATGGGCATGAACGTCATCTCCGCCAAAGACCACGGCGAGTCCTTCCAGATGCTGGAAAGCGGCCGCGCCGTAGCCTTCATGATGGACGACGCCCTGCTGGCCGGTGAAGCGGCCAAGGCCAAGAAAGCCAGCGACTGGGCCGTGACCGGTACTCCACAGTCCTACGAAATCTACGGCTGCATGGTGCGCAAAGGTGACGAGCCGTTCAAAAAGGCCGTGGATGACGCCATCAAGGCCACCTACGCATCGGGCGAGATCAACAAGATCTACGAAAAATGGTTCATGCAGCCAATCCCGCCAAAAGGTCTGAACCTGAACTTCCCGATGAGCGACGAGCTCAAGGCCCTGATCGCCAATCCGACCGATAAAGCGGCTGACGACAAGAAGTCCTGATTTTCTGACTAACCTTATCTCCTGAGAGGGCCCCGCCCTCTCGGGAGGTTGTCACTCCCTGCTGGCATTTTTGGAAACACTCGGACCGGTGGCTGTCGAGCCGATCGCGTGTGCCTGAACATCACGTTCAGGCGGGAACGGAGCTTCCCCCAAGCGGGTACTTGTACATCGATCGATCTGAGGGGAGACCCTAATGAATTACAACTGGGACTGGGGCGTGTTCTTCAAGTCCACCGGCGTGGGCAGCGAGACGTATATCGACTGGTTCATCTCCGGGCTGGGCTGGACCATTGGCATCGCCGTCGCGGCCTGGATCATCGCCCTGACACTGGGCTCGATCCTGGGCGTCATGCGCACCGTGCCGAACCGCATCGTATCGGGCATCGCCACCTGCTACGTCGAACTCTTCCGTAACGTGCCGCTACTGGTTCAGCTGTTCATCTGGTACTTCCTGGTGCCCGACCTGCTGCCGCCGGATTTGCAGGAGTGGTACAAGCAGGACCTGAACCCGACCACCTCGGCCTTCATCAGTGTCGTCGTGTGCCTGGGCCTGTTCACCGCCGCTCGTGTTTGTGAACAGGTGCGCACGGGTATCCAGGCGCTGCCAAAAGGCCAGGAATCCGCGGCACGCGCCATGGGCTTCAAGCTGCCGCAGATCTACTGGAACGTGCTGCTGCCCCAGGCCTACCGGATCATCATTCCGCCGCTCACCTCGGAATTCCTCAACGTCTTCAAGAACTCGTCCGTGGCTTCGCTGATCGGCCTGATGGAGTTGCTCGCGCAGACCAAGCAGACCGCTGAGTTCTCCGCCAACCTGTTCGAAGCGTTCACCCTGGCCACGCTGATCTACTTCACCCTGAACATGAGCCTGATGCTGCTGATGCGCATGGTCGAGAAGAAAGTCGCCGTACCGGGCCTGATTTCCGTAGGGGGTAAATGATGGAATTCGACTTCTCGGGCATCATCCCGTCCCTGCCGGGCCTGTGGAACGGCATGATCATGACCCTCAAGCTGATGGTCATGGGCGTGATCGGCGGGATAATCCTCGGCACCATCCTGGCGCTGTGCCGCCTGTCGCACAACAAACTGCTGTCGAACCTGGCCGGCGCGTACGTCAACTATTTCCGCTCGATCCCGCTGCTGCTGGTGATCACCTGGTTCTACCTGGCGGTGCCGTTCGTGCTGCGCTGGATCACTGGCGAAGACACACCGATCGGCGCATTCACCTCGTGCATCGTGGCCTTCATGATGTTCGAAGCGGCGTACTTCTGTGAAATCGTCCGCGCCGGTGTGCAGTCGATTCCCAAGGGCCAGATGGGGGCCGCGCAAGCACTGGGCATGAACTATGGCCAGATGATGCGCCTGATCATCCTGCCGCAAGCGTTCCGCAAGATGACCCCGCTGTTACTGCAACAGAGCATCATCCTGTTCCAGGACACCTCGCTGGTCTACGCCGTCGGCCTGGTGGACTTCCTCAACGCTTCGCGCGCCAGTGGCGACATCATTGGCCGCTCCAATGAGTTCCTGGTCTTCGCAGGTCTCGTGTACTTCATCATCAGCTTTGCCGCCTCGCAGCTGGTCAAGCGTCTGCAAAAAAGGTTCGCCGTATGATCTCTATCAAAAACATCAACAAGTGGTATGGGGACTTCCAGGTGCTGACTGATTGCAGCACCGAGGTCAAGAAAGGCGAAGTGATCGTGGTGTGCGGGCCGTCCGGTTCCGGCAAGTCGACCCTGATCAAGTGCGTCAACGCCCTGGAACCGTTCCAGAAAGGCGACATCGTGGTCGACGGCACCTCCATTGCCGACCCGAAGACCAACCTGCCGAAGCTGCGCTCGCGCGTGGGCATGGTGTTCCAGCATTTCGAACTTTTCCCGCACCTCACCATCACCGAAAACCTGACCATCGCGCAGATCAAGGTACTGGGACGCAGCAAGGAAGAGGCCACCAAGAAAGGCCTGCAACTGCTGGAACGTGTCGGCCTCTCGGCCCACGCCCACAAGCATCCTGGCCAATTGTCCGGTGGCCAACAGCAGCGTGTGGCGATTGCCCGTGCGCTGGCGATGGACCCGATCGTCATGCTGTTCGACGAACCGACCTCGGCGCTGGACCCGGAAATGGTCAACGAAGTGCTGGACGTGATGGTGCAACTGGCCCACGAAGGCATGACCATGATGTGCGTGACCCACGAAATGGGCTTCGCCCGTAAAGTGGCCGACCGTGTGATTTTCATGGATGCGGGCAAGATCATCGAGGACTGCAAGAAAGAGGAGTTCTTCGGCGACATCAGCCACCGTGCCGAGCGTACACAGCACTTCCTCAACAAGATTCTGCAGCACTAAGCAAAACGCCGTTCCCCTGTAGGAGCTGGCTTGCCAGCGAAGGCGGTGTCCAGACGAACTCTGGTATCCGGGCTATCGCCTTCGCCGGCAAGCCGGCTCCTACAGGGGGCGGGGCAAGGTTTGGATTTGTGTTGTGGTTGACCCAAGGCATCTGTGATGAAATGCGACCCCACTCTCTATCGCGCCACGTCGCCATCACTCGCCGTGAAACCTCGCCTGATTCGCCATCTGTTCCTGCCGCCGCTGATCATCGCGCTGATGATCGGACTGGGTTATGTCGGCTTCTGGACCAGTGAGCACTATGGCATCCGCAGCCTCGGCGAAAACGGCCAGCGCCAGCTGGAACTGCACGCCCGCGCCGTCGAGAGCGAGATCAGCAAGTACACCTACCTGCCCAGCCTGCTGGAACTCGAAACCAGTGTTTCGACACTGCTGGCCGACCCGACGCCGGAGCACCGGCAGACCGTCAACGATTACCTCGAAGGGCTGAACCGACGCAGCCGCAGCCGGGCCATCTACGTGATGGACACCACCGGCCGTGTCATGGCCACCAGCAACTGGCGCGATGTCGACAGCTACCTGGGTGAAGACCTTTCCTTCCGTGCCTATTTCCAGAATGCCGTGCGTGGCCAGCCCGGACGTTTCTACGGTATTGGCAGCACCAACGGCGAACCCGGTTACTACCTGGCCCATGGCCTGGAAGAACACGGCAAGATCATCGGCGTCGCGGTGGTCAAGGTGCGCCTCGAAGCCATGGAAGAACGCTGGCAACGCGCGCGTCTGGAAGCCTTCGTCAGCGACGAAAACGGCATCATCATTCTCTCCAGCGACCCCGCGCGACGGCTGAAATCGGTGGTGCCGCTGAGCGAGGAAACCAAGGAAAAGCTGGCCCGCAGTCTCCAGTACTACTGGTTCCCGCTGAACGAGTTGCAACCGCTAGCCCGGGAAACCCTGTCCGAGGGCGTGGAAAAACTCACCTTCCCCGCCAATAGCGAACTGGTTTCCGATGACGAAAACATCAGCTACCTGTCGCAAACCCGCCCTTTGAGCGATACGCCGTGGAACTTCACCCTGCTCACGCCGCTGCAGGACCTGCGCCGCGAAGCGATCAACCAGGGGATCCTGGTCGCCGTGGCCTTTGCCCTCGTGGCGTTCCTGCTGATTGCCTGGAACGAGCGGCGCAAAGTGATCGCCACCCGCCTCGCCGCTCGCGAAGCCCTGCAGGAAGCCAACAACCAATTGGAGCGTCGGATTACCGAACGCACCACCGACCTGCGCGCCAGCAACGAGCGGCTCAAGGGGCAGATCCGCGAACGCCGTCATGCCGAAGAGACGCTGCGCCGTGCCCAGGATGAACTGGTGCAGGCCGGGAAACTCGCGGCGATTGGCCAGATGTCCACCAGCATCGCCCACGAATTGAACCAGCCGTTGGCGGCGCTGCGCACCCTGTCCGGCAACACCGTGCGCTTTCTCGAGCGCGGTCAGCTGGACGTGGCCAGCACCAACCTCAAGACCATCAACGAATTGATCGACCGCATGGGCCGGATCACCGCCAGCCTGCGCTCCTTCGCCCGACGTGGTGACGACAAGGGCCAGGCCGGTCTCGGTAAAGCCGTGGAGGCGGCCTTGCAATTGCTCGGCGGCCGTGTGGAAAACGCCCATCTGCAATTGAATCGCCACTTCGACGATGTGCAACTGCAGATCGACCAGACCCGCCTGGAGCAAATCCTGGTCAACCTCATCGGCAATGCCCTGGACGCCATGCAGGCGCAGCCGCAGCCAGAGTTGTGGCTCGAAGGCGAAGAATTCGAGGGTAAATATCGGCTTCACGTAAGGGACAATGGCCACGGCATCGATGCCGAAGCGCGCAAGCACCTGTTCGAACCGTTTTTCACCACCAAGCCCGGCGAACAAGGCCTGGGCCTGGGCCTGACCCTCTCCGCGAGCCTGGCCGCCGCCACTGGCGGTCACCTGGGTGTCGAGCACCCGGCCAGCGGTGGTACCGCTTTTGTCCTCAGTTTACCGTTGGTAAGCCCCATTTCCGCTGAGCCAATATGAACAACGACCTTAGTGTATTGATCGTCGAAGACGACCCCCATGTGCTGCTCGGCTGCCAACAGGCGCTGACCCTGGAAGACATTCCCTGCATCGGTGTCGGCAGTGCCGAGGAAGCCCTGGAGCGTGTGGGCGAGAACTTCGCCGGCATCGTCATCAGCGACATTCGCCTGCCGGGCATCGATGGCCTGGAACTGCTGAACCGGCTCAAGGCCCGCGATCGCAGCCTGCCAGTGGTGCTGATTACCGGTCACGGCGACATTTCCATGGCCGTCGGCGCCATGCAGAAAGGTGCCTATGACTTCATGGAGAAACCCTTCTCGCCCGAACGCCTGGTGGATGTAGCCCGCCGTGCCCTGGAGCAGCGCAGCCTGGCACGGGAAGTCTCGTCGTTGCGCCGGCAACTGGCCGAGCGCGATTCCCTTGAAGGCCGGATCATCGGCCGCTCACCGGCCATGCAGAACCTGCGCGAGCTGATCGCCAATGTCGCCGATACGTCGGCCAACGTGCTGATCGAAGGCGAAACCGGCACCGGCAAGGAACTGGTCGCGCGCTGCCTGCACGATTTCAGTCGTCGGCACACCCGGCAATTCGTCGCACTCAATTGCGGGGGCCTGCCGGAAAACCTCTTCGAAAGCGAGATCTTCGGCCACGAAGCCAACGCCTTCACCGGCGCGGGCAAACGGCGGATCGGCAAGATCGAGCACGCCGATGGCGGCACGCTGTTCCTCGACGAAGTGGAAAGCATGCCCCTGCCCCTGCAGATCAAGCTGCTGCGGGTGTTGCAGGAACGCACGCTGGAACGCCTCGGTTCAAACCAGAGCGTGGCGGTGGACTGCCGGGTGATCGCGGCCACCAAATCCGATCTCGACGAGTCGAGCAAGGCGGGTGAATTTCGCAGCGACCTGTATTACCGCCTCAACGTGGTGACCCTGGAACTGCCGCCCCTGCGCGAGCGCCGCGAAGACATCCTGCAATTGTTCGAATACTTTTTGCAGCAGTCGTCCTTGCGTTTCGACCGCACCGCACCGGAACTGGATAACCAGACCCTGTCAAACCTGATGAGCCACGACTGGCCAGGAAACGTGCGCGAACTGCGCAACGTCGCCGAGCGCTTTGCCCTGGGCCTGCCGGCGTTCAAGAAACCGGGCGCCGGCGGCAGCGCCCAAGGCCTGGCCTTCGCTGAAGCGGTGGAGGCTTTCGAGCGCAACCTGCTGAGCGACGCCTTGCAACGCAGCGGCGGCAACCTGACCCAGGCCAGCCAGGAACTGGGCATGGCCAAGACCACACTGTTCGACAAAGTGAAAAAGTATGGGCTGAGCCACTGATGGATCTGATTCTCAAGGCAACCCTGGGCGCGGCGGTGGTGGTGATCCTAGCCGCCCTGGCCAAGACCAGAAACTATTACATCGCCGGTTTGGTGCCACTGTTTCCAACCTTCGCGCTCATCGCCCACTACATCGTCGGCAAGGGTCGTTCGCTGGATGACTTGAAGACCACCATCGTGTTCGGCATGTGGTCGATCATTCCGTACTTCATTTACCTGGCGACCCTCTATGTGATGGTCGACCGCATGCGCCTCGAGGCATCGCTGGCCGTGGCGGCGGTGGCGTGGTTGATCGCGGCGACGGCGCTGGTCAGCGTCTGGGTTCGCCTGCACGGCTGAGCCCGCGTGTTAAAGAAGGTTGTGTTCAGCCACAGGCTCAATCTGCGCCCAATGCGAAGTATCCTCTCGGTGAGCGCGCAGATACGGCAACACGGCCGCCAGCAACGGCGCCTTGAACGCTTCCTGGAAACGATGAGCCAGCCCCGGTATCAACTTCAACTGGCTGCCACGCAGATGCGCCGCCAGGTGCACGCCGTGCATCACCGGCAACAACGGATCGGCCGTGCCATGCACCACCAGCGCCGGCACCCGCAGTTGGTTGAGCAACGCCACCCGGCTCGGCTCGGCCAGGATCGCCAGGATCTGGCGCTTGGCCCCCTCGGGATTGAATGCCCGGTCATACGCCTGTGCCGCCTGCAGCAGCAGCGCCTGTCGATCGTCAGTCACCGCCGGGCTGCCCAGTGCCGCCAGCAGGTCCGCCTGCTGCTCCAGTGCGACTTCACGATTGGGCGCACCCCGACGCGCCAGCAACTGCAGCAGCGCCGCACTCGGCGCGGGCAAACCTTCGGCGCCGGATGTGCTCATGATCAGGGTCAGGCTCTCGACCCGTTGAGGCGCCATCGCCGCCATGTGCTGGGCAATCATTCCACCCATGCTGGCGCCCAGCACATGGAATTGCTCAATGTGCAGCGCGTCCATCAGGCTCAGCCCGTCGTCCGCCATATCGGTCAATGAGTAGGGGGCCGAGACCGGCAGGCCCAGCTTGTAGCGCAACACCTCAAACGTCAGGTTGGCCTCCACCGGGGTTTGACGCCAGGTCGACAGGCCAACGTCGCGATTGTCGTAGCGAATCACCCGAAACCCTTGCTGGCAGAGCGCGACCACCACCTCGTCAGGCCAGTGAATCAACTGCCCACCCAAGCCCATCACCAGCAGCAACGCCGGGTCCGAGGCGCGGCCGATGCTCTGGTACGCCAGGCTTACCTGATCCAGGTCGACCCGCTCGGTCGCCACGTTGACGTCACAGCGAGACGCCGAAAAAGAGGGAAAACTCAACAACAACGCGGTCAAGAAGACCGCTGTCGATAAAAATCGTGCACACATGAAAAACACCGAAACGCAGAACCCCAGTAGAGCGCGAGTCTGATGAAGTTTGTTCAAGCGCGCTGCCACAGTTGCATGACAGTTTCATGAATGCCGCTCAGTGGTCGATGCGATAACTATGTAGTGCCACGGTCCCGGGGGATTTTTTTTTAATGGCGTTTGATCAGGAGTGGACCCGCCGCTCCCCCTGGATGAGCCCCATCACCATGACCGAAAGACTGCTCCCGACCCTTCCCGTGTCCTCGCTAACCGCCATCCCCGAGTTTTCAACGCTGACGAGCCATATCGATCAGAGCCTTTTGCAAAGCGCCTTGACCCGTTGGCAGGCATGCCAGGAAGGTTTGCAGGCGCTGTTTGCAGGCAAGCCGCTGAACGAAGGCGCAGATACCTATTGGAATGCCCGCGCCCCCGGTACACCGCTGTCGCGGCGTGATCGGGCCACCCAGTTGTACCGCGAGCATATCGAAGCAACGGCTCAAGTGGCATTCGCCCTCAGCACCCTGAGCGCCGAACAATTGAAACCGCTGTGGTTGGTTCTGGATTCCGGGACTGTGGGAATGCGTCTGGACGATCAGTTGATCCAGTGCGAACACCTGGCGCTTAGGTTGAGCGACAACAGCCTCCTGAAACTGCCGGGGGCCTGGGTGATCAGCGTGGGCCACCAGCCACCGGTCGCGCAGTTGCTCTACCTGCCCTCTCGATCGGTGCCCATCCAGGCCTTCAAGGAACGGCGCGACATGGAGCACTGGTTGTCCACGCAATTACTCGCTCCGCCAGCGTTACCCAGCCATTACAGCTTCGAATACACGGCCAGCACCAGGCCGTTGACTACAGGCATCGCGGAGCTGTTTTCGCCCGAGCTGCAAGCCCGCCCCGCCGAGCTGTTTGCCCAAGCGCCAACCCTCGAGAACCTGGAGCTGAGCGAAGGTTTTGGCGATGAAGATCAACCATCGCTATTCGATAGCCTGGCTGCCGATATCCCACTGGCCCTGCGCAAGGCCTCGCTTGGCAAACAGCGTGCGGCGCTGGAAACACTGCTGGGCGAGGACCTGGACAGTGACCGTCATCAGTCACTCGACGACGCGCTCAAGGCACTGGAAACCGCAGAGCTCGCTGCAGACACGGCCGCATCCACCCTGCTTTACCGATCGCGCACGCTGGACCTGGTGACGTTCAATAGTGCCTTCAACGCACTTTACCAGGCACACAAGGCCGGCTTGAGGGCCGAGGTTGAGCTTCAACGCACACTCAATCAGCTCGATAGCACGGAACTCGAGTTGCTTAGTCTCATGCTCGCCCCACCTGACGCCGCCGAGCGCGACCCTGACGTTGCATTCGCCGGCCTGTCGCTGAGCATGAGTACAGACACTGGCGCCCCGTTGCGCCAAGAGCTCACGGGCGTGTTTGTCATTGGCCGACCGCAAGCGCTGTCCGACCCGGAATCGCCCCATGGCCTGCTGCTCTACTGGCCCGGTATCGGCGGCGGTTTGCAGCGATTCGCCAACCGCAAAGAGCTGGAACAACAGTTGCTGAAAATACAGGGGCAGGACCCGATGCTGGCCCTGCAACTGAAGACCATCACGACCGATCCGCTGCTGTACAGCCTCAATCAACAGACCAGCCTTTTCGAAGAACAGGCCGCGCACATACGCCAGCGCGCCCCTGACAACGCGCAGGCATCACAGGAACTGGAAAAGCTGCGCAGGCAAACACTGGCGTTGCTGCAGGTCCCGGTGAACGCAGCGAGAAGCCTGGCCCTCATGCACCTGCAGGAACAACGCCGCAGTGCCTCGATGGTTGCCCGTCTTCCCTCCTGGCTGGCCACCTTGGCGGCCCCTGACAGTGCCAGGCTCAAAAGCCTGACCAGCGCTTATATCCAGGCCATGCAGCGCAGCCACGAGCAACTGGAAACAATCCTGGTGCCTCGCGACGCCTTCACCCGCCGACACCTTCAGGCGCAGCTGCGCGAAGACTTTTCACTCAAAGGCGACTTCGACGTCCAATTGGACCTGCCCGACTCCGTCACGCTGCAAAAACAACTGGCGGACGGTGCGGCTCCCGGCACTCCGCAAAAACTGGTGGCAGTGCCCAGTGCCGCCAGAAGCAAGATGTCACTCGAAGAACTGGCCCAGCTCAATATCGACAACACGCCGTCGATGCAACTTGAGCCCTTGTCCCTGCGCCTGGGCTTCATGCGGGTGGAGGTCACGACGCCGGACGACGGCGAACGCCAGGCCCTGACAGCCGGTATCACCCAGGCCTACCTGCGCAAGACGCTGCCGGCGCTGGATTTGCCCAAGGCCTACGAACAGCTCATCTACGACACCTTCATGGGCAGTCTCAGCGAACCGCTGTTTGTCAGGGAGCATCGCCGGGAATGCCTGATCGAGCCCTGGCGCCTGACTCTCAAGATGCAAGGTGAGTGTGCACGCCTGCAAAGACAGATCAGCCTCGATGACCTGCAAGTCCTGAACACCGCCATCGATGCCGATACCCCGCAAGCCTGGCAAGCCGGCGGCAAGCGCATCCAGCTATTGCCGGCCTACCTGAGCGCGGGTGGCAAGGACACGCCCAACGAAGGCCCGGTGACCTTGTCTGGCGTGACGTTCATTCAAGAACAGGTCAGCGGCATGACGTTGCTGTACCTGCCGGACAGCCCCGATGGTCAGTGCCTGCGCCGCTACGACAGCCTCGAAGACGCGCGCAAGACCCTGTTCAACCTGTGCCTGCGCAGCGAGATGGCCAGCTATCTGGCCGGTCGCGCCTTGCAGGGAGACGTGCGCGCTCATGAAAGCCGGATCAACCAGGCTGTCCTCAAACACTTCGACGCCATGATCGGTGTCGGTGGGCGCTGGCCGGCAGTCACTTCCCTGGCCGCGCACCTGCTCAATACACAGATGGGACGCCTGATCGAAGCCCATCGCGGCACATCGCGCTCCAACGCTGCGTTATTCATGGAACGCTACGCGCTCAGCGGACCGAAGGCGTTGAATTACATCAGAATGGCCTTGGGGCTTGTACCCTTTGTTGGCACAGCCATTGCCCTGGACGATGCCTGGAGCAGTGCCAATCGGGCCGTCGCAGCACTGTTACGCGCTGACGTGGGTGAAGGCCTGACAGAAATAGAGTCGGTGCTATTGTCCCTGGTCGATGCCGCCATGGACCTTCTTCCCGGTACGCTGGGCAGCAAATCGGCCACGGCCGCCCGCGCGTTGACCCGTGCTCGTCAGTTGCAGGCGCTCGGCAAAGGCGCCATGGCCTTGCCAGCGACATCAAAACACCAGGCGCGGCACATCGCCCAACGTTTCGCCGGTTACGAGTATGAGAAACCGATCTCCCTCGTCGGCTTGCAGCCGGTCGAGCACGGTGTCTATCGCAATATCTACCGTCATGCCGATGGCGATTTCATAACTCGCCAGGGCCGTTTTTACCAGGTTGAACCGAGCACGGACTCTCGCGGCTGGCGACTGAGCGGCACAAATAAAAAAACCTACAAGCAACCTGTCGCTCTCGATGAAGCAGGCCGCTGGGATACCTGGTTCGGTGTTTACGGATCGACCTTCGAGGGCGGCGGGCTGGGTGGTGGTGGCGTGCTCGGGCATCTGGCGGACACCCTCGACCCGATCTGGCCGGCCGCCGTTCGCCAACGACTGCCACGGTGGTGGGCCGATCAGGCGCATCGCCGTCACCTTGCATTGACTGAAACCGCCGACAACCTGGCGCCGCTAATCGATACGCGGGTCCAGCGCACCAAAGCGGTCCTGGATGCCTACAACAGCAGCCCCATCGAAGCCCGCCCGGCCCTGCTGCAAACCGCCGAAGCAGCCTGCATCGGCGACATCGAAATGGCCAGCACCCACCACCAGACCCTGGCCGAACTGGCGCCCCTGACCCATGGCAATAAACGACGCGAGCTCAGGGACATGCAAAGTCATGACGCCCTGCTGATTGCCGACAGGCATAAGCAGCTGGTTTTTCTCGCCAACCATCGGACTGAGCCGCTCATTGGAAGAATCGACGCTTTAGTCGACCAACTGGACACACTACCGGACAGTGCGATTGTCGAACGCATTCGGATCCTGCACGACATCCGAAAGCTGCGTGCGGAATTCGTCGGCCACATGGAGCAGATTGAAACGGGCATGCGCAACCTCAACATCTGGTACGAACGCATTACGGTCAGGACCGAAAGGGCACAACTGACACCCGAAGTAGCGATGTTGAACGGACGCCTCAGCGAAACCAATTTGCTTTACCTGAAAACCGGTCAACTGCTGGAAATAGTCAAACGCTTCGACACGACAAAGGATTTTTCCTGGTTCGATCTACAAGTCCAAGCCGAGAGCCTGCGGACCCAGGTCGACCGGGCATTGTTCGTCCAATACAGCCTGCCGGAAGTCACTGCCACCCGCGCCCAGCGCAACCAGATTCTTCAGGAGTGCCTTGAACACTACCGGCAATTCCGTCGTGGCATGAATGCCTGGACCGCCAGCTATCCCCAGCACTTTCATCTCGACGCCGTGGCGCCCTTGCTGGAGGGTATCGAGAAAATGGCCGAACGAGCCCGCAAGTTCATCGACCTGCCGGCCCCATCCATGCCAGGCAGGCAACGCAGCAAGAAAGTCTTCATCACGGAAGACGACCAATTGTTGATCGGGGTGGAACGCTGGGAACCGACGACGCAGAAGCACCAATACCTCCTGACCGGCCGGGGTGGCGTCGAGGAAATATGGGAACAGGGTGCAAACGGCAAGTTTCGCTTGCTCAATCCATCCGAGCCGACCGTTCGTCCCGCACAAAGGGACCCGAGTGCCATGATTGAAGAGGCGCGTATCCGTCTGCAGGCGCAGCCGGGCTATCAGACGAAGATTCAAGCCTATGCAGCACAGGACATGCTCCCGGTCGATCTGGAGCACATGATGGTCAGCGAGGCCAGCGAACTGACACGCCGGGCGCTCGATATCGAAGCCGTTGCCCCACAGAGCCCCGTCATCGAGCAACTGCGAAACAAGGCCACGGAACTGATTGCCATCGGACGGCAAATGCGCACCCGGCAGTCACTGCGCAGCAAAAAACCTACGGATGGCATGCTCGATGATCTGATCAGCCAAAACGCCGTGGAGATACGCAAGACCAGCCCGATCAAAAGTCTGCGAAAGCGCCCTGACGGCCGAACCGATTACATGCAGGAATACGAAATCTGGGACCTGACCGACGCCCCGCCCAACGTGTTGTGGTACGCCCATTTTCATTACACCAAGGCGGCGCCTGCCTTCGCCGAGTTCGAAAAGGCCCACTTGAAGCTGCCGCTGCACCGGTTTTTGACCCACGCCGACGACGCCACCCTGCCCTATGCCGACATCGGCAAAAGGTCACCGGCACTGCGCCATTTCGATCAGGTCTGACAGGTGCAACGGGAGCGGTCGATCCGCTCCCGTTTTCTATCTCAAGCCAGTTGGCTGCGCAGTTGTCGTGCCGCGGCAACCATGTTCACCAGGGCGGCCTCGGTTTCCGGCCACGCCCGGGTCTTCAAACCGCAATCGGGGTTGACCCACAACCGCTCGGCCGGGATCCGCTTCACGGCCTTGCTGATCAACTTGACCATCTCGGCGGTGTCCGGCACCCGTGGCGAATGGATGTCGTAGACGCCTGGACCTAAGTCGTTCGGGTAATCGAAGGCTTCGAAGGCTTGCAGCAACTCCATGTCCGAGCGTGAGGTTTCGATGGTGATCACATCGGCGTCCATCTTTGCGATGGCCTCGATCACATCGTTGAACTCGCTGTAGCACATGTGGGTGTGGATCTGGGTTTCGTCACGCACACCGCTGGCGCTCAAGCGGAACGCCTCTACCGCCCAGTCCAGGTATTCCTGCCATTGCGCCCGACGCAGCGGCAGGCCTTCGCGGAACGCCGCTTCGTCGATCTGCACGATCTTGATGCCGGCGGCTTCCAGGTCCAGCACCTCGTCACGCAGGGCCAGGGCCAGTTGTTGCGCCTGGACTTTGCGCGACACGTCTTCGCGGGGGAAGGACCACATCAGCATGGTCACGGGGCCGGTGAGCATGCCTTTCATGACCTTGTCGGTCTGGCTCTGCGCATAGCTGATCCAGTCCACCGTCATGGCTTTGGGGCGGCTCAGGTCGCCGTAGATGATCGCCGGTTTCACGCAGCGCGAACCGTAGCTCTGCACCCAGCCGAAGCGGGTGAAGGCATACCCATCCAACTGCTCGGCGAAGTACTCGACCATGTCGTTGCGCTCGGCTTCGCCGTGCACCAGCACGTCCAGCCCCAGGCGCTCCTGAATCTGCACGGCGTGGCGGATTTCGTGGTGCATGGCATCGGTGTAATCGTTGGCCGACAGCTTGCCTTGCTTGAAGGCCTGGCGCGCCAGGCGAATCGAACCGGTCTGCGGAAACGAGCCGATGGTGGTGGTCGGGAACGCGGGCAGCTTCAAGCGCGCTCGCTGCTGCTCGATGCGTTTGGCGAACGGCGAATGACGTTGGCTGTCGGCTGTGCCAATGGCATCGATGCGCGCTTGCACCTCGGTTTTATGGATACGTGGCGATTCGGCGCGACTGGCGGCAATCGCGCGACTTTCCGCCAGCGCGGCTTGCACCTTGGGCGCTTGCGGGTCGTTCAGGGCATCGCGCAGTACGGCGATTTCGCCACACTTTTGCACCGCAAACGCCAGCCAGCTTTTCAGTTCCGGATCGAGCTTGTCTTCGCGTTCCAGGTCCACCGGGCTGTGCAGCAGCGAACAGGAGCTGCTGACCCACAGGTTGTCGCCAAAACGCTCCTGGGCAAATTGCAGCTGCGCCAACACCGGTTCCAGCTCACAGCGCCAGACGTTGCGGCCGTTGACCAGTCCCACCGAAAGGATCTTGTAGGTTGGCAGGCGATCGAGCACGTGCAGCAGTTGATCCGGCGCACGCACCGCATCGATGTGCAAGCCTTGCACCGGCAGGCCGACGGCCAGGCCGAGGTTGTCCTGCAGGCCGCTGAAGTAGGTGGCCAAGAGCTTTTTCAGCGGCGAGTACTGCAGGATGTGGTAGGCGCGCTCAAAGGCGTTTTTCCATTCCTGCGGCAAGTCGAGGGTCAGGATCGGTTCATCGATCTGTACCCATTCCACCCCTTGATCAGCGAGGCGCACGAGGATTTCGTTATAGACCGGCAGCAGGCGTTCCAACAGGTCGAGTTTGTCGAAGTCTGCGCCTTTGACTTTGCCCAGCCACAGGTAGGTCAGCGGGCCGATGATCACCGGCTTGACGGTGTGCCCCAGGGCCTGGGCTTCGTCGACTTCATCGAACAGCTGTTCCCAGCTCAGCTTGAACTGTTGATCAGCCGTGAATTCCGGGACCAGGTAGTGGTAATTGGTGTCGAACCACTTGGTCAGCTCCTGGGCGTATTGCGCCTGGCCATGCTCAACACCGCAGCAGCTAGCCGTGGCGCCACGGGCCATGGCGAACAGCGTGTCGAGGGTCGGCAGGCCACGTTCGTCCCGGGTGCTGGCGAAACGCTCGGGGATCACGCCAAAGGCCAGGGAATGGGTCAGTACCTGGTCGTACCAGGCGAAGTCGCCGACCGGCAGCAGGTCGATGCCGGCGTCTTTCTGTAATTGCCAGTGGGTGGCGCGCAATTGGCGACCGACGCTTTTCAGCGCTTGCTGGTCAAGGTCGCCCTTCCAGTAGGATTCGAGGGCTTTTTTCAGTTCGCGGTCGGCACCGATGCGGGGAAAACCAAGGGTGTGGGCTACGGCCATGTCGAATTGCTCCTGGGTAAAAGATGGCGCTATTGTCGACATCCGACCCATCATGAGACAAACTCAACCTTTTCGTGTTGATCACAAGTTTTCCTCATGGAGCCCCCGGTGCTTGAAATCCGTCACCTGAAGACCCTGCACGCCTTGCGCGAGGCCGATAGCCTGGTGGATGCGGCCGACCGCCTGCACCTGACCCAGTCGGCGCTGTCCCATCAGTTCAAGGAGCTTGAGGAACGCATGGGCATGCCGTTGTTCGTACGCAAGACCAAGCCGGTGCGTTTCACCAGCGCCGGCTTGCGCCTGCTGCAACTGGCCGATGCCACCCTGCCGCTGCTGCGCGCCGCCGAACGCGACATCGCGCGGCTGGCCGGCGGCACCGCCGGGCGCCTGCACATGGCCATCGAGTGCCACAGTTGCTTCCAGTGGCTGATGCCGACCATCGACCAGTTCCGCGACGCCTGGCCGGAAGTCGAGCTGGACCTGGCTTCGGGCTTCTCCTTCGCCCCGTTGCCTGCCCTGGCCCGTGGCGACCTGGACCTGGTGGTGACGTCCGACCCGGTGGACCTCGTAGGGATCACCTACGTGCCGCTGTTTACCTATGAAGCGATGCTCGCGGTGGCGAACCAGCACCGCCTGGCCAGCAAGGCCTACATCGTCCCGCAGGACTTGCTCACCGAGACCCTGATCACCTACCCGGTGGAACGTGACCGTCTGGATATCTTCACGCGCTTCCTGGAACCGGCCGACGTCGAACCGGCCCAGGTCCGCACCTCGGAACTGACGGTGATGATGATGCAGCTGGTGGCCAGCGGACGCGGCGTGTGCGGCATGCCCCATTGGGCGCTGCATGAGTACAGCTCACGGGGCTACGTGAAGGCCAAGCGCCTGGGCGAGAAAGGCTTGTTCGCGACGCTGTACGCGGCCATTCGCGCCGACATGCTCGATGCGCCGTACATGCGCGACTTTTTGCTGACGGCCAAGGACACGTCGTTTTCGACGCTCGATGGAGTCAGCGCCGTTCGATAGAGCGACGAATACCTTGTAGGAGCGAGGCTTGCCCGCGAAGAACGATAACGCGGTCTGTCTGAATGACCGCGTTATCGTTCTTCGCGGGCAAGCCTCGCTCCTACAGGGGTAGTGGTGGTTTCAGAGTTCGCGCCACATGTGGATTTTGTCGAAGTATTGCTCGCCCACCCGCACCGCCATCGGCTCCAGGCCAAACTGGACGAAGCCGCAGCGCCGATAGAGGTTGAACGCCGCATCGTTGCCGGCGGTGACGGTCAGTTTGACCAGCCGCAGATGCGGGTGGCTCCGCGCCTCGGCCAGCACCGCTTGCACCAATTGATAGCCAAGCCCGCGCTGGCGCACGTCGGCAGACACGTACATGCCGAACAGCGTCGCCTTGTGCCGGGCTTTTTCCCGGGGCTCGAAGGCCAGCCCGGCGATGCCCGCCAACCGGTCCTCGTCGAAAGCCCCGAACACCACATCGAGTTTGCCGGTCAGGCGCGACTCCCACCAGCTCAAGGGCATTGCCGAACGCTCGCGCACGCTGGAGGTGAACGCCTGCGGGTGCCGGTCACAGGCTTCCAGCGTCATCGCCCGGTAGTCCAGCGCATGGCTGGCATCCAGCCGCTGAATCCACATGTTCAGGCCATCCGTTTTTGCTCGAGCATCAAGCGCAGCGCCAGTGCCGACAACACAAAACCCATGAAATAACGCTGCATTGCCAGCCAGGTCGGATTGCTGACAAACCATGACGCAATGCCCGCCGCGAACAGGGCGATCATCAGGTTCACGCAGAAACTGACGCTAATCTGCGTCAGGCCCAGCACGATACTTTGCGTGAACACCGAACCGTGCTCGGGGGTGATGAATTGCGGAAACACCGACAGGTAGAACACCGCAATCTTCGGGTTCAGGGCGCTGGTGAGAAACCCCATCGTGATCAGCTTGCGCGACGAGTCCGGTGGCAACTGTTGGGCTTCGAACGGCGAACGCGCACCCGGCTTGACCGCCTGCCAGGCCAGCCACAACAGGTACAGCGCGCCGGCCCACTTCAACACTTCATAGGCCATCGGCACCGCCAGGAACACCGCGGTCAAACCGGCCGCGGCGGCGAACAGATGCACAAAGAACCCCGCGACCACGCCGAGCAACGAAGTCACCCCGGCCTTGCGCCCCTGGCAGATCGAACGGGAGATCAGGTAGATCATGTTCGGCCCCGGCGTCAGCACCATCAACAACGCGGCGGCGGCGAAAATCAACAGGTCTGGAAGCGGGATCATGGGCGAAGTCCTTTGCGTGAATGATCAGGCGGTCGCGGTCAGCGAAGCTCGATAAAACGGCAGGATCAGGTCCCGTGTCAATGGCGCCAGAACGACACCACCGTCGGTGAGCGGATCGATCCACAGCACCTCTTCGATCTCGGCCGCGGGGGTGACGTCTGAATCAATGCCCAGCAAAAAAATCTCGGCTTTCACCACATAACCCGGCTCATTGGCGGCCGGCGCCGAAAACTGGCCGAGGAAGGTGGCATGCGCCGGGTCGATGACCAGCCCCAACTCTTCTTCCAGCTCCCGGGCCAAAGCGTGGACCGGTTGTTCATGGGCCTCGATCTTGCCCCCCGGTTGCATGAACGCCTGGGTGCCGCGCTTGCGCACCAGCAGGGTACGGCCATCGGGGCCGATCAACAGGGCAGCGGCGATGTGGATAAGTCCGATGGGTTGGGCTGTAAGCGTCGACATGAACAAAGGCCTTTGACTCAAAAGCGGCAAGGATCACATGTCCGCCACCGATTGTGTAGGAGCCGGGTTTGATCGTTCCCACGCAGAGCATGGGAACGATCAGTCAGCGCGCAGGAATCATCAGCTCCCGCAATCCACAAGCATGTTCGACCAATTCCCCCGGCAACTTCAGCCGCTGGTCCTCCAGGTATCGATAATCCTGACGCGCCGCCGTTAACCGCTTCAGGTCCAGTTCCACCACATACTGCCCCTCGTCACGCCCGGCCTCGAACAACAGCGTGCCCAAGGGATCGACCAGCGCGCTGCCACCGGCGAACAACAACCCGCCATCACCCTCTTGCACCCGGTTTACCATCAGCGCAAACGCCTGGTTTTCCTGGGCACGGGCCATGATCGCGGTGCGGTGGGTGGGACCGTAGGGGTCCATGTTGCCGTTGGTCACCAGCAGCAACTCGGCACCCAGTTGCGCCAGGGCGCGGGCGGTTTCCGGGAACTCGATGTCGTAGCAGATCAGCAGGCCGACGCGCACCCCGTTCCACAGGCAAGTGGCGTAGCGATCACCGGTTTCATACACACCACGATCCGACGCCCACAGGTGCGTCTTGCGGTATTTGAGCGCGATCCCCTCGGGAGTGATCAACAACGTCGTGTTGTAGAAGCGGCCGTTGTCGTTCTCGCTGGTGCCGATGAGCACGGCGATGTTGCGTTCACGGGCGGCGGCGACAATCGCGCTGACGGTCGGCCCCTCCAGCGGTTCGGCGACCTCGGCCACAGATTCGGCAGAGGGGAAGCCCATCAGGTGGCTTTCCGGGAACATGATCAGTTGCGTATCGGCAGCGCAGGCGTTGATCGCTGCCAAGGCGCGTTCGAGGTTGTAGGCCGTGTCGTTGTCACGGCCCGCCAATTGGGCGAGTTCGACTTTCATGGGGAGTCCTTGTTCGGCGCACCGGAAAGATTGCCCGGTGGTTGTGTGTGCGCCAGTATGCGCAGCAAGCACGCGGCCTGAAATCACGCCGCAGGGGTAACACGATAGGGGTAGTGGCATGACACTCTCGCTGGACGACATCGCCTGGCACCGTTCGGTCGGGCAATTGATCGATGCCCTGGACAAGCCCAATTTCTGGACCCAGCTGGTGCGCCTGCTGGATCAATACGTGCCCTGCGACAGCTGGGTGGCCTTGCTGTTCAGCGCCGATCAGCACCCACAAGTGTTCGCCGAATGCCCTGGCATTGACGGCGGCCCCGACCCGCTGTTCCAGGATTACCTGCGCGGCCTGTACCTGCTCGACCCGTTCTACATCGCTTGCCGCGAGCAGTCGCACAGCGGTTTGTATCGCCTGTCGGAAGTGGCGCCGGAGCATTTCGAACTCACCGAGTACTATCAACGATACTTTCGTGTAAATGTCGTGGCCGACGAAATACAGTTTAATTGCCAACTGGAGGGCGACCGCACGTTGTGCCTGTCACTGGGCAGCCAGCAACGCTTCAGCGCCCAGCAGATTGCCCTGCTGTCGCTGATCCAGCCGTGGGTGCTCGGACTGTTGCGCCAGCGTCTACCCTACGAAATCAACCAAGGGGTGGCCCTTGCCCCAGTGCCGGTACAAGGTGACTGGCGAGTGCAACTGGAAGCCTCGGTGCAGCAACTCATGGGCGCGCAATTGACCGCGCGGGAGCTGGATGTCGGGCGCTTGATGCTCAGCGGTTGCTCCAGCAAGGAAATCGCCCGCAAACTGGAAATCTCCATCGAGACCGTGAAAGTCCATAAGAAACACATGTACAGCAAGCTGGGGATCAAGTCCCAGTCCGAGCTGTTTTCGATTTTTCTCCAGGCACAAAACGCCTGACGTAACACCGAAATGCCTTTCTGTGGGAATAGATTCCCTGTGGCGAGGGGATTTATCCCCGATCGGCTGCGAAGCAGTCGCAAAACCAATGCATGCGGTATTTCAGTTAAACCGCGGTGAATGGTTTTGGGGCGGCTTCGCCGCCCATCGGGGATAAATCCCCTCACCACAAAAGCCCTTGCCACAGGTTTGCAAACCATTGAGTCCGAACCCAAGGAAACCGTATGAGCCTGTCACTCCTGAGCCGCTACGCCTTCTTTGCCGCGTGCGTGATCTTCACCCTCGCCAGCCTGCCCTTCCTCGAGCACGACTGGCTGTGGCCAATCACCGTCGTTACCGGCATCCTCAGCCTGATCGGCATTGGCGACTTGCTGCAAAGCCCCCACGCGGTGCGGCGCAATTATCCTGTGCTGGGCAACATCCGCTACCTGGTCGAAGCCATCCGCCCGGAAATCCGCCAATACTTGCTCGAATCCGACAGCGACGCCCTGCCCTTCTCCCGCGCACAGCGCTCGCTGGTCTATTCCCGGGCCAAGAATGAGAGCGCCGACAAACCCTTCGGTACCTTGATTGACGTGTACCAGTCCGGTTTTGAATTCATCGGCCACTCGATGCGCCCTGCGCCCTTGAGCGACCCGAGCGCTTTTCGCGTCACCGTCGGCGGCCCGCAGTGCACCCAGCCGTATTCGGCGTCGGTGTTCAACATCTCGGCCATGAGCTTCGGCTCGCTCAGCGCCAACGCCATCCGCGCGTTGAACCAGGGCGCCAAGCTTGGCAACTTCGCCCATGACACCGGCGAAGGCAGCATCAGCCCCTATCACCGCGAACACGGCGGCGACCTGACCTGGGAACTGGGCAGCGGCTACTTCGGTTGTCGCACCGCCGACGGACGCTTCGACCCGCAACGCTTCGCCGCGCAAGCACAGACACCGCAAGTGCGCATGATCGAAATCAAGATGAGCCAGGGCGCCAAGCCGGGCCACGGCGGGATCCTGCCCAAGCACAAGGTCACCCAGGAAATCGCCGACACCCGCGGCATCAGCATGGGCGAAGACTGCATCTCGCCGTCACGCCACAGCGCCTTCTCCACGCCGATCGAAATGATGCATTTCATCCAGCAATTGCGCGAACTGTCCGGCGGCAAACCGGTGGGTTTCAAGTTCTGCCTGGGTCACCCATGGGAGTTCATGGGCATCGCCAAGGCCATGCTGGAAACCGGCATTCTCCCGGACTTCATCGTGGTCGATGGCAAGGAAGGCGGCACCGGTGCCGCACCGGTGGAGTTCACCGACCACATCGGCGTGCCGATGCGCGAAGGCCTGTTGTTCGTGCACAACACCCTGGTGGGCTTGAACCTGCGGGACAAAATCAAGCTCGGCGCCAGCGGCAAGATCGTCAGTGCATTTGATATCGCCAGCGTGCTGGCCATCGGCGCCGACTGGGCCAACTCGGCGCGCGGTTTCATGTTCGCCATCGGTTGCATCCAGTCGCAAAGCTGCCACACCAACAAATGCCCGACCGGCGTCGCCACCCAGGACACCCTGCGCCAACGTGCGCTAGTGGTGCCGGACAAGGCCCAACGCGTCTACAACTTCCACCGCAACACCCTCAAGGGCCTGGCCGAGATGCTCGCCGCCGCGGGCCTTGAACACCCATCGCAACTGTCGGCCAAGCACCTGGTGCGGCGCATGTCGGCGACCGAGATCAAACTGTTCTCACAGCTGCATGTGTTCCTCAAACCGGGGGAATTGCTGACCGGTGAAATCAATGGCGAGTTCTACTCGCGGATGTGGCAGATGGCGCGGGCGGACAGTTTCGAGCCCAATGAAGTGGCGGCAGCCTGACCTTCACGGCCCCGACATTGCGCGTCACCAACGCAGCGATTTGATCGGGGCCGGTTCTTTCATGACGATGAATCCGTAATCGCCAATCAGGTAAATCCGGTAGAACTGAGTCTCCACCAGCGGCGTGTAGTCTTGATAACCCACCCGTGTCGCGTTGCGTCGCTCCTTCTCCGCGACCACGTTGGTGATGCCGACTTTCGGCAGGTTTTCAGCCAGTATGTAGAAGTCGACGTTCAGCAGATAATGCAACACGGGCAGTTGCTTGAACGAACCCGCCGCCGCCATTAACCAGTGATCGGAATAGGTTACCGACATGTAGATACGCTTGGCGTCACGCAAGGGTTGATGGCTGGCGATGTCGCGCTCAAGGCTGTTCAGCGCACTGCTGGCGAAGGCTTTCTGCACCGTCAGGACCCGGCCATAGGCAAAACACAACGACAACATCGCCAGCAGCGGCACCAGCAACAGCAATGGCAAACGCTCGTGAAGCGTTGCCAGCGCCAGATGACTCAAATAGAACAGCAGCACCAGCAACACCGCGAACCCCATCAAGGTCCTGGCGCCTTCATTGAAGTCGCGGAAAAACAGCGCGACACCGGACACCAACACCACCACGACCGGCACGGTCAGCAGACACAGCAGGCCGATCAGGAGCTTCTTTGGCCCGCTGTCCTTGCGCTCGATAATCTTCAATCCCAGGCAAACAGCACCGGCAATGGCGCAGAGCAACAACCCGGCGCACACCCAGGCAAATCCGCCATGGAACAGCAGCACGACTTTCTCCAGGACTCGCGCGATGTTGATGTGGATTTGCAGCAAAGGCTGCGCCCCCCAGTCAAGCAACACCGTGCGACCTTGTCCCATAAAAGGGAATGCACTGACCCAGTAGATTAGCCACCCGAGAAACATCTGGGCGATTCGCCAGCCGATCAAAGCGCCCCAGCGCGACCAGGCCACTTGGTCACTGACCGCCCTGAATACTTCAAGGCAGCACAGGCCGAGAAATACATTGATGCTGATTTGGTAAAGGCCCAGCGCCAGCGCAATCAGGAAGGAAGGCACCAGCCATTGCAGAATGCGTGAAGGGTGATGAAAGGTGATGGCGAAGATCACCGCCACCACACTCAGGGTCATGACCGGGCCGTCGTATTGATAGGTCAGGTTTTGCAGGAAGAACGGGCTGTACCACAGCGGCAACAGCACCAGGCAACAGCTGATGGTCGGCGCGCGGAAGTGATGAAAGGTCAGGCTGGTCAGTGCCCAGGACATGGCCAGGGTGGCGATCAACAGCGGCAGTGGAAAGATGTTCGGCGCACCAGTGCTGAAGGTCAGCGCGTTGTAGAACAACTCGGCGAACAACCGGCCTTCCTGTGCCCAGGCCATGCCGGCCGACAGCGAGCGCCAGTTGTCATCGATGTAGGGAAAATCCGTGAGGATGATCGGCAGGACGTACATGAAAGTCGCAGGCAGAAAAAACAGCCAGGCCTGGCGTCGGGTGAGTTCCTTGATGAAGAAATCGCTGAACCTGCCCATGCTAGGGTTCGCGCCTGTGTTTGCCGCCGACGATGTCCTTGACCACATAGCGTGGCCGGTGCTTGGCTTCGATGTAGATGCGCCCGACGTATTCGCCAAGGATGCCGATGCCGATCAATTGCACGCCGCCGAGAAACAGAATGGCGGTCATCAATGAAGGATAACCAGGCACGCTGTTACCGAAGAAAATCTTGTCCAGCACCATGTACACCGCGTACAGCACTGCAAAAATCGAAATGCCGCCGCCAACGTAGGTCCACAGGCGCAACGGCACGGTGCTGAACGACGTCACGCCCTCCAGTGCCAGGTTCCACAGTTTCCACACATTGAACTTGCTGCTGCCGGCCACGCGCTCGGCCCGCTCGTATTCCACCACCACGGTGTTGAACCCGGCCCAGGACAGCACGCCTTTCATGAACAACTGATGCTCGGGCAAGGTGCGGATCACGTCCACCACCTTGCGGTCCATGAGCCGGAAGTCACCGACGTTCTCTTCGATGCGGGTGTAGGAAATCCGATTCAACAGGTGATAGAACAGCGCTGCGCTGTGGCGCTTCAAGTAACTATCGGCGGTGCGGTCGCGGCGCTTGGCCAGAACCACGTCCGCGCCTTTTTGCCATTGTTCGATCAACCGCGGGATGACGCTGATCGGGTCCTGCAGGTCGACGTCCATCGGGATGACTGCATCGCCGCTGGCATATTCCAGCCCGGCGAACAGCGCCGGTTCCTTGCCGAAATTGCGCGAGAAATTGATCAGCATCACCTGTTCGTCCGCCTGCGCCAGGGCCGATGCCTGTGCGGCGGTGCCATCGGAGCTGCCGTCATTGATGAACACGATCTCGACCTCAGTCCCGTCGAGTTTCAACTCACGTCGTACCGCCTGATAAAACAGATTGATCGCCTGTTCTTCGTTGAACACCGGGACGATAAGCGAAACCTTCATGAATCACGCTCACGAAACACCACGTACTTGGAAAACAGGAAGCCGAACACCAGGCTCAGCGCAGAAAACAGTGCTACGGTCAGCAAGCCATGCAAGCGCCAGACATCGCCGGCATGGCCAACGCCGAGGCTCAGCGCGCCCATCGCCAGCATGAACGACAGGTAGCCGCCGACTGACGCCTTGGCATCAAAGGTATAGAGCGCGTTCATGTAGAAGGAAAACGAGGCGGCCACGCAAAAGGCGGCCAGGTTGCTGAGCGCCTGGGTGAAGCCGGCGGCCACGCTCAAGAGAAAAAAGATCTGCCAGTGAATCAGCGTGTTCGCGACGCCAATCACTGTGTAGCTGGACAAGCCTTTGCATGAAAGTCTCACGTCAAGCTCCTGCAATAGAACGATCCTTACACAGGTATTTGAGCTTGTCTGCTGTCAGAAATCGCAGGTAAGGCGACCTTTCAGACCAGCGGTCAGGGACACGCCACGAGACATTCCGAAATACCCCGCCTTTGCAATTGCCGGCGAATCAGTCCACCCTGCGCGCCGCCGATATGCGGCGCGCAACTTTTTGCGCCTTCGTCCAATCCTTTGTTCAATACCTGTCTACGAGCCTGCCGTCATGACGCTAGCGCGCGATCACCGGATCGATTTTTTTCGCGGCCTGGCACTGATCTTCATTTTCTGGGATCACGTGCCCCACAACCCTCTGGGTCAAATCACCCTGCGCAACTTCGGCTTCAGCGATGCCGCCGAAGTCTTCGTGTTCCTGGCCGGTTACGCGGCCGTCCTGGCCTATGGCAAAGTCCTTGCGCGCGAGGGCTTTTTGATCGCCTGCGTGAAAATCCTGCGCCGCGCCTGGGTGCTCTATGTGGTGCACATCTTCCTGCTGGCGATGCTGATGGGCATTGTGTTCTTCGCCAACAGCCACGTGGAAACCCGCGACCTGGTGGAAGAAATGGGCATGCACCATTTCATCAGCGACCCTCAGCAGGCCTTGATCGATGAGCTGTTGTTGCGTTTCAAACCGAACCTGATGGACCCGCTGCCGCTGTACATCGTGCTGCTGGCAGGCTTGCCGCTGGTGCTGCCGATACTGGTGCGCAAGGTCTGGCCGGTGGTGGCGGTGTCCTTTGCGCTGTACCTGACCGTGCCGTTGTTTGGCTGGAACCTGGCCGCGATCAAGGATGGCGTCTGGTACTTCAACCCCGTGGCCTGGCAACTGCTGTTTGTGCTCGGTGGCGCGGCGGCGATACAGGCTCAACGCCCACGCTTGCCCGACACCCGGCCGCTGCTGCACCAGCCGTTGTTCATGACGGCGGCGGTGTATGCGGTACTCGCCGGGGTGCTGACGATCGCCTGGCGCTGGCCACAGATCC
Organism: Pseudomonas sp. SbOxS1; assembly: GCF_013416725.1. NCBI lineage: Bacteria > Pseudomonadati > Pseudomonadota > Gammaproteobacteria > Pseudomonadales > Pseudomonadaceae > Pseudomonas > Pseudomonas sp. SbOxS1. The sequence goes on from NZ_JAAVXC010000026.1 coordinate 157,295, forward strand.
ACGACGCCCTGATGCCCGCCAGCCTGAGCAACCTGCTGTATCCGATCAGCAAGACCAACCTGTCGCCTGTGCGCCTGCTGCACTTCCTGGCGCTGGCCTACGTCACGGCGAAACTGCTGCCCGATACCGGTTGGACACAAAACTGGCTGGCACAGCAATGCTGTCGCATGGGGCGTTTTTCACTGGAGATTTTCTGCCTGGGCGTGCTGCTGGCGCCCTTGGCGGACATGCTCAATGCGCTGACCGACGATGCGTTCGCCATGCAGATATTCACGGCGCTGGTGGGGGCTGGGTTGATGGCGTTGCTGGGGGCGTGGCTTGAGTTCAACAAGCGCTTGAATCGACCGGCTCCAGCGGTCACCGCCTTGTAATAAAAGCCGTATTTAAGAACTGGATTGGGGGGGATATCCATTGCTGCGGTAACGGCCACCTATGGTTTCGCCCTTACGGCGACTCACTTTTTCAAACGCCGGAGTGCCGGCCCAGCAAAAAGTAAGCAAAAGGCTTTGCCCCACCACTCGGTGCCTCGCCTAGGCTCGGCATGCCCTCACTCCGGCATTGCTCCGTGGGTCGCCCCAGATCAAAAACAAAAGCGAGGCGGCCTTAAAGCCGACCTGACTTTTGCACATACCCCCAATTCCCTGTGGGAGCCAGCCTGCTGGCGATGGTCGTCAACGATAACGCGCCCTGTCTGGATGAACGCGTTGCCTGGAAGTCCATCGCCAGCAGGCTGGCTCCCACAATGGGATCGCGGACAGGTCGGCTGTCAGGCCGCCTCGCTTTTGCGTTTGATCTTGATCTGGCTTTTGATTTTCTTGCCCCATCGAGAGGCCGAGTGGAGGTTCTGCGCAGTGGGTAAACCGGCATGGATGCCGGTTTAGCCGCGCTGGGCCAAGGATGGCCCATCGCGGCGGGCCCTGTAGGAGCGAGTATGCTCCGGGCGGCGTTCCGACGAAAAACCTGAGAGCACCACGGGGTGTCAGGCTCCCCGTGTCATCGTTGACGACCATCGCGAGCAGGCTCGCTCCTACAGGGCTCTTCCAAGTAACTCGCCGTAAGGGCGAAACCATAGGTCGCCGTTACCGCAGCAACGGATATACCCCCAATCCAAACGTTACGACTTACGAAGCCGAACGCACCACACCTTGGGTCGTATTAGTCGGTTGCAACTTGAACACATAGAACAACACCGTCAGCAGCACCAGGAACGCAGGCCCCACATACAGCGCCACACGCGTGTCCGGGAAATACGCCATCAGGCCCACCACCAGCACCAGGAACGCCAGCGCCAGATACGAGCTGATCGGGTACCACCACATGCGGTACTTGAGGCCGGCACGCTCGCTGGCGCTCAGGCCTTTGCGGAACTTGAGCTGGGCCAGCAGGATCATCACCCAGGTCCAGATCGCGCCGAAGGTGGCAATCGCCGTCACCCAGACAAACACCTTCTCAGGCACCAGGTAGTTGAGCAGTACACCCAGCAGCAAGGCGCCAATCGACAGCAGCAAGGCTCGACGCGGCACGCCATTGCTGGAGGTCTTGGCAAAACCGGCCGGGGCCTGGCCGTTCTGCGCCAGGCTGTAGAGCATGCGCCCGGTGCTGAAGATGCCACCGTTGCAGGACGACAACGCGGCCGTAATCACCACGAAGTTGATAATGCCGGCGGCGGTCTTGATGCCCAGGCGCTCGAAAGTCATTACGAACGGGCTGCCCTGGGTGCCGATTTCGTTCCACGGGTAGATCGACAGGATCACGAACAGCGCGCCGACGTAGAACAGCAGGATCCGCCAGAACACCGAGCCGATGGCGCTGGGAATGGTCTTCTGCGGGTTCTTCGCTTCACCGGCGGTCAGGCCGATCATTTCCACGCCGAGGTAGGCGAACATGACCATTTGCAGGGACATCAACACGCCCTGCACGCCGTTTGGCATGAAGCCGCCGTGGGTCCAGAGATTGGAGATCCCCAGGGCCACACCGTCGTTGCCGAAACCGAATGCGATGATGCCGATACCACCGAACACCATCGCAATGATGGTGACGATCTTGATCAGGGCAAACCAGAATTCGAATTCACCGAAGGCTTTCACCGCGATCAGGTTAATCGAACCCATGCTGATTAATGCCGCCAGCGCCCAGATCCAGCGCGGCACATCGGGGAACCACACGCCCATGTACACCGCCACGGCAGTGATTTCCGCGACACAGGTCACCAGCCACAGGAACCAGTAGTTCCAGCCGGTCAGGAAGCCCGCCAGCGGGCCGAGGTAGTCTTGGGCGTAACGGCTGAACGAGCCGGCGACCGGGTTGTGCACGGCCATCTCGCCGAGCGCGCGCATGATCACCAGGATTGCCAGGCCGCCAATGATGTAGGACAGCATGATGGCCGGGCCAGCCATTTCAATGGCCTTGGCCGAACCGAGAAACAGACCGACGCCAATACAGGCACCGAGTGCCATCAAGCGAATATGCCGTTCGCCGAGTTCACGTTTGAGCGGGCCGCCCTGGGCGGTCTCGCCGTGGGGCAGGTGATTGCCTACGGGCATGGGTACAACCTCGTATTGTTATTGGATATATCCACCGAGTGGCGAAGCGTTGACCGATAAGCCATCGCCTCCCTTGACCGACCCTGCTTCGTGGGCAGAACCGTCTTGCAGGCCAAAACCTGCGAGATCAGCGGGGGCAGTAGTATAAAAAGCCGATGATAGAGATTTTCACTCTATAAACCACAAAAATCAGGCATAAATCTCGTCAAAAACCCTATCCACGGAGATGAATTATCTTAGTCTTGTAGGATTTTTCGCTTTTGAAACGATGCCGAGTAGTGCGCGGTATTTGGAACAGCACTGTTTGTGGTGAGGGGATTTATCCCCGTTCGGCTGCGCAGCAGTCGCCTCAACCTTCAAATTCGATTTGGTTTTTGGGGCGGCTGCGCCGCCCGACGGGGATAAATCCCCTCGCCACAGATAAATCCCCCCGCCACAGATAAATCCCCTCGCTACAGATATATCCCCTCGCCACAAAGGCACACTCACCATTCCTTCATCACAATCAGAATATTCACTCAACAATTGAGGACCCGAAATGGCTCTCGGCACCTAGCCTTACAGCGTCACCCGACAATCACGCGAAGGAGGCAATGGATTGCCTACTCATCCGAATTCACATCGCCTACGCTACGGCCGGCATTCCGAAAACGGTCGCGCCTATCTCATCACTACCGTCATCCACGCGCGCCAGCCCATCTTTTCTGACTGGCGTTTAGGGCGCCTGGTTGTTGCGGAACTTCGTCGAGCTCATGAGTCGGGGCTAGTGAACTCCATTGCCTGGGTTGTCATGCCCGATCACTTTCATTGGCTGATGCAGTTGCATGACAGCAATCTAGGGAGTGTCATCGGCGCGACCAAAGCACGCAGCACCCAATCAGTGAACAAAATGATTGGTCGGCATGGCCCACTCTGGCAAACCAGCTATCACGACCGGGCGATTCGCGATGGTGAAGATCTCTTGCCATTCGCACGCTACATCGTCACCAATCCATTGCGCGCAGGACTTGTAGAGAAAATCGGCGACTACCCGCTTTGGGATGCAAGTTGGCTCTGATGTATCACTTATGTGACAAACGGACTTTCTGTAGTGGAGGATTTGCTGTGGCGAGGGGATTTATCCCCGTCCGGCTGCGCAGCAGTCGTAAATCCTGGCAGCTCAGTCAGTCTGAATGGACGCAGGAGGCGGCTGCGCCACCCAACGGGGATAAATCCCCTCACCACAGATAAATCCACTCTGCACAGATAAATCCCCCTGCCACAGATCAAAGTGGATCCATGATGATTGGAGCTTCACAATTTTTTCACCATCGCCAACCACCGACTAAGCTTCAGACAAGTCAGATCAATCTGCGTGAATGGATCAATCGACTATGGGCGCTTTACAGCAATCCGATTCGAGTACAACCGTGGTCCAGACTGAACCTGTGGATGAAGCGCCATCACCTGAAAAAACACCTCGTCGCCGCGTCAAGCACGGCTGGAAAGCGTTCTGGTTGTTGCTGGTAATCATTGCGATTGTCGTGGGCCTGGCGGCGTCCAAGGAGATGCGCACCTCGAGGTTTCAAGCCAGGGAAGTCAGCAAGTTTGCCAAAACCCTGAGCTATGAACTCAAACCCGGTCCCAGCGACGCAATTCATTATCCTGGCGCCGGGCCATTCGACCTGCGCCTGGGTTACAGCTCGCTGGATGAATTCCTGCCGCGCCTGCTCAAGCGTGATTACGTCATTTCCGCCCAGACCCGGTTTTCCCAGGCCTTGATGGACTACACGGACAAGGGCCTGTTCGTGCCTTATGCGGAGAAAATCCAGGCGGGCTTGTCCATCACCGATTGCCGCGCCAACCCCTTGTACCAGTACAAGTATCCGCAACAGCTCTATGCCAGCTTCGAGGCGATCCCGCCGGTGGTGGTCAATAGCCTGCTGTTCATCGAAAACCGCTTTTTGCTCGACCCGCGCCAACCCCTTGCCAACCCTGCTGTGGACTGGCCGCGATTCGGCATGGCGGCGTATACCCAGGTCGCCAAGATGTTGCACCTGCCCGGTCAATCGGCCGGTGGCAGTACCCTGGCAACGCAACTCGAGAAGTATCGGCACTCACCCGATGGCCTGACCGTGTCGGGCGGGGAAAAAATACGCCAGATGATTTCCGCCACCGTGCGCGCCTATCAGGATGGGCCGCAAACACTCAAGGCGCGGCAGAACGTGGTGCGCGACTACCTCAATAGCGTGCCGCTGTCGGCCGTACCAGGTCACGGTGAAGTGCATGGCATGGCGGAGGGTTTGCGCGTGTGGTACGGCGCCGACTTCAACAAGGCCAACGAAACCCTGGCGAGCAACGCCACGGATCCGCAAAGCCTGGCGGAAAAAGGCCTGGCCCTGCGCGAGATGCTGTCGTTGATGATTGCCCAGCGCCGACCTTCCCACTACCTCACCAAGGGCCATGATGAACTGGCCGATCTCACCGACAGCCACATTCGCCTGCTGGCACAAAACGGCGTGATCGATGCGCCCTTTGCCGCCGCAGCATTGGCCAGCAAGGTCACGTACCGCGACTGGGCGACCCAGCCGACCATTCAACCGATCGAAACCAACAAGGGCATCAGCGTGGCTCGCAGCCGCCTGGCCGGACTGCTCAATCGTCCGCTGTACGATCTCGACCGCCTCGATCTCTCGGCCACCAGCACCCTGCAAGGCGAACTGCAAACCCAGGCCACCGCTTACCTCAAACGCCTGGCCGACCCGGCCTATGCCGCCGAAATCGGCCTGATGGGCGAACGCTTGCTGACCCCCACCAGCACCACCCAGGTGCGCTACAGCTTCACGTTGTTCGAGCTGACACCGGATGGCTCACGGGTGCGGGTACAAACCGACAGCACCGATCAACCCTTCGATATCAATGAAGGCAGCAAACTGGAACTGGGCTCCACCGCCAAAATGCGCGTGCTGACCACTTACCTGCAGATCATTGCCGAGTTGCACGACAAATATGGCGAGATGTCCGTCCCGGACCTGAAGAAACTTGAGGTGCCGGAGCAGGATCGCCTGAGCCGCTGGGTGGTCGATTACCTGATCCAGAACAAGGACCACAGCCTGCAACCCATGCTCGGCGCCGCGCTGGATCGCAAGTACTCCGCCAGCCCCGGCGAAGCGTTTTTCACCGGTGGCGGTTTGCATGTGTTCAATAACTTCCGCAAGGAAGACAACGGTCGCAACCCGACCCTGCGCGATGCCCTGCGTGAGTCGATCAACCTGCCGTTCATTCGCCTGATGCGCGACATCGTGCGCTACACCACGTATTCGGGCCCCAACAACAGGGCGGAACTGCTCAAGGACGACCGCGACCCGCGGCGCCAGGAATACCTGGCGTCCTTTGCCGACCGCGAAGGCACGTCGTTCCTGCTCAAGTTCTGGAAAAAATACCGCAACAAGGACACCCAGGCGCGCCTCGAGACTTTCCTCGACAGCATGCGCCCGACCCCGATCCGCCTGGCCGCGGTACACCGCTACCTGTTGCCGCAAGCCAGCCAGCAAAGCTTCAACACCTTCGTGCGTTCGCACCTCACGGGCGAAAAGGCCAGCATCGACAAGGAGAAACTCACCGACGAGCGCCTCGAACGCCTGTACCTCGCCTATGGACCCGGCACCTACGACTTGCCCGACCAGGGTTTCATCGCCAAGGTCCACCCGCTGGACCTGTGGATGATGGGCTACTTGCTGACGCACCCGGACGCCACGTTCAAGGACATCGTCAAAGCCAGCCAGTTCGAGCGCCAGGAAGTCTACAGCTGGCTGTTCAAGAGCCGTCACAAGGGCGCGCGTGACAACCGGATCCGCACCATCCTGGAGATCGAAGCCTTCCTCGACATTCACCAGCGCTGGCAGCAAGTCGGCTACCCGTTTGATCACCTGGTACCGTCGCTGGCCACCGCCATCGGCAGTTCCGGCGACCGTCCGGCCGCCCTGGCCGAGCTGATCGGCACCATCCTCAACGACGGAGTACGCATGCCGACGCTGCGCATCGACAGCCTGCACTTCGCGGCGAACACACCCTATGAAACCAAGCTGATCAATGACCCGGATGTCGGCAAGCGGGTGATGCCGTCCGAGGTTGCCACGGCCATGCGCGAAGCCTTGTCGCAGGTGGTGGACGCCGGTACGGCCAAACGCGTTGCCGGCAGCTTCACCACCCCGGATGGCAAAGCCCTGGCCATGGGCGGCAAGACCGGTACCGGTGACAACCGCATCGAGGCCATCGGTTCAGGCGGTCGCATCCTCAGTTCGAAATCGATCAACCGCACGGCAACCTTCGTGTTCTACATCGGCGACACCCATTTCGGCACCCTGACCGCGTTTGTGCCGGGGCGCACGGCCGAAGCCTTCAAGTTCACCTCAGCCTTGCCGGTGCAAGTGCTCAAGGGCATGGCACCGATTCTCACGCCGTATCTGCAAGCGGGGAGCAACACCCAGTGCCTGCCGGTCGAGGTGGCTCGGCGCTGAAGATGAGTTGAGCAGAAAGCTGACCCGTGCGGCGTTGCAAAAAGACGCCAAGCAGTAACCGGAAAACCCTGATGCATGAGTCGATGCATCAGGGTTCTTCACCAACCCACTTCCGAGTCCCAGATCACCGTGACACTACCCGAGTAGCTCCGCGCCATCCCGGGCTTGAGCATCTCCGCGGTTTCGCCCTGGGCAATCTCGAAGTGCAGGGTTGCCGGTTTTCGATCGACATAAAAGCGCGGCTGGAACAACTCGGTGCCACTGCCGTCGCGCCGCAATGGCCGGCGGTTGACGGGCATATCGGCGTCATCCACCAGGCCATGGGGCAGGCTCACGCTGACATCCAGCGGCACGACATGCCCGGACACCGGGTCGCGCACTGCGCAGCGGTTACCATCGAGGCTGTACTGGCAGTCCATGTTCATCTTGAAGCGGCTCGACGTAGACATATTGAACGTCTGATCACGAAACAGCCGTGTCGGCTTGCGTCCCTGGGTCAGCCAGGCTTGCCAGCCGCCTTGCGGGACCAGTTCAACTCGATTGCCGCCGGGGGGGATGTCGACCTTGAGGGTGTGTTGCACCTCCAGGGTGAAATGCAAGATCAGCTCCGAATCGGTCGGCTGCATGACATCGCCCATGTCGAAATCGCCAAGTGGCCCAACGCTATAGGACAGGCGTCCCGTATACCTGCCCGAGGACATCCCCAGCGGGTTGGGTGTTACCAGCTCATAGGCGAAATCCAGATAGTCATAACGCAACCAGGGCACATTGAAACGCGCCTGCTTATCGCAGGTGCCTTCGGTTGGCGTCTTCCAGAAAAATGAATAGCTAGTCGGCGAAAAGTACCCTTCCCCACTGTAGCCGCAGGGGGCAGGCGCATTCACCCAGCTGGCGCCCCACAGTCGATGATGAGCGTCTCGATAGTCGCTGGAGCCGTCGACCAGGCTGATGACATCTTCTGTGACATACCTGGAGCCCAAACCGGCAATCCGCACCCTGACCGTCTCGGGCTCTCCCGTGGTCTCGTGGAACACGGACAGTTCACGCGACAGGGCAGGTACCTTGAACGTAGCCCCCTGGCGAGGCGAAGGGTGATGCGCTGCGATCGATGCATTGGAGTTGAACTGTATCGGCAGGCGCAAGCTGAACATCTGGTTCGCGTGACACTGGGCCGGATAGGTTGCGCAGTAGCCACTGGGTGGCGTGTCGTTGGTGAATTTGTTCCGCTGTGGGTTCGCAGAATCCGGCCTGAACGACGCCTGGATAGACACGTCTATCGCCCAGGCCGAAGAGCCGCACAGGGTTAACCATAGACTCAGGCCGACGCGAAGTCCTTTTGGGCAGGCATGCTTTAAACGGCTCATTTGACTGCTACTCCCTTGCATCATGCCTCCGGCAGCACCGCATTAAAAACCATATTGACGCTGCCAAAATAACTGCCGGGTTTGTAAACGCCGTCGGCCGGCGGCATTGGCAACACTTCCAGCAACACCCGCTTGCCTTGCGCCGCTTCGCTCATCGGCACCACCTCGCTACTGGCCAGCTCGCTTAGCAACTTGCCGTTGAACAGCACGCGCAGACCTATGTCATCGACATCCCTGCCATTTGACAGATAAGGTCGACCTTCAAGCTTGGCCTCGATGGAACCGGACTCATTCCTCACATCGAAATACTTGCGCAAACCACCCAGGGTCGAGTTCACCAGATTCCACGGCAACTGCTGCTCGCGGTGGATCCAGCCGGGGTCTGCGGGAATGACATAGAACGCCTGGCTTGGTATGGTCACGAACACTTCGAAGTGCTGCACTTCGCGGGCTGCAAATGCCGGATGGCATGCCATTGCAGACACCATCAGAACCGTCAGTTTTCTGAACATAGTCATCAACCCTTCACATCGAGTTTCTTGCTGCTCTCGCCTTCAACCAGCGTGAAGCGGTACTCGCGACCGGCCTGTTTTTCGAACTCGAAACTGCGGCCCGCCAGAATGTGATGCTTGGTGGTCGGCATGCAGTCCTGCTCGTTCTTGACCGAGCAATCCTTGAACTCATCGATCACCACCACGGTGTTGCCGTTGTTGCGAATGCGGTAATCCTTTGCGCCGTTCTCGATCACGCTGGCGTAACGCGTGTCTTTGGGACGGACGAAAAACACCGCGCCATACCCCGCCAGCACCGTGACCCCGGCGGACAGGGTTTTCTTGTACTCCTCACGCTCTTCGCCAGAGACCGCGAACTCGTCTTCCTTTTCGGGCACCACCGGCACGAAACGCACGCGGAAATAACGCTCTCGGTCACGCTGGCCCATGTACAACAGTCGCGTGCCCTGCATGCCATTGGCGGGTACGATCAACCGTGCCGGGCTGGCCATCAAGCCGTCCCGGGCGTTGCCGTCGGCACTGGACTTGAGGGGGACTTCCTGCGGCTTGCCATCGGCGTCGTAGAGGATTTCCAGGATGTTGACCTTGACGAATGCGGTGCTGTCGCCGCCGTTGAAGACGCGCTTCAGGTAGGTGCTTTTATCGCCATCCAGATAGTCGTACACCACCCCGATATTGATGCTCGGGCCCGCATAAGTGATTTGGCTCATTAAACAAAAACCAAATGATGCCAACAGGCGTTTCATATTCCAGTACCTCGTTGATTGTATGCAGCAGTGCTGCGAAGACCTGTTTCAAGAACTGGCTAAATCTCAGAATCCCAGATAACCGCCACATTGCCGGAGTATTGCCGGGACGCGTCTGGACGGATCATTTCGGCCACTTCGCCCGGAGGAATTTCGAAGTGCAGCGTTCCCGGTTTACTTTCCACATAAAAACCCGGCTGGAACAATTCGGTACCACTGCCATCACGCAGTAACTGCCGACGATTGACAGATTGCCCGCCAGCGTCGGTCAAGCCATGGGGAAGACTCACACTGACTTTCAGCGGCACCACATGACCGGAAACAGGCTCTCGTAACGAACAGCTATTACCATCCTGGGTGTACTCGCACTCCATGCGCATCTTGAATTGGGTGGAGGTCGAGATGTTGAAGGTTTGATCGCGAAATAACCGTGTTGGTCTTCGTCCTTGATTCAGCCAGGCCTGCCAACCACCTTGTGGTTCAAGCTGCACCCGATTACCGCCCGGCGGTACATCGACTTTAAGAAGGTGTTCTACCCTCAAGCTGAAATTCAATTCGATCGTGTTGTTGTCCGGTAACATGATATCGCCCATATCAATATCTGCACTTGGCCCCAGTGACACAGTCAGGCTGCCGGTGTAAGTCCCGGTCGCCATTTCCAGCGGGTTCGGAGTGCGCAGTTCGTAGGCAAAATCGAAGGCGTAGTATTGAAGTTCGGGAATATCGAAGTTGGCGTTTTTCGCGCACAGCCCATCAACAGGGATCAACCAGAAAAACAAAAACTGACTGGGCCAGGGAACAGCCTGGGCCCCCGTTGTTAAACAAGGTCGTGGGGCCGCATCCCAGTGGCCTTGATTGCCTCCGGTCCAGAGCAGACGATGTGCCATAGGATCGTTGGGAGCTACACCCACCAACTCGGCAACCGGTGTGGTGGTCTTATAGGTACTGGAAATCCCGGATATCCGAAAGCTCAACCTTTCCGATTTCCCGCCCCCGACCGGAACTACCTCCAGATCCCGCCATCCTGACCTGGCCTGTATCATCGCCCCCATGCGCGGGTTGGTATGCTTGGCACTAATAGGCCCTGTCGAGTTAAACAAGATGGGGGTATTGATGCTGAACAAGTTTCTTGATCGACAAAAAGCACTGTATTGACTGTGAGCGCAAATTCCCGTTATCGGCGTTGTGTTCTTAAAATAATTAGCGCTGGGGTTGGTGCGATCGGGTTTGAACTCGGCGGTAATAGGCACCGTTACAGCGAATGCAGGCACTGTGAAAAACAACGTCATGGCGGTAGCCAGGAGTTTCCTGGCCACACGCTCAGCCAACTCTTTCGGGATAGTCATATCAAATCCAAGTATCAAATGTATTGGTCAACTGGCCGTTTCAGCGGCATAAGTCGCCTCCGCCAGAGAGTCCGGCGTGCACCGCAAGTCACCGATCATCAGTACTTCGCTCTCGCGCCTGGCCTGACCTGGGTCGAGGCGGAACTGGCACAGCAACTGATCGCCATAACGTACTTCCAGGGTCGGTGAGCCAGCCTTCATTTCCATCGAGAAGAACCCGTCCACTTCACTGACCCCACGGCTGGCGTGGTTGATGATGTGATGACCCTTGAGCGGTTTGCCCTGAGGGTCGATCAAACGGCCGAGCACGGTCAGGGTTTTGCTGATGGTGATCTTGCGGTAATCCACACCGCCCTTGTTCAGGTGATAGCTCGACCGCGCCGGCTGGATGGTGGCGGCGGGCACGTGATTGCCTTCGAAGTCGAAGCTGACCGAGCTGCTCTTGTAGGCGGTGATCGGCACGAAATTGCGCCCGGGCTTGAGCAGCGCGCTGCCGCCGCTCAAGTCGTCGGCGCGCAGGGCGATGCCGTCGATGTCCGACTCGACATCGATGATCATGCCGGCGCCGTTGCGGCTGTACTGGCTGGTCATGACCATCTTTTGCCCACCGACGGCCACGGTGCTGTCCAGGTTGAGGCCGCCAGTGAGGTCATTGTTGTAGGACGAACGCTGGATGAATCCGTCGCCGTGGACCACGTCCGTCTGCATCGTTGCCATCGCATTCAAGCCGACGCCGTAGGTGTCGGTGATGGCCGTGGCCGAGACGCTTTGCAGCAGGTGATCCTGCAGGTCTTTGCGGTAGGTGACCGAAGCGTTGTTATCCCGCCCGCCGTCTCGGTCCGTGCGAGTGCCAATGCTGCCGGAGATCTGCTCACCCGGGCCGCCCAAGGCAATGTTGACGCTCAGGTCGATGCCTCGATTGCGGTCGTCACCCGAACTGAAGCTGCCGGGTCGGTCGAACAATGCCAGCCGCCAGTTGGCATCACTGCCAAACAGTCGGGTGCGCTGGGTCCAGCCCAGGTCCACGCCGGTGCCTTCGGTGTTGCCTTCGCTGTGGGAGACCCTGGCATTGACCGAGCTTTTGCTGGTGATTCGATGGTTCACCGACAGCGACGAGTTACTGGTCTGGCCGACAAACACATTGCGCTGGCGCACTCGCGTGCCGTCGGGCAGGGTGTCGTAGAGCCGGGTGGTGTCGAGCCAGCTGCGGTTATGGCTGGCGACGATGCTGCCGCTGCCGTAGGAATACAGCCCCTGCACATCCAGGCCGGTGCCGTAATCTTCAGTCTGGTAGACGTTGGCATAGAGACTGGCATTGTTGACGATCGCCCAATCCACCGAAGTGCCGTACTGCAACGCGTCGCGCACCTGTCGCCCGCTCAACCCCAGGATGACCCGTGGGTGCAGCAGGTAATTGAACGCCGCGCCCGCGGTCATGTCGCCATCGTCCTGCTCGTCCCAGTTGCTGAATACTTTGGACTCACGACCGGCAAACAGGTTGTAGCGCCAGCGTTCGTCGTGATTGCGCCAGTTGCTCGGTTTGTACACCAGTTCCTGGGTGCTGGAGGTGATCTGACCGTCTTCGATCAGGCGTACCTCCACTTCATAGATGCCACCCGGTAGCGGGCGGGTATCGAGGGTTTGCAACCCGGCGGGCATCGCCTGGGTATTGATCAACAAACCGTCGCGGTAGATTTCCACCGAGCCCTGGCGATTGGCGGTGACATAAATCGGATAGACCGCCGGTTTCGGGTTATTGATCGCCAGGCTGTCGGAACTGCCATACATCACGCCCAGCGCTGTGTCGGGGCTGGTGCCGAAGGTACGCGGTTGTCGGGTCAGCCCTTCGGACGAGGGCGTGAACAAACCTAAACGCAGGAAACTGCCCTCCAGTTCGCGCTGGGTGTAGAGCTCGTTCACCGAGTGATACAGCTGGTTATCCAGGCCACCCAGTCGTGACAGTTGAATGTTGACCGCTTGGGTCCAGTTACCCAGGCTGCTGCTGGCTTCAAGGCCATAGCGCCCACCCAGGTCCTGATTCTGCCCGCCGTTGAGGTTGAGCTGGTTGCGCACGATCAACCCGGTGCTGCCGCCTTCGGGCTGGCTGTAATAAAGCGGTGCCTGATCATCGCGCTCGGCGTTTTCCGTAAGGATCGACACCAGGGAGTTTTCCAGGCTGTAGTGCACCGCCAATAGTTGTTCGGGGCATTTGGCCTGGCACCCGCCCAACACCACGCCTTGTTTTAAATAGTTGGCCCAGATGTCGCGCTCGCTGGCAGTAACAACGCTGTCGCTGACATCGGCAAAGTCCATTAACGTGATGCGATCGTCGCGGCTTAGCACCACCATCGCCTCACCCAGAAACTGTTGATCAAGTTCCACCCGCACCGCCAGCGGCACATCAAAGAAGTGCTCTTCGAACTCGCTGGGCAAGCCCTTGGCCTGAGCCAATAAATTGCGCGGCGTATGGCCATTTTCAGTGGGGGCGGCAAATGCCGTTGCGCAAAAAAAAAGGGCAAGCGCCGTCGCGATGGGCGTCATCGGGAACATGAACGTAATACTCTTTATATAAGTTCGGTAAAGCCGATCGACAGATGAAATCCACCTGCCGATCGGTCTGGCCAGCGGCCAAGGGTTAACCTTGATTCAATGGCGCTTACGGGATACGCGGGATGGCGTCGAAGATCACGACCGGGTTGGCCGCGTACAAACCAACCTGGCTGGCCGTCGGTTTGGCTGCCTTGATCCGAAGCTCCGCACGCATGCCGCCGTTGGACTCGGTATCACCGACCACTTCCTGGCTGGCACCGGTCAAGGTAACGCCGTTGAAGGTGTAGGTCAGGGCAATGTTCTGCGTCGGGTTACCGTTGAACAAGTCTTGTGGACCACCTTCGACATAAGCACCCACCGAACCGTTGGTGTGCTGGATGTCGTAAAGGCCGGCCACGTCGGTCAGGGTGCCGGTGCCGAGGGTGTATCGCATGATTTCGTCTTTACCGAAGTCCGGGTTCACCGGTTGGGCGTGGAAGACCTTGCTCGGAATGTCGGCGGTGATGTTGATGGTGGAGCGCGATTCTTCCGCGGCGAAGGCCATCGAAGCACTCAGGGCCAGGAGGGTTGCGGGAACGGCGACTACAAACTTTTTGAACATTGTGGAGTACCTGTTTTTTTCGAGTAATTGGTATGTGAAAGTCGGGCTTTTATATTTTTATCGCCGTCAGTAGTGGCGATCTGGCTCAACTTTCGACGGGATGAATATTCAACCAATTTCCTGAGAAAGTAAGTACGTAAATTCCACACACCCTGTAGTAAAAACCAACTACAACTGGAAAGAAAAAACCTCACAACATTGAAATTAAACTGTTTGACCGTCAGAACCATACTACATACAGTTTTAACCGAAAAAGCAGACAGGAATAAAGCCCTTTATTTCCGGGCATGTCAGCACTTATATATAAATATCAAATGCGGTTTTAGATTAATAGCTCTAAATTACCTTGAGCGAATTTCCGGCACGCGCCCAGACTTTCCTACAAACCACCCCCTTGACCGTCGATCCGTTGCGTTTGCCTTCGCACAAGATATATCTTACGTTGTATCTAAACACGACGAGAGAAGACGCAGATGAGAGACCATCATTCCCCCCACCGCGAACACGGCGACGGCCGTGACGGCTTCGAAAAACGTCCCGGCCGCGAACGCGGCGGCCGCGGCCCACGGGTGTTCGCCCCCGGTGACCTGAAATTGCTGCTACTGGCGCTGATTGCCGAGCAGCCTTGCCACGGCTATGACCTGATCCGCCAGATCGAAGGCATGTTCGACGGCGCCTACAGCCCCAGCCCCGGGGTGATCTACCCCACCCTGACCTTTCTGGAAGAAAGTGAAATGATCCAGGGCGATGCCGAAGGCGGAAAAAAACGCTACAGCGTGACCGATGCCGGACGTCTGTCTTTAAGCGAGCAAGCGATTGCCCTGGAAGGCGTGCGCACACGCATCGACGTCAGCAAGCGTTCGTTGCGCGGCCATGATCGCCCGCCGCAAATCCACGAGGCTGTGCATAACCTGCGCCATGCCTTGCAACTGCACCACGGCCGCTGGAGCGCCGAAGAAATCCAGCGCGTCGCCACCCTGCTCAACAACACCGCGAAAGCCATTGTCGACGGCCCCGCCGTTCAATCTGCCCAGGAGCCCGCCGTATGACTGAAGTAATCATGCCTTCCCAAACCATCCACCGCGTCATGCATGAAATAAAACGTCGTCGTCTGGAGGTGCTGCGCGTCGTCGACCTGACCCCGCGCATGCGCCGCATTACGCTGGGGGGGCCTGAACTGGCCGGCTTCGTCAGCCTTGGTACCGACGACCACGTCAAACTGCTGTTCCCGCAAAACGCGGCAGAACAAGCGGCGCTGCAGACCCTGGTGCTCGGCGCCGGCAAAGACAACGGCCCGATGCCGGCCATGCGCGACTACACCCCGCGCCGCTACGACCTGGAAACCCTGGAGCTGGATATCGATTTCGTGCTGCACGGCGACGGCCCTGCCTCGACCTGGGCCGAACAGGCTCAACCCGGGCAGTTCCTGCACATCGGCGGGCCCCGGGGATCGATGATCGTGCCGGATATCTTCGACAGCTACCTGCTGATCGGCGACGAGACCGCCCTGCCCGCGATCGCCCGACGCCTCGAAGGCCTGGCGGCTAATCGACGAGCACTGGTGGTCATAGAAGTGGAAAACGGCGCCGAGCAACAAAAGCTGGAAAGTGCGGCGCAGGTCGATGTGATCTGGGTGTTGCGCGAGGGCGGCAAGGACCACTTGTTGAGCATTGTGAAACAACTGACGGTGCCCAGTGGCAGCCTGTATGCGTGGGTGGCGACCGAGAGCAAAATGTCACGGCAGATTCGCCGGGTGCTGCTGGACCAGCATGGGCTGGACGAGCAGTTCGTCAAGGCGGTCGGCTACTGGCGCCTGGATGACAGCGAGGAAGAGTGAGCCCGGCGGTCCAACCCGATCACGATCAGCGCAATCAGCACAAAACCCGCCAGCAGCCCGCCGGCGTTGGCGAACACCTGTGGATAACCCAGTTTGTCCACATCGATGAATGGATACGGATACACCGCCAGCACATGCCCGCGCAGCAACGAGTAGGCGAAGTACACCAGCGGGTAAATCACCCAGAGGCCGATGTGCCACACGCGCAACGTGCCTTTGGGGACGCACCACCACCAATAGCCCAGGAACAGCAGCGGCATGACGTCGTGCAGCAGCTCATCGGCCAGCCACTGCCAGCCTTCGGGGTGCCACAAATGGCGCAGCAAAACGCTGTAGCCCAGGCCGACCACGGCGATGCTCACCGCCACCGCGCTGCTCACCCACGGCTGTAGAAACCAGCGCCGCAACGACGATTCCCGGGAAGTCCATTCGCAGGTCAGGACGCTCGCCACCAGGGTGTTGCTCAGCACCGTGAAAAAACTGAAAAAACTCAGCAACCCGCCCATGAGGCTGGCATCGATGCTCCAGCGCGAATAGAGGATCAGATACAGCTGGATACTCAATCCCGCCCAGCCGAGGATGGCGGCAACTGCCACAAAACGCCGTCGCGCGGCAGTTGGCTGCCCCATGCTCAGACCGGGCGCTTGGTGCGCATCAGCTTCACGTAAAGCCGCTCGACTTTCTCCCGCGCCCATGGGGTCTTGCGCAGGAATGCCAGGCTGGACTTGATGCTCGGATCGCTCTTGAAGCAACGGATATCGATGCGCTCGGCCAACCCCGACCATTGGTAATGGGTCACCAGCGCATTGAGGATCTGTTCCAGGGTCACGCCGTGCAGCGGATCGGGGTTGTGTTCGTTCATGCCAGGCCTTTGGGCAAAGTAAAAATGCAGAAGGCGCGCACCTTAGCCGAGGGCTTCGCTCGGGGGAAGCGCTCTGTGTGCTCTGGATTAAATGTAGGTGAATCGCAAAAGATCGTCTGCACGCGGCCCGAACCTTCGGCAGCTCCAAGAGGCACTGTTACCAAATTTGAAAGGATGCATGTCAGTAAAAGCCCTTTCTCTATTTGTAACAGAACATTATCCTTACGCCCGCCCTAGCTGAAACGCTTCCGCCATCCGCTTTGCGTCTGCTGTCCCCGTTCATTCCCCAGAAAAAGATCAAGAATTTCTTCCCTATGCCTGATTTTCAATTCTCGCAAGACAGCGCTGTCTTTACGTCTGTCGCTCGCCGAAAAACCCTGGGCCTGTTTGCCGGGCTTGGCGCCCTGAGCCTCGCCACCGGCACCCAGGCGGCGCCCGCCTTCGATAGCGACTCACCGTGGATGCTCGGTGACTGGAACGGCACCCGCAGCGAACTGTCGGCAAAGGGCTACGACTTCAAGATCGATTACACCGGTGAAATGGGCAGCAACCTGCATGGCGGCTACGACCACGATCGCACCGCTCGCTACAGCGATCAGTTCGCGCTTGGCACTCACCTGGACCTGCAGAAAATCCTCGGCTGGGACGACGCCGAGTTCCAGCTGACCATCACCAAACGCAGCGGCAACAACATCAGCAACGACCGGATCAACGACCCGCGGGTCGGCGGATTCACCTCGGCGCAGGAAGTCTGGGGCCGTGGCCAGACCACGCGCCTGACACAGATGTGGTACCAGCAGAAGTTCTTCGACCAGAAACTCGACATCAAGGTAGGCCGCTTCGGCGAAGGCGAGGATTTCAACAGTTTTCCCTGCGACTTCCAGAACCTGGCGTTCTGCGGCTCCCAGGTCGGCAACTGGGTGGGTGACATCTGGTACAACTGGCCTGTCAGCCAGTGGGCGATGCGGGTCAAGTATCACCTGACTCCCGAGCTGTATGCGCAGGTTGGCGCCTATGAGCAAAACCCGTCGAACCTCGATCGCGACAATGGTTTCAAGCTCAGCGGCAGCGGCACCCAAGGGGCAATCCTGCCGGTGGAACTGGTGTGGACGCCAAAACTCAACGGTCTGCCGGGTGAATACCGTGCCGGCTATTACTACAGCAACGCCGACGCCACCGATGTCTACAAGGACAGCAACGGCCAGCCTGCCGCCCTGAGTGGCGAGGCTTACCGCAGCGCATCGAGCAAGCACGGTGTGTGGCTCGGCCTGCAACAGCAAGTCACCAGCATCGCCAGCGACCACTCCCGTGGCCTGAGCCTGTTCGCCAACGGCACGATGCACGACAAGAAGACCAACGCCATCGACAACTATGTCCAGGCCGGCATCGTCTACAAGGGCCTGTTCGACGCCCGCGCCAGGGATGACATCGGCTTTGCCATGGCCCGCGTGCACGTCAACCCGGCGTATCGCAAGAATGCCGAGGCGAGCAATCAGGCCAAGGCCGTCTTTGACTACGACAACCCTGCCTTCCTGCCGCCGCAGGACACCGAATACAGCGCCGAACTCTATTACGGCGTGCACGTCACGAACTGGCTGACGGTGCGCCCGAACCTGCAATACATCCGCCATCCCGGTGGCGTGAACGAGGTCGATGACGCGCTGATTGGCGGGATCAAGATCCAGTCGTCGTTCTAACCAACACCACAAAACCCTGTAGGAGCCGGCTTGCCGGCGAAGGCGTTGTATCAGTCGACATCTATGCCATCCGACACACCGCTTTCGCTGGCAAGCCAGCTCCTACAAGGGATTGCGTCAATCGTCAGTTTTTGTATGAACCACGCCCCCGCGGGATCCTCATCTACAGTGAACCTGCGCGGGACCACTTGAAACGTCACGGAGAACCAAACTATGAGCACTGACGGTGCTTTGAGTCGAAGCCGTCTATTGCCGACCCTGCTCGGCATACTGCTTCTGCTAATGGGCCTGGCCATGCTGGCCGGCGGGATCAAGCTGAGCATGCTCGGCGGCTCGCTGTACTACCTGCTGGCCGGTATCGGCCTGGCGCTGACCGGCATCCTGCTGATCGCCGCGCGCCGTGCCGCGCTGGGCCTGTACGCACTGGTGCTGTTCGCCAGCACCGTCTGGGCACTGTGGGAAGTCGGCCTCGACTGGTGGCAGCTGGTGCCGCGCCTGGCGATGCTGTTCGCGCTGGGCCTGGTCATGTTGCTGCCGTGGTTCCGTCGTCCACTCCTGCGTAATGGCGCCGCCCCCCTGGGCACCGGCGCCCTGAGCGTAGCCGTGGTGATCGCGGGCGCAACGGCCCTGGCCAGCCAGTTCACCAACCCCGGTGAAATCAAGGGTCAACTGGACCGCGACAGCGTGCCGGGCATGACCAACACCGCCCCGGCCATGCCCGACGGTGACTGGAACTCCTACGGCCGCAGCGCCCACGGTGACCGTTACTCGCCGCTGGCGCAGATCACCCCGCAAAACGTCAACAAGCTGGTACCGGCCTGGACCTACCGCACCGGTGACCTGCCAGGGCCGAACGACCCGGGCGAAACCACCGCCGAAAACACCCCGCTGAAAGTCAACGGCATGCTCTACGTGTGCACGCCGCACAGCCAGGTGATCGCGCTGGACCCGGACACCGGCAAGGAAATCTGGCGTTTCGATCCGAAGCTTTCGACGCAGAATGCGGCGAACTTCAAGGGTTGGGCGCACATGACCTGCCGTGGCGTGACCTATCACGATGACGCGGTGTATGCCTCCGAACAGAGCCCGACCGGTTCGGCCAGCCCGGCTCCGGCCAGCGCTTGCCCGCGCAAGATCTTCCTGCCGACCGCCGACACCCGCCTGATCGCGCTGAACGCCGACACCGGCAAGATGTGCGAAGACTTCGGCGACAAGGGCCAGGTCGACCTGCGCGCCAACATCGGCGGCTTCACGGCCGGCGGTTATTACTCCACCTCGCCACCGGCGGTCACCAAGGACCTGGTGGTGATTGGCGGCCATGTCACCGACAACGTCTCCACCGACGAGCCTAGCGGCGTGATCCGCGCGTTCGACGTGCATACCGGCAAGCTGGTGTGGAACTGGGACAGCGGCAACCCGGACGATACGACGCCGATTGCCGAGGGCAAGACCTACACCCGCAACTCGCCGAACATGTGGTCCATGTTCGCGGTCGATGAAAAACTCGGCATGCTGTACCTGCCGATGGGCAACCAGACCCCGGACCAGTTCGGCGGCGCGCGTACCCCTGAATCGGAACTGCACGCGGCCGGCCTGACCGCCCTGGACATCGCCACCGGTAAAGTGCGCTGGCACTTCCAGTTCACCCACCATGACCTGTGGGACATGGACGTCGGTGGCCAACCGACCCTGATGGACCTGAAAACCGCTGATGGCGTGAAACAGGCCGTCCTGGCGTCGACCAAGCAAGGCAGCATCTACGTGCTGGACCGCAGCACCGGCCAGGCCATCGTGCCAATCAACGAAGTGCCGGTGCCACAAGGCGCGGTGGAAGGCGACCACACCTCGCCGACGCAACCGAAATCCGACCTGAACCTGATGCCGCCGCCGCTGCAAGAGCGCGACATGTGGGGCGTCACGCCGTTCGACCAACTGATCTGCCGGATCGACTTCAAATCCATGCGCTACGACGGCCCGTTCACCCCGCCGTCGCTGCAGGGTTCGATCGTGTACCCGGGCAATTTCGGTGTGTTCGACTGGGGCGGTATCTCGGTTGACCCGGTGCGTCAGATCGCCTTCGTGAACCCGAGCTACATGGCGTTCAAATCGAAAATGATCCCGGCCGCCGAAATCGCTGCCCAAGGCCCGCGCAAAAGCGAAACCGAAGGCGTGCAGCCAAACAAGGGCGCGCCGTACGGCGTGGTGCTCGAAGCCTTGCTGTCGCCAATGGGCCTGCCGTGCCAGGCGCCAGCGTGGGGCTACGTGGCCGCGATCGACCTGACCACCCATGAAAAAATCTGGATGCACAAGAACGGTACCGTGCGCGACAGCTCGCCGGTTCCGATCCCGCTGAGCATGGGCGTCCCGAGCCTGGGCGGCACCTTCACCACCGCCGGTGGCGTCGGCTTCCTCAGTGGCACCCTGGACCAGTACCTGCGTGCCTACGACGTGAAAAACGGCAAGCAACTGTGGGAAGGCCGCCTGCCAGCAGGCGCGCAAACCACGCCGATGACCTACACCGGCAAGGACGGCAAGCAGTACGTGCTGGTCGTGGCTGGCGGTCACGGTTCACTGGGCACCAAACAGGGTGACTATGTGATTGCCTATAAACTGTCGGAATAAGCGACAACCGTAGTTGAAGCCAAGGCGACTCCCGCAAGGGGGTCGCCTTTTTTGTAGGTGAACGAGCCGTCTGGCACCTTGCCTCAACGCCACAGCCGTCTAACATCAAACGAAAGGAAATTTTGTCCCCTTCCCCTCAAGTTGAAGGACTCGACTACCGACACAGTACTGATCGGGCAATTGCCCCAGACAACAGCAAATCGGCCAAGCTGCAGGCATTATCCCGCAGGATGGATTGTCCCTTTGACTGCCATCACGGGATTGCCAATACTCATGGCTACTTGACGCTACCCGCACGGAACAAGGAATAACCCTTTGAAGCTGGAACTCAAGAACAGCTTGTCGGTGAAGTTGCTCCGGGTTGTGCTCCTGTCGGCATTGATCGTCGGCGTGGTCTTGAGCTGCGCGCAGATCGTGTTCGATGCCTATAAAACACGCCAGGCCGTCGCCGGCGATGCCGAACGCATCCTCGACATGTTCCGCGACCCCTCCACCCAGGCCGTCTACAGCCTGGACCGGGAAATGGGCATGCAGGTGATCGAAGGCCTGTTTCAGGATGATGCGGTGCGTCAGGCTTCCATTGGCCATCCCAACGAAGCCATGCTGGCGCAAAAATCCCGTGAGCTGCAGCACTCCAGCAGTCGCTGGCTGACCGACCTGATTCTCGGCAAGGAACGCACCTTCACCACCCAGTTGGTGGGGCGCGGCCCTTACAGCGAGTATTACGGCGACCTGAGCATCACCCTCGACACCGCCACCTACGGCAAGGGCTTTATCGTCAGTTCGGTGATCATCTTCATTTCCGGGGTACTGCGTGCCATGGCAATGGGACTGGTGCTGTACCTGGTCTATCACTGGCTGTTGACCAAACCCCTGTCGCGAATCATCGAACACCTGACCGAAATCAACCCCGACCGCCCCAGCGAGCACAAGATTCCATTGCTCAAGGGTCACGAGAAGAACGAACTGGGGCTGTGGATCAACACCGCCAACCAGTTGCTCGAATCCATCGAGCGCAACACCCACCTGCGCCACGAAGCGGAAAACAGCCTGTTGCGCATGGCCCAGTACGATTTCCTCACCGGCCTGCCGAACCGCCAGCAATTGCAAACGCAACTGGACAAGATCCTCGTCGACGCCGGCAAGCTGCAACGCCGGGTTGCGGTGCTGTGTGTCGGGCTCGATGACTTCAAGGGCATCAACGAACAATTCAGCTACCAGACCGGCGACCAGTTGCTGCTGGCCCTGGCCGATCGCCTGCGCGCGCACAGCGGACGCCTTGGCGCCCTCGCCCGCCTGGGTGGCGACCAGTTCGCCCTGGTGCAGGCCGATATCGAACAACCCTACGAAGCCGCCGAACTGGCCCAAAGCATCCTCGATGACCTGGAAGCGGCGTTTGCCCTGGATCATCAGCAGATCCGCCTGCGCGCCACTATCGGCATCACCTTGTTCCCCGAGGATGGCGACAGTACCGAGAAGTTGCTGCAAAAAGCCGAACAGACCATGACCCTGGCCAAGACGCGCTCGCGTAACCGCTATCAGTTCTATATCGCCAGCGTCGACACCGAAATGCGTCGCCGTCGCGAGCTGGAAAAAGACCTGCGCGATGCACTGATCCGCGACCAGTTCTACCTGGTCTACCAACCGCAAATCAGCTATCGCGATCACCGGGTGGTCGGCGTCGAAGCGTTGATCCGCTGGCAGCATCCCGAGCACGGGCTGGTACCACCGGACCTGTTCATCCCGCTGGCCGAGCAGAACGGCACCATCATCGCCATCGGTGAATGGGTGCTGGACCAGGCCTGCAAGCAGTTGCGCGACTGGCATGACCAGGGCTTCAGCGACATGCGCATGGCGGTGAATCTTTCCACCGTGCAGTTGCACCACGCCGAGTTGCCGCGGGTGATCAACAACCTGATGCAAATGTATCGCCTGCCTCCGCGCAGCCTGGAGCTGGAAGTCACCGAAACCGGCCTGATGGAAGACATCAGCACCGCCGCCCAGCACTTGCTCAGCCTGCGTCGCTCCGGTGCGCTGATCGCGATCGACGACTTCGGTACGGGTTATTCGTCACTGAGTTATCTGAAAAGCCTGCCGCTGGACAAGATCAAGATCGACAAGAGTTTCGTCCAGGACCTGCTCGATGACGATGATGACGCAACCATCGTTCGCGCCATCATTCAATTGGGCAAGAGCCTGGGCATGCAGGTGATTGCCGAAGGCGTGGAAACCTCCGAGCAGGAAGCCTACATCATCTCCGAAGGCTGCCACGAGGGTCAGGGCTACTTCTACAGCAAACCCCTGCCGGCCCGGGAGCTGGTGGCTTACCTGAAGCAGGCCCAGCGCAGTAACGCCGCTATTTTGTAACCCCCCTTGTAGGAGCCCGGCTTGCCGGCGAACCAGGCGATGCGGTGTGTCAGTAAGGCCGCCTTCGCCGGCAAGCCGGGCTCCTACAGATTGCGATGGTGCTGCGATCCCTGCCTGAATAAGAAATATTTCCAAGCACAACCCTTTACACATAATGCGAAAGATTTGCATTATGTGGCAGTTTTGCGCGCCGGACGCGTTATACCACCCCCTCTCGAAGCAGGATGTTCGCCATGATTCGTATGCCTCTGGCTACCGCCAGTCTGTTGGCCATCGCAATTTCCCTCGCCGGTTGCGGTGAAGGCAAAGACAAAGAAAAAGCGGCCGCTCCTGCGCCAGCGGCCAGCACTGCCGCAGCCCCGGTCGCACCAGCCGCCGCACCTGCCGCTGCCAGCAAGGTCGACGAAGCGGCTGCCAAAGCCGTTGTCGCGCATTACGCCGACATGGTTTTCGCCGTTTACAGCGACGCCGAATCTACCGCGAAAACCCTGCAAACCGCCGTCGACGCCTTCCTGGCCAAGCCGAACGCCGACACCCTGAAAGCCGCCAAGGCCGCCTGGATCGCTGCTCGCGTTCCTTACCTGCAGAGCGAAGTGTTCCGCTTCGGCAACACCATCATCGACGACTGGGAAGGTCAGGTGAACGCCTGGCCACTGGACGAAGGCCTGATCGACTACGTCGACAAATCCTACGAGCACGCACTGGGTAACCCTGGCGCCACGGCCAACATCATCGCCAATACGCAAATCCAGATCGGCGAAGACAAGGTCGACGTGAAGGACATCACCCCGGAGAAACTCGCCAGCCTGAACGAGCTGGGCGGTTCCGAGGCCAACGTCGCCACCGGCTACCACGCCATCGAATTCCTGCTCTGGGGCCAGGACCTGAACGGCACCGGCCCTGGCGCCGGCAACCGTCCAGCTTCCGACTACCTGGAAGGCAAAGGCGCCACCGGCGGTCACAACGATCGTCGCCGTGCCTACCTGAAATCCGTGACTCAATTGCTGGTCAGCGACCTGGAAGAGATGGTCGGCAACTGGAAGCCGAACGTGGCCGACAACTACCGCGCCACCCTGGAAGCGGAACCTGCTGAAAGCGGCCTGCGTAAAATGCTGTTCGGCATGGGCAGCCTGTCCCTGGGCGAACTGGCGGGCGAGCGCATGAAGGTTTCCCTGGAAGCCAACTCCCCGGAAGACGAACACGACTGCTTCAGCGACAACACCCACAACTCGCAGTTCTACGATGCCAAAGGCGTGCGTAACGTGTACCTGGGCGAATACACCCGCGTCGACGGCACCAAAATGACCGGCGCCAGCCTGTCGTCCCTGGTGGCCAAGGTCGATCCAGCGGCAGACACCGCACTGAAAGCCGACCTGGCTGCGACCGAAGCCAAGATGCAGGTCATCGTCGACCACGCCAACAAGGGTGAGCACTACGACCAGCTGATCGCTGCCGGCAACACCGCTGGCAACCAGATCGTCCGTGACGCCATCGCATCCCTGGTCAAGCAGACCGGTTCGATCGAAGCCGCCGCTGGCAAACTGGGCATCAGCGACCTGAACCCGGACAACGCTGATCACGAGTTCTGATCAACGCTGGCTGGATAGAAAGGCGACCTTCGGGTCGCCGATCGTTCCCACGCTCTGCGTGGGAATGCCTCAACGGACGCTCCGCGTTCGGCTTTTGATTTGGGACGCGGAGCGTCCCGGGCTGCATTCCCACGCAGAGGGTGGGAACGATCATTGCCCCACATCAAGCAAACGATAATTCCTCTTATTCAAATTCCCATCCCCTGTTAGACTTTGCGCCCTTGTTTTGCTCGTCTTGCAGGATGTCTGATGCCCTCGCTGCCTCTTCGCTTGTCCGCACTGTTGCTGGCCCTGGGCCTGAGTGCCTGCGATGACGCCCCGAAGTTCACCCAGGCCGAACCCGGTGAAGCCCGCTCCGGCGGCGGCACGACCGTGCGCAAGACCGATCAGAACGCCTTTTCGCTGCCCTCCGCTAACCTGCCGCCGTCGCGGCGCGTGGACTTCAGCGTCGGCAACAGCTTCTTTCGCAACCCCTGGGTGATCGCCCCCTCGACCACCACCGCCCGCGACGGCCTCGGCCCGCTGTTCAACACCAACGCCTGCCAGGGCTGCCATATCAAGGACGGCCGCGGTCACCCGCCGGCGCCCGATGCACAAAATGCCGTGTCGATGCTGGTACGCCTGTCGATCCCCGACGCCCCGGCCTACGCCAAGGTCATCGAGCAACAGGGTGTCGTACCGGAGCCCGTCTATGGCGGGCAGTTCCAGGACATGGCCGTGCCCGGTGTCACGCCGGAAGGCAAGGTGCGGGTCGACTACACCCCTGTGTCGATTCGCTTCAAGGACGGCACCGAGGTCGAGCTGCGCAAACCGAGCCTGAACATCACCCAGCTGAACTACGGCCCGATGCACCCCGACACGCGATTCTCGGCACGTGTGGCACCGCCGATGATTGGCCTGGGCTTGCTGGAGGCCATTCCTGAAGAGGCCATCCTGGCGAATGCGCACGCGCAGGCTAATGCGAAAAACGGCATCGCCGGACGCCCGAACCGGGTCTGGGATGACGTGCAGCAGAAAACCGTGCTCGGGCGATTTGGCTGGAAAGCCGGGCAGCCGAACCTCAATCAACAAAATGTGCACGCGTTTTCCGGTGATATGGGCCTCACCACCGGCCTGAGACCCTTTGACGACTGCACCGACGCGCAAGCGGCCTGCAAGCAGGCACCAAGTGGCAACGGCCCCGATGGCGAGCCGGAAGTCAGCGACAACATCCTGCGCCTGGTGCTGTTCTACACCCGCAACCTCGCCGTACCGGCGCGCCGCGATGTCGGCACGCCTCAAGTGCTGGCCGGCAAGAATCTGTTCTACCAGGCCGGTTGCCAATCCTGTCACACACCCAAGTACACCACCGCCGCCAACGCCGCCGAACCTGAACTGGCCAATCAAGTGATTCGCCCGTACAGCGATCTGCTGCTGCATGACATGGGCGACGGCCTGGCCGACAACCGCACTGAATTCCAGGCCGGTGGCCGCGACTGGCGTACCCCGCCGTTGTGGGGCATCGGTTTGACTGAAGCCGTCAGTGGCCACACCCAGTTCCTGCATGACGGCCGCGCCCGCAATCTGCTCGAAGCCGTGCTCTGGCATGGCGGCGAGGCAAAAGCGGCGCAGCAACAGGTTTTGTCTTTCAATGCCGAGCAGCGCGCTGCGTTGCTGGCGTTCTTGAATTCCCTTTAATACGCATCTTCCCGCGGGAGCCCGACATGTTCCGTCCCAAATTGTTGTTCACCAGCCTTGCCGCGTTAGCCCTGGGCGCCTGTTCGCCACAGGACCCACAAGCCGTCACCTCGGCCGCGATCGCCAAGTCAGTGATTCTGCCGACCTATACCCGCTGGGTTGAAGCAGACCGCCAGTTGGCCGTCAGCGCCCTCGCCTATTGCGAAGGCAAGGCGAACCTCGAAACAGCCCGCGCCGACTTCCTGCACGCGCAAAAAGCCTGGGCCGAGTTGCAGCCGCTGCTGATTGGTCCACTGGCCGAGGGCAACCGTGCCTGGCAGGTGCAATTCTGGCCGGACAAGAAGAACCTGGTCGGCCGCCAGGTCGAGCAACTGGTCACTGCGCAACCGCAGATCGATGCCGCCGCCCTGGCCAAGTCCAGCGTGGTGGTTCAAGGCCTGTCGGCCTACGAATACATTCTGTTCGACAGCAAGCCTGATGTGGCCAATGCCGAGCAGAAGGCCAAGTACTGCCCGCTGCTAATCGCCATTGGCGAGCGTCAGAAACAGCTGGCAGAAGAGATTCTCAAAAGCTGGAACAACACCGACGGCATGCTCGCGCAGATGAGCAAATTCCCGAACCAGCGCTACGCCGACTCCCACGAAGCGATCGCCGATCTGCTGCGCGTGCAGGTCACCGCCCTCGATACCTTGAAGAAAAAGCTCGGCACGCCGATGGGCCGCCAGAGCAAAGGCGTGCCGCAGCCGTTCCAGGCCGATGCCTGGCGCAGCCAGTCGTCCCTGACCGCCCTGGAGGCCAGCCTCGCCGCTGCCAAAACCGTGTGGGAAGGTGTCGACAACAAAGGCCTGCGCGGCCTGTTGCCGAGCGAGCAGAAGCCATTGGCCGACAAAATCGACGCCGCCTATGCCGCCTCGTTGAAACTGTTCGCCAGCAACCAGCGCTCGTTGACCGAAATGCTCAACGACGACGCCGGTCGCCAGCAACTCAACGATCTCTACGACAGCCTCAACGTCGTCCACCGCCTGCACGAAGGCGAGCTGGCCAAGGCGCTGGGTATCCAACTGGGCTTCAATGCCAACGACGGTGACTGATGAGGGCAAGTGACATGCTGCGACGCCAGGCTCTGACATTAGGGAGTTTGCTGCTAGGAGCAGTGACACTGGGCGGCTGGACGCTGTTCAAGCGCAAGGATCAAAGCCCGCTGCTGCTCTCGGCGCGGGACGATACCGACGGCAAGCACTACGCCGTCGGTTACCGGCTGGACGGCACCCGGGTGTTTGCCACCCAGGTCGGCCAGCGCTGCCATGACATCATCAACCACCCGGCACTGCCGATCGCGCTGTTCGTTGCCCGGCGCCCGGGCACCGAGAGCTACCTGATCGACCTGCGTGACGGCACGCTGCTGCAAACCGTGACGTCCCGGCCCAACCGGCACTTCTACGGTCACGCGGTAATCCACCACAGCGGTGACTGGCTGTACGCCACCGAAAACGACACCACCGATCCGGGTCGCGGCCTGCTCGGTGTTTACAAGTTCGAAGGCGAACGACTGGTCCATAGCGGCGAGATTTCCACCCACGGCATCGGGCCGCATCAAGTGTCGTGGATGCCCGACGGCGAAACCCTGGTGGTGGCCAACGGCGGCATCCGCACCGAAGCCGAAAGCCGGGTCGAGATGAACCTCAACGCCATGGAGCCAAGCCTGGTCCTGATGCAGCGCGACGGCACCCTGCTGAGCAAGGAAACCCTCGCCCAGCAGATGAACAGCGTGCGTCACCTGGGCATTGCCAGCGATGGCACCATCGTCGCCGGCCAGCAATTCATGGGGGCGGCTCATGAGCAATCGGAGCTGCTGGCGATCAAGCGTCCCGGCCAGCCGTTCGTGGCATTCCCGGTGCCCGAGCATCAATTGCAGGCCATGGGGCACTACACCGCCAGCGTTGCGGTGCACAGCGACTTGCGCCTGGTCGCTTTGACCGCGCCTCGGGGCAACCGCTTTTTCATCTGGGACCTGGACAGCGGCGAAGTGCGGCTGGACGCGCCACTGCCCGATTGCGCCGGGGTGGGCACGGTGGCAGACGGTTTCGTCGTGACCTCGGGCCAGGGGCGTTGCCGGTACTACGACTGCCGTCAGACAAATCTGGTTGCAAAACCGCTGGAGCTGCCGGCGGGGCTCTGGGATAACCACCTGCACCTGATCTGAGTACCCTGCTCTTGTAGGAGCGAAGCTTGCTCGCGAAGGCGGCGGCACATTCAGGTGCGATGTGCCTTGACATGCCGCCTTCGCGAGCAAGCTTCGCTCCTACAGGTTGGCGCCTGCCTGTAACAAGTGCCAGTTGGATTCACGCTTCCACTCGCGGTAATGTGCCCTACTGTCTCACCTGATTTTCTCCAAGGAACTGGAAATATGCTGCGTCGCCGCATGCTGATCATGTTGGGTGTTGTTCTGCTGATCGTGCTGGTGCTGGCCGGGTACAAAGCCTTCTCCATCTACACGATGATCCAAGGCTTCTCCGCGCCCAAACCGCCGATCAGCGTCGCCGTGGCCACCGCCACCGAACGGCCCTGGCAAGCTCGCCTGCCTACCGTAGGCACCCTAAAGGCGCTACAAGGCGTCGACCTGAGCCTGGAGACCGACGGCACAGTCGTCGATTTGCAGTTCGAGTCCGGGCAGAAAGTCAAAGCCGGTCAACCACTCCTGCGCCTGGACAGTGCCGTCGAAAGCGCCTTGCTCGAAACCGCCCTGGCCGACCTCGGGCTGGCGCAACTCGATTACGGTCGCGGCAGCCAGCTGGTGGGCAGCCAGGCCATTTCCAAAGGCGAGTTCGATCGCCTGTCGGCGGTACTGAAAAAGAGCAAGGCCACGGTCAATCAACTCAAGGCAGCCCTGGGCAAAAAAAGCATCGTCGCCCCCTTCAGCGGGACCATCGGCATTCGCCAGGTGGACGTTGGCGACTATCTGGCCAGTGGCACCATGATTGCCACCCTGCAAGACCTCAGCAGCCTCTACGTCGACTTTTTCGTGCCCGAGCAGTCGGTGCCGAAGATCGCCCTCGGCCAGCCGGTTGAAATTATCGTCGCGGCCTATCCGTCCCAGACCTTCCCGGGCACCATCAGTGCGATCAACCCGAAACTGGAAAACAGCACGCGCAACATGCAGGTCCGCGCGACCCTGGCCAACCCCGATAGCAAGCTGCTGCCAGGCATGTTCGCCAACCTGCAGGTGATGTTGCCCGACCCACGGCCGAGCATCGTCGTGCCGGAAAGCGCGATCACCTACACGCTCTATGGCAACTCCCTGTATGTCGTCGCTGAGAAAAAGACCGAAGACGGCAGCCTCGAAAAAGACGACAAGGGCCAACCGATCCTGATCGCTGAACGGCGGTTCATTGAAACCGGCGAACGCCGCGACGGACAGGTGGTGATCAGCAAAGGCGTACAGAACGGCGAAAAAGTGGTCACGGCCGGCCAGATCAAACTGGACAACGGTGCGCACATCGCCATCAGCGACGACAAGACCCTGGCCGAGAAGAACAGTCAGCCACGCGCGGACTGATCAAGGAACCCCCAATGGCTTTTACCGACCCGTTCATCCGTCGCCCGGTGCTCGCCACCGTGGTCAGCCTGTTGATTGTGCTGCTGGGCTTCCAGGCCTGGAACAAGTTGCCGCTGCGCCAATACCCGCAAATGGAAAATGCCCTGATCACGGTCACCACCGCGTACCCGGGGGCCAACGCCGAAACCATCCAGGGCTACATCACCCAACCCTTGCAACAGAGCCTGGCCAGCGCCGAGGGTATCGACTACATGACCTCGGTCAGTCGCCAGAACTTCTCGGTGATCTCGATCTACGCGCGCATCGGCTCCAATACCGACCGCTTGTTCACCGAGCTGCTGGCCAAGGCCAACGAGGTCAAGAACCAGCTACCCCAGGATGCCGAAGACCCAGTGCTGAGCAAGGAAGCCGCCGACGCCTCGGCGCTGATGTACATCAGTTTCTTCAGCAAGGAATTGAGCAACCCGCAGATTACCGACTACCTGTCGCGGGTCATCCAGCCGAAACTGGCGACCCTGCCGGGCATGGCCGAAGCCGAGATACTTGGCAACCAGGTATTCGCCATGCGCCTGTGGCTGGACCCGGTGAAGCTGGCCGGTTTTGGCCTGAGCGCCAGCGACGTGACCAACGCGGTGCGCCAGTACAACTTCCTTTCCGCCGCTGGCGAAGTGAAAGGCGAGTACGTGGTCACCAGCATCAACGCCAACACCGAACTCAAGTCAACTGAAGCCTTCGCCGCGATCCCGCTCAAGGTCGACGGTGACAGTCGCGTGCTGCTGCGCGATGTCGCGCGGGTCGAGATGGGTGCGGAGAACTACGACACCATTAGCTCGTTCGGCGGTACGCCTTCGGTGTATATCGGCATCAAGGCCACGCCCGCGGCCAACCCGCTGGACGTGATCAAGGAAGTGCGCAAGATCATGCCGGAGCTGGAGGCCCAGTTGCCGCCCAACCTCAAGGGGGAAATCGCCTACGACGCGACGCTGTTCATCCAGGCCTCGATCGACGAAGTTGTGAAGACCCTGTTCGAAGCGGTGCTGATCGTGATCGTGGTGGTATTCCTGTTCCTCGGTGCGTTGCGCTCGGTGGTGATCCCGGTTGTCACCATTCCGTTGTCCATGATCGGCGTGATGTTCTTCATGCAGATGATGGGTTATTCCCTGAACCTGCTGACCCTGCTGGCGATGGTGTTGGCCATCGGCCTGGTGGTGGACGACGCCATCGTGGTGGTGGAAAACATCCACCGCCACATCGAGGAAGGCAAGACACCGCTGGACGCCGCCCTCGAGGGCGCCCGGGAGATCGCCATGCCGGTGGTCTCGATGACCATCACCCTGGCGGCGGTGTATGCACCGATAGGCTTCCTGACGGGCCTTACCGGGGCGCTGTTCAAGGAGTTCGCCCTGACCCTGGCCGGTGCGGTGGTGATCTCCGGCATCGTCGCCCTGACCCTGTCGCCGATGATGTGCGCCCTGCTGCTGCGTCACGATGAAAACCCCACGGGCCTGGCCCATCGCCTGGACCTGATTTTCGAAAGCCTCAAGCGCCGTTACCAGACAATGCTGCACGGCACCCTCAACACCCGGCCGGTGGTACTGGTGTTTGCGGTGATCGTGCTGTGCCTGATTCCCGTGCTGCTCAAGTTCACCAAGTCGGAACTGGCGCCGGAGGAGGACCAGGGCATCATTTTCATGCTGGCCAACGCCCCGCAACCGACCAACCTCGACTACCTGAACACCTATACCGACGAATTCATCGAGATCTTCAAGGCCTTTCCCGAGTACTACTCGTCGTTCCAGATCAACGGCTTCAACGGTGTGCAATCGGGTATCGGCGGTTTCCTGCTCAAGCCCTGGAACGAACGCAGCCGCACGCAGATGGAGATCCTGCCCGAGGTTCAGGCCAAGCTGGAAAGCATTTCGGGGTTGCAGGTTTTCGGCTTCAACCTGCCTTCCCTGCCGGGCACGGGCGAGGGTCTGCCGTTCCAGTTCGTCATCAACACCGCCAACGATTACGAGCTGCTGCTGCAAGTAGTCGACCGGGTGAAAAAACGCGCGATGGAGTCGGGCAAATTCGCCTTCGTCGACGTCGACCTGGCCTTCGACAAGCCTGAGGTGGTGGTGGATATCGACCGTGCCAAGGCTGCCCAGATGGGGGTGTCGATGCAGGATCTGGGCGGGACACTGGCGACCTTGCTGGGGGAGTCGGAAATCAACCGTTTCACCGTTGATGGCCGCAGTTACAAAGTCATTGCCCAGGTCGAGCGTCCCTTCCGGGATAACCCTGACTGGCTGAACAATTACTACGTCAAGAACACCCAGGGCGAACTGCTCGCCCTCTCGACCCTGATCACCGTGAGCGACCGGGCGCGCCCTCGGCAACTGAACCAGTTCCAGCAACTCAACTCGGCGATTCTTTCCGGGGTGCCGCTGGTCAGCATGGGGGAAGCCATCGATGCCGTGCGTCAGATCGCCCGTGAGGAAGCGCCGGCGGGCTTTGCCTTCGACTATGCCGGTGCATCGCGCCAATACGTTCAGGAAGGCAGTGCGCTATGGGTGACCTTCGGCCTGGCACTGGCGATCATTTTCCTGGTACTGGCTGCCCAGTTCGAAAGCTTCCGCGACCCGCTGGTGATCCTGGTGACCGTCCCGCTGTCGATCTGCGGCGCCTTGCTGCCGCTGTTCCTCGGCTGGTCGAGCATGAATATCTATACCCAGGTCGGGTTGGTGACGTTGATCGGCCTGATCAGCAAGCACGGGATCCTGATCGTCGAATTCGCCAACCAGCTGCGCAAGGACAAGGGCCTGACGCCCCGCGAAGCGGTGGAGGAAGCCGCGGCCATTCGTCTGCGTCCGGTGTTGATGACGACAGCGGCAATGGTGTTCGGCATGGTGCCATTGATCATCGCAACGGGGGCGGGTGCGGTGAGCCGGTTCGATATCGGTACGGTTATCGCCACCGGGATGTCGATTGGTACGTTGTTTACCCTGTTTGTGTTGCCGTGCGTCTACACGTTGCTGGCTAAACCCGATAAACCCTCACGCTAAGATCGTTCCCACGCGCAGCAAAGGAATGCCTCAACGGACGCTCTGCGTTCGGCTTTGGAAGGGACGCGGAGCGTCCCGGGCTGCATTCCCACGCAGAGCGTGGGAACGATCAGCCTGGCGCAGCAACAAAAAAGGCCTCGCATTAGCGAGGCCTTTATTTGGGCTTCAATCTGTTCAACTTTGCGGCCTCAATCCTTGAGAAAGTCCGAACATGAACAGCAACAAATCATGATCGGGTTGAGTTGCCACGGATGCCTTGGCAACCCGTGGCAACGGACAGTGCGCGTCACTGTGTACTGAACTGAGGACTTGCGTGCGGGGCTGCTCCCATGCAGCCACCGCGAGTGAAGCAACTGCCAAGGCTCCTACCAGAAACAAACCTCGCGCAACTTCAAGTTTCATTGCTATAAACCTTTGATAGCGCTGCCAAACGCCGTCTCATAAAAATAGACGAGTTTCTTCCAGTCCGTCGTGCTGAATGACGAGTGGCGGCGCAGTTGTTTCATGTCATGGGCAGCCGCCTGCCGGGCGCTCAAACGCTGCCGGCACTTCTCCAGATCGATCAACGCAACCTCTACTTTGGCAGCCTCGCCCTCACCAGTGACGCGAACGAATACGTGCTTGATATAGATGCAGCTGTGTTGCCAACGCCCCTTGTGCATCCGCGCCAGATTTTCGGCCAGGTCCTTGAGCACGCGATCATGCACAGCCTCACCATGGCGCTCGCGTCCGCCACCTTCGTACCAGCGCTCGATTTCCTCGAAACCGTCCAGGGACTTGGTCACCAGCAATGCGCGCCATTTGTGCACGGGATCGCGTTGAGCTTCGCAAAACACGATTTCCGGGACTCGCACATCGAGCAGGCGCAGGCCGGTGAGTGCATCACGCTCGCGCAACACCGTCGGTCGCCCGAAAGGGTGCAAAAGACCACGATGGATATGGCCGGTCTGGCGCTTTACGTAAAGCAGTTGTCCATCACTGCCCATGAGGCGCTGCACGCCACTCTCGCCACCGCGCCGCACGTTGGGCTCTTCCACCCATTCTCCACGCTGATTCCAGAAGTAATCGAATCGATCCTGGGAAGCCACGCCAGATCCTGCTGCAACCTGCTCTACCATCTGTTACCTCTTGCGCAATACATAAACTCGCCACATGGCATAGAGCGGCAAAAAGTCGATACGTTCCTGAATACGGAAACCTGCCTGCTCAAATTCTTTTTCTACAGTAGCCGCCGGTAACACAAATCGATTTTGGTAACCTTCCTGCCCACGGGTTCTCTCCGCGCGCTTGCGTTTCCAGGCTTTGAAGTTGCCATCAACCCACAGCGAGAGGATGACGCTGTCACGGCTGACGCGCTCGAATTCGCGCAAAATCGCCAGTCGATGCTCGGCTTCACCGATGTGGTGGAGCAAACGCATGCAGAAAATACTGTCGACGGCGTTATCCGGCAAGGCGATGTCGAAGGCAGATGTCTGCAAGGGTTGTACCCGTTTCACCACTTCAGCCGGTTGCGACTGGGTCGCGATCTTGATCATGGACTCGGAATTGTCGGCACCAATGATCACGCGGTTGGGTTTTTCCGCCAGCAACGGCCAGAAACGCCCCGCGCCGCAGGGCAGATCGAGGACCAGGCCCGGTTCGCCGACCAACGTCAGTGCCTTGCGCGCCATTTGCTCATCGCGCCAGTGGGACAAACGACGGCCAACGCCATCCTTATGCTTACGCAAGTAACGCTGGGCGTGTTGATCGTCGTACTTATTGGAAAAATCCAGTTTGATCGGGCCATCCACCATCATCAATCTCCTGAGCTTCTGATTCCAACCACCTTAGGTAGCGATGTGTGAGTGTCAGGTCATGCGATTGTGAAAATTTCGTGAAGGACATGTCGAATCGTATCGAGGTATTACAAGGAGGCAATTTCAACCAACCGTACAGCGGCCATCAACTCACAGTCGAGGTATTGAACTGGACCTGAAAACGACAGCCATTGGGTTCCATGGTCGTCAGGCTGACACTCCAGCCCTGGTTTTCACAGATCCGTTGTACTAACGATAGCCCAAGCCCGAGGCCTTCTCCGCGTTTCTCGTTACCTCGCACGAAAGGTTCGAACATCGCTTCGCGTTTTTCCTCGGGAATGCCTACACCACTGTCCTCGACCATGAACCCCATGGACATCAGGCTCAACCGGATAAACCCCCGGTCGGTGTAATGCAGCGCATTACGCAGCAGGTTGCCCATGACCGCATGCAGGAGCGTCGCGTTGTAACGAGTAGGGTTGGGGGCGCCCAGGTCAACGATCAGCTTGAGACCCTTGGCTTCGATCGGTCCGCGCCACAGGTTGATCAAGCCATCGGCCACTTCGCCCAGCGTCTGCTGCGCAGACATGCCGGCGTCTTCGCGCTGAGCGCGGGCCAGCATCAGGAAGGTCTGTACCAACTCGCGCATTTCTTCACTCGCGCGGGCAATTCGCTCTACCTGGGCGCGGCCGCGCTGGTCGATGCCGGGGTTTTCCAACAGCAATTCACAGGAACTGGCCAGCACCATCAAGGGCGTACGCAGTTCATGGCTGACGTCACTGGTGAACATGCGTTCGCGGGTCAGCGCCTGGCGCAAACGGCCAAGGGTCGCGTCAAAGGCCACGGCCAGTTCGCCCACTTCATCGGCCGCATAATCCGGCGCCAGGGGCGGAGCCAGCCCCAGCAACTGATCGCGATGCCGTACCTGGCGCGCCAACCTCACCACCGGCGCCATCACCTTGCGCGCCAGCACCCAGCCGAGGAACACCGCCAGCGCCAGACTCAGCACGAACCCCACCAGCACCACGGCAAACAGCACCCGCTCGCGCTCTTCGAAGTCACTCTGGTCCTGCAACAGCACATACCGCCGGCCATCGACGATCTCGACCATCGCGTGGTACGACAGCTGCTCGCGAAAGACCTCGTGAAACCCCGAATCCAAGTGCCGCAAGTCTTTGGGCAACTCGAAATCACCCGGCCCGCCGCTGAAATAGAACAACTGGTCCGGTTCCGGGCGATGACTCCAGTCCGAGACGTTGTCCATCAGCAACAGGCGCTGCAAATCGCCGCCCAGGCCCGCCGAGATCAGTTTTTCTTCCACCAGGTGCACAGTGGCGACGATGCCCATGGCAAAGGCGCCCGCCACCAGTGCGCTCATCAGCGCAAAGGCAATGATGATCCGTTGAGAAAGGCTCTGTCTAAACTCCATCACGCCCCTCGGCCAGGCGGTAACCCACGCCGTGCACGGTGTGCAGCAGCGGTTTGGCGAACGGCTTGTCGATCACCTGGCGCAATTGATGGACGTGGCTGCGCAGGCTGTCGCTGTCCGGGCAGTCATCGCCCCACAGGGCTTCTTCGAGAATTTCGCGGCGCAGTACATGGGGGCTTTTCTGCATCAGGACGGCCAGCAACTTCAGGCCCACCGGGTTGAGCTTGAGTAATCGACCTTCGCGGGTGACTTCCAGCGTGTCGAGGTCGTAACTCAGGTCGCCGACTTGCAAGGTTCGGCGACCGCCGCCTTGGGTGCGACGCATCACGGCTTCGACCCGCGCCGCCAGTTCAGACAAGGCGAAGGGTTTGATCAGGTAATCGTCGGCACCTGACTTGAAACCCTGTAGCCGGTCATCCAGTTGATCGCGTGCGGTGAGCATGATCACCGGCGTGTCGCGTCGGGCATCTTCGCGCAGGCGTTTACACAGGGTATAACCGTCGATGCCGGGCAGCATGATATCGAGCACGATCAAGTCGTAATGCTCGGTGGCCGCCAGGTGCAGGCCCGACAAACCGTCCTGTGCGCAATCCACGGTATAGCCTTTGAGTCCCAGGTAATCGGCCAGATTGGCCAGGATATCGCGGTTGTCTTCAACCAATAAAATTCGCATGGGCACCTTCTCCGTACACAGTAACGGCCGTCTTGGCCCGCGCAGCTTAAGGCCAAGTGTGGCTCAGGGCCAGAGTTGTGTGCAGCCGTCTGTTTCACGAAATGGCCAGCTCAAGCCTCAACGTTTTTTTCACTATAGGTTCACGGGCTGGCGACAGGATCGAGTTCACACTCCGCGCGGCTGCGTATTCAAGAACATTTCACTGACCAAGGATTTGCCATGGTTTCAATCTCTGCACGCCCCGCTTCCCGACCGCTCAACTTCTGGGTGTGCCTGGGTGTTCCTGCCTTTGCAGCAATCATTTTGGTATTGCTCGAACTAACGACCCTGGACATGGACCTGGCCAGGCTGTTCTACGACCCGGTCGCCGGGGAATTCATCGGGCGGCACAGTTATTTCCTGGAAACCATCCTGCATGATCGGGCCAAACAAGTGGTCATCGCCTTCTCGGTGCTGGCGATCCTCGGTTTTGCCGGTTCGTTCTTCATGATCCGGCTCAAGCCGTTCAAGCGTGAACTGGGTTGCCTGGTGCTGTCGTTGGGGCTGGCGACTTCCTTCGTCACGCCGATGAAGGCGGTGACGGCGGTGCAATGCCCGTGGAGCCTTGAGCAATTCGGCGGTCACGAGACCTACAGCGAATTGTTGAGCCCGCGTCCGGCCACGGAAAAACCGGGTCGTTGCTGGCCTGGCGGCCATGCCGCGACCGGTTTCACCCTGTTTGCGCTGTTCTTCGTGTTGCGTGATCGCCGTCCACGCATGGCGCGTGCGGCGCTGGTTTTCGCCTTCACCCTGGGCTCGGTGTTTTCCATTGGCCGGATGCTGCAGGGGGCGCACTTTTTCTCGCATAACGTGTGGACGGCGGTGTTCTGCTGGCTGATTTGCCTGGGGTCGTATTACTGGATTTTGTATCAGCCAGCGGTGAAGGTTGAGCACGTAGGCAAAACGGAGCCGGTCGGCGCCTGAACTGACGCCTTCGCGGGCAAGCCTCGCTCCTACAATGGATTGGTGTGATTCTCAAAATGGAGGCAATAAAAAACCCCGCCTGCTTACGCAGGCGGGGTTTTTAGTACAGGGGTAAGGCTGGCTTACATCATGCCGCCCATGCCGCCCATACCGCCCATGTCTGGCATACCGCCGCCAGCACCGCTGTCTTTCTTCGGTGCATCAGCTACCGCAGCTTCGGTGGTCAGGATCAGACCGCCGATGGAAGCTGCAGCTTGCAGAGCCGAACGGGTTACCTTGGTTGGGTCCAGGATGCCCATTTCGATCATGTCGCCGTATTCGCCAGTCGCAGCGTTGTAGCCGAAGCTGCCTTCGCCGTTCTTGACCTTGTCGACCACTACGCTTGGCTCGTCGCCGGAGTTGGCAACGATCTGGCGCAGCGGCGCTTCAACAGCGCGACGCAGTACAGCGATACCCACGTCCTGATCGGCGTTGTCGCCTTTCAGCTCGGTCAGTGCTTCCAGAGCACGGATCAGGGCTACGCCACCGCCAGGTACCACGCCTTCTTCAACGGCTGCACGGGTAGCGTGCAGGGCGTCTTCAACGCGGGCTTTCTTCTCTTTCATTTCAACTTCGGAACCAGCGCCAACCTTGATCACTGCAACGCCGCCGGACAGCTTGGCCAGACGCTCTTGCAGTTTTTCACGGTCGTAGTCCGAGGAAGTCTCGGCAACCTGGGCACGGATCTGGTTGATGCGTGCTTCGATGTCGCCTTGAACGCCAGCACCGTCAACGATGATGGTGTTTTCCTTGGACAGGGTTACGCGCTTGGCGTTACCCAGGTGCTCCAGGGTGGTGCTTTCCAGGCTCAGGCCGATCTCTTCGGAGATGACGGTACCGCCGGTCAGAACAGCGATGTCCTGCAGCATGGCCTTGCGACGGTCGCCGAAGCCTGGCGCCTTGACGGCTGCGACTTTAACGATACCGCGCATGTTGTTCACAACCAGAGTCGCCAGGGCTTCGCCTTCAACGTCTTCGGCCACGATCAGCAGTGGACGGCCGGCTTTGGCAACGGCTTCCAGTACTGGCAGCATTTCGCGGATGTTCGAGATCTTTTTGTCGACCAGCAGGATCAGCGGGCCGTCCAGCTCAGCGACCATGGTCTCTGGCTTGTTGACGAAGTACGGGGACAGGTAGCCACGGTCGAACTGCATGCCTTCAACAACCGACAGTTCGTTTTCCAGGCCCGAGCCTTCTTCAACGGTGATCACGCCTTCTTTACCGACTTTTTCCATTGCTTCGGCAATGATGTCGCCGATGGAGTTGTCGGAGTTGGCGGAGATGGTGCCTACCTGAGCGATTGCCTTGGTGTCAGCGCATGGCTTGGACAGGGCTTTCAGCTCTTT
Source organism: Pseudomonas sp. SbOxS1 (assembly GCF_013416725.1). NCBI lineage: Bacteria > Pseudomonadati > Pseudomonadota > Gammaproteobacteria > Pseudomonadales > Pseudomonadaceae > Pseudomonas > Pseudomonas sp. SbOxS1. The sequence goes on from NZ_JAAVXC010000026.1 coordinate 196,956, forward strand.
GACGATCGCGATGGTCGCTTTGTCGATACCGCGCTTCAGATCCATCGGGTTCATGCCGGCAGCGACGGCTTTCAGGCCTTCGTTGACGATCGACTGAGCCAGAACGGTAGCGGTGGTGGTGCCGTCGCCTGCGTCATCGTTCGCACGGGAGGCAACGTCTTTGACCAGCTGCGCGCCCATGTTTTCGAAACGGTCTTCCAGTTCGATTTCTTTGGCTACGGAAACGCCGTCCTTGGTGATGGTCGGAGCGCCGAAGCTCTTCTCGATGATCACGTTACGGCCTTTCGGGCCCAGGGTCGCTTTTACTGCGTCAGCCAGGACGTTCACACCGGTGAGCATTTTCTTGCGGGCGGAATCGCCGAATTTAACTTCTTTAGCAGCCATGATCGATATTCCTTAAATACTTTGTAGTAACGGGAAAATGAGCGGGTAATCAGCCTTCGATAACAGCGAGGATTTCGTTCTCGCTCATTACCAGCAGGTCTTCGCCGTCGACTTTCACGGTGTTGCTGCCGGAGTAAGGACCGAACACAACCTTGTCGCCCACTTTCACGGACAGTGCACGCACTTCACCGTTTTCCAGTACGCGGCCGGTGCCTACAGCGAGGATTTCGCCGCTGTTGGCTTTTTCAGCAGCCGAACCTGGCAGGACGATACCGCCAGCGGTTTTCTTTTCTTCTTCGCTGCGACGGATGACGACGCGGTCATGCAGAGGACGAAGCTTCATTGTCGATCTCTCCTAATTGTGGTTTTCATCGGCCGGTGTAGTCCCGGCGGGTTTAACAAAGTCCGGCGGTGCCGGGTGCGGTTCGTCGAGCGAACCGCGGAAGTCTGTCTGGCGTGATCACCAGAAACCTTGCGGTGACCGATACATAAGGGCGCATAAGCTTATTACAAGGGCGGGGATCGAAAAATTTTTACGCCGATCTCCCGAAAACGAACACGGCACCCGAAGGTGCCGTGTCGATAGGGGGTGTTACTTGGTATCGCGGTGTTCGAACTCGCCTTCGATCACATTGGGCTCGCGGCCCAGCGGCTCGCGTGGCACAGGACCGCCCCGGGGCTGGAGGTCATCGGCGAACGCACGCTGGCGGATCGCCTGCTCCTCGGCACGCTGGCGCATTTTATTGGCCAGCAGGCGACGGCTGATCGGCAGCAGCATGATCAGGCCGATCACGTCGCTGATGAAACCCGGAAGGATCAACAGGCCACCAGCCAACGCCAGCATCAGGCCTTCAAGCATGGTCTGGGCCGGCAGCTCACCTCGGTTCAGGCTTTCACGGGCACGCAGCGCCGTGGCCAGCCCGGCGACGCGCAGCACGAACACACCGAACATCGAGCCGAGAATGATCAGCAGCAGGGCCGGGAAAAACCCGATCGCCCCTGCCACCTTGACGAATACGAACAGCTCCAACACCGGGAACAGCAGAAAGAGCAACAAAAAAGGGCGCATCAAATGGTTCCTCAACGCAAGAATGCCTTGCCAGTCTTCCCTAGATGACGTCGCCATTGCGTGAATTCAAGCGTCGGCCACTGCATTTTTCGGCCAATGTTCGGCGTGAGCCAGGAAAACCAAGGCTTCGCGAACTTGTGTCGGCGTATTACATGGTGCCTGGAATCGCAGCCAGTAGAGACTTTGGCCGATGCGCAGGTGCATACCTTCGCTGTCGATACCCACCAGTTGCGCCGGCGAGGTTTTCGGCAGGCCGGCCAGATCCACGTAATGGGCAATGGCCTTGGCGTGATCGGCGTTCATGTGCTCGACCATGCTCACCTCGGCCTTGCCCGCAAAAGGGTTGGCCAAGATCAGGTCATTGACCCAGTGAATCGCACCAAAACCGCCGATGTACCGATGGCGAACAGGCTTGAGTACCCAAAAATCGAAATCGTGGGCCTTGTGATAGTTCTGCGAATCGGGGAAGTAGCGGTAATAACGCTCGGCAGCCGCTTCGATGGCCGCCTCGTCTTGAAGCTGCTCTGCCTCGGCCAGGTAGGTCAGCCGACCAACGGCTTGCACGTCTTCAGCCCCACGCTCGCCGACAAAAAGCGAGCATTTCGGGTCTTTTTGCAGATTATGGGTGTGTTGGGCGATGCGGCTGATCAGGATCAGCGGTCGCCCCTCGTCGTCCAGGCAATAAGGCACCACAGAACCAAACGGAAAACCTGGCATAGACTTGGAGTGCGTCGAGAGCACTCCACGGTATTCCTTGAGAAGCAATTCTCGGGCATTCTTGGCCGCTTCAACGCTCAATTTATGACTCCTTATAGAGATTCCGTCTAAAATACGGACGGGCGACCCGGGAAAAGTCCCGGTACGCGATCGGGGCAGTTCTCATGTGCAGCCAGGCCATGTCAGGCGCAGATCGAGAGACTCTCTAAAAAGGAAATCACTCAGATCCGCTACCGGGGGCATACGAATGCAACTCACTGACAAAGTAATCATTATCACCGGCGGTTGCCAGGGTTTAGGCCGCTCCATGGCCGAGTATTTCGCCGCCAGGGGCGCGAAGCTGGCGCTTGTGGACCTCAACCAGGAAAAGCTCGACGACACCGTCGCTGCCTGCACGGCCTTGGGCGTCGAAGCCCGCGCCTACCTGTGCAACGTGGCCAATGAAGAGCAGGTGAGCCACATGGTCGCCCAGGTCGCCGACGACTTCGGCGCGATCCATGGCCTGATCAACAACGCCGGGATCCTGCGTGACGGCCTGCTGCTCAAGGTCAAGGATGGCGAAATGACCAAGATGAGCCTGGCCCAGTGGCAGGCGGTCATCGACGTCAACCTGACCGGCGTCTTCCTGTGCACCCGTGAGGTCGCGGCGAAAATGGTCGAGCTCGACAACCGCGGCGCGATCATCAATATCTCGTCGATTTCCCGCGCCGGCAACGTTGGCCAGACCAATTACTCCGCCGCCAAGGCCGGTGTTGCGGCGGCCACCGTGACCTGGGCCAAGGAACTGGCGCGCTACGGCATTCGCGTGGCCGGCATCGCACCGGGCTTCATCGAAACCGAAATGACCCTGAGCATGAAACCTGAGGCGCTGGAGAAGATAACGTCGGGGATTCCGCTCAAGCGCATGGGCAAGCCTGAGGAAATCGCCCAATCGGCGGTTTACATCTTCGAAAACGACTATTACACCGGTCGGATTCTGGAGTTGGATGGCGGCTTGCGGATCTAAGGCATACACGAAACCAATGTGGGAGCGGCTGTGGCGAGGGGATTTATCCCCGTTGGGCGGCGCAGCCACCCCAAAAAAAGGGCCTGCTTCGCAGTCCAACGGGGATAAATCCCCTCGCCACAGTCGCTCCCACAATTGGACCGCGTTTCTACAGATCATCAATCGTCGCTGATGGTGATGTTCGGCATCGCCGGCGTCGCGGCTTCCTGCAGCACGATCCGCGCGCCGACGTGGCGGGCCAGTTCCTGGTAAACCAGGGCAATCGGGCTGTCCGGCTCAGCGATCACCGTTGGCTTGCCGCCATCGGCCTGTTCGCGGATTGCCATCGCCAGTGGCAACGAAGCCAGCAGCTCGACGCCATACTGATTGGCCAGTTTCACACCGCCGCCCTCACCGAACAGATGCTCGGCATGCCCGCAGTTCGAGCAGATGTGCACGGCCATGTTTTCCACCACGCCCAGCACCGGGATGTTGACCTTGCGGAACATCTCCACGCCCTTGCGTGCGTCCAGCAATGCCAGGTCCTGTGGCGTGGTCACGATCACCGCGCCGGCCACCGGGACTTTCTGCGCCAGAGTCAGCTGAATGTCACCGGTGCCTGGCGGCATGTCGATGACCAGGTAATCCAGGTCGCCCCACGCGGTTTGTGTCACCAGTTGCAACAATGCGCCGGAGACCATCGGACCGCGCCAGACCATCGGCGTGTTGTCGTCGGTGAGGAACGCCATGGACATCACTTCTACGCCATGGGACTGGATCGGCACGAACCATTTCTGATCCTTGATCTGCGGCCGGGTGCCTTCGGCGATGCCGAACATGATGCCCTGGCTAGGACCGTAGATGTCCGCATCGAGAATCCCCACTTTGGCGCCTTCGCGGGCCAGGGCCAGCGCGAGGTTGGCGGCGGTGGTGGACTTGCCCACGCCGCCCTTGCCGGACGCCACGGCCACGACGTTCTTGACGTTGGCCAGGCCCGGGACCTGTGCCTGGGCCTTGTGCGCGGCGATCACACTGGTGATGTCGACGCGGGCAGCGCTGACACCGTCAAGGCCTTCAATGGCCATTTGCAGCATCTGCGCCCAACCGCTCTTGAACAGACCGGCGGCATAACCCAGCTCCAGCTGCACGCTGACGCGCTCGCCCTGGATCTCGATGTTGCGCACGCACCCGGCGCTGACCGGATCCTGGTTGAGATAGGGGTCGGTGTATTGGCGAAGGACGGCTTCCACCGCTGCGCGATTGACGGCGCTCATGGGCAACTCCGAAACAAGACTGGGAAAAGATGGCGGGTATCCTACCCCTTCTGTCTTCCGGACGGCATGCCCGGCAACGATTTGCAGGGGTGAAATATCTTTGCCAGCGCTTTATAGTGGCCGACCTCCGTTTCATCAAGTAGCCGAGCCCCATGTCCGAGCCACGCAAGATCCTCGTCACCAGCGCCCTGCCCTATGCCAATGGTTCGATCCATCTTGGCCACATGCTGGAATACATCCAGACCGATATGTGGGTGCGCTTCCAGAAGCACCGCGGCAACCAATGCATCTATGTCTGCGCCGACGACGCCCACGGCTCGGCGATCATGCTGCGCGCGGAAAAGGAAGGCATCACCCCGGAACAACTGATCGCCAACGTCCAGGCTGAACACAGCGCCGACTTTGCCGAGTTCCTGGTGGACTTCGACAATTTCCACTCCACTCACGCCGAAGAAAACCGTGAGCTGTCGAGCCAGATCTACCTGAAGCTGCGCGACGCCGGGCACATCGCCACGCGTTCGATCACCCAGTACTTCGACCCGGAAAAGAAAATGTTCCTGGCCGACCGCTTCATCAAGGGCACCTGCCCGAAATGCGGCACCGAAGACCAGTACGGCGATAACTGCGAAAAATGCGGTGCGACCTACGCACCGACCGACCTGAAGGATCCGAAGTCGGCAATCTCCGGCGCCACCCCGGTGCTCAAGGATTCCCAGCACTTCTTCTTCAAGCTGCCGGACTTCCAGGAAATGCTGCAATCCTGGACCCGCAGCGGCACCCTGCAGGACGCCGTGGCCAACAAGATCGCCGAATGGCTGGATGCCGGCCTGCAACAGTGGGACATCTCCCGTGATGCGCCGTACTTCGGCTTTGAAATCCCCGACGAACCGGGCAAGTATTTCTACGTGTGGCTCGACGCACCGATCGGCTACATGGCGAGTTTCAAGAACCTCTGCGACCGCACGCCGGAGCTGGATTTCGACGCGTTCTGGGGCAAGGATTCCACCGCCGAGCTGTACCACTTCATCGGGAAGGACATCGTCAACTTCCACGCCCTGTTCTGGCCAGCGATGCTCGAAGGTGCGGGCTACCGCAAGCCGACCGGCATCAACGTGCACGGCTACCTGACCGTCAACGGCCAGAAAATGTCCAAGTCCCGCGGCACCTTCATCAAGGCCCGGACCTACCTGGACCACCTGTCGCCGGAATACCTGCGCTACTACTACGCAGCCAAGCTGAGCCGTGGCGTCGACGACCTGGACCTGAACCTCGAAGACTTCGTGCAGAAGGTCAACTCCGACCTGGTCGGCAAAGTCGTCAACATCGCCAGCCGTTGCGCCGGGTTCATCAACAAGGGCAATGCCGGGGTGATGGTCGAGACCAACGCCGCGCCGGAGCTGACCGAAGCGTTCCTGGCCGCCGCGCCAAGCATCGCCGACGCCTATGAAGCCCGCGACTTTGCCCGCGCCATGCGCGAGATCATGGGCCTGGCCGACCGTGCCAACGCCTGGATCGCCGACAAGGCGCCATGGTCGCTGAACAAGCAGGAAGGCAAACAGGAAGAAGTCCAGGCCATCTGCGCCACCGGCGTGAACCTGTTCCGCCAACTGGTGATCTTCCTTAAGCCGGTGCTGCCGCTGCTGGCCGCCGATGCCGAGGCGTTCCTCAACGTCGCGCCGCTGACCTGGAACGACCACGCGACCTTGCTCGCCAACCATCAGCTGAACGAGTTCAAGCCGCTGATGACCCGTATTGACCCGGTAAAAGTGCAGGCCATGACCGACGCTTCGAAAGAAGACCTGACCGCCAGCCAGACCGACACCGGCGAAGCCGCACCTGCCGGCAACGGTGAACTGGCCAAGGATCCTTTGTCGCCGGAAATCGAGTTCGACACCTTCGCGGCAGTCGATCTGCGCGTCGCACTGATCGTCAAGGCCGAGCACGTGGAGGGCGCCGACAAGCTGTTGCGCCTGACCCTGGACATCGGTGACGAGCAGCGCAACGTATTCTCCGGGATCAAGAGCGCTTATCCGGACCCGTCCAAGCTCGATGGTCGCCTGACGATGATGATCGCCAACCTCAAGCCGCGCAAAATGAAGTTCGGCATCTCCGAAGGCATGGTGATGGCGGCCGGCCCCGGCGGTGAAGAGATCTACCTGCTGAGCCCTGACAGCGGCGCCAAGCCTGGTCAGCGGATCAAGTAAGATACGGCGGTAACCCGATCCCACAGTCGTGCCTGGCGCGACTGTGGGATTTTCATGTCTGGCCCACCCTCCGTCCTTGCCGGATAATGCCTAAGCTTTTTAGACCGCTGCGTTGAAAGCCGCCGTAACGCTGTTCGGCGAGCAAGAAATCTGTGGCGAGGGGATTTATCCCCGTTGGGCCGCGAAGCGGCCCTCAGCGTCCGTTCAAACAGACCGAGTTGTTCGGATTTACGACTGCTTCGCAGCCGAACGGGGATAAATCCCCTCGCCACAAAGCACGATCATGACCGAAACCCTGCTTACGCTCATCAGCACCGCCCTGCTCAACAACCTCGTGTTGCACTGGCCTCTGGGTGTCGATCCGCTGTTGGGCAGCGAACGTCACCAGGTCCACGCCCTGGGCATCGCGACGACCTGCCTGATGCTGATCACCGGGGTGCTCGGCTATGCGCTCTATCAATGGCTGCTGGTACCGCTGGGTTTGACGGCGCTGCACCTGTTCGTGTTTCTGCCATTGAGTGCGCTGCTGATCGGCCCGTTGTTGAAGCTGCTTGCACGGGTGTTTTCGACGCTGTCTTTCGAAGGGCTCTGGCCGTTGCTGCTGTGCAATGCCGGGGTGCTGGGCGTGGCATTGCTCAACGCTCGGGAGGACAACGGTTTTTTTCACGCCACAGCCTTGAGCATCGGTGCCGGGCTGGGCTTCTGGCTGGTCCTGAGTCTGTTCCATGACCTGCGCCAGCGCACACTCGACAACGATGTGCCCCTGCCCTTTCGCGGCCTGCCGATCGACCTGATCGGTGCCGGTTTGATTGCAGTGGCCTTTCTCGGATTCAGCGGACTGATCAAAACATGAGTCTGATTCAAAGCATCGACGCCCTCTTGCCGCAGACCCAATGCGGCAAGTGTGGCCATCCCGGATGCAAGCCGTACGCTGCTGGCATCGCCAGCGGTGAGCCGATCAACAAATGCCCGCCTGGCGGCAGTGAAACCATCAGCGCCCTGGCCGAACTGTTGAACGTGCCGGTGCTGGAACTGGACGTCAGCCGCGGCTCGGCCCCGGCGCAGATAGCCTATATTCGCGAAGCGGAGTGCATTGGTTGCACCAAATGCATTCAGGCCTGCCCGGTGGACGCCATCGTCGGTGCGGCCAAGTTGATGCACACGGTCATCATCGACGAATGCACCGGTTGCGACCTGTGCGTGGCGCCATGCCCGGTGGACTGCATCGAAATGCATCCGTTGCTCTTGAGCGGCGTGCTGCCGATAGTCGGTGGCCTGGCCTTCAGCCTGGAAGAGCAACGAGCGCGCGCAGCCAAACGCAACCATGCACGGCGCCGTTTCGAGCAGCGCAACGCCCGCTTGCAGCGTGAAGAACAGCAAAAAACTGCCGAGCGAGAGGCCCGTGCGCAACGGGCCGCCCAACCCAGCCCGGCACACACGGATATGCCGCTCGACCCGGTACAGGCAGCCCTGGAACGCGTGCGCGCGCAGAAGGCCGCGAATGCCGATGCAGCCTTGAAAAAAGCCAAGGTCGACCTGGCGATGAGCCGGGCGCAATTGAACAAGTCGCTCAAGGCCTTCGGTCATCCGCCGACCTTCGAACAGCAATCGCAGCTGATTGTCCTGCAACAGCAGTTCGAAGTCGCCGAGCAAGCCTTGGCCCAACTGGAACGAACTGCGCCGCCGGCCCCTGCCCCCGTGGCGGCTCCGGCGAACGACGCCGAGCTGAAACGGGCGAAAATCCAGCTGGCCATGCGCCGCGCCGAACTGAAGAAAGCCCAGGCCAGCGCCGCGCCCGCGGAGCAGATCGAAGCCCTGGAGCGCGCCCTGGGCGAAGCCGAACGCCAGGTGGATGCCCATGCCACCCCTTGAATCGGTCGACGAACGCCTGCAGCAGGCAATGAAACTGGTTCTACTGGCGACGCTGCCAGGGATGTTGGTGTTGCTCTGGTTCTACGGCTGGGGGGTGTTGATCAACCTGATCCTGGCAGGCGCCAGTGCATTAGCCGCGGAAGCGGCGGTGCTGCGATTGCGCAAGCGCGCGCTCAAGCCGACCTTGAGCGATGGCAGCGCCCTGGTCAGTGCCACGCTATTGGCCCTGGCCTTGCCGCCCTACTGCCCCTGGTGGCTGACAGTCAGCGCTGCCGCGCTTGCGATGTGGTTCGGCAAGCACCTGTATGGCGGGGTCGGCAGCAACCCATTCAACCCGGCGATGCTCGGTTTCGCCCTGGTGATGGTGACCTTTCCACAGCAGATGACCCATTGGCCCGCCGCCCATGGCATGGACCTGTGGGGGGGTGTGCAGCAAGTGTTCGGTGCAGGCCAAGGCCCGGACGCCTGGGTGCGGGCCACGGCACTGGACAGCCTGCGGATTAACAAAAGCCTGACCATGGACGAACTGTTCTCGGCAAATCCCGCCTTTGGTCAGTTCGGTGGCCGCGGCGTGGAATGGGTCAACCTGGCCTTTCTCGTCGGCGGCTTGTTTTTGCTGCAACGCCGCGTGTTCAGCTGGCACGCGCCGGTCGGCATGCTCACCAGCCTGTTCGTCATCAGCCTGTTGTGCTGGAACGGTTCGGGCTCAGACTCCCATGGTTCGCCGCTGTTTCACCTATTCACTGGCGCCAGCATGCTGGGTGCTTTCTTCATCGTCACTGAACCGGTGTCTGGCGCGAAAAGCCCCATTGCGCGATTGCTGTTTGGTGCAGGCGTGGGGTTGCTGACCTACCTTATTCGCACCTGGGGCGGCTACCCGGACGGCGTGGCCTTTGCCGTGCTGTTGATGAACCTTTGTGTACCGGCGCTGGAGCGGTTTGTCGCGGCCAGGCAGGAGCTGCGCGCCCCATGAACCGAGCGTCGAGCGCTGCCATCCTGGCATTACTGGCCACCCTCGGGGCTGGCCTGACCTATCTCGCGCAGCAGGTCAGCGCGCCACGGATTGCGGCTGAACAGCGTCTGATCGACAGTCGCAACCTGCTGGACCTGCTACCGCCCGACAGCTATGACAATCAACCGCTGGAACAACCCCTCAGCCTCGAAAACACCGCGCTGGCCAACAGCGCACTGTTGGCGGGTTACCGCGCGACCAAGGCCGGCCGAGCCTATGCCGTGCTGCTGCGCAGCCAGACCCTGGGCTACGAGGGCGCCATCGACCTGCTGATCGCCATCGATACCGACGGCAGAGTGTTGGGGGTCAAAACCCTCAAGCAAACGGAAACCCCGGGGCTCGGCGCACGCATCGCCGACTGGCCCAATGCCTGGCTAGAGACCTTTTCCGGCAGGTCGCGAACCGATCCGGGCGACAACGCCTGGGCCTTGAAAAAGGACCAGGGACAGTTCGACCAGATTGCAGGAGCGACCATCACCTCAAGAGCGGTGATCCAGGCCACCCATGACGCCTTGCGCTATTTCGATGAGCACCGGCGCTCACTGCTTGGGAGCCCTCCAGATGAATAAAGCGTTGTGGTTGCAGAACTCCTTGATGCTGGCGCCGCTGATTGGCGCTACCGGCTCACTGGTGAGCGCCCTGGGCCTGTGGGTGATGTTCATTGTGGTGACCAGTGCCTTTGGCCTCTGCATGAACGCCTTGCGCTCGCGGCTGCTCTCGGCGACCCATTTGCCGGCCAGCGTACTGCTTGCCGCAACACTGACCAGTTGCGCAGAATTCGGCGCGCAGGCCTGGTCGCTGCAGTGGCATCAGCATGCGGGGATCTACGCCGGCTTGATCGCCTTGCAATGCGTCGTACTGGAGCGCAATGATTTCTTCCTGAGGCCCTGGCGCGAACGCTGGCGCCTCTGCGGCCTGTTCGGCGCATCAATGGTGGGCCTGGGCCTGCTGCGCGAACTCATTGGCTACGGGACACTCGGCAATCATCTGCCGTGGCTGGTTGCTGCGACGCACGCCGATTGGCAGGGCTGGGTACTCACCGCTGACGGTGGCTTGCGGCTGGCCACGCTGGCCCCTGGCGGTTTCATACTGCTGGGATTGCTGATCGCCGCCTGGCAAGCCTGGCACCGCCCGCCCCCCTCACATTGAACGCCTTCGAGGAAACTCACCGCACATGAACGCCGCAAAACGTCTGGAAATTTTCCGCAGGCTGCATGAAGACAATCCGGAACCGAAGACCGAACTGGCCTATTCCTCACCCTTTGAACTGCTGATTGCGGTGATTCTTTCGGCGCAATCGACCGATGTCGGCGTCAACAAGGCCACGGCAAAACTGTTTCCGATTGCCAACACCCCGGCGGCGATTCATGCCTTGGGGGTCGAAGGATTGTCGGAATACATCAAGACCATCGGCCTGTACAACAGCAAGGCAAAAAACGTGATCGAGACCTGCCGCCTGCTGGTTGAGCGTCATGCCGGTGAAGTGCCGCAGACCCGCGAGGAACTGGAAGCCTTGCCCGGCGTAGGCCGCAAGACCGCCAACGTGGTGCTCAACACTGCATTTCGCCAATTGACGATGGCCGTGGACACCCACATTTTTCGGGTCAGCAACCGCACCGGCATCGCGCCCGGCAAGAATGTGGTCGAGGTCGAGAATAAACTGATGAAGTTCGTGCCCAAGGAGTACCTGCTCGACTCCCATCACTGGCTGATCCTTCACGGACGTTACGTTTGCCTGGCCCGCAAGCCTCGCTGCGGCAGTTGCCGGATCGAAGACTTGTGCGAATACAAGCACAAGACCTCGGACGATTGAGCCGCTATTGGGTTTTTCGATTTATCGATTGAAAAAATCTTTTTTACCCGTCGCACGATTGCCGATATAAGGAGCCCCAAGGGCCTTCTTCGCCTGGAGTAACTAAATGAGCACTGGCAAAGAGCAATTGGACGTAGATGAAGACTTCACCACCACAGAGGCTGATGATGCCGAACCCGTGGCTGAAGTTGCGAAAACCAACCTGAGCAAGCGCCGGACCATCGACAACCTGCTCGAGGAGCGCCGACTGCAAAAGCAATTGGCCGATTACGATTTTGACCTGTAAAACCTAAAAGCCTCCCGAAACGGAGGCTTTTTACCAAGTGTCGAGTCGCGATAAATGCTCGCCTGTCGCACTCCATCAACCCCAGGCACATCATGCCAGCCCGTTACGCTGGGCCAGTTCGATCAGATCGACAAGGGAGCGCGCATTGAGTTTCAACAGCAATCGGGTCTTGTAAGTACTGACGGTCTTGTTGCTGAGAAACATCCCATCGGCAATCTCTTTATTGGTCTTGCCTCGGGCCAACTGCTGCAACACCATCATTTCCCGCCCTGACAGACGATCCACCATATCGGCTTCACTGGCGTTGCCAAGACTGGCACGCACTGTATGCAAGGCCTGATTGGGAAAGTAACTGTAGCCTGACAAGACAGCCTTTATTGCACTGAGTAATTCTGTCAGGTCCTGTTGTTTGCACACATATCCGGCGGCTCCCGACTGCATGCAGCGCATGGAGAAATGCCCAGGGGACTGAGAGGTCAATATCAGCACTTTCATCGGCATCGCAGCCGATGTCAGTCGCGCAATAACTTCCAGCCCATCCAGTTTCGGTATTCCAATATCCAGGATGACAATGTCCGGCATGTATTCTCGGGCTAGTTGTAATGCATCCACGCCATTATCTGTTTCTGCAATGACTTCGTAGCCATGACGCTCCATCAGCATTCGTACCGCAAGACGAATGACGGGGTGATCATCCACAATCAGCACTTTATTCATGGGCAAGTCCAATTTCGCTGTTCGAATTTTTAGAGCCCGCACAATAGCCTAGTCGTTTCCCCCCTGGCATGTCGCTCCCCCCGGTCACTCGCACCAAGAGACATTCCCTACAAACATCAGAGACTTTTCTTACAAAAAACCCATGAAATCACCGGGCAGAAAACTTTTGTTGAGGACTTGACTTTCCAATTGTAATTATTTTTTTGTATCGATCTGCAACAAAAAAACCAGGGAGATTTTATTTTCAGACAGCGACCAGACATGTACCGCCCCAACCAAAAAACTAAAAAGCAATCGATTCATCAAATATCGACCCTCACCCAAGAAATATCACACGCAACTTATCAGCTCACTCTTACAGCAAAAAACAACACATCATCGATCATAAGAAAACCGCTAACGGGAAGAGCACCCGCCTGACATTAAATCAATTGAAAAACAGAAACCCCGGGATGCCAAAGATACGTTAGATGCATTAAATTCAAAACAAGCATTACCGAACCCACAAACACAACGAGAATGAAAATGGATAAGCTCAAACAAAAAATAAGCAACCCCATGACAGTGATTGCCATATTCGCAACACTGTCGGAAACATCAGCAGCCGTTTCACTACCCTTCCTTGATGACGAGGATAGGGACGTCTACATCTGGTTCCTGATCAGCTTTCCCTTTTATCTGCTGTTGCTGTTTTTCGCCACGCTCAACTTCAACTATCGATCGCTGTACGCCCCCTCCGACTTCGAAAAAGGAAAACATTTCATAAAAGCCATGGACGGTGTCGAGCAACCCGAGAACAGGAAGAGGAGAAAATCCGCTGGCAGGTCGTCAGGCAGTGGCGGCCGATCCGCTCACCGTCCCTCCAAAGCACAAGACCCTCCCTCAGAATCAATCCCTGGCGTCGCGCTTTCGGCGCTACACCGCCTACGTCTGCCTGAACGGCTGAGGGACCTGTACGTGGTTGATGCACGCGCGATGACAGGCAACGCCGAGTTCAGCCACTTGATGGAGAGCATTCACAACGAACCGGGAAAAGCTGCACGTGCAGTCGTATTCCTCACCTGTACCGAGTCAGATTCAAAGCTGAGGAAAAGCGCGGCCACCCCTTCACAACACGGGAAACAACGCTGCCGCACAACGTTCTGCGCTGCTTACAACCTGAGTTCACAGGGTTTGACGGTCATTGATCAACAGGTGCCAATCGACGCACGGCAGCCCGCAGCGCTTGACGATCAATCAGAAGGGAAGGATGAGAGAGGTAGTTGCAGAAACCAGGAAGAATGCTGAAGCGAGCAGGATCCCCCTTTTCAAATGTGCGGCCCCGTCGATGACCGGGCCACACATTCCATTACATCAGAGGTCTCAGAACAGCTTGCGACCTTTGTTCGCCGCGATGCGCATGCGCAAGGCGTTGAGCTTGATGAAGCCCGCTGCGTCAGCCTGGTTGTACGCGCCGCCATCTTCTTCGAAAGTGGCGATGTTGGCGTCGAACAGCGACTCGTCGGACTTGCGACCGGTGACGATCACGTTGCCTTTATACAGCTTCAGGCGAACCACACCGTTCACGTGGGCCTGGGAGGCGTCGATCATCTGTTGCAGCATCAGACGCTCAGGGCTCCACCAGTAGCCGGTGTAGATCAGGCTGGCGTACTTGGGCATCAGCTCGTCTTTGAGGTGAGCCACTTCGCGGTCCAGGGTGATCGATTCGATCGCACGGTGGGCGCGCAGCATGATGGTGCCGCCAGGGGTTTCGTAGCAGCCACGGGACTTCATGCCCACGTAACGGTTCTCGACGATGTCCAGGCGGCCGATACCGTGTTCGCCACCGATGCGGTTCAGGGTCGCCAGCACGGTGGCCGGGGTCATTTCGACGCCGTCCAGTGCCACGATGTCGCCGTTGCGGTAGGTCAGTTCCAAGTACTGCGGCTTGTCGGGAGCGTTCTCCGGGGAGACGGTCCAGCGCCACATGTCTTCTTCGTGCTCGGTCCAGGTGTCTTCCAGCACGCCGCCTTCATAGGAGATGTGCAGCAGGTTGGCATCCATCGAGTACGGGGATTTTTTCTTGCCGTGACGCTCGATCGGGATAGCGTGCTTTTCAGCGTAATCCATCAGCTTCTCACGGGACAGCAGGTCCCATTCGCGCCAAGGAGCGATCACTTTCACACCTGGTTTCAAGGCGTAGGCGCCCAGTTCGAAGCGAACCTGGTCGTTACCCTTGCCGGTGGCGCCGTGGGAAATGGCGTCAGCACCGGTTTCGTTGGCGATTTCGATCAGGCGTTTGGCGATCAACGGACGAGCGATGGAAGTACCCAGCAGGTACTCGCCTTCGTAAACGGTGTTGGCGCGGAACATCGGGAAAACGAAATCGCGCACGAACTCTTCGCGCAAGTCGTCGATGTAGATCTCTTTCACGCCCATGGCTTGAGCCTTGGCGCGTGCAGGTTCGACCTCTTCGCCCTGACCCAGGTCAGCGGTGAAGGTCACCACTTCACAGTTATAAGTATCCTGCAGCCACTTGAGGATCACCGAAGTGTCCAGGCCGCCGGAATACGCCAGAACGACCTTGTTTACGTCCGCCATGCCATCACTCCACGGGGTTCTACGGAAAGCCGTCAAGTCTACCGCCCATACAGAATAATTTACAGTGGCGCGACAGCTTATGACGACGAAGCGACAGATTATGTCGAGAGCGCGACGATGACCAAAGGGTCAGGAAGTTGCCGAAGCGCCGGGCTTCGTCGCTTGAGGGGCCACCTGCTCCGCGGGGGCTCCCCGCTCCAGGCGTATCGCTACCCGGCGGTTTTTCGCACGGTTGACGTTGCTGGTATTGGGCGCCAGCGGATAGCGCTCGCCATGGAAGCGCAGGGTGATTTGCGATTCCTGGATGCCGTTGGCCTTGAAGAACTCCATCACCGCCAGCGCCCGTCGTCGTGACAGGTCACGGTTGGTCAGGCGATTGCCGCTGTTGTCGGAGTGGCCGTCCAGTTCGATGCGATTGACCGTCGGATCGGCCTTCATGTATTCCAGCATGACTTGCAGCCTGGCCTTGGCGGCCTCGTCCAGATCGATACCGCCACCGGGGAAGCCGACCTGGGATTGCTTCACCTGATCGAAGTTCTGCGGCAGTAACTTGGCCACACAACCTTGATAGTCGGCAAATGCCTTGGTGAACCTGACCGGCAACAAACGCACCTCCGACACCCGGCCATCGCCCGAAGAGTGCCGGACCACCGGGCTGCGCCCGTCAATCAAGCCGCTGATCAGACGTCCGGCCTGGGCCTGCGAACTATTGAACAGGACATTGCCGCTGCCGATTCGCACCGTGCCCAGGTTGATATCACCGCGTCCCGGCTGCCAGGGCGCGGCGGCGGCCAGCAAAGTGGCAGAACCGCCGCCCATCATTGCGTTGTAGGCATTCAAACGAAACGTCGCCTGTTCGCCAGCGCGCCGCACGAATTCGCCCGAGCCGAAATCGGTGATCGGCTGAGTCAGCCGGCACTCGAATTTGTCGCCTTCGACCGTCCACTCGATGCTCTCCAGGCGAGTCTGGAAAGTGAGCGCCATGGCGGGAAGGCTGGCAAACACACTGAGCAAGGCTAAATAACGCTGGCGCACGGGAGGCTCCACTGACTTCTACGACAAAAAGACCGACACACAGATGTTTACGGCATACCTGTTGGATATCGGAAGCTTCCCGTAAAACTTGATAGCGAGTGCCTGCAAGAGTCTTTTCCGGTAGCATTCCCTTGAGTTTGACCCGCCTGGAATCCCCTCATGTCCGACCGCCTGACCCTGCTGCGTCCCGACGACTGGCATATTCATCTTCGCGATGGTGCCGTGTTGACCAATACCGTCGCGGATGTTGCGCGCACCTTTGGCCGCGCCATCATCATGCCCAACCTGGTACCACCGGTGCGCAATGCGGCTGAAGCCGACGGCTATCGCCAGCGGATTCTTGCTGCCCGCCCGGCCGGCAGCCAGTTCGAACCGCTGATGGTGCTGTACCTCACCGACCGCACCCAGCCTGAAGAAATTCGCGAGGCCAAGGCCAGCGGTTTCGTTCACGCCGCCAAGCTGTACCCGGCCGGCGCGACCACCAACTCGGACTCTGGCGTCACCAGCATCGACAAGATCTTCCCTGCACTCGAGGCCATGGCCGAAGTCGGGATGCCTTTGTTGATCCACGGTGAAGTCACCCGCGGCGATGTCGACGTGTTCGACCGCGAAAAAATCTTCATCGATGAGCACATGCGTCGCGTGGTCGAGCGTTTCCCGACGCTCAAAGTGGTGTTCGAACACATCACCACCGCCGACGCCGTGCAGTTTGTCAACTCGGCGTCAGCCAACGTTGGCGCGACCATCACCGCGCATCACCTGCTGTACAACCGCAACCACATGCTGGTGGGCGGGATTCGGCCGCACTTCTATTGCCTGCCGATCCTCAAGCGCAATACGCACCAGGAAGCCCTGCTCGACGCCGCCACCAGCGGCAGCGAAAAGTTCTTCCTCGGCACCGACTCGGCGCCCCACGCCCAGCACGCCAAAGAGGCCGCTTGCGGCTGCGCCGGCTGCTACACCGCCTATGCGGCGATCGAGATGTACGCCGAAGCCTTCGAACAGCGCAACGCACTGGACAAGCTTGAAGCCTTCGCCAGCCTCAACGGCCCGCGTTTCTATGGCCTGCCGGCCAACACCGATCGCATTACCCTGGTCCGCGAAGAATGGACCGCCCCGACCAGCCTGCCGTTTGGCGAGCTGACCGTTATCCCGCTGCGCGCCGGTGAAAAACTGCGCTGGCGCCTGCTGGAGGAACACGCGTGAGTGAAGACCATTTCGACGACGAACAGGAAGGTCAAGGCGGTGGCGGTGGTTCACGTCATCCAATGGCCGCCAGGTTTCGTGGCTACCTGCCAGTTGTCGTCGACGTAGAAACCGGTGGTTTCAACTCGGCCACCGACGCCCTGCTGGAAATCGCCGCAACGACGATCGCCATGGATGAAAAGGGTTTTGTGTACCCCGATCACACCTACTTCTTCCGGGTCGAGCCTTTTGAAGGCGCGAACATCGAAGCGGCAGCCCTGGAGTTTACCGGGATCAAGCTCGATCACCCGCTGCGCATGGCCGTGAGTGAAGAAGCGGCGCTGAACGATATCTTCCGCGGCGTGCGCAAGGCGCTCAAGGCCAACGGTTGCAAACGGGCGATCCTGGTTGGGCACAACAGCAGCTTCGACCTGGGCTTCCTCAATGCCGCGGTCGCGCGCCTGGACATGAAGCGCAACCCGTTCCACCCATTCTCCAGTTTCGATACCGCGACGCTCGCGGGCCTGGCTTATGGCCAGACCGTGCTGGCCAAGGCCTGCCAGGCCGCCGATATCGACTTCGACGGTCGCGAGGCTCACTCGGCTCGCTACGACACCGAGAAGACTGCCGAGCTGTTCTGCGGCATCGTCAATCGCTGGAAACAAATGGGTGGTTGGGAAGATTTCGGCGACTGATTGCCATTGCACGTTCAATTGTAGGAGCTGGCTTGCCAGCGAAGGGGCCCTCCAGTACACAGCAATTGCGGGGGTGTGGCGATAAACGCCTTCGCTGGCAAGCCAGCTCCTACAGGGTCGCGGGTTTATCTCGCGCATAAAAAAACCGGCCTCTGAGGCCGGTTTTTTTTTGTACCTGCTTTTTATAGCAGGAGCGTGTGCCTTACAGCGCAGCAGCGTGCTCGGTCAGGTAAGCCGCAACGCCTTCTGGCGAAGCGTTCATGCCTTTGTCGCCTTTTTTCCAGTTGGCAGGGCAAACTTCGCCGTGCTCTTCGTGGAATTGCAGGGCGTCGACCAGACGCAGCAGCTCTTCCATGTTACGGCCCAGCGGCAGGTCGTTGATGATCTGCGAGCGGACAACGCCTTTGTCGTCGATCAGGAATGCGCCACGGAAAGCAACGCCGTCAGCGGACTGAACGTCGTAGGCCTTCATGATTTCCTGCTTGATGTCGGCAGCCATGGTGTAACGAACCGCGCCGATACCACCATCGTTTACCGGGGTGTTGCGCCAGGCGTTGTGGGTGAAGTGCGAGTCGATCGACACAGCGACCACTTCAACGTTGCGCGCCTTGAACTCGGACATGCGGTTGTCCAGAGCGATCAGCTCCGACGGGCAAACGAAGGTGAAGTCCAGTGGGTAGAAGAACACCAGGCCGTATTTGCCTTTGATGGCCGACGACAGGGTGAAGCTGTCCACGATTTCGCCATTGCCGAGTACGGCCGGTACGGTGAAGTCAGGGGCTTGTTTGCCTACGAGTACGCTCATTGGATATCTCCTGGTGTAGAAGCGTTAAGAACAAGGTTTGCATCAGCCTGCCACCCTCAGGCGACAGCCCTGTGACACGAACCCGTTTCGAAAAGACCGGCCATCATACACTGCGTTTTTGGCCTGTCCGTAACGGTTTCTCCCCTGGGCGTAAAAAAGGACGAAGGGTATTTCGGTTTACTGCGCAGGGTTGGCCAACCGTTCGTCAGACCTGTCAAAAAGCGCTCTCAAAGCACTTTGACAATCATTCTCGTTAACATTAAGATCCATCGCATTCGAGACATAAACAGCGACGGTTTTCACTTATGTATGTTTGCCTCTGCACTGGCGTCACCGACGGCCAAATCCGCGATGCGATCTATGAAGGATGCTGCAGCTACAAGGAAGTGCGCCAGGCCACCGGCGTTGCCAGTCAATGCGGCAAATGTGCCTGCCTTGCCAAGGAAGTGGTCCGCGAGACCCTGACCAAATTGCAAACGGCCCAGGCTGCGATTCCTTTCCCAGTTGAATTTACTGCCGCATAAATACCGTATTTCAAAGAACCGGACTCATGTCCGGTTTTTTTATGCCTGAAAATCAATTGCTTAGGCTCTAGACGCGGAACACAAACATTCTTATTCCGATTAATTTTCACTTAAGTTTCAATAACTTAGGTTTGACACTCTTAGTTGTGCGGCTCAAACTCTGCCTTATAGACGGCTAATACAGGGCAGGACCCCATCATGAAAGGCGACGTTACAGTCATCCAGCATCTCAACAAGATCCTTGCCAATGAGCTGGTCGCGATCAATCAGTACTTCCTGCATGCACGCATGTACGAAGATTGGGGCCTGAACAAGCTCGGCAAGCACGAGTACCACGAATCCATCGACGAGATGAAGCACGCGGACAAGCTGATCAAGCGCATCCTGTTCCTTGAAGGCCTGCCGAACGTCCAGGACCTTGGCAAGCTGCAGATCGGCGAGCACACCCAGGAAATGATCGAGTGTGACCTGCGAATCGAGAAGACCGGCCATGCCGATCTGAAAGTGGCGATCGCGCATTGCGAAACAGTGGGCGACTTCGGCAGCCGTGAACTGCTTGAAGATATCCTCGAGTCCGAAGAAGAACATATCGACTGGCTGGAAACCCAGCTGGGCCTGATCGACAAGATCGGAATCGAGAACTACCTGCAATCGCAGATGGGCGACGACGAGTAAGTTCTACACCGCCCGCCTCAATGTAAAACAAAGCCCCGCTCTCTTTTAAAGAGACGGGGCTTTTTTGTTTCAATTTGCACGGCTCTGGACCGGCCCAGGGGATTTTTCCTAAAGCCTGCCCCCGACACGTCGATAACCTGACATCGATAGCTGTGGGTGATCCACCGATCACCCCGCCACCTTTTTTCCACAGAAGGTTTTTATGTCCTCCACCAAAGCCCGCGCAGATTCACTTTCGCTTCTGCTGTTTACCTTGCGCAGCGGCAAGCTGATGGCGATCAACCTGCTCAAAGTCAGTGAAATCATCCCGTGCCCGCCACTGACCAAACTCCCCGAATCGCACCCCCACGTCAAAGGTATCGCCACCCTGCGCGGCGCCTCGTTGTCGGTGATCGACCTCAGCCGCGCCATCGGGGAGCGCCCACTGGAAGACCCTGACGGCGGTTGCCTGATCGTCACTGACGTCAGCCGCTCCAAGCAAGGCTTGCATGTACAGGCGGTGAGCAAGATCGTGCACTGCCTGACCACCGACATCCGTCCGCCGCCCTTTGGCTCAGGAGGCTCGCGCTCGTACATCACCGGTGTCACCTCGGTCGACGGCACCCTGGTGCAGGTGCTGGACATCGAAAAGGTCATCCATGGCATCGCCCCGGTACCCATCGACATGGCGCCGACCGAGCTGAGCATGGAAGATGCAGAAATACTGGGCAGCGCTCGTATCCTGGTGGTCGATGACAGTCAGGTCGCGCTGCAACAATCGGTGCACACCTTGCGCAACCTGGGCCTGCAATGCCACACGGCCCGCAGCGCCAAGGAAGCCATCGACTGCCTGCTGGACCTGCAAGGCACCGCCCAGCAGATCAACCTGATCGTCTCCGATATCGAAATGTCCGAAATGGACGGCTACGCGTTCACTCGCACCCTGCGTGAAACTCCCGATTTCGCACACCTTTATGTGCTGTTGCATACTTCCCTGGACAGCGCGATGAACAGTGAGAAAGCCCGTCTTGCCGGGGCGAATGCGGTACTGACCAAGTTCTCTTCGCCGGAGCTGACCAAGTGCCTTATCGACGCGGCCAAGGCTGTGGCCGAACAAGGTCATTGAGTCTTGAGCGAGCCATTCTGCTTTCTCATGCGGCGCAGTCTCACTGAAGCCGTGCCCGCCATCACCTGGCCTCAGGGGATCGTCCTGACCGGGTATGGTCCAGGCCAGGCAGAAGAGGTTCATCGCTTGCTGCAACTGGGTCACTCCCAAGGAGGTGGCCGCGTCCCGGCCCTGGACGTTTGGCAACAGCGATTTGAAACCGATCCTGAATACGATCCGGCATTGTGCTTCATCGCCCTGGATGCCCAGGGTATCGCGGGTGTATGCCAGTGCTGGACCAGTGCCTACATCAAGAATCTGGTGGTGCATCCACGGGCTCAAGGCCGCGGCCTGGGAAGAGCGTTGCTGCTCAATGCCTTCAAGGTGTTTCAACTGCGGCGCGAAGGGTATGTCGATTTGAAAGTGCTGGAAGACAACGTTCGCGCACGACGGCTGTATGAAAGCGCTGGGATGTATGTAGTCCGCCGGGAACCGGTGCCGGTCTGACCCAGACCTTCAGGCATACTCAGGCCTTGGCCCACACCCGCCCAAGGATCCCTGAACCATGAAAGCTGTCGCCCTGACCTTCGTTTGCCTCACAGCCCTCGCTACCCAAGCCTATGCCTCAAGCCCCGAGGCCTGGGCCGCCTTCGACAAAGCCGTACTCACCAGCTGCACCAAGGCCAGCGGCCTGGCGAATGCCAAACCCGTCGGCAACGCCGCGCAGTTCGATGATCGGGTCGGCTACACCGCCCTGCTGCTGCAAGGCCAGTACCCGCAAAAGCACATGAAAGGCCGACAAGGTACCGAACTGTGCCTCTACAACAAAAAAAGCAAGACAGCCTACGTGACCGAGTGGGACTCCATTCGACCAAACTGACACGGCTGTCAGTCAGCAGTCACTTTCCTGACCGGGTCACAGGGATATAACGTAGTAGATAAAGCTGCGCACACTTCCATCTTCCGACCCGGCGCCCCTCTCGCATGCGAACCCAGAAAAAAACCGTCGTTCTTGCAGCCTTTCTGATCGTGCTGGTAGCGCTGGGTGCGTGGTACCTGGCCAAACCCTCCGCGGCCAGGGTGGCAGCACCGACCGCCATTCCGGTGCGCGTGGTCAACGTGGTCGAAAAAGACGTGCCCCGCTACGTCAGTGGCATCGGTTCGGTGCTGTCGCTGCACAGCGTGGTGGTCCGGCCGCAAATCGACGGCATCCTCACCAAAATCCTGGTCAAGGAAGGCCAACTGGTGAGCAAAGGCGACCTGCTGGCCACGATCGATGATCGATCTATTCGCGCCAGCCTGGACCAGGCCAGGGCGCAACTGGGCGAAAGCCAGGCGCAACTGCAAGTGGCTCAGGTCAACCTCAAGCGCTACAAACTGTTGAGCGTCGACGACGGTGTGTCCAAACAGACCTACGACCAGCAACAGGCATTGGTCAACCAGCTCAAGGCCACGGCTCAGGGCAACCAGGCTTCGATTGATGCGGCCCAGGTGCAGTTGTCGTACACGCAGATTCGCTCCCCGGTCAGTGGCCGCGTCGGTATTCGTACCGTGGATGAAGGTAACTTCCTGCGCATGAGTGACACCCAAGGCCTGTTCACGGTGACCCAGATCGACCCCATCGCCGT
Source organism: Pseudomonas sp. SbOxS1 (assembly GCF_013416725.1). Lineage (NCBI taxonomy): Bacteria > Pseudomonadati > Pseudomonadota > Gammaproteobacteria > Pseudomonadales > Pseudomonadaceae > Pseudomonas > Pseudomonas sp. SbOxS1. The sequence goes on from NZ_JAAVXC010000026.1 coordinate 219,500, forward strand.
GGAGTTCTCCCTGCCGCAGCAAATGCTGCCGACCCTGCAAGGCCTGATCAGCGATCCACAACACGCGAAGGTCAAGGCCTACATCGGTGCCGACACCGACGGCGAAACCGGCAACCTGCTGGGCGAAGGCCACTTGACCCTGATCGACAACCAGATCAACGCCAACACCGGCACCATCCGCGCCAAAGCCGAATTCAATAATCCCGGGCAAAAACTCTGGCCCGGCCTGTTGGTGACGGTAAAGATTCAGACAGCGCTGGATAAAGATGCGCTGGTCGTACCGCCCACCGTCGTACAGCGCGGCCTCGATCAGCACTTCGTGTATCGGGTAAACGGCAACAAGGTTGAAACCGTGCCGGTGCAGATGGTTCACCAGGGCAGCGGCCAGACCATCATCAAAGGGGTGAACCCCGGTGACGTGCTGGTCAGCGACGGCCAGTCGCGGCTCAAGCCCGGTGCCACCGTGCAAGTGCTCACCGAGCCGCCGCAGGTCGTGCAATCGGAGTCGACCCCATGAAAGGCCATGGTTCGGTATCCGCCTGGTGCATCGACCACCCCGTGGCAACGATTCTGCTGACGTTTGCCTTGGTGCTGCTGGGAGTCATCGCCTTCCCGCGCCTGCCCATCGCGCCGCTCCCGGAGGCGGAATTCCCGACGATACAGGTGGCCGCCCAGCTGCCCGGCGCCAGCCCGGAAACCATGGCGTCATCGGTGGCCACGCCCCTTGAAGTGCAATTCAGCGCCATTCCCGGCGTGACGCAAATGACCTCGAGCAGCGCCCTGGGCTCAACCATCCTGACCCTGCAGTTCACCCTCGACAAAAGCATCGATACAGCCGCCCAGGAAGTCCAGGCCGCCATCAACACCGCTGCCGGCAAGCTGCCCAAGGACATGCCGAACCTGCCGACCTGGCGCAAGGTCAATCCGGCCGACAGCCCGGTGCTGATCCTCAGCGTCAACTCGTCCTTGATGCCAGGCCCCGAACTCAGCGATCTGGTGGAAACCCTGCTGTCCCGTCAGATCAGTCAGATCGACGGTGTAGGCCAGGTCGCTATCACCGGCCAGCAACGTCCGGCGATTCGTGTCCAGGTTTCCGCGGACAAACTGGCGGCCATCGGCCTGACCCTGGCCGATATTCGCCTGGCGATCCAGCAGACCAGCCTCAACCTGGCCAAAGGTGCACTCTATGGGGAATCGAGCATCTCGACCCTGTCCACCAACGACCAGTTGTTCCATCCCGAGCAATACGACCAACTGATCGTTTCCTACAAGGACGGCGCACCGGTTCATCTAAGGGATGTCGCCAAAGTCGTCAACGGCTCGGAAGATGCCTACGTCCAGGCCTGGGCGGGCTCACAACCGGGCGTCAACCTGGTGATCTTCCGCCAGCCGGGGGCCAATATCGTCGAGACCGTGGACCGGATCCAGGCGGCGCTTCCGGGCCTGGAAGGGATGCTGCCGGCCTCGGTGCAGGTCAAGACACTGATCGACCGCACCCAGACTATCCGCGCTTCGCTGCATGAAGTGGAAATCACCCTGCTGATCGCGATCATGCTGGTGGTGGCGGTGATGGCGTTGTTCCTGCGCCAGCTGTCGGCAACCCTGATCGTGTCGGCAGTACTGGGGGTTTCACTGATCGCCAGTTTTGCATTGATGTACGTGATGGGCTTCAGCCTGAACAACCTGACGCTGGTGGCGATCGTGGTGGCCGTGGGGTTTGTGGTCGACGATGCGATTGTGGTGGTGGAAAACATTCACCGCCACCTGGAGGCTGGCGACGGCATGCGCGAGGCCGCGATCAAGGGCGCCGGGGAAATCGGCTTCACCGTGGTATCGATCAGTTTCTCGCTGGTGGCGGCGTTCATTCCGTTGCTATTCATGGGAGGCGTGGTCGGACGCCTGTTCAAGGAGTTCGCCCTGACCGCCACCTCCACCATCATGATTTCGGTGGTGGTGTCGCTGACGTTGGCGCCCACCCTGGCAGCGCTGTTCATGCGCGCGCCCGTGCATCACGCCCACGACAAGCCGGGCTTCGGCGAACGCCTGCTGGCGCTGTACGAAAAAGGCCTGCGCCGCGCGCTTGCGCACCAGAAGTTGATGATCGGCGTGTTCGGCCTGTCGCTGGCCCTGGCCATTGCCGGTTACATTTTTATTCCCAAGGGTTTCTTCCCGATCCAGGACACCGGGTTCGTCCTCGGTACAACCGAAGCTGCCGCCGATATTTCCTACGGCGACATGGTGAAAAAACACCTGGCAATGGCTGAAATCGTCGCCGCCGACCCCGCAGTCCAGGCCTTCTCGCACTCGGTCGGGGTGTCGGGCAGCAACCAGACCATCGCCAACGGCCGCTTCTGGATCGCCCTGAAAAAACGCGGCGACCGCGATGTTTCAGCCAGCGAGTTCATCGACCGTATTCGCCCGCAATTGATGAAAGTGCCGGGCATCGTCCTGTACCTGCGCGCCGGACAAGACATCAACCTCAGTTCCGGCCCGAGCCGGGCCCAGTACCAATACGTGCTCAAGAGCAACGACGGTGCGGTCCTGAGCACCTGGACCCAGCGCCTGACGGAAAAACTGCGCGGCAACCCGGCCTTCCGCGACATTTCCAACGACCTGCAACTGGGCGGCAGCATCACCCATATCAGCATCGACCGCAGTGCCGCGGCACGTTTTGGCCTGACCGCCAGCGACGTCGACGAAGCGCTGTACGACGCCTTCGGCCAGCGCCAGATCAACGAGTTCCAGACCCAGACCAACCAGTACAACGTGATCCTGGAGCTGGACACCCGGCAACGCGGCAAGGCCGAAAGCCTCAACTACTTCTACCTGCGCTCGCCCCTGAGCGGGGAAATGGTGCCGCTGTCGGCGCTGGCGAAGTTCGATGCGCCCACGGTGGGGCCGCTTTCCATCGCCCATGACGGCATGTTCCCGGCCGCCAACCTGTCATTTAACCTGGCGCCCGGCGTGGCGCTGGGCGATGCAGTAATCATGCTCAACCAGGCCAAGGTCGACATCGGCATGCCAACGGCCATCAGCGGTAACTTCCAGGGCGCGGCCCAGGCGTTCCAGAGTTCGCTGGCCAGCCAGCCTTGGTTGATCCTGGCGGCACTGGTCGCGGTGTATATCATTCTCGGCGTGCTCTACGAGAGCTTCGTCCACCCGCTTACAATCATCTCGACACTGCCCTCGGCCGGGCTGGGCGCGGTGATCATGCTGTGGATCTGCGGCCAGGACTTTTCGATCATGGCGCTGATCGGGCTGGTGCTGCTGATCGGCATCGTGAAGAAAAACGGCATCCTGATGATCGACTTCGCCCTCGACGCGCAGCGCAACGGTGGCCTGGCGCCGCAAGAAGCGATCTACCAGGCGTGCCTCACGCGTTTCCGGCCGATCATCATGACCACCCTCGCCGCCCTGCTCGGCGCCCTGCCGCTGATGCTCGGCTACGGCACCGGTGCCGAACTGCGCCAACCCCTGGGAATCGCCGTGGTCGGCGGCCTGCTGGTGAGCCAGGCACTGACGCTGTTCACCACGCCGGTCATATACTTGTGGCTGGAGCGGCTATTTCATCGACCTGAACCTACAGCGCTGCCGGCGCTGGCGACCACAGACTGAGGCGGGGTCATGCGCGTCCTGATTATCGAAGACGAAGAAAAAACCGCGGACTATCTGCACCGCGGCCTGACGGAACAGGGCTACACCGTGGACCTGGCCCGCGATGGCGTGGAAGGCCTGCACCTGGCGCTGGAAAGCGACTACGCGGTGATCGTTCTCGACGTCATGCTGCCGGGCCTGGACGGCTTCGGTGTATTGCGCGCCCTGCGTGCGCGCAAGCAAACCCCGGTGATCATGCTCACCGCCCGCGAACGGGTCGAAGACCGCATCAAGGGCCTGCGCGACGGTGCCGACGATTACCTGGGCAAACCGTTTTCCTTCCTCGAACTGGTGGCACGCCTGCAGGCGCTGACCCGGCGCAGCGGTGGCCACGAACCGGTGCAAGTGAGCATCGCCGACCTGTGGATAGATTTGATCAGCCGCAAGGCCACACGTGGCGGCACGCGCCTGGACCTGACCGCCAAGGAGTTCTCGTTGCTCAGTGTGCTGGCCCGCCGCCAGGGTGAAATCCTGTCGAAAACCGCCATCGCCGAAATGGTCTGGGACATCAATTTCGACAGCGACGCCAACGTCGTCGAAGTCGCGATCAAGCGCCTGCGGGCCAAGCTCGACGGGCCGTTCGAAGAGAAACTGCTGCACACCATCCGTGGCATGGGCTATGTGCTGGAGAGCCGTGGTGTCCAGTAATTCGATTGCGCTGCGCCTGAGCGGGATGTTCACGCTGGTGGCGCTTTTGGTGTTCCTGTTGATTGGTTGGGCGCTTTATCAACAGGTGGACAAAGGTCTGGGCCTGCTGCCCGAGGCTGAGTTGGACGCGCGCTACAGCGTGCTCGAGTCCACCGTCGGCCGCTACGGCACGCCCGAGCACTGGGTGAAGATCAATAACAAGCTCAAGCTGCTCGGCGAAGAAGACAAGCGCATCAGTTTCTGGATCGTCAGCGGCGATCCGCACTACGAATACGGCAATCCGACACCGACCATCCGTGCCTTCGCCGAGGGACCGCTGGGCACGCGCGACATGCAACTGGCGGATCACCCCTACCCGCTGAAAGTGCTGGTCAGTCAATTCCCGGCCAAGGACCAGCGCCCGCCCCTGCGCTTCATGATCGGTATCGATACCGAAACGTTCTACCATACCCAGCACCAGTTGCTGATCGCCCTGATAAGCCTGGCGGTTATCGGCGTGCTGATGGCCTCGGCGCTGGGTTACTGGGTGGCGCGGATCGGGCTCAAGCCGTTGATCAAGCTGTCCCAGGAAGCCCAGCGCCTGGCCCCGCCGTTGCGTTCAGGCCGCTTGCGCCTGTCATCGCTGCCCCCGGAGCTGAACCAGTTCGTCGACTCGTTCAACTCGACACTGGAGCGGGTCGAGCAGGCCTACTCGCGCCTGGAATCGTTCAACGCCGATGTCGCCCATGAACTGCGCTCGCCGCTGACCAACCTGATCGGCCAGACCCAGGTCGCCCTCACACGCGGACGTTCGGCAGAGCACTATTTCGAGGTGCTGCAATCGAACCTTGAAGAGCTTGAGCGACTGCGCTCGATCATCAATGACATGCTGTTCCTGGCCAGCGCCGACCAGGGCAGCAAGGCCACCAAACTGACGTCCACCTCGCTGGCGGAAGAAGTGGCCACGACCCTGGACTACCTCGATTTCATTCTTGAGGATGCCCAGGTACAGGTTCAGGTCAGCGGCGATGCCTTGGTTCGAATCGAGATCGCGCACCTGCGCCGGGCCTTGATCAACCTGCTGAATAACGCCGTGCAGCACACCGGGCCCGGGCAAGTCATCGAGGTGCGAATCGAAGCGGGCGAACACCAGGTCAGCATCGGCGTCGCGAACCCGGGCGTACCGATTTCAAGCGAGCATCTGCCGCGCCTGTTCGAGCGCTTCTACCGGGTAGACGCCTCTCGCAGCAACAGTGGCAACAACCACGGGTTGGGACTGGCCATCGTCAAGGCGATTGCCCTGATGCATGGCGGCGATGTGTTCGTGCGCAGCGACCATGGCATGAACACCTTTGGCATGCATTTGCCCGTCTGACTGGGCGCAATAGATCACACCCTTCGTCCCGACATCGATCCCGTAGGAGCCAGCGGTGCGGCGATCCGACTTGCCGGCGAAGGCGTTCTTGAATTTTGCGCCTGTCTTCCGGGCGCCTTCGCATTGTAGGAGCCAGGCTTGCCGGCGAAGGCGTTCTTGAATATTGCGCCTGTCTTCCGGGCGCCTTCGCGGGCAAGCCTCGCTCCTACAGGCGAAGGGGCCCTCGAATATTGCGCTTGTCTTTCGGGCGCCTTCGCCGGCAAGCCTGGCTCCTACAGTGAAAGCGTCCACCCGTTGTCCTGGGCAAACGATCTTTGCTCTTTGCGTAACAGTCCTTTCATGAATCCGCTCTTTTTCCTTTCCCCCAAGCCCCTTATCTTTGCCCGCACCAAACAGCACTTGCCAAGCAAGAAGGTTTAAAAGATGTCCAACAGTATGGGTATTGCCAGCGCTTTCGTTCTGTCTTCTCTGTTCCTGTCTCCGTTCGCCATGGCTGAAGAGTCGCAGGCCTTCGTCGCGCAAAATACCGCACGAGCCGCCGCGTACGAAGAGCACCAGATCGAGATGACCGCCAAAGCCCAGGAGGCCACCCAAGCCCCACAAGCGTCGAGCATCCAGGCCAAACAGGCTGAGAAAGACAGCTGATTTACGCGCATTGCTCCAGTTTCCCTCGACACTTTTCATCGGCTCTTCCCAATGAAAAGTTGTCTTCAAAGCCGCTGCCATCAGCGGCTTTTTTTCGTTGTGTTTTTACAACCTGCCGCGCCCTCCCCGCCGAAAAGAAATCGCTGCGGCTGCAAGAAAAGTGATGTATCCAGCTGACCCAGGAGCTTTACCCCACGTGCGTTTCCCATTCAGTACACCTGCCCTGTTCGTTGCAATCGCTGCAACGATGGCCGCCAATGCTCACGCTGCCGAAGATTCGGCCGCCGAGGGTTTCGCCGAAGGCGCCAGCCTCACCCTCAACGCACGCAACTACTACATGAACCGCAATCGCCAGCAACAGGCCGACGACAACATTGAATGGGGTCAAGGTTTGCTGGGCATCTTCGAGTCGGGCTACACCGAAGGCAGCGTCGGGTTCGGCTTCGACGCCCATGCCATGCTCGGGCTCAAGCTCGACGGTGGCGGCGGCACGGACAACTCGAGCATCCTGCCGGTCAGCGATGGCAACGGCAAAGCACCGGGCTCGTTCTCCACGGCGGGCGGCACCCTGAAAATGCGTGCCTTCGATACCGAATTGAAGGCCGGCGACCTGTTTCTCGCCAACCCGGTGATTGCCGGCGGTGAGACCCGCATGCTGCCGCAGACCTTTCGCGGCGTCAGCCTGACCAACCACAGTTTCGACGGCTGGCTGATCGAAGGGGGTCAAGCGAGCTTCACCAAACTGTACAACCAAAGCGGCCATACCCGTATCGGTACGTCCTACGGCACCCTGGCCGAGGGTGACGAGAGCCAGCATCTCAACTGGGCTGGCGTGGCCTGGAGCGGTCTGCCGGGCGTGACCAGCAACCTGTATGCCGCCGAGCTCAAGGACATCTGGAACCAGTACTACTACGACCTCGACTACACCTATGCGCTCAACGAAGTGGTCAGCCTCAACCCGGGCCTGCACTTCTATCACACCCAAGACACGGGCGATGCGCTGCTCGGCCACATCGACAACAACACCTACAGCCTGCATTTCACCGTCGGCGTCGGCAATCACAGCGTCACCACCGCTTACCAGCGGGTCAACGGCAACACGCCGTTCGACTACATCAGCCAGGGCGACAGCGTCTTCCTCGACAACTCCCTGCAATACTCGGACTTCAACGGCCCGAACGAACGCTCGTGGAAACTCAAGTACGCCTATGACTTTGTCGGGTTCGGCCTGCCGGGACTGACCTCGGCGCTGTCCTACTCCCGAGGCAAGCTGGACCTGACCAAGGTCGATCCAGACAGCCCAGGGTACAGCGCGTGGTACAACCCCGACGGCAAAAACGCCAAGCACTGGGAACGCGACATCGAACTCAGGTACGTGGTCCAGGCCGGCCAGGCGAAAAACCTCGCGCTGCGCCTGCAATGGGCAACCAACCGGGGTGGCAACGGGTATGGCGCACTGGACCAGGACACCGACGAGTACCGGGTGATTTTCGACTACCCGCTCAATGTCTTCTAAGCTTCAGTAAACAAAAGGCCGGCAGGTTTTGCTGGCCTTTTTTTTATCCGGAGTGCGCAGGGATGCTGTGGATGTGACGGGTGTCCGGGACGCTGCCCGATTCTTGTAAAAGAATGTTCCCGACGCCTAGACAGCAGAAGCCAGAATCATGAGCGAGCGCAGCGCGACATTTCACCCAACAACCCCATCCACGCGCTCCGAGCGATTGGTGATTGTCGGCAGCGTGTTGATGGTGATCGCGATCCTCGGCATCGTGGCGTTCCTGCTGGTGCGTGAGCGCGCCAATGCCGAACTGTCAGCCAGCCGCTCCGCCGCCAACATCGTGCAATTGATCGAAGCCGACGTCCTGCGCAACGTCGAGCTCTACGACGTCTCCTTGCTCGGCTTGATCGCGACCTCCCGACGCGAAGACCTCATGCAGGTTTCCCCGCAGATCCGCCATCTGGCCTTGTTCGATCGCGCCACCGCGGCTCCGTACAAGGGTGACATCCTGTTGCTTGACCAGCAGGGCAACGTGGTCGCCGACTCGGCTTCGCGAGAACCCAGGACAGGCAACTTTGCCGACCGCGAATACTTCCAGTCCCACGTGAACAACAGCGACCCGAGCATGTTCATCAGCCGTCCTTTTCGCTCCCGGTTGGCAAACAATGAATGGCGCATCAGCTTCAGTCGCCGTATCAGTGGCGCCCAGGGCGAGTTCCTCGGGGTCGCCGAAGCGGCCATGCGCCTGAGCTACTTCGAGCAGCTGTTCAACAGCTTGAACATCGGTCCTGACAGCTCGATCAGCCTGATCAACAAGGATGGAATCCTGCTGGCCCAGGTGCCCCGCCTGGGAGAAGACCTGACCGGCTCGGACTTCAGCAACCGCCCCAATTTCCAGCGCATCGTCAAGGAAGGCAACGGCAGCTTCAGCAGTGTCTCGGCTCGCTACCAGGATCAACGGCTGTACACCTTTTCCCAGGTCGGCAATCTGCCGCTGATTGTCATCGTCGCACTGTCGGGCGCAGAAGTGTTCGCTTCGTGGCAACGCACGGCGCTGGTGGTCAGCTTGGCCACGATCGCCCTGTGTGCGTGCCTGCTGTGGCTGACCTGGCTGCTCTGCCGCGAACTGCGCCTGCGCCACCATGCCGAGCTGGAACTGGCGCAACTGGCCGCCACCGATGCCTTGACCGGCCTGGCGAACCGCCGCACGCTCGACCAGACGTTGCGTCATGAGTGGTTTCGCGCCCAGCGTTCCGGCAAGCCGTTGTCGCTGCTGATGATCGACGCCGATCACTTCAAGGCCTTCAACGACCGCCATGGCCATCAAGCCGGTGACGAGGCCTTGCGCGCGGTGGCCAATGTGCTGCGCACCCACGTACGGCGGCCTGCCGACCTGGTCGCGCGCTACGGTGGCGAGGAGTTTTCGGTGGTGCTGGCGGAAACCGACATGGCGGGCGCACAACAGATCGCCGAGCGCATTCGAGAGGCCGTCGAGCAGCTGCCGCCGATCGACGGTGCCGACTCGCCGATTACCGTGAGCATTGGCATCAGCACCTGGAATGCCTGCTCAGACATCAACCTGGAGGTGCTGATGTTTGCCGCGGACAAGGCGTTGTATCAAGCCAAGGAGACTGGGCGTAACCGGGTGGTCGCGCTGTAGCGGCTGGCGATGAACATCCGCACATAAAAAAAGGCCACCCGAAGGCAGCCTTTAAAAACTAGAGAGGTTTTTTACTTACACGGCCGCAACAGGGCGCATGTAAGAGATCGGTGCGGTGCTGGCATCTTCGAACGTCACGACTTCCCAGGCATCTGTCTGCTCAATCAACTTGCGCAGCAGCTGGTTGTTCAGCGCGTGGCCGGACTTGAAGCCCTTGAACTCACCAATCAGGCTATTGCCCAGCAGGTAGAGGTCACCAATTGCATCGAGGATCTTGTGCTTCACGAATTCGTCTTCGTAGCGAAGGCCGTCTTCGTTCAGTACACCATCGGCGTCAACCACAATAGCGTTTTCAACGCTGCCGCCGAGTGCGAGGTTGTGCTTGCGCAGGTACTCGATGTCACTCATGAAACCAAAGGTACGGGCGCGGCTGACTTCTTTTACGAACGAAGTGCTGGAAAAATCCACGCTTGCACTTTGGGTGCGGTCACGGAAAACCGGGTGATCGAAATCGATCTCGAAGCTCACCTTGAAACCTTCGAAAGGGACGAAAGTGGCGCGCTTGTCGCCGTCTTCCACCGTCACTTCGCGCAGGATACGAATGAACTTCTTGGCGGCGTCCTGTTCTTCCAGGCCCGCCGACTGAATCAGGAATACGAAAGGTCCAGCGCTGCCATCCATGATAGGTACTTCGGACGCGGAGAGCTCGACGTAGGCGTTATCGATGCCCAGGCCAGCCATGGCCGAGAGCAAGTGCTCCACCGTATCCACTTTGACGTCACCGTTGACCAGCGTGGTCGACATGGTGGTTTCGCCAACGTTTTCTGCGCGTGCAGGGATCTGCACCACAGGATCGAGGTCGGCACGACAAAACACAATGCCGGTGTCGATCGGCGCAGGCTTGAGGGTCAGGTATACCTTCTCCCCGGAGTGCAGACCTACACCTGTGGCACGGATAATATTTTTCAGTGTGCGTTGTTTAATCATGGCTTGGGCCGCTTCAGCGCAAATTGCGAACTGGTATCAACAAAGGCTGGCGATGATAGCAGACCACGCCTTTGCTGAACACCAATCACCTTCATAGCCCTGATACATTTCATCAATCGGCCTGACGACGCAGGAAGGCCGGGATGTCCAGGTAGTCCAGATCATCTTGCGGATTCATCTTCGCGGCAGTCGCAGCACCGGCCTGGGCCTGGTTGCGCATGACGGTCGGACGGTCCAGGTCACGGTAGTTCACCGCTGGAGCTTCCTGACGAACAGGGGCTTGTTGTTGCGGCTGGGAAGCCATCGACGTGTGCACGGTATTGTCGATGATCTTCACCGGCTTCTCGATTTTAGCGCCCAAACCGGTCGCAACGACAGTCACGTGCAACTCATCGCGCATGTCCGGATCGATAACGGTACCGACCTTGACCATGGCGTGCTCGGAAGCGAAGGCTTCGATGATGCTACCCACGTCGGAGTACTCACCCAGGGACAGGTCAGGGCCGGCGGTGATGTTCACCAGGATGCCGCGTGCACCTTGCAGGTTCACGTCTTCGAGCAGCGGGTTGCGAATGGCCGCTTCGGTGGCCTCGCGTGCACGGTTCGGACCGCTGGCGCAGCCAGTGCCCATCATCGCCATGCCCATTTCGCTCATCACGGTACGTACGTCGGCAAAGTCGACGTTGATCATGCCCGGACGCTTGATGATGTCGGAGATACCGCGAACGGCACCGGCCAGTACATCGTCAGCCTTGGCGAAAGCCGACAACAGGCTTGCGTCCTTGCCGAGGATGGTCAGCAGTTTCTCGTTGGGAATGGTGATCAACGAGTCAACGCTTTCCGACAGCAGGCGGATGCCTTCGTCGGCGATCTGCATGCGCTTGCGACCTTCGAACGGGAACGGACGAGTCACCACCGCAACGGTGAGAATGCCCATTTCCTTGGCCACTTCGGCAATGATCGGCGCAGCACCGGTACCGGTACCACCGCCCATGCCAGTGGTGATGAACACCATGTTGGTGCCCTGCAGGACTTCGGCGATGCGCTCACGATCTTCGAGAGCGGCCTGACGACCTACTTCAGGGTTGGCGCCAGCGCCCAGACCTTTGGTCACGCCGGTACCCAGTTGCAGGATGGTCCGCGCGCCAATGCTCTTGAGCGCCTGGGCATCAGTGTTGGCGCAGATGAACTCGACGCCTTCAATGTTGCTCTTGACCATGTGATTCACGGCGTTGCCGCCGCCACCGCCGACACCGATAACTTTAATAACCGGGCTTGCGGGGATGTTGTCTACGAGTTCGAACATTTTCCCTCTCCTTTACGTTCTCTAGTTTTTTCGCCTACTGCCTGTATCTACAACGGTGTAACGGTGTTGCGGTAAATCTTAGAAATTGCCCTGCACCCAGCTCTTGATACGATCGAGCAAGGCGCCTTTGGGTTCTTCGTTGCTGAAGCTGTCGCGGCTGCCGATACCCGAGAACGAGATGCCGTCGGATTGCTTCTGCAGGCCGTACATCAACAGGCCAACGCCCGTGGAGTAAATCGGGTTGCGCACTACGTCATCCAGGCCCTTGACGCCATGGGGCACGCCCAGGCGCACTGGCATGTGGAAGATTTCCTCGGCGAGTTCGGTGGCGCCTTCCATCTTCGCCGTACCGCCGGTCAGCACGATGCCGGCCGGGATCAGGTCTTCGTAGCCACTGCGACGCAGCTCGGCCTGGATCAGCGTGAACAGCTCGTCGTAACGCGGCTCGACCACTTCGGCCAGGGCCTGACGGGACAGCTCGCGCGGCGGACGGTCGCCGACGCTCGGGACCTTGATGGTTTCACCGGCGCCCGCCAGTTTGGCCAGGGCACAGGCGTAGCGGATCTTGATTTCTTCGGCGTACTGGGTCGGGGTGCGCAACGCCATGGCGATGTCGTTGGTCACCTGGTCGCCCGCGATCGGGATCACCGCGGTGTGGCGGATCGCGCCTTCGGTGAAGATCGCGATGTCGGTGGTGCCGCCACCGATGTCCACCAGGCACACGCCCAGCTCTTTCTCGTCATCGGTCAGCACCGAGTAGGCGGACGCCAGTTGCTCGAGAATGATGTCGTCGATTTCCAGGCCGCAGCGGCGCACGCATTTTTCAATGTTCTGTGCGGCGTTGACGGCGCAGGTGACCACGTGGACCTTGGCTTCCAGACGCACACCGGACATGCCCAGTGGCTCGCGGACACCTTCCTGGTTATCGATCACGTAATCCTGCGGCAAGGTGTGCAGCACCCGCTGGTCAGCCGGGATCGCCACGGCCTGGGCGGCGTCGAGTACGCGCTCAAGGTCGGCGGAGCTGACTTCGCGATCACGAATCGCCACGATGCCGTGGGAGTTCAGGCTGCGGATATGGTTGCCGGCCACGCCGACAAACGCCGAGTGGATGCGGCAGCCAGCCATCAACTGCGCTTCTTCGATGGCGCGCTGGATCGACTGCACGGTGGACTCGATGTTCACCACCACGCCTTTCTTCAGGCCACGGGACGGATGGGTGCCGATCCCGACGATTTCCAGCGTGCCGTCGTCCGCGACCTCGCCGACCAGCGCCACCACCTTGGAGGTGCCGATATCGAGACCGACGATCATTTTGCCGCTTTGCACGTTTGCCATGGGGTCCTGCCTCTCTTAATTCTTCGCGACAGCGGGTACGGCTGCCGTCGGCGCTACAGGTTCCCGCCAGCCAACAGCGAGGCCGTTGGCGTAGCGCAGATCGATGCGCGCAATGTTCGTAATCTGCTCTTTGAGCGTCTTGTCATAGATGGCAATGAAACGGCGCATCTTTTCCACCAGGTTGCCGCGTCCCAGCAGCAGTTCGATCCCGGGCCCGGCACTGCCAGGGCCGGTCGTCAGGAACCAGCTGCCTCGTTCGCGCAACTCCAGGCGCGCAATCGAGAAGCCCAATGGCCTGAGCAACTGGCTCAGTACCTGATATTGCTGCATCACTTGCTGTTGAGCCCGCTGTGGACCAAACAACTGCGGCAAGTGTTCGTAATTGGCCAGTTCGCGCGGGGTAAACGCCTGGCCCTGGTTGTTCAGCAGCGATTCGTCGCCCCAACGGGCCACCGGCAATTGTTCCTCCAGGCGAATCACCACCTGGTCCGGCCACACCCTGCGCACTTCGGCATGGGCAATCCATGGCATCGTTTCAAGCTCGGTGCGCATGCTCTCCAGGTCGATGGTGAAGAAGCTCGACGCCACGAACGGGGCGATTCGCTGCTGCACCGCTTGCTGGCTGATGTAGCTCAGGTCGCCCTGCACCGCGATCTTGGTGATCGGTCGGTCGGCGTACGGCATCAAACGCTGTGCGCCTTCATAAGTACCGAACCCCAATGCGACCAGCAGCACTGGCCAGAACAGGGCTTTGAGAACACCGAAGTTGGCTTTCGGCAGGCGCGCGGACATCGGCTCTTTGGCCACCATTCGGCTGGCACCCCGCGGCACCGGCTTGCGGCCGGGTGCGGGTGGCTGATGTCTCAACTGTGCGCCTTGCATGGTCTTAACCTCGCGGCTCTTGCTTGCCGAAGCTCTCAGCCAGAATGGCCAGAACCAGCTGCTGGAAATCCAGACCGGCAGCACGGGCCGCCATCGGCACCAGGCTGTGATCGGTCATGCCCGGCGCCGTGTTGACTTCCAGGAACCAGAACTGCCCCTCGGCGTCCTGCATCACGTCCGCCCTGCCCCAACCGGCGATACCCAGGGCTTCACAGGCTTTCGCCGTGAGGTCCATGAGCTCCTTTTCCTTGGCGCTGTCCAGGCCGCACGGAATGCGGTACTGGGTATCATTGGCGATGTACTTGGCGTCGTAGTCGTAGAAGCTGTGCGTCGTGCCCAGGGCGATTGGCGGCAACACCTGGTCACGCAGGGTGGCGATGGTGAACTCCGGACCTTGAATCCATTGCTCGACCAACACTTGCGAATCGTAGGTACTGGCCGCTTTCCAGGCGTCGATCAATTCAGACGCGGAACTCACTTTGGCCATCCCGATACTTGAACCTTCATGGGCCGGTTTGACGATCAAAGGGAAGCCCAGTTCCGTCGCTGCCGAAATACAATCGGCTTCGCTGCTCAGTACCGCGTGACGTGGCGTCGGAATGCCCAGGCTGTGCCAGACCTGCTTGGTGCGCAGCTTGTCCATGGCCAGCGCCGAGGCGAGGATACCGCTGCCGGTGTAGGGAATCCCCAGGCACTCGAGCAGGCCCTGCATGCTGCCGTCTTCACCGCCACGGCCGTGGAGGATGATGAAGGCGCGGTCGATCTTTTCGTTCAGCAGACGCTGCAGCAGGTCATCGCCGACGTCGAGGCCGAACGCATCCACGCCTGCACTTTGCAGCGCATCGAGAACGGCGTTGCCCGACTTCAGGGACACTTCGCGTTCGGCACTCTTGCCGCCGAACAGCACGGCGACGCGGCCGAAATCTTTCGGCGCGAGGGTGCTGGCGAGGTTGGTGTAGGCAGCAGTCATTTCAACTTCCCCTCGACCGGCGCGACAACGGCACCGGCGAACAACTCACTTTTCAACAGTTTCGGTGCGAGACCGCCGATATCACCGGCGCCCTGGCACAGCAGGATGTCGCCAGCACGCAACAGCGGCTTGACCAGCGGCGCGAGGTCGACACCGCGCTCGATGTAGATCGGGTCGAGCTGGCCGCGCTGGCGGATGCTGTTGCACAGCTTGCGGCTGTCGGCACCGGGGATCGGTTCTTCACCGGCCGGGTAGACTTCCATCAGCAGCAAAACGTTGGCGTCGGCCAGTACATTGACGAAGTCGTCGTACAGGTCGCGGGTACGGCTGTAGCGGTGCGGCTGGTAGACCATCACCAGGCGACGTTCCGGCCAGCCACCGCGCACGGCCTTGATCACTGCGGCGACTTCGGTCGGGTGGTGACCGTAATCGTCCACCAGCATCACCTGGCCACCGTCCACTGGCAGTTCGCCGTAGACCTGGAAACGTCGGCCAACACCCTGGAACCCGGACAGGCCCTGGACGATGGCCTCATCGCTGACGCCCTCGTCGGTGGCGATGCAGATGGTTGCCAGGGCGTTCAATACGTTGTGGTTGCCCGGCATGTTCACCGACACATCCAGTGGCTCGCGGTCTGGGCGCAGCACGGTAAAGAACGTCTGCATGCCTTGCTGGCGCACATTGATGGCGCGCACGTCGCAGTCTTCGCCGAAGCCGTAGGTGACGGTCGGACGCTTGACCTGCGGGAGGATTTCACGCACCACCGGATCGTCCAGGCACACCACCGCCAAGCCATAGAAAGGCAGGTTGTGGAGGAACTCGACGAAGGTTTTCTTCAGTTTGTTGAAGTCACCGTCGTAGGTCGCCATGTGGTCGGCGTCGATGTTGGTGACCACGGCCACCAGCGGCTGCAAGTGCAGGAAACTGGCGTCGCTTTCGTCGGCTTCGGCGATCAGGTAGCGGCTGGTACCAAGCTGGGCATTGGTGCCCGCTGCATTCAGGCGGCCACCGATGACGAACGTCGGGTCCAGGCCACCGGCGGCGAACACCGAGGCGATCAGGCTGGTGGTGGTGGTTTTGCCGTGGGTACCGGCAACGGCGATGCCGTGGCGATAACGCATCAGCTCAGCCAGCATTTCTGCCCGCGGCACGACCGGGATACGACGTTCCAGCGCGGTGGCGACTTCCGGGTTGGACGTATTCACGGCACTGGACACCACCAGCACGTCGGCAGCGGCAGCGTTCTCGGCGCGGTGACCGATGAAAATCTGCGCGCCGAAAGATTCCAGGCGCTCGGTGACCGGCGAAGCCTTGAGGTCGGAACCAGACACTTCGTAGCCCAGGTTCAACAGCACCTCGGCAATCCCGCACATGCCCACGCCGCCGATCCCGACGAAGTGGATGCGACGGATGCGGCGCATTTCCGGTTGTGGCATGGCTTTCTGATTCTCAACCATGGGCCACCTCCAGGCAGGTATCGACCACGTTACGGGTGGCATCGGGTTTGGCCAGGCGGCGGGCCGCAGTGGCCATATCGTTGAGTCGTTGTGGTTGCATCAGGACCTCTGTCAGGCGCGCGGCAAGATCCGCTGCACCGGTCGTTCTTTGCGGCATCAGGAAGGCAGCGCCTTCACGGGCCAAATAATCGGCGTTGCGGGTCTGGTGATCGTCGATCGCGTGGGGCAACGGCACCAGCATCGAGGGCAGACCGGCGGCAGCCAGTTCACTGATGGTCAGCGCACCTGCGCGACATACCACCAGGTCGGCCCAGCCATAGGCTTGGGCCATGTCTTTGATGAAGGGCTGCACCTGCGCCTCTACGCCAGCCGCGCGATAGCGCTCTGCAGTCACTTCATCGTGGTTTTTGCCGGCCTGATGGAACACTTCCGGACGCAAGTCGACGGCGACTTGCGACAGGGCTTCAGGCAGCAGCTTGTTCAACGGCTCTGCCCCCAGGCTTCCACCCAGGATCAGCAAACGCGCCTTGCGACCCGCCAGAGCGGTCCGCGGTGTTTCGAGGAACAGCTCGGTGCGCACCGGGTTACCGGTGGTCCGTCGGCTGCTCGACAGGGTAAAGGTGTCGGGGAACGCTTCACAGACTCGGGCGGCCAACGGCACCAGCAACCGATTGGCGGTACCGGCCACGGCGTTCTGTTCGTGAACGATCACCGGCACACCGGCCAGTTTGGCCGCGACACCGCCAGGACCGGTCACAAAACCGCCAAAACCCACCACGCAAGCCGGCTGCAAACGACGAATGATCGCCCGCGCCTGCCAGACCGACTTGAGCAACATGAACGGCGCCTTGAGCAGGGACAACTTGCCCTTGCCACGCAAACCGCTGGCGTTGATCCGGTGCAGTTCGATGCCGGCCGCCGGGACCAGCTCGTTCTCGATGCCACGCGGCGTGCCCAGCCAGTGCACGGTGTAACCGCGGGACTGGAACTCGCGAGCGCAAGCCAGCGCCGGGAACACGTGGCCCCCGGTGCCGCCGGCCATGATCAATACGTTAGCGCCCATGGTTCGGCTCCTCGGCGAAGTCGCTCTCATGGAACTCCATCTCTTCGCTGCCCAGGTGGGTTCGACTCTCCCACTCGATGCGCAGCAACAAGCCCAGACAGGCACAGCAGATCACCAGCGAACTGCCGCCATAGCTGAGGAACGGCAGCGTCAGGCCCTTGGTCGGCAGCAGGCCGACGTTCACGCCGATGTTGATCAGGAACTGGCCGATCCACAGGAACGACAAACCGTAGGCGACATAGGCGGCGAAGAACTGCTTGGCCTTCTCGGCCCACAAGCCGATGTACATGCCGCGAATACACACGAAGACGAACAGCGCCACCGTGCACAGGGAACCCACGGCACCCAGCTCTTCGGCCAGGACCGAGAACACGAAGTCGGTGTGGGCTTCCGGCAGGTAGAACTGTTTCTGCACGCTGTTGCCCAGGCCGACGCCCAGCCATTCACCGCGACCGAAAGCGATCAACGCCTGGGACAACTGATAACCGGCACCGAACTGGTCGGCCCACGGATCGGCAAAGTTGGTCAGACGCGCCATCCGATACGGCTGCATCTGGATCAACAACACCACCGCCCCGACCGCCAGGACCACCATCAGGGAGAACCGGAACAGCCCGACCCCGCCGAGGAACAACATCGCCGCCGCAGCGCCCATCATTACCACGGTGGCACCGAAGTCCGGCTCCATCAGCAACAGGCCTGCCATCGGCAGCAGTACGATGAATGGCTTGAAGAAACCCATCCAGCTTTCACGCACTTCTTTCTGGCGACGCACCAGATAACCGGCGAGGTAGATCACCACGAACACCTTGGCGATCTCGGAAGGCTGGACGTTGAAAAAACTGAAGCCGATCCAGCGCATCGAACCGTTCACCTCACGGCCGATCCCCGGAATGATCACCATCACCAGCAACCCGAAGGCCCCCAGCAGCATCAACCAGCCCAGGCGCTGCCAGGTGGCGATCGGGATCATCATGGTGACGATGCAGGCACCCAGGCCCAGCACCACATAGATGAGGTGACGAATCATGTAATACAGGGCGCTGCCCGACTGGACCGCCGCCACTTCGGTGGAGGCCGATGCAATCATGACCAGCCCCAGGCCGAGCAGCGTCAGGCAACCGGCGAGCATCGGGAAGTCGAGGTCAATACCGCGCCCGGTGATGAGCGGCGATGGGTACGGCTTGATGATGCCTCGAAGACTCATGCCAGTTCCTCCACGGCTTGGACGAACTGGTGACCACGGTCTTCGTAGTTCTTGAACATGTCGAAACTGGCGCACGCCGGCGACAGCAGCACCACGTCGCCCGGTTGCGCAGCAGCGCGGCATTGCTCGACGGCCTCGACCAGGGAGCCTGCACGAATCAGTGGAACGGCATCGCCAATGGCCTGGCCGATCTTGTCGGAATCGCGCCCCATGAGGATCACGGCGCGGCAGTTGGCCGCCACCGGATCACGCAGGTCCTTGAATTCGGCACCCTTGCCGTCGCCACCGGCGATCAGCACGATTTTGCCGTCGATGTCCGCACCCAGGCCTTCGATGGCCGCCAGTGCGGCGCCCACGTTGGTGGCTTTGGAGTCGTTGTAGTAGCCCACGCCATCCAGGTCGCGGACCCACTGGCAGCGGTGCTCGAGACCGGCGAAATTGCGCAGGGCCGACAGCATGGCGTCGAACGGCAAGCCGACGGCGTGACCCAGGGCCAATGCCGCCAGGGCATTGGACTGGTTATGGGCGCCGCGCACTTTCAATTCACGCACAGGCATCAGGTTCTGGAACTCGAAGGCCAGGTACTTCTCGCCGTCTTCTTCACGGATCCCGAAGGCCTTGAAGTCAGGCTTGTTCAGGCCGAAGGTCCAGCATGGCTGGCCCTCGCCCATCAGCGGCCGGCTCAGGGCGTCCTGGCGGTTGACCACGAACTGCCTGGCACCACGGAAGATCCGGTGCTTGGCCAGGTGATAGGCCGGCAGGCCGCTGTAGCGGTCCATGTGGTCTTCGCTGATGTTGAGCACGGTCGCCACTTCGGCGTTGAGTTGATCGGTGGTTTCCAGCTGGAAACTCGACAGCTCCATCACGTACAGCTCGACGTCATCGCCCAGCAAGTCCAGCGCCGGCGTACCCAGGTTGCCGCCGACGGCCACTCGCTTGCCCGCCGCAGCGGCCATCTCGCCGACCAGGGTGGTCACGGTGCTCTTCGCGTTGGAACCGCTGATGGCGACGATCGGCGCCTTCGCGTTACGCGCGAACAGCTCGATATCGCCGGACAGCTTCACGCCACGGGCAGCGGCGGCCTGCAGGGCCGGGGTCGCCAGCGCCAGGCCGGGGCTCACGTAGAGCTCGTCGGCACGGCACAGGAACTCGACATCCAGCTCGCCACAACGCACTTCCACCTGCGGATAGTCACGCTTGAGCGTGGCCAGTTCCGGTGGATTTTCCCGCGTATCGGCCACCGCAAACGCCACGCCCCGGTTCGCCAGGAAGCGAACCAGGGACATGCCGCTCTTGCCGAGGCCGACAACGATGCGGAAGTGGTCAGACGCGATCAGGGACACGGGTTTCTACCTCAGTTTCAGGGTGGCAAGGCCGATCAGCACGAGAATCACGGTGATGATCCAGAAGCGGACAATCACGCGCGGCTCGGGCCAGCCCTTGAGTTCAAAGTGGTGGTGAATCGGTGCCATGCGGAACACACGGCGACCGGTCAGCTTAAAGGACGCAACCTGAATGACGACTGACAGGGTTTCCATCACGAACACGCCGCCCATGATGAACAGGACGATTTCCTGGCGAACGATCACCGCGATGGTGCCCAGGGCCGCGCCCAGCGCCAGCGCGCCGACGTCCCCCATGAAGACTTGTGCCGGATAGGTGTTGAACCACAGGAAACCCAGGCCCGCACCGATCAGCGCGCCGCAGAACACGATCAGCTCACCCGCGCCCGGTACATACGGGATCAGCAGGTATTCGGCGAATTTCACGTTACCCGACAGGTAGCAGAAGATCCCCAGGCCACCGCCGACCATCACGGTCGGCATGATCGCCAGGCCGTCGAGGCCGTCGGTCAGGTTGACCGCGTTGCTCGAGCCCACGATCACGAAATAGGTCAGGACGATGAAACCCGCACCCAGTGCAATGCTGTGGTCCTTGAGCATCGGCAGGATCAGCGTGGTTTCCACCGGGGTTGCGGCAGTCATATAAAGGAAGATCGCTGCCCCAAGACCGAACACCGACTGCCAGAAGTACTTCCAGCGGCTCGGCAAGCCACGGGAGTTCTTCTCGATCACCTTGCGGTAGTCGTCGACCCAGCCAATGGCGCCGAACAACAGGGTCACCAACAGCACGACCCAGACATACCGGTTGGTCAGGTCAGCCCACAGCAGGGTGCTGACACCAATCGACGACAGGATCAGCGCACCGCCCATGGTCGGGGTGCCGGACTTGGAGAGGTGCGATTGCGGGCCGTCGTTGCGAACGGACTGGCCGATCTGACGGTTCTGCAGGGTGCGGATCATCCACGGGCCATAGCACAGCGACAAAACCAGCGCGGTCAGTACACCGAGAATCCCGCGCAGGGTCAGGTACTGGAAGACCGCGAAGCCTTTGTAGAACTGTTGCAGATACTCCGCTAGCAGCAGCAGCATTAATGTTTCTCCAGACTGGTCCCGCACAAAGCGGCAACGATGTTTTCCATCGCAGCGCTGCGCGAGCCCTTGATCAAAATGGTGGTGTTTGTGTCTTGCTCGGCGCCCAGGGCCTTGATCAGTTCAGCTTGCGTGCTGAAGTGAAAGGCTTGGGGTCCGAAGGCGTTGACGGCGTGAACCATCATCGGCCCGACGGCGTACAACGCAGAAACCTTGCCACGGGCGTACTCGCCCACGTCGCGGTGCCCCTGCTCTGCCCAATCGCCCAACTCGCCGATATCCCCGAGCACCAGGACGGTGCGACCGGAAAAGCCGGCCAGTATATCAACGGCAGCGCACATGGAGGTGGGGTTCGCGTTGTAAGTGTCATCGATCACGCGCATGCCATTGCTGGCCAGTTGCGCGACAGTGCGACCCTTGACCGGTTGTACCGCGCCGAGGCCGGTGGCGATGCCGAACAGCGACACACCCAGCGCATGGGCGGCAGCCGCGGCGGCCATGGCATTGGCGACGTTATGGGTGCCCAGCAGGTTCAATTGAACGCGCTCCACACCTTCAGGCGTGTGCAGGTTGAACGCAGGGCAACCGCGGGCGTCGCGGTCCAGATCACTGGCGTAGAAATCGGCACTGACGTTACTCAGGGCGAATGTCAGCACCTTGCGACCGGCAGCGCGGGTCTTCCAGATTTCGAATGCCTTGTCGTCCAGATTGAGAACGGCGACGCCATCGGCCGCCAGCCCATCAATAATCTCGCCCTTGGCTTCGACAATTTTTTCCGGCCCGCCAAACTCGCCGACATGGGCGGTTCCGGCATTGTTCAGAATGGCCACATGGGGTTTGGTCAGGCCCACGGTGTAGGCAATTTCGCCCAGGCGCGAAGCACCGAGCTCGATCACCGCGGCGGTGTGTTCCGGCGCCAGTTCGAGCAGAGTCAAAGGCGCGCCGAGGTCGTTGTTCAGGTTGCCACGGGTGGCCAGCACCGGACCGCGGGTGCGCAGGATGCTCGCGAGCATTTCCTTGACCGTGGTCTTGCCGCTCGAGCCGGTGATGGCGGCGACTGGCTGGGTGAACGCCGCGCGATTGAGCGCGCCCAGTTGCCCCAGCGCCTGACGGGTATCGCTGACCAGCAATTGCGGCAGCGTGCTGTCGGCGACTTCGCGCTCGACCAGGGCCGCCACGGCGCCTTTGGCCGCGACTTCATTGAGGTAGTCATGACCATCGAACCGCGGACCGGCCAAGGCAATGAACAGCTGGCCCGGCTTGATTGCGCGGCTGTCGATGCTGACGCCGTCGAAGCTCGCATCAGCGGCGATCAACCGCCCATTCAGCGCGCCAGTCAGTTCGCTCAGTTTCAAGGCTTTAAGCATGGGCCACCTCCCAGGCGGTCAAGGCATGATCAGCCTCGACCAGATCGGAAAAGGCATGGCGCTCGCCGTTGATTTCCTGGTAGTCCTCATGACCTTTCCCGGCGAGGACAATCACGTCATCCGCCGACGCACCGGCGATCAACTGGGCAATCGCCTGGCCACGGCCGGCCACGAAGGTCACTTTATCCACAGCGGTGAAGCCGGCACGGATGTCGTCGAAAATCACCGACGGGTCTTCAGTGCGTGGGTTGTCGTCGGTAACCAGCACGCCATCGGCCAGGCGCTCGACCACTTCGGCCATCAGCGGACGCTTGCCGCGATCGCGGTCGCCACCACAGCCGAACAGGCACAACAGGCGGCCTTTGACGTGAGGGCGCAGGGCGGTCAGGACTTTTTCCAGAGCATCCGGGGTGTGGGCGTAGTCGACCACCACCAACGGCTGGGTGCCGCCACCCAGGCGCTGCATGCGTCCGGCCGGGCCTTCGAGTTTCGGCAGTACCTTGAGAATTTCGTCCAGGGCGTAATCCAGGCCGAGCAAGGCGCCAATTGCCGCCAGGACGTTGCTCAGGTTGAAACGACCCAGCAACGTGCTGCGCAGGTGGTGTTCGCCCTGGGGCGTGACCAGCGTGGCACGCACGCCTTCGTCGTCGAACTGTGCCTGGCGGCAGTAGAGGTAAGCGCTGCTGTCGAGCAGGCTGTAGGTGATCAGCCGCGATTCGCGCTTGTCGGCGGCCAGTTGCCGGCCGAACTCGTCGTCGAGGTTGATCACCCGGCATTTCAGGTCGTTCCAGGCAAACAGCCTGGCCTTGGCTTCGCCATAGGCCTGCATGGTGCCGTGGTAATCCAGGTGGTCGCGGGACAGGTTGGTCATCACGGCCACATCGAATGCCAGCGCGGTGACCCGGCCCTGATCCAGGCCATGGGACGAGACTTCCATGGCAACGGCCTTGGCCCCGGCCTTTTTCAGGTCGCCCAAGGTCGCTTGCACCGCAATCGGGTTGGGCGTGGTGTGCAGGCCGCTTTCCAGCGCGCCATGAAAACCGCAGCCGAGGGTGCCGACAATGCCGCAATGCTGGCCCAGCAGATCCAGTGCCTGGGCCACCAACTGGGTCACGCTGGTCTTGCCGTTGGTGCCGGTCACGCCCACCAGTTTCAGGTGATGGCTTGGCTCGCCATAAAAGCGCCCGGCAATGTCCGACAGCTGCGCCGCCAGGCCCTTGACCGGAATCAGCGGCACGTCAGTGATCGGCAGCACCGTGGCGCCTTCCACTTCATAAGCCACGGCCGCCGCGCCGCGCGCAAGCGCATCGCCGATGTGCGCACGGCCATCGAATCTGCCGCCCGGCACCGCGAGGAACAAGTCACCGGCGCGTACGTTGCGACTGTCCAGCGCCAATTCACGGATCAACAGATCGTGGCCGGCGTGGGGAAAAATCTTGTTCAGGCTCAGAGACATCAGCCGCGCCCTCCATTGGCTTTCGGTGGAACGACCGGCGTTGCGTTCGCTTGTTGGGTAGGTGGCAGGTTGTCCGGGGTGATGTTCATCAAGCGCAGGGTGCCGGACATCACGCGGCTGAACACCGGCGCAGAGACCAGGCCACCGAAGTAGCCGGCCTTGGTCGGCTCGTCGATGACCACCACGATGGCGTAGCGCGGGTCGCTCATCGGGCCGAAACCGGCGAACAGCGAGCGGTAGGAGTTCTCGGCGTAGCCTTTGGTTCCGACCGAGGTTTTACGCGCAGTACCCGACTTGCCGCCCACGTGATAAGCCGGCACCTGTGCACGGAATACACCGCGCGGCGCTTCGATCACTTGCTGCAGCATGCCTTGCATGGTTTTCGCGACGGCTTCCGGCAGTACCTGGGTGGTTTGCGGTGCCTTGTCGGTTTTGATCAGTGTCAGTGGCGCGAGGCGACCGTTGTTGGCCAGCGCCGAGAAGGCGTGAACCAACTGGATCGCCGTCACCGAAACACCGTAGCCGTAGGACAGCGTGGCGGTTTCAGCCTTGCGCCAGTCACGGTAGTTCGGCAGGTTGCCGACACGTTCGCCCGGGAAGCCGAGGCCGGTATCCTGGCCAAGGCCGACTTTCTGAGCCAGACGGAAAATCGTCTCGCCACCGATATCGAACGCGATCTTGCTCATGCCGACGTTACTGGAATTGATCAGGATGCCAGCCAGGTCGAGCACCGGACCTTCACTCTTGGAGACGTCCTTGATGGTGTATTTGCCAATCTGCAAGGAGCCCGGATACACCTCGACGGTGTCGCTCGGTTTCCAGCGCCCGGTTTCGATGGCGGCGCTCATGGAGATCGCCTTCATGGTCGAACCCGGTTCGAACACGTCGATCATCGCGCGGTTACGCATCATCGCCGGTTGCAGGTTGCGACGGTTGTTCGGGTTGTAGGTCGGCTGGTTGACCATGGCGAGGATTTCGCCGGTCTTCACGTCCATGATCACCAGGCTGCCAGCCTTGGCGCCGTTCTCGATGATTGCGTTGCGCAGCTCGCGGTTGGCCAGATATTGCAGGCGCAGGTCAATGGACAACGCCAAGGGCTTTCCGGCCTTGGCGTTTTTGGTGACCTGGACATCCTTGATCAACCGGCCGCGCCGGTCCTTGATCACTTGCCGTTTGCCGGGGACCCCGGCCAGCCATTCATCGTAGGCTAGCTCGACGCCTTCGCGTCCGTGGTCATCGATGTCGGTAAAGCCGACCATGTGGGCGGTGACCTCACCGGCCGGATAGAAACGGCGGAACTCTTCGATCCCGTAGACACCCGGCACTTTCAGGTCGAGTACGGCCTGGCCTTGCTCAGGCGTCAGCCCGCGCACCAGATAAATGAATTCCTTGCTGGCTTGTGCCTCGAGACGCTCGGCCAGGGCCTTGGGGTCTTGTCCCAGCGCGGCAGCCAGTGCTGGCCACTTTTCCTTGGCCAGTTGCATTTCCTTGGCATTGGCCCACAGGGTGGTGACCGGAGTACTCACGGCCAAGGGTTCGCCATTACGGTCGGTGATCAGGCCACGGTGGGCCGGAATCGGAATATGCCGAACGCTGCGCGCATCGCCCTGGCCCTTGAGGAAGGCACGGTCGACCACTTGCAGGTCAATGATGCGCCAGGCGATCGCCGCCACCATGACCCCGAGCAGGCCCAGCACCAGGCGGAAGCGCCACGGAAACAGAGCGCCTTCGAGTTTCATCATGGCGCCACCATCTGCACTTCGGCGGCACCGGGAATGCGCATTTTCAGCTGTTCGGTGGCCAGCACTTCGATACGGCTATGGGCGGTCCAGGTGCTTTGCTCAAGAATCAAGCGCCCCCATTCGGCCTGCGCCTTGTCGCGCACGCTCAACTCGTTGTACAGCGCGTTCAGCAACTGGCGGTTCCAGTGTGCGCTGTAGGACACGCCAATGGCCGACACGAGCACGCCAACGAACAACAGCAGCATGAAAAAGCTTCCGCCGGGCAGTGGCTTGGCGAAAAGCTTGCTCACCGCAGCTTCTCCGCCACACGCATGACAGCGCTACGGGAACGTGGGTTGGCCTTGAGCTCGGCGTCGGAGGCCGTCTGCGCTTTGCCATGGATTTTGATTTTCGGTTCGAAAGCGACGTGGCGAACCGGCAGGTTGCGTGGCAGGTTGTCGGCTTCGCCTTTGACCAGCTTGCGCATGAACAGTTTGACGATGCGATCTTCCAGCGAATGGAAGCTGATGACCACCAGGCGACCGCCCACTTCCAGGCTTTCCAGCGCCGCTTCGAGACCGGCTTCCAGATCGCCCAGTTCGTTGTTGACGTGAATGCGCAGACCCTGGAATGCACGGGTCGCCGGGTTCTTGCCCTTTTCCCAGGCCGGATTCGCGACTTTCAGGACTTCAGCCAGATCGGCGGTGCGCTCGAACGGCTTGATATCGCGACGTTCAGCCACGGCACGGGCCATGCGCCCGGAAAAGCGCTCTTCGCCGTATTCCTTGAACACCCGGGCGATTTCTTCCACGGGCGCGGTGTTGACGAATTCGGCGGCGCTGATCCCGCGGGACGGGTCCATGCGCATGTCCAGCGGACCATCGTTGAGGAAGCTGAAACCGCGTTCCGGGTCGTCCAGCTGTGGCGACGAGACGCCCAGGTCCAGCAACACACCGCTGACCTTGCCGTTCATGCCGCGCGCGGCAACTTCCGCACCCAGCTCGGCAAAGCTGCGCTGTACAACGACAAAGCGGCCGTCTTCGGCCGCTAGCGTCTGCCCGGTGGCAATCGCTTGAGGGTCTTTGTCGAACCCGAGCAACCGACCATCGGGACCTAGCTGGCTGAGGATCAACCGGCTGTGTCCGCCGCGTCCGAACGTGCCGTCCAGATAGCAGCCATCAGGACGTACAGCGAGAGCCTCGACGGCTTCGTCGAGCAGTACGGTGATGTGGTTAAAGCCGCTATCTATAGTCACAGGATCAATTCACGCAGTTGGTCAGGCATCGCGCCCGGTTCTTGAATAGCAGCCAGGTCTGCGGCAGCAACCGCATCCCAGGCATCCTCGTCCCACAATTGGAACTTGTTCAGTTGGCCTACCAACATCGCGCGCTTATCCAACTTGGCATATTCACGAAGACGCGGCGGAACCAGAAAACGACCACTGCCATCGAGCTCGAGGTCGACGGCATTACCAATCAGTAAACGTTGCAGACGACGGTTCGCTTCGTGAAGCGAAGGCAGTGCGCGCAGTTTGGTTTCAATAATTTCCCACTCATCGAGGGGGTAAACACACAAACACGGATCAACGGCATCAATTGTGACGATTAACTGACCAGAACTCCGCGAAACCAGCTCGTCACGGTACCGGCTCGGCATGGCGAGACGGCCCTTGGCATCGAGACTGATAGCGTTGGCTCCGCGAAACACGTCAGCGTCTCTCCAAATTCTAGCGTTTTTAGCTCAAAAAACCCACTTCATGCCACTTTCCGCCACTTGCGCACACTATAGGAATGCGCCCACTGCACCGTCAAGGCGCGGATCAAAGGAAAACCCTTACAGAACTGAGATTTAGGAGCATATGGAGGGGAGCAAGCAGGATCGGGGGGATGAAACCGACCAATAACTTGAATCAGCACAAGGGGCTGCGTTCAGAAGTTAAAGTGATTTATTAAGTGTAAGATTTTTTTGATATTACGAAAGTGATAATGAGGACGTTTGAGAAAGGAGGGTAATTGCCATCATCAGACCCCTGCTCAATGATTTAAGCAGAGGGAGAAAAAAGGTGGAGAGTCGATCTGTAAGCCGGGTTCTGTCTTGAACAGTCATTCGTCTACGATGGCCATCACTGGACACCTTTAGCAACCTACCCGGTCCCAGCGCGGGCCACGCCTTGGGACCCTATTTGGTCTTGCTCCAAGTGGGGTTTACCTAGCCACGAACTGTTGCCAGACGTGCGGTGCGCTCTTACCGCACCTTTTCACCCTTACCGGCGCCGAAGCGCTTAGGCGGTTATTTTCTGTGGCACTTTCCGTAGGCTCACGCCTCCCAGGCATTACCTGGCACTTCGCCCTATGGAGCCCGGACTTTCCTCCCCCCCCTAATTTTCATAGAGGGCAGCGACTGTCCGATCGACTCTCCGCCGCGAAGGTTAACGGCAGAGCGGCCGAAGAACAAGCGATAAACGCCTCCAGCCACGCCAATGCGTCGGGTTTTTACTCGCCTTTCTGCTTATCCAGCGCAATCTGGTAGAGAACATTCTTGCGCTCGCCGGTAATTTGCGCGGCCAGCGCCGCGGCACGCTTGAGCGGCATCTCTTCGAGCAACAGATCGAGGATGCGCATCGCTTCACTGCTGACAGCACCCTCCTCCTCGGGAGCCGTCCAGCCCGCCACCAACACCACACACTCGCCACGCTGCTGGTTGCTGTCCGACTCGACGAACTCGCGCAACTGGGCGAGCGGCAAACCCTTGAGCGTTTCGAACGTCTTGGTCAGCTCCCGCGCCAGCAATGCCGGGCGCTCAGCGCCGAATACCTGCTCCATATCCTGCAGGCATTCGAGGATTCGGTGCGGCGCCTCATAGAAAATCAGCGTTCGCGGCTCCTCCTTGATCAGCTCCAGGCGCGCACGCCGCCCCACCGCCTTGGCCGGCAGGAAGCCTTCGAAGATGAAACGGTCGGACGGCAAACCCGCCGCCGACAGGGCCGCAATCAACGCACAAGCCCCCGGCACCGGAACCACATTGATGCCCGCCGCACGCGCCTGGCGGACCAAGTGATAGCCCGGATCGGAAATCAGCGGCGTACCAGCATCGGAAATCAATGCGACATCGTCCCCCGCGAGCAAGCGGGTAATAAAGCGGCTACCCTCATCGCGCTCGTTGTGCTCATGACAGGCCGCCAGGGGTGTGGGAATGCCGAAGTGCTGCATCAGGCGCTGGGAATGACGGGTGTCCTCGGCGGCAATCAAGGCGACCTCACGCAGGATCTTCAGCGCCCGGGCACTGATATCGTCCAGGTTGCCGATGGGCGTCGCCACCACATAGAGCGAGCCAGCAGCGGAATTCAAAGCACCTGGAGCAGTCAAAGCACACACCTCATGATCGGTAAAACGGCCATTGTAGCGCGTAGCGACGCTCGCGATACGGGCAAGCAGCACCCGCTTTTGCAGCCTTTTGTGCCGCACAGCAACATTTACACCCGCTAAATTGGTCGATTCGCACCAGTAACATCGCGCCCCGGCCAGTGCTTGGGTACAATTCCACGCTAATTTGATCGAGTATCAGGAACACTACATGATCGCTTGCCTGCGGCTGTTCTCTGCCCTATGCCTCGCTGCCTTGCTGGCGGCTTGCGCCAGCTCGCCCTCCTCCAGCCTTGGCGAACTTCCACGGACCCCGGATGCCAGCATCGAGCAACTGCTCGAAAAGGCCGCCAAAAGCAAAACGCCGGAAGACGCGGCACTGCTGCGCCTGAGCGCAGCCGACCTGGCCTATCGCCAGGGCAATGCCGGCCAGTCCGCGCAGATCCTGCAACAGGTTCCCGTGGAAACACTCAAGCCGGGCCAGCAGATCTTCGCCAACACCCTGGCGGCTGAACTGGCCATGACCCGCAACCAGCCCAAAGCCGCGCTGACCGCCTTGAGCCATCCAAGCCTGCAGCGCCTGGGTGAAATGCCGGAAGAGCAACAAGTGCGCACCGGCACCGTTCGTGCCCGCGCCCTTGAAGCCGATGGCCAGGCCCTCGCCGCCGCACGGGAACGCATCTTCATCGCGCCGATGCTCAGCGGCGAAGCGGCCAGCAAGAACCATGAGGCGATCTGGAGCCTGATCGCTTCATTGCCGACCGACCAACTGCAGCCGACCACCACCGACGATCTAGGCGGCTGGATGGCTTTGGCGCTGGCCGTGAAATCTGCCGGCACCCTCGAAGAACAGCAGGCGGCGATCGACAACTGGCGCGCCCAGAACCCGAAACACCCGGCTGCCAAACAGCTGCCACTGCCACTGACCAACCTCAAGGACCTGGCCAGCCAGCCCCTGAGCAAAATTGCCCTGCTCCTGCCACAGGACGGCCCGCTGGCATCGGTCGGTAAAGCACTTCGCGAAGGCTTCATGGCCGCCCACTACCAGGCACAACAAGCCGGGCAGAAACCACCAGCCATCGAGTTCTACGACAGTTCGCGCCTGACCTCGCTCGACGACTTCTATCGCAAGGCCCAGGCCGATGGCGTGCAACTGGTCGTAGGCCCGCTGGAAAAACCACTGGTCAAACAGCTCAGCACCCGCCCGCAACTGCCGATCACTACCTTGGCACTGAACTACAGCGAAGGCGCACAAGGACCGGCCCAGCTGTTCCAGTTTGGCTTGGCCGCTGAAGACGAAGCCCGCGAAGTATCGCGCCGCGCTCGCGCCGACGGCCTGCATCGCGCCGCCATCATGGTGCCCAAGGGTGAATGGGGCGACCGCGTTCTCAAGGCGTTCAGCCAGGACTGGCAAGCCAACGGCGGCAGCATCGTCGCCACCGAGCGCGTCGACCAGCCGGTACAACTGGCCCAGCAGATTGCCGACATGTTCCAGCTGCGCCAGAGCGAAGGTCGCGCCAAGAGCCTGCAATCCACTGTTGGCTCGCAGGTAGCCGCCCAGCCGTCGCGTCGCCAGGACATCGAGTTCATTTTCCTCGCCGCAACGCCACAACAGGCGCAGCAGATCAAGCCGACCCTGAATTTCCAGTACGCCGGTGACGTTCCGGTCTACGCCACCTCCCACGTCTTCAGCGCCAGCGGCGACGTCAACCAGTACAACGACATGAATGGCGTGCGCTTCTGCGAAACCCCATGGTTGCTGGACGCCAATGACCCACTGCGGCGCCAGGTCACCGCGCAATGGCCACAAGCAGCCGGCAGCCTGGGCCGCCTGTACGCCATGGGCGTGGACGCCTACCGCCTGGCACCCCGCCTGGGCCAGCTCAAGGCCCTGCCGGATAGCCGTATCGAAGGCCAATCGGGCAGCCTGAGCATGACCCAGACCCAGCGAGTGGTGCGTGAGTTGCCATGGGCGGAGTTCGTCAATGGCCAGGTTCAACGCTTGCCGAACACCCCACGCTGATGCCTCAAAGGTCACGCCAGCAATGCGGTAAAGATGCCGAGCGCCATGCGCTCGAGCATCTTCAGCAACACGGCCTGCAGCTACTGGCGCAGAACTGGTTGTGTAAACGCGGCGAGCTTGATCTGGTCATGCTGGAGGGCGATACAGTAGTATTCGTTGAAGTTCGCTACAGAAAAAACACTCAATGGGGTGGCGCGCTCGATAGCATCGATGAGCGCAAACGGCAAAAACTGATTTTTGCCGCGCAGCACTTTCTTCAGCGAGAGTCGCGCTGGGCCGACTCCCCTTGCCGCTTCGACGTGGTTGCGATCGACAGCAACCTCGATCAGTTGAACTGGTTGCAAAATGCCTTCGACAGCTGATTGCCTACGCCCCGAACCGGACACCACCACTCAACACTTTTGCTCTTTGCTTTGCGGGCTGCACATTCACGTGCCGGACAGCCGCGCTCATTAAGGTCACACAGATGGACATGCAATCCCGAATTCGCCAGCTTTTTCAGGCCAGTATCGATACCAAGCAAATGGCGATGGACGTACTTGCACCGCACATCGAGCAAGCCAGCGAGGTGATGGTCAACGCCCTGCTCAACGGGGGCAAGATCCTGTGCTGCGGCAACGGTGGCTCTGCCGGCGACGCCCAGCATTTTTCCTCGGAGTTGCTCAACCGCTTCGAACGCGAGCGTCCAAGCCTGCCAGCCATTGCGCTGACCACCGACAGCTCCACGATCACCTCGATCGCCAATGACTACAGCTTCAACGAAATCTTCTCCAAGCAGATCCGCGCCCTCGGCCAACCGGGCGATGTTTTGCTGGCAATTTCGACCAGCGGTAACTCGGCCAATATTATTCAGGCAATCCAGGCTGCACATGATCGCGAAATGATTGTCGTAGCAATGACCGGGCGTGATGGAGGCGGGATGGCGTCGCTGCTTTTACCAGAGGACGCCGAGATTCGCGTTCCAGCCAACGTCACTGCACGCATCCAGGAAGTCCACCTGCTGACGATCCATTGCCTTTGCGACTTGATCGACAGCCTATTGTTCGGGAGTGAAGAATGACCCCTAATCGCCTCGGCCTACTGGCCCTGACCCTGTGCCTCGGCATCAGCGGCTGCACCTCGGTGGTTAATGCCAGCCGTGAAGCACCGATTGAAGATGACCGCGGCACCCGCACTTTCGGCAGCAAGATCGATGATTCGTTGATCGACACCAAGGTCGGCGTCAACATCGCCAAGGCCGATCCGGCCCTGGACAACGACTCGCACATTGTCGTCACCAGTTTCAACGGCGTCGTGCTGCTCGCCGGGCAAACCCCGCGCGCCGACCTCAAGGCCAAGGCCGAACAAGCCGCTGCTGCCGTGCAGCGGGTGAAGACGGTCCACAACGAACTGCAGGTCCTGCCACCCTCCGGCTTCCTTGCCCGCCAGAACGACACCTGGCTGACCTCCAAGATCAAGACCCAGATGCTCACCGACCCGAACATCCCCGGCTCGCGCATCAAGGTGGTCACCGAGAACGGCATCGTTTATCTGCTGGGCCTGCTGACCAAGCAGGAAGCTGCCCAGGCGACGAGCCTGGTGCAAGGGGTTTCCGGGGTGCAGAAGATTGTGAAGCTGTTTGAGTACATCGACTGACCCTCCTCGGCGATCGCGATTCTGAAATCGCCATCGCCCTGTAGGAGCCCGGCTTGCCGGCGAAGGGGCCCTCAAGATCGCCTTCGCCCTGTAGGAGCCCGGCTTGCCGGCGAAGGGGCCCTCAAGATCGCCTTCGCCGGCAAGCCGGGCTCCTACAACAGAAATAAAAAAAGGGCGATCCCTTCGGATCGCCCTTTTTTATTTCACCACCTTCAAGCTCGGTCGACCGCTTGGTCGCGGCGGCTCGCTGTCCGGAGGCGGAATATCATCATCCGGCTCGATCTCTTCCTCGTCCTCCATGGGCGACTCCAGATCGAACACCATGCCCTGGCCATTCTCCCGGGCGTAGATGCCCAGGATCGAGGCTATAGGCACGTACAGGGTATGCGGCACCCCACCAAAGCGGCCTTCGAAGCTAACCGCCTCGTTGTCCATGTGCAAATGACGCACGGCCTGTGGCGATACGTTCAGGACGATCTGGCCGTCACTGGCAAAACCTTGCGGCACCTGCACCGAGGGATACTCGGAATTGACCAGCATGTGCGGGGTACAATCGTTATCAACAATCCACTCGTAGAGCGCACGGACCAGATAAGGTCGACTGGAGTTCATATCGGCTCCTTAAGCCTTAGCGCATGTCGCGTTCGACACCAGACAGACTCGCCTGGAAAGCCTCACGCGCAAACTGGCGCTCCATGTAATCAAGCAGCGGCTTGGCTGGCCGCGGCAGTTCTATACCTAGAATCGGCAATCGCCAGAGTATTGGCAATAGGCAGCAATCCACCAGACTTTGTTCCTCACTGAGGAAAAATGGCTTGTCGGCAAACAGCGGCGACACACCCGTCAGGCTCTCGCGCAGCTCTTTGCGCGCCACGGCACGCGCCGCTTCCTTGGTCCGCGAATCCAGGATCAGATCCACCAGGCCACACCAGTCACGCTGAATGCGATGAATCAGCAAACGACTGTTGGCACGCGCCACCGGATAGACCGGCAACAGCGGCGGGTGTGGATAACGCTCATCCAGATATTCCATCACCACCGTAGATTCCCACAACGCCAGGTCACGGTCGACCAGCGTCGGCAAGCTGCCGTAAGGGTTCACTTCGATCAGTTTAGGCGGCTGGCGACCAGCCTCCACGTAAATGATCTCGGCGCTGACACCCTTCTCTGCCAGTACGATTCGCACTCGGTGGGAATAGTGGTCGGCGGGGTCGGAGTAACAGGCCAACCGATTGGTCACGCCCATGGCGATCCTCCTCGCTTGTTGAAATGATCGGAAGCAGAAAAACGAGCGCGCCCAGAGGACGCCTCCCGTAACGCCTGGCTCACCAGGCTCGTTACCCTTTCAGAGGCGCCCTTGGGCGCGCGCGATTAACAGCAATTGCTTGAAGCTTTATCAGTGCACATCTTTCCAGTATTCGCGCTTGAGCAAGTAAGCGAATACGAAGAAGAACGCCAGGTACAGCAATACGTACGTACCGATGCGCTGATGTTGCAGCTTAACCGGGTTAGCCGAGTAAGCCAGGAAGGTTACCAGATTCTTGACCTTCTCATCGAACTGCTCTTCGGTCAGGGCACCACTCTTCGGCACGATGGTCAGCTGATCGCACGCTTCATGAGTCAGCGGTGTACCGGTCAGCGGATCATATTGCTTCTTGCCGTCTTCGACGATTTGAACCTGTTTGCAGCCGACGACCTGACGACCTTGCAGGCCGACCAGCACGTTAGGCATACCGACGTTCGGGAAGACCTTGTTGTTCACACCCCATGGGCGCGACGGGTCTTCATAGAACGACTTCAGGTAACCGTAGAGCCAATCGGTGCCACGCACACGAGCCACCAGGGTGAGATCGGGCGGCGCCGCGCCGAACCAGGCCTTGGCGTCGGCCGGCTGCATGCCGATGCTCATGTGATCGCCGATCTTGGCACCGGTGAACACCAGCTTCTCGAGCATCAGCTCGTGCGGAATGCCGAGGTCATCGGCAACACGCTCGTAACGCTGGAACTTGGCGCTGTGGCAACCCATGCAATAGTTGGCGAACGTACGTGCGCCATCCTGCATTGCAGCCTTATCGGAAACGTCGATGTCGACTTTTTCCAGCTCGGGACCACCGTGTTCAGCCGCAAAGGACAACACCGGCAGGGCAGCAAGAATCAGTACAGCAAATAGTTTTTTCATCAGCCAGTCACCCTTTCCGGAACCGGTTTGGTCTTCTCGAGCCTGGTGTAGAACGGCATCAGAATGAAGTAGGCGAAGTACAGGAAGGTACATACCTGCGACAGCAACGTACGGCCCGGAGTCGGCGCCAGAACACCCAACACGCCCAGGATCACGAACGAAATGCAGAACACCCAGAGCCAGATCTTGCTCATCCAGCCCTTGTAGCGCATCGACTTGACCGGGCTACGGTCCAGCCATGGCAGGACGAACAGCACGGCGATGGCCGCACCCATGGCGATCACACCCAGGAGCTTGTCCGGAACCGCACGCAAGATCGCGTAGAATGGCGTGAAGTACCAGACCGGAGCGATGTGCTCTGGGGTCTTGAAGGCGTTCGCCACTTCGAAGTTCGGCTTCTCGAGGAAGTAACCGCCCATTTCCGGGAAGAAGAACACGATCGAGCAGAAGATGAACAGGAACACCACCACACCGACGATATCTTTCACGGTGTAGTACGGGTGGAAGGCAATGCCATCCAGCGGTACGCCGTTTTCGTCCTTGTATTTCTTGATGTCCACGCCGTCCGGGTTGTTCGAACCGACTTCGTGCAGCGCCAGGACGTGCAGCACCACCAGGCCGAGAATCACGATGGGCAGCGCCACCACATGCAAGGCGAAGAAGCGGTTCAGGGTGATACCGGAAATCAGGTAGTCACCACGAATCCACTGGGTCAGGTCGTTGCCGATGACCGGGATCGCACCGAACAGCGAGATGATCACCTGGGCACCCCAGTAGGACATCTGGCCCCACGGCAGCAGGTAGCCCATGAAGGCCTCGGCCATCAGCGCCAGGTAAATCAGCATGCCGAAGACCCACACCAGCTCACGCGGCTTCTGGTACGACCCGTAGAGCAAGCCACGGAACATGTGCAGATAGACCACGATGAAGAACGCCGAAGCGCCGGTGGAGTGCAGCAGGCGCAGGATCGAGCCGTACTCGACGTCGCGCATGATGTACTCGACGGAAGCGAAGGCTTCTTCCGCCGACGGGGTGTAGCTCATGGTCAGCCAGACACCGGTGACGATCTGGTTGACCAGAACGAGCAGCGCCAGGGAGCCAAAGAAATAGAAGAAGTTGAAGTTCTTCGGGGCGTAGTACTTGCTGAGATGGTCTTCCCACATCTTGGTCGCGGGAAAGCGCGCATCAACCCAATCCATGAACTTGCTCATCACGCTTTCTCCGTATCGACGCCAACGACGATGATGTCATCGGTCTCATAGGAATGCGGGGGAACTGGCAGGTTCAAAGGCGCAGGTTGCGACTTGTAGACGCGGCCAGCCAGGTCGTAGTGGGAGCCGTGGCAAGGGCAGAAATAACCGCCTACCCAGTCCTTTCCCAAGTCCGCGGGCGCGACTTCGGGACGGAAGGTCGGCGAGCAACCCAGGTGCGTGCAGATGCCGATCAACAGCAAAACTTCAGGCTTGATCGACCGCGTTTCGGGGTCGACATAGGTCGGTTGTGTCGAGTTCTTGGAGGTAGGGTCAGAGAGCTGGCCCTCGATCTTCTTCAGATTCCCCAGGATTTCCTCGGTACGGCGGACGATGAACACCGGCTGGCCGCGCCATTCAGCAATCATCTGCTGGCCTGGCTCGATCTTGCTGACATTCACTTTCACCGGTGCACCTGCGGCTTTCGCCTTGGCACTGGGAAACCATGACCCCACGAACGGGACCGCAGCCCCCACCGCTCCTGCAGCACCCACCACGGATGTGGCTGCTACCAAGAAGCGACGCCGGCCTGCATTCACGCCGTCATTGCTCATTCAGTCCTCTCCCATCAGCTTTGTGGCCTGTTAAATCAGGCATCTACTAAGTAAAACGCTGTACTTATAAAAATTTTGCCGAATGGTAATGAAAAGCCCCAATTCTGACAAGGTAATTACCCTGGGGCACCACTGCCAAGCCTTGTAGTATAGGGCCTCTGACGATGTGGCAAGTTGTCACAGCGCAATTCTTTGAGAAAATCACACGCACAAAAAAACGCCCAGCTCCGTGAGGAGACTGGGCGTTCTTTTTGAACGTGGAAGCGAATTAACGCTTCGAGTACTGCGGACGCTTACGCGCTTTACGCAGACCAACTTTCTTACGTTCAACTTCACGTGCATCGCGGGTTACGAAGCCGGCTTTACGCAGAGCGCTGCGCAGAGTTTCGTCGTAGTCCATCAGAGCGCGGGTGATGCCGTGGCGGATTGCGCCAGCTTGACCACTCACACCACCGCCGATCACGGTGACGTAGATGTCGAACTTCTCGACAGTCTCAGTCAATTCCAGCGGCTGACGAACTACCATGCGGGCAGTTTCGCGGCCGAAGAAATTATCCAGCGAACGGTTGTTGATGGAGATGTTACCAGTACCCGGACGCAGGAAAACGCGTGCGGTTGCGGTCTTGCGACGGCCAGTGCCGTAATTTTGAGTCGCCGACATAATGAACTATTCCGTTAAATCTTCAGTTCTTGGGGCTGCTGAGCAGTATGAGGGTGTGCAGCGCCCGCATAGACTTTCAGCTTACGGTACATGTCGCGACCCAGCGGGTTCTTAGGCAGCATGCCTTTGACCGCGGTCTCGATCACGCGCTCAGGGGCCTTGGCGATCAGCTTTTCAAAGTTGATCGACTTGATGCCGCCCGGGAAACCGGAGTGGGAGTAGTACATTTTGTCAGTGGTTTTAGCGCCGGTAACACGGATCTGCTCGGCGTTGATTACGACGATGTAGTCGCCGGTGTCAACGTGAGGAGTGTACTCAGGCTTGTGCTTGCCACGCAGACGGCTCGCGATTTCGGTGGCCAGACGACCCAGGGTCTGACCAGCAGCGTCGACGACAAACCAGTCGCGCTTTACTGTTTCCGGTTTAGCAGTAAAAGTTTTCATTCTTTATAGCCTCAGGGGCCGCCCTGTAAATTAGACGGCGGATCTTACTGAATAGTGCGTACTTTGACAAGTCAAAGGCAGCCGGATACAGACGCTTTCGGGGGCTCGGGTCGGCGCGTCCGTTCAACGGCAAGATTCTTCGGCGGCGGCGCATCACTTCCACTGCAGAAAGAGGTGCGCAATTATGCAGATTGCGAAAAATAATTCAACCTGCTTTTATGATTGTTTTGCCCAAGGAGCTCCCCGATGGAGTATCGCCAGCTAGGCCGGACCAACCTGAACGTGAGCGCAATCTGCCTCGGAACCATGACCTGGGGCGAGCAAAACAGCGAGGCAGACGCCTTCGCCCAGATCGAGCGCGCCAAGGCCGCCGGGATCAACTTCATCGATACTGCTGAAATGTACCCGGTGCCGCCCAAGGCCGAAACCTACGCCACCACCGAACGCTACATCGGCAATTACTTCAAGAGCCGCGGCGATCGCAGCGACTGGATCCTCGCCAGCAAGATCGCCGGCCCGGGCAACACCATCGACTACATCCGCGACAAAAACCTGCGGCACAATCGCCAGCACATCACCGAGGCCGTGGATGCCAGCCTGCAGCGCCTGCAGACCGACTACATCGACCTGTACCAGCTGCACTGGCCGGAGCGCAGCACCAATTTCTTCGGACAACTGGGCTACAAGCACCAGACCGAAGCCAACCTGACGCCCCTGGAAGACACCCTCGAAGCGCTGGACGAACAGGTCAGGGCCGGCAAGATCCGCCACATCGGCCTGTCCAACGAAACGCCGTGGGGCACCATGCGCTTCCTGGCCCTGGCCGAGCAACGCGGCTGGCCGCGCGCGGTGTCGATCCAGAACCCCTACAACCTGCTCAACCGCAGCTTCGAGGTCGGCCTGGCGGAAATCGCCATTCGCGAACAGTGCGGCCTGCTCGCCTATTCGCCGCTGGCGTTCGGTTTCCTGTCAGGCAAGTACGAAGGTGGGGCCCGCCCGCCAAAAGGCCGCCTGAGCCTCTACAGCCGCTTCAGCCGCTATTTCAACCCGCAGTCGGAAGCGGCATGCAGCCGCTACGTCGCACTGGCCCGGGAGCACGGCCTGGACCCGGCGCAAATGGCCCTGGCATTCGTCACGCAACAGCCGTTCGTGACCAGCAACATCATTGGTGCGACGACACTGGAGCAACTGGAGAGCAACATTGCCAGTTTTGACCTGAAGCTGTCGGATGAAGTGCTGGAAGGGATCGAGGCGATTCACAGGGATCACCCGAACCCCGCGCCTTGACTGATCGTTCCCACGCTCTGCGTGGGAATGCAGCCCGGGACGCTCCGCGTCCCTTTCTGAAGCTGGAACGCGGAGCGTCCCTTGAGGCATTCCCACGCGGAGCGTGGGAACGATCAACACTGCATTACAGTGACCGCGCAATGATCTCCTTCATGATTTCATTGGTCCCGGCATAGATCCGCTGCACCCGCGCATCCGCCCACGCCCGGGCAATCGGGTATTCCCACATGAACCCGTAACCGCCATGCAGCTGCACGCACTCATCGAGCACCTTGCACTGCAGGTCCGTACCCCAATACTTCGCCATCGCCGCCGTTGGCACGTCGAGCTTGCCTTGCAGGTGCAACTCCAGGCAGCGGTCGACAAAGACCCGGCCGATCTGGATCTCGGTCGCCATCTCGGCAAGTTTGAAACGGGTGTTCTGGAAGTCGGCAACTGCCTGGCCGAAGGCTTTGCGCTCGCGGGTATATTCCAGGGTCCATTGCAACGCCGCTTCAGCTGAAGCCAGGCCGCCGATGGCCACGGTTAGACGCTCCTGCGGCAACTCCTGCATCAAATACGCGAACCCCATCCCCGCCTGGCCCAGCAGATTTTCCTTGGGCACCCGGACATCCTGGAAGAACAGCTCCGAGGTGTCCTGGGCCTTCATGCCGACCTTTTCCAGGCGCTTGCCCTTGTCGAAGCCCGGCGTATCGGCCTCCACCAGGAACAGACTGGTGCCCTTCGCACCGGCCTTCGGGTCGGTCTTGGCGACGACGATCACCAGGTCTGCGAGGAAGCCATTGGTGATGAACGTCTTCGAGCCGTTGATCACATACTCGTCACCATCGAGCACTGCGGTGGTCTTCACCCCTTGCAGGTCGGAACCGGCACCGGGCTCGGTCATGGCAATGGCGCTGACCATCTCGCCAGACACCAGTTTGGGCAGGTATTTGTGTTTCAGCGTTTCACTGCCGTAATGCAGGATGTAGGGTGCAACAATGTCCGAATGCAGGGAAAAACCGATACCGGTCAACCCCAGGCGCCCTATCTCTTCGATGACCACCGCGCTGTACAGAAAGTCCGCCCCCAACCCGCCGTACTCTTCCGGCAGATGCGAGCACAACATCCCCGCCTCCCCTGCCTTGTTCCAGAGTTGACGGTCGATATAGCCCTGTTTTTCCCATTGCCCATGGAACGGCACCGCTTCTTTCTCGAGGAACGTTCGCACGCTGTCGCGAAAGAGTTCGTGCTCGGAACTGAACAAGGTTCTCGGAATCATGCGGCACCCTTATCTTTGTTTTTTAAAGGAATGGACCTTCAGAGACTATGCCTGGCGTCCGATACAGGACACTGGACACATCCGACAAAAAATAAGACGATCCAGCCGTCTGGTGACCACTTTCCCCTATAAGAATAAAGTTGAATTATGTCTAACCAAGCCTCCACGCCCTTGCGGCGCGTCAGCATCCTGGCCATTGACCGGGTTTTCGCTTCCACCCTCATGCAGGCCAAGGATTTCTTCCACCTCGCCAGCCTGCGCTACGGCAAACAACTGGGCCACGGCCTGACTCCAGCGTTCGAAACCCGACTGGTCAGCCCCGACGGCAAACCGGTCAACACCTTCAGCGACGTGGTGATCCCGGTGGACGGCGGCCTGGAAAATGCCGACATCATCGTCATTCCCGCGTTCTGGGACGATTTCGAGACCCTGAGCAAACGTCATCCACAGGTCCTGTCCTGGCTGCGTCAGCAACATGCCCGCGGCGCTGTACTCTGCGGCGAGGCCACCGGGGTGTTCTGGCTCGCCGAAGCCGGCCTGCTCGATGGCAAGGAGGCGACCACTTACTGGCGCTTCTTCAATGCCTTCGCAGAACGTTTCCCGAAGGTCCAACTCAATCAGGACAAGCACCTGACCGACGCCGACAACCTGTATTGCGCAGGCGGCACCACCTCGGCATGCGACCTGTACGTCTACCTGATCGAGCGCTTCTGCGGCGCCAACGTCTCCCAGGCCGTGGCGCGAGACATCCTCTATGAAGTGCAACGCAGCTACTCGCCGGGAAGAATCGGCTTCGGCGGGCAAAAGCTGCACCAGGACGTGATCATCCTGCAGATCCAGCACTGGCTCGAAGAACACTTCGCCGACAAATTCCGCTTCGAGGACGTCGCCCGCGAACACGGCATGAGCATCCGCAACTTCATGCGGCGCTTCCAGACCGCCACCGGTGACAAGCCACTGCACTACCTGCAGCGCCTGCGCATCGAAACCGCCAAAGGCTTGCTGTCCGGCAGCCGCAAGAGCATCAAGACCATCAGTTATGAAGTCGGTTATGACGATGCGAGCTTCTTCGCCAGGCTATTCCGCCAACATACGGAGTTGTCGCCGAACCAGTATCGGCAGCAGTTTCAGCAGGCTGCCTGAACCCTGAAGCCCACCCTTTTCAATGTGAGAGCGAGCCTGCTCGCGATGGCGTCGGCACACTCAGCAATGATGTGACTGACATACCGCTATCGCGAGCAGGCTCGCTCCCACAGGGGATTGCGGTGAATTTGAGGGTTCTTCAGCGCACATAAAAAAGGGCCTGCAAATGCAGGCCCTTTTTATTTTTCGAATCGTCCTACGGCTTGTGCGCCCGGGACAGGAATTCGTGGGACTGCATTTCCAGCAGGCGGCTCAGGGTTCGCTGGAACTCGAAGTTCAGGCGACCGCCGGTGTAGAGGTCTTTGAGTTCTACTTCGGCAGAAATGATCAGCTTGACGTTGCGATCGTAGAACTCGTCAACCATGTTGATGAAGCGTCGGGCGATGTCGTCGGTGGTGACGCTCATCTGCTCGACACCGCTGAGCAACACGGCGTGGAAGATCTTGCCCAGTTCGATGTAGTCGTTCTGGCTACGTGGGCCGTCGCACAGTTCACGGAAATCGAACCAGGCCACGTCATCACAGGTACGCAGGGCACGGATTTCGCGGTTCTCGATCATCAGCACATCGTTTTCGATCGCTGCAGTGCATTCCGGCGTCAGCGCGCGGAAGCTTTTACGCAGGCTTTCGTGGGAGGCTTCGTCGAGCGGGAAGTGGAACAGTTCCGCTTGTTCGAGGTGACGCAGGCGATAGTCGACGCCGCTGTCGACGTTGACGATCTCGGTATTCTGCTTGATCAGCGCGATGGCCGGCAGGAAGCGCGCGCGTTGCAGGCCGTCCTTGTACAGGCCGTCGGGCACGATGTTCGACGTCGCAACCAGGGTCACACCGTTCTTGAACAGCTCTTCCATCAAGGTGCCGAGGATCATGGCGTCGGTGATGTCGGAGACGAAGAATTCATCGAAGCAGATCACCCGGGCTTCGGTGGAAAAGCGCTTGGCGATGATGGTCAGCGGGTTTTTCTCGCCGCCCAGGGTCTTCATCTCTTCGTGCACGCGCTTCATGAAGCGGTGGAAGTGAGTACGGGACTTCTCCTTGAACGGCAGCGCTTCGAAGAAGGTGTCGACCAGGTAAGTCTTGCCGCGACCCACGCCGCCCCAGAAGTACAGGCCCTTGACCGGTGCCTGATCCTTCTTGCCAAACAGTTTGCCCAGCAGGCCCGGTTTGTTCTGCTCGGCCGCGACCAGATCGTCGTACAGGCGCTGCAGATGACGCACGGCAGTTTCCTGCGCGGCATCATGGAAGAATTCCGGGCGTTTCAGATCAGCTTGATATCGTTCTAGGGGCGTCATAATTCGTTAGCAAGGCAACAAAAACGGGCCGTCACTGTAGCGATGGCCCGTGGGAATGGCAATCAGCCCTTGGTCGGGCCGAGCCGTTGATTAGTCCTGGACTGGCGTCAGGGCGATCCGCAATGCCTCGATCGCAGCATCGCGCGCGGCGCTGTCAGCGAACGCCGGGCTGTCACCCACGCACTGACCTTCAAGCCAGACGCTAAAGCTCAGGTCTTCGCTGCGCACGTCCAATGGCTGGCCCGATTGCAGTTGCTTGGTCACCTGACCTGCGGTTTTACCGTCGGCGAAGTTACGCGACAGCAGCAGTTGCTCGCCATCGGCCGCCAGCAGACGGAAGCGGAAACTGCCATCGTCTTCACGGAAGCTGACAAAACGCGCGGCCTTCGCGGCTTTCTTCTTGGTGGTCGCTGCCACTTGAGCCTGGGCAACGAACGAACGCAGGCCTACCGCTTCGCGCAACTCGTTGAGGAAAGGGGTCGCGACTGCACGCGCCTTTTTCGCCCCGTGCTGCAGGATGTCTTCAAGATCCGCCGGGCGCTCGATCAGTTGGTTGTAACGCTCGCGGGACTCGCCCAGCTCGCTGTCCAGCAGCTGGAACAAGCGATTCTTCGCCTCGCCCCAACCTAGCCCCTGCAGCAGATCGCTGCGGAACTCGTCGGCTTGCGCCGGGGTGGCGAACGCCTGGAACAGGGTGAACAGGTGCGAGTTGTCCGGATCCTTTGCCTCACCCGGTGCACGGGAGTCGGTGACGATACGGGAAATCGCGTCCTTCATTTCTTTGGCGCTGCTGA
This sequence comes from Pseudomonas sp. SbOxS1, assembly GCF_013416725.1. Taxonomy (NCBI): domain Bacteria; kingdom Pseudomonadati; phylum Pseudomonadota; class Gammaproteobacteria; order Pseudomonadales; family Pseudomonadaceae; genus Pseudomonas; species Pseudomonas sp. SbOxS1. Next base: position 263,028 of record NZ_JAAVXC010000026.1, read on the forward strand.
ACAACGGAATGGTGTTGTCGTAGCTCTTCGACATCTTGCGGCCGTCCAGGCCCGGCAGCGTGGCCACGCTCTCTTCGATCAGCGCCTCGGGCATGGTGAAGAACTCCTTGCCCTGGCCAAACAGGTGGTTGAAACGCTGGCCGATGTCCCGGGCCATTTCCACGTGCTGGATCTGGTCGCGGCCGACCGGCACCTTGTGCGCGTTGAACATCAGGATGTCCGCGGCCATCAGCACCGGGTAGCTGTACAGGCCCATGGTGATGCCGGCGTCCGGGTCTTCACCGGTCTCGACGTTCTTGTCCACCGACGCCTTGTAGGCGTGGGCACGGTTGAGCAGGCCCTTGGCGGCAACGCAGGTCAGCAGCCAGGTCAACTCGGGGATTTCCGGGATGTCGGACTGACGGTAGAAGGTCACGCGGTCCACATCCAGGCCACCGGCCAGCCAGGTCGCGGCGATTTCCAGGCGCGAGCGCTGGATGCGCAGCGGGTCATCGCACTTGATCAGGGCGTGGTAGTCGGCCAGGAAATAGAACGAATCGGCATTGCTGTCACGGCTGGCAAGGATCGCCGGGCGGATGGCGCCTGCGTAGTTGCCCAGGTGCGGCGTGCCGGTGGTGGTGATGCCGGTGAGGATACGGGTACGAGTCGTCATGGGTAATCGCTTGTCAGACTGCAATCAATTCGAGAGACGCGGCAGGATCAGATCCTTGAGATCGGTCAGCTTGCCATGAAAAAAGTGTCCGCATTCTGCCACTTTCAGCAGCTCATGGGGACGTTCGAGCTTGTCGGACCATTGGTAAACCAGCTGCGGATCAATCACTTCGTCGGTTTCCGGCTGGATCAGCGTCAATTCACCCTGCTGCGGCAGTTGATCCTGAGCGCCCAGACGCATAACCGCTGGAGCGACCATGAACAGATGCTTGAGCTGCTCGCCCTGCGCTTCCAGACGCCCGCCGAGACTTGCTGCAACAAAACCGCCGAAGGAAAAACCGAACAGGGTCAGCGGCAACTCAGGGTGCCTGGCGCGAAACCATTCGGCCACGGCCTGCGCATCGTCGACTTCGCCGGTACCCATGTCGTGGGAGCCTTCGCTGGCACCGACGCCACGGTAGTTGAAACGCAAAGTGATCAAGCCGGCATCGCGCGCGGTGCGCTGCAGGGTCGAGACCACTTTGTTGAGCATGGTTCCGCCCTGCACCGGGTTCGGATGGCAGATGAGCGCGAGGCCGCGCGGCTGCTCATTGTCCAGGTACAGTGCTTCCAGCTGGCCGACCGGGCCATCAATCACTACAGGGGTTTCACGCATAAGCAAGGAAGGAACTCCGTGACCTCGAATCGGGTCGACTCGTCTAGCAAATTGTCTGCGGCTGTCCATTGCGAGTGAATCGCGGTATACAGCGCAGGTTCGAGCCGTTAACGTAAAGCAAAGCCGTTTATAGAGGAAGGACTCGTGGAACACTCGCTCTTAGTTTGGTTGTTACCGACTCTTGCCCTGGTTGTGGGTGTCGCCATTGGGTTTCTGATCGCTCGCCTTGCGCCGAATGCCGCGCCTAGCAGCACGCAACGTCAGCTGGACGACATTCAGGAACGTTTCGACAGTTATCAGAACGAAGTGGTGACCCACTTCAACAGCACCGCGACGCTGGTCAAGAAACTGACTGCGAGCTATCAGGAAGTGCAGGATCATCTCGCCGAGGGTGCCAACCGCCTGGCCCTGGATGAGCAGACCCGCCAACGCCTGCTGGCCTCCCTGCACGCCGATGCGACGCAGGCTCCACGGGAACGCCTGACGCCACCGCGCAATCAGGAACCACCGCGCGACTACGCACCGAAAGCCCCGAACGCGCCGGGCATGCTCGATGAGCATTACGGCCTGAAGAAGTAATCAGGTTTCAGGTGTGAAAAAGCCCTCGGACGAGTGATTGTCCGGGGGCTTTTTTGTTTCTGTTATTCCAGAGTTCCGGTGCCTGTTCTGGCCTCTTCGCGGGCAAGCCTCGCTCCTACAGGTTTTGCGTGCCTCCTGTAGGAGCGAAGCCTGCTCGCGAAGGGGCCGGTTTTTTTATGCCTGGGGTTCAGTCAGGCGATCAAGGGAACGGCTGAACGTCACCTTGTTGCTGGCCACCATATTGCTGGCCTGGAATCGCCTTCAGGTTCACCTCTACCCGGCGGTTCTGCGCCCGCCCATTGGTGTCGGCGTTGCTGGCGACCGGGTTATCCGGGCCGGCGCCACGGGCGCTCAGGTTGGTACCGCTCACGCCTTGCGAGGTCAGGTAAGTTGCCACGCTCTGGGCGCGACGCTGGGACAGGTCCATGTTGTGCTGGCGGCTGCCGGTGCTGTCGGTGTAGCCGACAATTTCGATCTGGTTCTGGTTGAACTCTTTCAGCGAACCGGCCAGGTTGTTCAGCGGCTGGTAGAAGCTCGAAGCGATGTTCGCCGAATCGGTGGCGAACGTGATGTTGCCCGGCATGATCAGCTTGATCTGATCACCTTCACGCTGCACTTCGACACCGGTGTTGGCCATGCTCTCACGCAGTTTTTTCTCCTGCTGGTCAGCGTAGTAGCCGTAACCGGCAGCGGAAGCACCCACTACAGCAGCACCAATCAGCGCGCCCTTGCCACGGTTGTCGTGGTTGATGGCAGCACCGGCCAATGCACCGGCCAGAGCCCCGAGGCCACCGTATTTGGCGGTCTTGCTCATGCCCGTGGAGCCGCTATTGGCCTGGCCCTGGTTGTCGTAAGGGTTGGGCGAGGCGCAACCGGCCAACAGTGCCACGGCAGTAGCGACAATAATCAAACGAGGCGTGGTGAACATGTAGAGCTCCTACTTTTTTGCATTCTGTGGTGCAACGGACTTAAGCATCGAACCTTTGCGGGCGTTGGATCATTTCGACAAGTGAAAATTCCACTTGTTACAAATCAGGCGCGAACAAAAGGGTTCTCGCGCATTTCATCACCCAAGCGGGTATCCGGACCATGCCCAGCCACGACCGTCGCCTCTTCGTCGAGGGTGTACAAACGCTGCTTGATCGAACGCACGATGGTCGCCTGGTCGCCGCCCCACAGATCCGTGCGCCCTACCCCGCGCCGGAACAAGGTGTCCCCGGCAATCAACAGCTTGGCCTCGGAAAACCAGAAGCTCATGGAGCCTGGTGTGTGACCCGGTGTGTGCAATGCCACGCCACAACCACACGCCAGCTCTTCATCGTCGGCCAGCCAGCGGTCCGGCGACGGTACCGGCGTGTAGGGCACACCGAACATCTGGCATTGCATCTCCAGGTTGTCCCAAAGAAATTGGTCTTCCTTGTGCAAATGCAGGGTGGCGCCGGTTTTTTCCTTCAACTGGCCCGAGGCCAGGAAGTGATCGAGGTGCGCATGGGTGTGAATGATGCTGACCACCTTCAGGCCCAGGGCATCGAGCCGCGCGAGGATCAGTTCATGATTGCCGCCCGGGTCGACCACAATGGCTTTTTTCGTGATCGGATCGCCGATGATCGTGCAGTTGCACTGCAAGGGGCCGACGGGGAAGGTTTCGCGGATCAGCGCAGGTTTGGCAGCGTCCATGGGTGTTCCTGGAAAAAATGGATGGCCTATTCTGGCACAGGCATGTCCGATTGCGGGACGTGGGGGGCGCCCAACACTACACCAACACCCCCAACTCCTTCGCCCGCGCCACCGCTTGCGTGCGCCGCTCGACCCCCAGCTTGCTGTTGATATGGCTGGCATGGGTTTTCACCGTATGCAGCGAAATAAACAGCTGGTCGCTGATTTCCTGGTTCGAGCAGCCCTGGGCGATCAGGCGCAGGACGGCCATTTCCCGGGTACTGAGTTGTTCCGACGGGGGAATGGGCTCCAGCGCCGGGCGAGAGGCCATGGCTGGAAGTTTTTCTGCAAGGTCCTGGGAAACCGTGGTCGGCGCACAGAGTTGAAGTTGCCCACGCAGCCAGTCCGGATGCTCGGCCAACAGCCCTTCAAAGGGTTGCAGCACACCGCCGGCTGCTGCGTCCAATGCCTGGACCAGCGCCTTGCGGGCCTCGGGTTCGCGTCCGCTGCCCAGCAACAGTGAAACTTTTTGCGTCAGCGCCATTGCACTGAGCATCTGCCGGCCAGTTTGCTGACCATGTTCGAGCAGCGCATTCAAACGTCCTTCGGCCAGCATCGGTTGGTTCTGGATGACCTCCAGTAACGCTTGCTGTAGTTCGATGTGCAGCGGCAGTTGCGGATGGAATTCCGGTGGTGCGGCCGGCTGCTCGCCGTTATAGGTCTGCCCCAAACGCGCCAACCAGGCTTGCGCCAGATCGGTACGCCCCTGGGCCAGCCAGAGTTCGCATTTGACCAGGGTAATCATTGCCAGGTAGTAGATCGGCGGCACGTCCCAGATGTGCATCAGTCGTTCGGCTTCGGCGAGCTCGGCAAAAGCCTTGGCGAACTCCCCGCTGCTGCCTTCCAGTCGGGCGATCACGCAATGGCCGATCAGGACGCTGATGTCGCGACAGGCGCGGGCTTCACCCAAGCCGGCCTGCAAGCGCAGCCGCGCCGCTTGGGGTTGCAGGCGCAAGGCTAACAGGAAGCCCTCGTACAACGTCAGTCGGGCGCGTACCGCATAGAGTCGCTGCGCAGACAGCCCCTGCAAGCGTTGCAGCCCTTGCCGGACTTCATCGAGCGAGCGCAGTATTTCGCCCCGTGCCTGCAATACGCGAGCGCGGTCGTAATGGGCCAACGCCTCGAACAACGGGTTGCCCACCCGTTGCGCCAGTTCCAGGGAGTCACGGTTCAACTTCCTGGCACGCCACATATCGCCATCGGCAATCGCCAGGTTGGACAGGGTCGAGAGACACATCAATCGCTGTCCATAGCGCTTGCACGGAAGGCTCTCCAGCGCTTCGGTGCAATAACGTATCGTCAGTTCGCGATTGCCGCGCCCGCGCGCGATGATCCCGCTCAGGGCCAGCCATTGCGCCAGCATCGACTTTTGCGCGGTGGCCGACGGTGCCGGCAGGAATCGGCTCAGGTGGCTGGCCAGTTCCTCGGCGGCGTCCAGCTGGCAGGCCAGGCCCAACGCCCAGCTGTAGAGCACGATCAGGCGCGGTGTGCTGATCAGAAGGCTATCGGGCAAGTCCATTTTCCAGCGCAGCAACATGCCGACATTCTGCTCGGCCAGCAGTTGTTCTTCGGAAAGGTTTTGCACCAGGTTTGCCGCAACGTCCAGGTGCCCGGCCCGCAACGCCTGCTCGACCGCTTCATCGAGCAGGCCCTGGGCATTGAACCAGCGACAGGCGCGCAGGTGCAGGCTGGCGGCAGGCACCATCGATTGCGCCCCTGGCCGTGTGCGCAGCAGGTCGGAAAACAGATGATGATAGCGATACCAGTGGCCGTGCTCGTCCAGCGGCACCAGGAACACCTGGTGGGCAGCCAGGAAGCGCAGGATTTCGGCGCTGTCATGGGCGTCTCGAATGGCGTCGCACAGTTCGCTGCAAAAACGTTCCTGGTGGGCGGTGTCGTAGAGAAAGGCTTGCACTTCGGCGGGCAGGCAATCGATCACTTCCTCGAGCAGGTAATCGCGGATCAACCCTTCCCCGCCGTGGAGCGCCTGGGGCAATGCTCCCTGGGTGCCTGCCTCGGACGCGGCCAGCAACCAGAAGCGCAACCCGGCAACCCAGCCTTCGCTGCGCTGGATCAGGTTTTCCAGCGCCTCGCCACGCAAGGAACTGCTGTGCCGATCGAGCAGGCTCAAGGCTTCATCGTGGGTCAGGCGCAGATCCTGCTCATGCAACTCCAGCAGCTGGCGCGACAGGCGCAACCGCGCCAGGTGCCAGTCTGGACGCTGTCGACTGGTGACCATCACCAGCAAGCCATCGGGAAGGTGATTGAGGAAAAACTGCAGGCAGCGATCAAGCACCGGCCCCTGGGCCAGGTGATAGTCATCGAGCACCAGCAACAGGGGGGTCGCGGTCGACAGGTGCACGGCCAGTTCGTCGAGCAGCCCGTCCAGCCATTCTTCGAAGGCGAACGGCTGGTGCCGCTGGCGCATCTTCAATAACCCGAGGGACTGCCTGCCTAACTGCGGGAAAAAATCCTGCAGGCCTTCGAGCAATCGCTCGAGGAATCGGCCCGGGTCGCTGTCGCGCGGGCTCAACCCCAGCCAGAGACTTTGCCAATGGGCGGGCAGCGCCTGGCAGAACTCCACCGCCAACGAACTCTTGCCGAACCCGGCCGGTGCGCTGACCAGCAGCAACCTGCCACCGAGACCGGCGCTCAAGCGCTCGCACAGGCGTGGGCGCAGCACATGGCCGTCGGGCAATGGCGGTCGGAAAAAGCGCCCGTCCAGCGCGGCGACAGCGACGCTTGCAGGACCTGGTGGTGGGGACAGATCAGTCATGGCCGGCTCTTGTTTGTGTTGCGGGTGGCGGCGTTGCAGATGTCCGCAGACTAGCGGTAAACGAGGAGGGAATGAAGGTTATTGCTACAAATGGCTACAAAAAGTCTACACACCCTGTAGGAGCGAGCCTGCTCCGGGCGGCGTTCCGACGATGGACGTGAACGCGTGAAGTCTGGCACCACGCGGTGCTCTCTGGTTTTTCGCGAGCAGGCTCGCTCCTACAGTGAAAACGCAAAAAAAAACGCCCCGAACCAGTCGGGGCGTTTTTCCGGAGGATGCGGCCTCAGGTCATTGCATGTTAACGAACACCATCCTGACGCAGTGCCGCCGGGGTGAAGTCGCTGGTGGTGGCGGTGAAGCCGAAGTCATACGCCGACTTCTCTTCGTTCTTCATGCCCAGTGCCAGGTAACGGCCCGACTGCAGGTCGTACAGCGCTTCCAGGGTGTACCACGGTACCTGGACGTTGTAATAGTTCTGGGCATGAGCTTCCGCCACACGCCAGAGTTGATTACGACCGTCGTAGTGGTCGATCACCGCCGCCTGCCAGGTGTCTTCATCGATGTAGAAGTCACGCTTGGCGTAGATGTGGCGCTGACCTTCCTTCAAGGTTGCCACCACGTGCCAGACCCGGCGCAGCTCGTAGCGAGCCAGGTCTTGGTTAATGTGGCCAGCCTTGATGATGTCGCCGTACTTGAGCTTCGGATCATCGAGCTTGTAGGCGTCGGAAGCGATGTACATCTCTTTCTTGCCTTCGAGCTTCCAGTCGTAACGATCCGGCGCACCGTTGTACATGTCCAGGTTGTCTGAGGTACGCAGGCCGTCTGCAGCGGTACCCGGGCCGTCATAGGACACTTGCGGCGCACGGCGCACGCGACGTTGACCGGCGTTGTAGACCCACGCCGAACGCGGTTCCGCCACTTGGTCGAGGGTTTCGTGCACCAGCAACACACCACCGGCCAGACGCGCCGGCGCGGTCACTTTCTGCTTGAAGTAGAACAGGATGTTGCCCGGGTTCGCCGGGTCGTAGTCCTTCATCTTGTCACGGAACACGAACTGGTCCTGGAAGTACACCAGGCTGAACGAGCCGTTCGGCTGTGGCGTGGCCTGGGTGACCAGTCGGGTTACGCTGCCGCCGCGATAACGGGTGATGTGGTTCCAGATGACTTCCACGCCGCTTTTCGGAATCGGGAACGGTACCGCGGTTTCAAAGTTTTTCAGCCCGTTACCGCCGGATACCAGCTCGGTGTTGGTGGCGTTCTTCTTGATGGAGGCGAACACGTCATCCGGCACGGTGGCACCGCGATGGGACGGGTAAACCGGCATCTTGTAGGTTTCCGGGTAGCGTTTGAACATCGCGTACTGGCCCGGAGCGAGCTTGGCCTTGTACTGGTCGACGTTCTGCGCGGTGATGGTAAACAGCGGTTTTTCGCTGGCATACGGATCTGACAGGAAACCCTTGCTGTCGACGGTGCCGGCATTTTTCGGCATCGGTTTCCAGGCCGGGATCGAACCGTCGGCATTGCCCGCCATTTCGGCGCCCATCGGGGTCAGGCTCTTGCCCAGCTTGTCCGCTTCTGCCGCCGGGACCGCCGCCATTACGCTGGTCGCCAGCAGCGAAAGTCCCAGGACACCAGCGTGGAACAGACTCTTGGTTATTTTCATGTGTGTGCTCGTCCTGAAAATAGTGCTTAGAAGTTCACGCCAAAGCTGAGCGCAACGAAGTCGCGGTCATCCACGGTGGTGTACTTGCCGTCGAAGAAGTTGGTGTACGCCAGGCTTGCGGTGTAGGTGTTCTGGTACTCGGCATCGACACCCAGGCTGACCGCTTTGCGACCTTCCTCGAAGTTGCCGCCAGGGCCAGGGGAGTAACCTTCCACGTCGTGGGACCAGGCCACGTTCGGCTTGAGGTTCACACCGGCGAATACGTCGTTGTATTCCCAGATGGCGCGACCGCGATAACCCCAGGAGTTGGCCGTGGTGAAGCCGTCGTTTTCGCAGTAGCGACTGACGTTGTTTTGTGGCCCGCCTGCCAGCGTTCCGGTGTTCAGCGCCACGCACTGGTTGTTTGGCAATGGGCCAGGGCCGTAGCTCGGGTCACGGCCGTAACGTGCCTTGGAGTTGCTTTCCAGGCCGCCGACGTGGGTCCAGCCGACTTCACCCACCAGGGTCAGACGCTCGGCGCCCATCACCTGGTCGAAGAAGTGGGTCAAGGTCGTTTGCAGCTGGGTCACTTCCTTGCGGCGATAACCTTGCTGGTCCTGCCCTGGCGTGCCCTGGAGCACGGACACGCTAGGGTTCAGCGGCGTCAGGCCGGAAAACAGGATGTCGGTGGTGTTGAGCTGGACTGGCGCATTCGGCCGGTAGCTGACTTCACCACTCCACGCGGTGCCTGTCGGCAAGGTGGTGGAGAAGCTCAAGCCGTACAGGCGGATGTCTTCAGGGTATTCGACGTAGTAGCTGGAGTTGCCCGCCACCACCAACGGCAGCAAGGTCGGTGCCAGGCCCGCCGCGACGTTCAGTGGTATACCGGCGCCCACCAGGCCGCCCACCAGACCTGCACCACTGTAGGCGCTCGCCGGGGCCCCGTGACCGCTGAAAATCGGCGCACGGCTGTGGTAGTTCATGAAGTAGGCACCGAATTCGGTGTCCAGCGGATCGAACATGTACTTGAAGGACACACCGAACTGGCCGCTGTCACGGGCGTCGCGATCCGGGCCACGACGCACGATCACGCCTTCATCCGGGTTACCCCAGGTCACGCCCCTGGCAGCCAGCGTGTTGATGGCAGCGTTACGCGCACCGGCTGGCAGCCCCGCCGCCGCCAGAGCGTTGTTGAGCCCGTTCTGGGTGCGCAGCACAGCCAGGTTGTTGTCGCAACCATCGGCGATCACGTCCGGTTGCGAGAAGAAGGTGCCGCAGTTGTCGGCAACCGTCTGGTCCCATTCGATCTGGTAGAACGCTTCGGTCGACAGATTCTCGGTGAGGCTCTGGGACACATAGAACATGTTGACCGGGATCAGGCCTTCCTTGATCTCGGCACCGGGACGACGGAATGCGGACACGTCGATCGGGTTGATCGAGTTGATACCGCCGCCGATGAAAGTACTTTCACCCCAGCTCACTACTTGCTTGCCCAGGCGTACGGAACCCGGTTGATCGGCAATGGCGTAGTTGTGATAGACGAAGGCGTCGAGGATTTGACCGCCAGCAGATTTTGCGCCTTCCTTGCGATTGTCGTCGCTGATGTCCTTGAACGGACGGCTCTCGTCCTTGAGTTCAAAGTCGTACCAGTATTTGCCACGGACAAAAATGCCGGTGTCGCCATACTTCAACTCAAGGTCATGGATGCCCTTGAAGATTTTCGAGAAGGTTTCACCGCTTTTGAAGTTCAAGTGACCGTCATCGGAAGTCTGGGACAGGCCGCGACCGCCGTTGTTGACGCCGATGAGGTTTTTGTTGGCGCTTTCAGTAGACCAACTCGCACCGATCGACAGGGAAGAGTCGAATTGACCTTCGATTTCACCGATGTTGAAACTGACGCCGAATGCAGGCCCGGCGAGCGTAGAGGCAAGGCTGACAGCCAAAGGCAGTTTAGCCCGGCGCCAGAACTGGTTTACTGATGTCATCGACGCTACTCCATGTGCATTTTATTGTTATGGCAAATAGCACTTCTAAAAACGCTTGGATAACAGGGAGCCATGGCTTCCCAAAGTCATTCCAAAGTTGCATCGCCCCGGTTTGTGCGTTTGCTCCGTTCTTAAAAATCCTTGAGCGGACTATAGCCAGCAGGTAGTAGTGCTTGATCCCTCTAAAGTGTGATTTGCGCCTGCCAGCCACTCTGGAACAGTCCTTTGCCATGCCGACACCCGTCGGCCCGGCAAGAATGGCTGAAAATACGGATTTAACAAGCCAAGCGCTTGCTTGGTGGGGCTGGCGTGCCCTTTTGGGCACGCCAAGGGACGCTTAAAGCGTCGAGAGGAAGGTGCTGTTGTTGGCCTGCCATTCGGTGATATCGACGCGAATGCGCTTCTTGTCGAGCTTACCGACGCTGGTCTTGGGAATTTCAGTAACAAGGGCGATCTGGCTCGGGATCGCCCACTTGCTCAGGTGCCCCAGTTCCACGAACGGCTTGAGGTGCTCCTTGAGCTCCCGGGCGCCAATGGCATGGCCCTCGCGTAATACCAGCAAGGCAAACGGGCGCTCGCCCCACTGCGGATCGGCAATCCCCACCACTGCTACTTCGCGTACCGCCGCGTGGCGACTGATCAGGTCTTCGAGGTCCAGGGAGGAGATCCACTCGCCACCAGTCTTGATCACGTCCTTGATCCGGTCGCGAATGTCGATCACCCCCATGCTGTCCAGGGTCGCCACGTCCCCGGTGTGCAGCCAGCCGCCGGCCCAGAGTTCGGCGCCCTTCTGCGGTTCGTTGAAATAGCCCTCGGTAAGCCACGGCGCGCGCAACACCAGCTCGCCCTGGGTTTCACCATCGGCGGGCAGAAAGTTGCCTTCGGTGTCGACGATCGCCGCTTCCACCAACGGCCCTGGCACGCCGGCCTTGATCCGGTAGGTGGTGCGTTCGTCTTCGGTGCCGGCCATCAGTTCATCATTGAGGTGCGCGCACGATACCAGTGGCCCGGTTTCCGACATGCCATAGGCGGCGGTCAGTTGAATGCCCTTGGCCTTGGCCGCGTCGTACAACGCATGATTGAGCGCACTGCCACCGATGACGATTTTCCAGCCACCGAAATCGGTGTCCTGGGCAGCCTTGGCATTGAGGACCATCTGCAGGATGGTCGGTACGCAGTGCGAGAAGGAGACCTTTTCCTTGCGCCACAACTCCACCAGGTACTCCGGATCGTAGCGTCCCGGGTACACCTGCTTGAGCCCGAGCATGGTCGCCACATAGGGCAGGCCCCAGGCATGCACGTGGAACATCGGCGTGATGGGCATGTACACGTCGTTGGTGCCCAACAGGCGCACGCTGTCGATCGCCCCCATGATCGTCGACACCCCCATGGTATGCAGCACCAGCTGCCGATGGGTGAAATACACGCCCTTGGGGTTGCCGGTGGTGCCGGTGGTATAGAACGTGGTCGCCACCGAGTTTTCGTCGAAGTCCTGGAAGTCGTAGTGCGGGCTTGCCGCTGCCAGCAACTGCTCGTACTCACCGACGAGATTCGGCAGGTCGGCGGTCTTTTCCGGCAGGTCGGTCAGGAGCAGGGTTTTCTCGACCGTGGTCAGCTGCCCGGCGATCGCGTTGTACAGTCCGACGAACTCGCTGTTGACCAGGACAAAGCGGTCCACGGCGTGATTCATGGTGTAGAGGATCTGCTCCGGCGACAGGCGCACGTTGATGGTGTGGATCACCGCGCCGATCATCGGAATGGCAAACATGCACTCCAGGTATCGGTGGCTGTCCCAATCCATCACCGCCACGGTATCCCCGGGCTTGACCCCGGCAGCCGTCAGCACATTGGCCAGCCGTGCGACCCGTTCGATCAGGGTCGGATAGCTATAGCGCAACTGGTCGCGGTAAACGATCTCGCGGGTTTTCTCATAACGCGCGCCGGACATCAGCAGCCGTTTGATCAGCAGCGGATACTGGTAAGCGCCTTCGGCTGGGGGGATAACGCGAGTCTGCAACATAAGAATCCCTTTTCTGACTACTCGGTCGTGGCTGTAGAGTAAGCACTGTAGTGCCCCTGATCGCCAGCCAAATCAGCCAAAGGGATGATTTGCAAAACCGCACGAATGCTAGCGTTTCGCCAGCATTCGCCGTACAGATGTGGGATCCGTGTGGGATCAGTGCATCTCGGTAAACGCGAGTTTCACGCCAATGGCGATCAACACCGCGCCCATGGTCCGGTCGAACCAATGCCCCATGCGGGCGAAGCCGGCGCGCACTCGCTGCTGGCTGAACAGCATGGCCACCAGGCAAAACCAGATCGCTGTCGCCACCGCCAGGTAAATCCCGTAACCGGCCTGCACGGTCAGCGGCGTATGCGGATTGATCACCACGGTGAACAGCGACAGGAAAAACAGCGTGGCTTTCGGGTTCAGGCCGTTGGTCACGAACCCGGATGTGAAGGCGCCCCGCGCGGTGCGCTCGCCGGCTTCCTTGTGCAGATCGTCGGTCACGGCCTTGGCCGGTTGCGCCCGCAGCGCCTTGAAGCCGATGTACAGCAGATAAGCGGCGGCGGCCCATTTCAAGGCGTTGAACAGGACGATCGACTGGGACACGATCAAGCCGATACCCAGCAGCGAGTAGCCGACGTGGAGGAAAATCGCCGAACCGACTCCAAGCGCTGTCCAGGTGCCGGCGCGACGACCATGGGTCACGCTTTCTCGTACCACGACGGCAAAGTCCGGGCCGGGGCTGGCGACGGCCAACAGGTGGATCAGTGCAACGGTCAAGAACTCGGTCCAGTACATGAGGGCTCCTTCAGGCCAAGCGTAACTATTTATTTCATCTGGTAGGCTCGGCAGATTACGCCTTCAGTTCATTGCACAAAAGGTACAGTTGATGACGAACATTCACCGCGCTGTTTTCCTCGACCATCCGTCCCTGGACCTGGGCGATCTCGACCTCAGCCCCCTGCGCGAATGCTTTAGCGAACTGCAGCTGTTCGCCCAGACCCTGCCCGATCAGGTGATCGAACACCTCAAGGGCGCCACCGTCGCCATCACCAACAAGATCCGGATCGACGCGGCCGCCATCGCGGCCAGTCCCGAACTGAAACTGATCCTGATCAGCGCCACCGGCACCAACAACGTCGATCTCGAGGCGGCCCGTGCCCACGGAATAACCGTGTGCAACTGCCAGGGCTACGGCACACCATCCGTGGCCCAACATACGATCATGCTGCTGCTCAACCTGGCCACGCGCCTGGCCGACTACCAGAAAGCCGTCGGTGAAGGGCGTTGGCAACAGGCCAAACAGTTCTGCCTGCTGGATTACCCGATCGTCGAGCTGCAAGGCAAAACCCTTGGTCTGCTCGGTCACGGCGAATTGGGCGGCGCGGTCGCGCGCCTGGCCGAAGCATTCGGCATGCGCGTGTTGCTGGGCCAAATTCCGGGGCGCCCTGCCCGGCCAGACCGCTTGCCACTGGACCAGCTACTGCCGCAAATCGACGCGCTGACCCTGCACTGCCCGCTCAACGAACACACCCGTCACTTCATCGGCGCCCGTGAACTGGCGTCGATGAAACCCGGCGCGTTCGTGGTCAACACCGCCCGTGGCGGCCTGATCGACGAGCAGGCGCTGGCCGACGCCTTGCGCAACGGTCACCTGGGCGGTGCCGCCACCGACGTGCTGACCGTGGAGCCGCCGGTCAACGGCAATCCACTGCTGGCCCAGGACATTCCACGCCTGATCGTCACCCCGCACAACGCCTGGGGCAGTCGCGAAGCGCGGCAACGAATCGTGGGTCAATTGACCGAAAACGCCCGGGGATACTTCAGCGCTAAGGCGCTGCGGGTCGTCAGTTGATAAACTGCGGCACTTTTTTTTCACAGGAGCAGTTATGGATCCGCGCAGTGAAGTACTGCTTCGTCAGGCTGAATTATTCCAGGGCCAAGTACTGTTGGCCGGCCTGCCCGCCGACGACTTGCTGGGCCGCCTGCCCGACGCACATGGCTGGAGCTGGCATGCTGGCGATCAGGCCGCGCTGGATGCGCGCTTCGCCGAGCGCAGCCATTTTGGGGTCAACGCGCCTGAGCGCGCATTCGATAGCGCCGTGGTGTTCCTGCCCAAGTCCAAGGACCTGACGGACTACATCCTCAACGCACTCGCTTCCCGGCTGGCCGGCCGCGAGCTGTACCTGGTCGGTGAGAAAAAAAGCGGCATCGAAGGCGCAGCCAAACAGCTGAACCCGTTTGGCAAACCACGCAAGCTCGACAGTGCGCGGCATTGCCAGCTCTGGCTGGTCACCGTGGCCAACGCACCCGCCGCCAAACCACTGGAAAGCCTGGCCCAGACCTATGAATTGCCGCTGGCCGAAGGCCCGTTGAAAGTCATTAGCCTGCCAGGCGTATTCAGCCACGGTCGACTGGATCGCGGCAGTGCGCTGTTGCTGGAACACCTGGACAAACTGCCAAGCGGCCACTTGCTGGACTTCGGTTGCGGCGCAGGGGTGTTGGGCGCGGCGGTGAAACGTCGTTACCCGCACAACCAGGTCACGATGCTGGATGTCGACGCCTTTGCCGCTGCCAGCAGTCGCCTGACCCTGGCGGCCAACGGTCTGGAAGCCGATGTGATTACCGGCGACGGCATCGACGCGGCACCGATGGGATTGAGCGCCATCCTGAGCAACCCCCCCTTCCATGTCGGCGTGCACACCGATTACTACGCCACAGAGAACCTGCTGCGAAAAGCGGCAAAACATCTGAAAAATGGCGGCGAACTTCGGCTTGTCGCCAACAGCTTCCTGAAGTATCAACCGCTGATCGAAGAGCACCTGGGGGCCTGCGCAATCAAGGCCGAAGGACAGGGTTTCCGTATCTACCGTGCCAAACGCGGATAAAACTTTGTGCTTGCGCAATGGATTTTGCCTAGGCAGAATCCGCTCCGTCCTAGGGGAGTAGTCTCCCACGAGCGCCATGCTCGTCCGGCATGCGTCAACATACTTGGTCAACAGACCATGGCGCATGCGACCCAAGCGTCCGCATCAGACGGATCGCAGGGTTTGACAAGACCTATGACACGAACACCTTACCCGGGGCGGGAAGGCTGTACGTGTCATAGCCGTGTCGACCCGCCCCTTAGGAAAACCCCTGATGCTGGATTCACTACTGGTACCCACCGCAATCGTTGCCTTGGCCGAAATCGGCGACAAGACGCAACTGCTCGCGCTCATTCTCGCCGCCCGTTTTCGCAAGCCCTGGCCGATCATCGCCGGCATCGTCGCCGCGACCCTGGCCAACCATGCGGCAGCCGGTGCGGTAGGCGCCTGGGTTGGCAGCTTCTTCTCGGATACGCTACTTCACTGGATTCTGGCCGCCAGCTTTGCCGCGACCGCGCTGTGGACCCTGGTGCCGGACAAAATGGACGATGACGAAGCCAGTACCGCCCGCAAGTTCGGACCGTTCCTGACCACGTTGATTGCGTTTTTCCTCGCGGAAATCGGCGACAAGACCCAGATCGCGACCGTGATGCTCGCCGCGCAATATCCTGAACTGTGGCTGGTGATCATCGGCACCACCCTCGGCATGTTGATTGCCAACGTACCGGTGGTCCTGGCGGGCAACTTTGCGGCGGACAAACTGCCATTGACGCTGATCCGTCGACTGGCGGCGTCGGCGTTCTTCATCCTGGCGATTGTCGCGGTGTACAAGGCGATGCAGAGCAGTGGGTGGGTTTGATGGTGTAGGTCGGTAGACCGCGTCATCGTTCTTCGCGAGCAGGCTCGCTCCCACATTGGATCGAGTTCACATGTGGGAGCGAGCCCGCTCCGGGCGGCGTTCCGACGAAAGGGCCGTCAGCAGCGCCGCAGGGACATCAGTGCTTCCTGGACTGCTCGTAAAGCGGCATGACCTTCGGAATCGCCGCCTGCAACGAGGCAATACGGCTCGACGAAGCCGGGTGGGTACTCATGAACTCCGGCGGCGAACCTTCCGAGGCCTTGGCCATCTTGTTCCACAAGGTGATCGCGGCGTTCGGGTCGTAGCCGGCACGGGCGGCCAGCTCGAGGCCGATCAGGTCCGCTTCGTTTTCATTGGAGCGACTGTTGGGCAAGGTCATGCCGTAGTTGGCCACTGCATCCGCCAGCGCCAGGCTGCCCTGGCCCAGGCCGAACAAGGCACCGGCGCCCTGCTTGGCCATTTCGATGCCATAGGCCTTGGACATCGCCTCACGACCGTGCTCGCGCAGGGCGTGGGCGATTTCGTGGCCAAGGATCGCGGCGATTTCGTCATCGGTCAGCTGCAGCTTGTCCATCAGGCCGGTATAGAAAATGATCTTGCCACCGGGCCCGCAGTTGGCGTTGAGCTCATCGCTCTTGATCAGGTTGACTTCCCACTTCCACTGGGCCGAATCCGGACGGAACACCGGAGCCTGGGCAATCAGCCGATCGGAAATCAGCTGGATGCGCTTGGCATCGTTGCTGGTCTTGTCCAGCACACCCTTGCTGTTCGCCTCGCCCACCGTATTCTGGTAAGACTGGGCGTACATCTGATTGACCTCATCAGTGGACAGCATGCTGAACATGTATTGCTTGCGCTCAACACCTACGGCGCCACCGCTGGTAGTGTTGACCGACTGACAGCCGGCGAGCAGCAGCGCTGCGCCGAGTGCACCTACAACCAAAATCTTGTTCATCGAAAGACTCCATGAAAACTGCCGCCTATCCTAGGCGTGGGAATGTATCGACGCCAGATACACAGAAGATAAGACGCTTTTTTCAAGCAAAGCGCTCATCGATGCAGGAAAAATTCACGACACCAATTGAACGGACGGCAGTGAGCTAACGAGCAAGATCAAAAGATCGCAGGCTGCGATCTTTTCAACCCGGAGTAAGACACTCCGGCCCATTGAGCTTCGGATCATTGACCATGTTGGCCAGCACCCGCTCACGCAACGCGGCGGGTTCGCTGGCGAGCAAGGCTTGCAGGGCATGCAGCGGCGTCTCGGGATCGAGCCAGATTTGCTGCCCCGCCTCATCCAGAATCAACGGTCGGCGCTGGCTCGCCGCCGGTTGCGTGATCACCGCCGTGCTCAGCCACACTTGTTCCTGCACCGGGTAGGCCTCCCAGATGGCGGCGAAAAACAGCGACGAGCCCTCACCCGGTGTCAGCCAATATGGCCGCTTGCGAGTGGTACCGCGCCATTCGTAGAAACCGTTGGCCGGCAGCAGGCAACGGCGCTCGCGCAAGGCCTGGCGAAACATCGGCTGTTCGGCAACGGTCTCGGCCCGGGCATGGGCCGGGGTGCGGGACAAGTCGGTCAGCCACGGCGGCGTCAGGCCCCAGCGGGCACGGGCCAGTTCACGCTGGCCGTCCTGGCCTGCGCGCAGCATCAGCACCGAATCATTGGGGGAAATGTTCCACTGGGCCTGCTGATCGGCAGGGAAACCTGGCAGGCTCGCAAAGTCGCGATTCCAGCGAAACAGGGCATAACGTCCACACATGGGGTAGCACGACTCTAGATCAAACGAACGCCAGCCTAACAGACCAGCGTGCCGGGAAAACTGTCCGGTTCATCGCCGGACAGCGGCAGCGCAGCATTGTACGCGGTGATCAGCTCGCGGGCGTATTGCGCCTGGTCATTATCCACCGCCAGCCCCAACAGGCCGAAGATCGGCAACTCACCTGTGGCGCCCACCAGATCGCGCCCCACCAGATGCGCCTCGACGCCTTCGCTGGCGAGCATGCCTTGCAGCAACTCGCCCTCCATCAGGTTTTCCGGTTCGTAGATGCGCTGCATATGCGCCCTCACTCGTTTTCACTGAATACTTCGAGGTGCCATTCGTCTTCGTGAACTTGCAACACAAATGTTATCGGCCGGCAACACACCTGACAGTCTTCAATATAGGTCTGATCGCCACCGGACAGATCCACGGTGGTCTCGACTTCCTCACCACAATACGGACATTCATAAAGTGCGCTTTCCAGCATCGCGGTCTCCCAGGTGACTTGTGCGTATAATCGCCGGTCTATTTGCAGGGCTATTTTTGTCTGGCTACTTTTTCAGACCGTGCCCCGCTGGTTTTCGATCAAAACCTTTACTTACCCTAGCCGTTTCTAACAAGAGAGCATGATGGGCGAATTCGATGCCATCCGACCTTACGACGATAGCGAAGTCCCAGCGGTGCTGGCACGACTGCTCGGCGACAAGGCGTTTCTAGATATCCTCACCCACTTCCGCTTTCCGCGTTTTGCCGGCGCCTTAGGCTGGGCGCTCAAACCCCTTATAGCTCATCGGCTGCGCCGTGAGTTCGCCGGTATCACATCGGTGGCCACCTTGCAGGACAAAGTCGAATACTACGTCGACCACACCATCGAGCGCGCCACGGACGGTGTAACGTACACCGGCGTGGAGCAGTTCAAGTCCGGCAGCGCCTATCTGTTCATCGCCAATCACCGCGACATCGTGATGGACCCGGCCTTCGTCAATTACGCTGTGTACCACGCCGGCCTGCCGACCCCGCGCATCGCCATTGGTGACAACCTGCTGCAAAAGCCCTTCGTCAGCGACCTCATGCGCCTGAACAAGAGTTTCATCGTGCACCGTTCGATCACCGGACGTCGCGAGAAAATGGCGGCGTACCAACTGCTGTCGGCGTACATCAACCATTCGATCCGCAACGATTGCGCCTCGATCTGGATCGCCCAGGCCGAAGGCCGGGCCAAGGACGGCGACGACCGTACCGAGTCGGCGATCCTCAAGATGTTCCACATGAGCCGCAAGGACGAACCGTTCGGTGAAGTCATCCGCTCGCTGAACCTGACTCCCGTGTCGATCAGCTACGAGTACGATCCGTGCGACCAGGCCAAGGCCCGCGAACTCTACATCCGCGCCACCACCGGCAGCTACACCAAGGCCCCGGGCGAAGATGACGTGAGCATCGCCAAGGGCATCACCGGCTACAAAGGCCGGGTGCACGTGAACTTTGCGGCGCCCATCACCGACCTGTTCGAAGACACCAAGCAATTGGCGGTCGAGATGGACAAGCAGATCCTCGGCGGTTATCGCTTGTTCCCGGTGCACTACCTGGCCTACGCCCAATGGCAGGATGCCGACCCGCAACTGCAGGTGCCAAGCGCCAACACGCTGTTCCCGGCCGACGAACTGGCCAAGGCTCAGGACCAATGGCAGCAACGCCTGGATGCCTGCCCCGAGGAACATCGTCCGTTCCTGGTGCTGCAGTATGCGACCCCGGTACGCAACCAGTATCGGGTGAAGGCTGGATTGCCGCTTTAACTGCGGATACGAAAACGGCGCCTTCGGGCGCCGTTTTTTTAAGCATTAAAACGGTTTAGACCTGGGTGCTGATCCACGACACCAGCAGCGCCAGCCCCATGCAGGCAAAACCGAAGCGATAGAAAAACCGGTTCATGCGCAGGGTTGCCCAATCCAGCGTCGGCTCCTGGCTTGGGCTGCTCTGGCGCTGTGCCTGGAGACTGGCCATCGCGCGTTGTTCGCGGCGACGCGTGGCGTGCAGCAGCCAGCTGCCCGGGAAGGCCAGCAGCAAGGCCAGCAGATTGATCAATTTGGCGGGATGGGCGGTAAACAGCGTCATCAAATGCAGCGACATCACGAACCTCAAACAAAATCTTGGCAGCGGGCACCTGCGACCGCGGGCGGATTCTACCGAAAGCCCGCGCGCCTGCCCCTGCCTTTGCGACGATTAACGAATCAAATGACCAGTGGCCATGAAAAAAGCCCGAGGCCATCGCTGGCTCCGGGCTTTTCGGCCTCTGGCGAAGCTTTTACTCGCCCAAAACCTGACCCACGGTTGGGTCCTTGAACAAGCGGGTCAACGCATCGCTCAACACGTCGCTGACCAGCTTGGTGTTGGTTTCCTGATTCGGCGCCATGCCGAAACGCTGGTCCAGGGACGCGCCGTAACGGCCGCTGTAACGACGATTGGCATTTTGCACATCGGAACGGAACGTCGCGCCAATGGTGGCCTCGGTCACGTACATGCCTTCTTTGGGCGACTGGTACTTCAACTCGGCCAGGGTCACGGTGATCTGTGGCGCGTTCAGCGCATTCGCCGTCGGGGTGAAGCCCAGCAACCGCACGGCCGCTTCGGCCTGCGCCTGCAGCTTCGGCAGGATCTGCGCGCCCTGCACGGTAATCGCGCTGGTTTCCGGGTACAGGCCGCCACGGGTGCCCAGGGTTGGCGACGGACGCCCGTCGACCACGCGCACCACCACCGGCTGGCCGTGGCCGACCGGCGCCAGTTGCGCCGTCAGCTTGGGTTCCGGGTTCAGTTGTTGCGGGCTGTGGGCGCAGCCGACCAACGTCAAGCTGGTCACAGTGATCAAACCGAACAACAGGCGTTGCAACATACTCTTCTCTCCAGAATCAGGCACTAACAGGCCCGCAGTATAGCGGTGCGCCACTGCAGCGAACCAGCGCAACAATTGCAGAAAATTCTGACAAAAGTTTCAGAAACCCCTTCCTGTCACACATCTGTCACCCCCCATACACTTGCACGTAACGGCTCGCTGCCATTCTTCACCGCAGTCACCCAAAAGGTACTTCGCCATGCGCTTTCTCGTTTCGCTGTTCGCCCCACGCCCACGGCACCGCAGCTTTGCCCTGCTCGACAGCAACGGCCATTGCCAGGCATTCAAGCAGTGCAGCCTCCAGCCCATGGGCGATGGCTGGGTCGAAATCGAGGAAATTCGCCTCAACTGGCTGCAGCAACCCCTGCCCGCCAGCGCCCGCGTCAGCCAGCCTCCAGCGCGCTCACGGGCACAACACCTGATGGCGACCTGACCAGACGCCTAATAAAAGTCATTAAACACGACCAATTCCCTGCGTTTCTTCGCTACAATCTCCCCCCGATTATAAGGACGTCTCCTGATCGGGCCTCGCAGCATCGTCAATGCTTCGGTTTTGGCACCCCGCACCGCCCACAGAGAGCCGCCCACACAGATCGAGTGAAGCTGGCGCGCTTGCTGTTCCTCAAGCACGACCACCACTTTTCGCGAATCTGCAGAGCTGTCATTACGCTCGGTCACTGAGCTGTTTGCCCGTATTGCCTGCCTGGTTTTCCCTGGCGGCAAACCATCCGGGCACGGTGCCAGGCTGGGACAGCCCTTTTTTGAGGTTCACGTCTTCAAAAGAGCGTGAAAAAAACGGGTTTTCACAACTTCACAAGAGTGTGGCGAGCAAATGAATAGTTTTGCGTCTGAATATGCACCATTAGCGTCCAGTACAGCCCAACGACACAGGACCGAGTACACCTCGAATACCGGAGCCTGAAGCCTGTCCGCTACGGATTTGGTTGCACAAGCGGATGTATCGACCATAAGTCGAATTGCCAGTCGCACGTTGAAATGAGTTCATATGACTCTTATTAGACCCGGCAGGTAGCGTCCGTCGAAGTTGCGAAAAATTGCGAAGATTCGGACATGGCGATACTGCCATGAGTTCGAGGGGCATCACTGACTCGCCCCGGAACGCCTGGCAGCCATGCCGACAATTTGGTGCTGCAGATTTTGGAGACGCGTTAAATGGCGCATAACGAAGCAGTCGACGTAGTACTGGTTGGGGCCGGCATCATGAGTGCCACCCTCGCGGTACTGCTCAAAGAGCTCGACCCCGCGATCAAGCTGGAAGTCGTCGAGCTGATGGATTCCGGTGCGGCGGAGAGTTCCAACCCGTGGAACAACGCCGGTACCGGTCACGCCGGCCTGTGCGAGCTGAACTACACGCCGCAGGCTGCCAATGGCACCGTCGACATCAAGAAAGCCGTGCACATCAACACCCAGTTCGAGGTGTCGAAGCAGTTCTGGTCGTACCTGACCAAGAAAGGCACGTTCGGCTCGTGCAAATCGTTTATCAGCCCGGTGCCACACCTGAGTTTCGTGCAAGGCGACAGCGGCGTGTCCTTCCTCAAGGAACGCTTCAACGTGCTGCATAAGCACCACGCCTTCGCCGACATGGAATACACCGAAGACAAGGCCAAGATGGCCGAGTGGATGCCGCTGATGATGCCGGGACGCGATCCTGGCGAAACCCTCGCGGCCACTCGCGTGATCAACGGTACCGACGTCAACTTCGGCGCCCTGACCAACCAGTTGCTCAAGCACCTGACCAGCGCTCCCGATGCCCAGGTCAAGTACTGCAAGCGCGTGACCGGCCTCAAGCGCAGCAACGGCGGCTGGACTGTCAGCATCAAGGACGTCAACAGCGGTAATACCCGTGAAGTCGACGCCAAGTTCGTCTTCCTCGGCGCCGGCGGCGCGGCATTGCCGCTGTTGCAGGCTTCGGGCATCGAAGAGAGCAAAGGTTTCGGCGGTTTCCCGATCAGTGGCCAATGGCTGCGTTGCGACAACCCGGAAGTGGTCAAGCACCACCAGGCCAAGGTCTACAGCCAGGCTGCCGTGGGCTCGCCACCAATGTCCGTGCCACACCTGGACACCCGCGTCGTCGACGGCAAGAAATCCCTGCTGTTCGGGCCTTACGCCGGTTTCACCACCAAGTTCCTCAAGCACGGTTCCTTCATGGACCTGCCAATGTCGGTTCGCGCCGGTAACATCGGCCCAATGCTGGCGGTGGCGAAAAACAACATGGACCTGACCAAGTACCTGGTCAGCGAAGTGATGCAGTCGATGGAGCAGCGCCTGGAGTCCCTGCGTCGCTTCTACCCTGAAGCGAAAGCCGAAGACTGGCGCCTGGAAGTGGCCGGCCAACGGGTGCAGATCATCAAGAAAGACCCGAAAAAAGGTGGCGTCCTGCAATTCGGTACCGAACTGGTCGCGGCCAAGGACGGTTCCCTCGCCGCCCTGCTCGGCGCCTCGCCAGGCGCCTCGGTAACGGTTTCGATCATGCTGGAACTGATCGAAAAATGCTTCCCGGGCAAAGCCAAGGGTGAATGGGCTGCCAAACTGGCCGAGATCTTCCCGGCCCGGGAGAAAGTCCTGGAAACCGACGCCGCGCTGTATCGCAAGATCAACACGCAGAACAACATCGCCCTGGAACTGGTTGAAGCCAGCAGCGAGACTGAAAGCTACGCTTGATCCGACCCCATGAAAAACGCCCCGTCCATCATTGATGGCGGGGCGTTTTTTTATGCCTGATGAAACCAATATTGCTGGCTCACCTGACTTTGTGGCGAGGGGATTTATCCCCGTTGGGCTGCGAAGCGGCCCCAAAACCTGCTGACGTGGTGTGTCAGGCAAACCGCATTCATTAGATTTGCGACTGCTGCGCAGCCGAGCGGGGATAAATCCCCTCGCCACAGGTATTCGGTTCGCGTCAGATAGATCAGCCGCGAGCCTTTTCGATCAGCTCGATGTAATCCGGTGCATTACGCTGATCCTGGATCAGGGCAACGAAGTCATTGCCGTGTTCGTCCTTGCCGTTCACGTCATAACCGGCCTCGACGAAGAACGTCAGGAAGCGCTCGAAATCGTCGATCCGCAGACCACGGTAAGCCTTGATCAGCTTGTGCAGGGACGGAGAAGTCGCGTCGACCGGTTCGAAATCGAGGAACAACTTGATCTGCTCATCGCCGATCTCGTCACCAATCACTTGTTTCTTATCTTTACGCATTGCCGACTCCAGCTCGCAGACATTTCACGGGGCGGGCAGTTTACCCCTGCGCGGGCGCCGGGCTCAACGCGGACGAACAGCCCCGGTGTGCAGATCGGCCCAGATATGGCCGTTGGCGTAGCTGAGAAACTGGCAATACACCGTGTCGTTACGCAACAAGTCAATGATGACCCGGTATTGAGCCAGCGGGTAATACAGCGTCAGGGTCTTGCTCTTGTCGTCGTAGAGCGGTTTTTTCAGGCTTTTGCTTTCGCCATCGAAATTGACCAGCACCTGACTGATGGTCGCGCCCTTGTTCAGGGATTTGCCCTTGAGGCGAATCATCAGCGGCGAGGTGACGGGGATCGGCTGCTGGCTGGACTGGCGTTGACTGCCGACCACCACCGAATACTCGGTGACTTGCAGCAGTTGTTGCTGTTCCGGTTCCGCGTCACGCAGGTTCAGGTCATCCGGTGGCAGGAATTGCCCGTGCATGGGGGCCGGGGCGGCCGCCAGAGGCAGGCTGAGGGTCAGCAACAGGGCGGCGCAGCAGCGGATCAACAGACTCATGACGGACTCCGGAATCGGGGCCGTGCACTCTAGCATGGGTTTAAAAGCAAAAGATCGCAGCCTGCGGCAGCTCCTACAGGATGAACATCAAACCCTTGTAGGAGCTGCCGCAGGCTGCGATCTTTTGATCTGGCTTGAATCAGTCGAACTGCGCGCGCATCCAGGCCTGATACTCGGCAACACCGGGCTCGCCTTCACGTGGCGCCCAATGAGCCAGCTCACCTTCGCCGACCGGGCGGTAGGGGCCCGCCTTGCACTCGAACATCAGGCTATCGGCTTCAAGCACCACCAGGCCGTGGAACACACCCGTAGGCAGGTCCACGCCGACACACTCGCCACCTGCCTGCAAGACCGTCTTGCTCACGACAGCGCCGGATTCGTCGAAGATCAACACGCCCAGCCGCCCCTTGAGCACCAGCAAGGTTTCGGCCTTGTTGTCGCCCAGGTGACGATGAGGCGGGATATACGTCGAAGGTTGCAAGCCCACGGCCATGCGATGGCAGGCGTCTTCCATCTGATGGAAGTTGTGATGCTGGCGTCCGCGAGGGTTGGCCGCCGCTTTCTCGGCCAATTCCGCGAACAGGGTGTGATCAAGAAAGCGAGGCGTGGTCATGTCTTACATTCCTTTAACGGCAAAAATCCCGTTAGCGTTGCGCCAGTAGCCTTTGTAGTCCATGCCGTAGCCGAAGATGTAACGGTCGATGCACGGCAAACCGACGAAATCGGCCTTCAGGTCCGGACGAGCCTTGCGGTCGTGGTCCTTGTCGATCAGCACGGCAGTGTGCACTTTACGCGCGCCGGCGTGCTTGCAGAAGTCAATGATCGCGCCCAGGGTATGACCTTCATCGAGGATGTCGTCGATGATCAGTACGTCACGGTCGATGAACGACACTTCCGGCTTGGCTTTCCAGAACAGCTCGCCACCGCTGGTTTCGTTGCGATAGCGAGTGGCGTGCAGGTAGGACGCTTCCAGCGGGAATTGCAGGTGCGTGAGCAGCTTGCCGGCAAAAATCAGCCCGCCGTTCATCACACAGAACACCACCGGATTGCTGTCCGCCAGTTCATCGTTGATGTGTGCACCGACGCGGGCAATGGCTGCCTCGACTTCAGCTTCGGTGTACAGGCAGTCAGCCTCTCGCATGATTTGACGGATATGCTCGAGATCAGCGGACATGGCGCTCTCCAGGGATGGCGGTTTCGGAAAAGCCGGCAAAGGTACGCATCTGGCGAGGCCAGATCAAGCGATTGTGGACTAACGTACTCTATGTCTATAGGACATCAACCTCGGATAGATTAATCTAGGCCGGTTTTTTTGCCCGCCGCCGGAGCCTTTCCCATGCCCATCCTCGAGATCCGCCACCCGCTGATCCGCCACAAACTTGGCCTAATGCGCCGCGCAGACATCAGCACGAAGAATTTCCGCGAGCTCGCTCAGGAAGTCGGTGCCCTGCTGACCTATGAAGCCACCAAAGACCTGCCGCTGGAAACCTACGATATCGAAGGTTGGTGCGGCACCGTGTCGGTGGAGAAGATCGCCGGCAAGAAGATTACCGTGGTGCCGATCCTGCGCGCCGGTATCGGCATGCTCGAAGGCGTGCTGAGCCTGATCCCGGGCGCCAAAGTCAGCGCCGTGGGCGTGGCCCGCAACGAGGAAACCCTCGAAGCCCACACCTACCTCGAGAAGCTGGTACCGGAAATCGACGAACGCCTGGCGATGATCATCGACCCGATGCTCGCCACCGGCGGCTCGATGGTTGCCACCATCGACCTGCTGAAAAAAGCCGGTTGCAAGGACATCCGCGCCATGGTGCTGGTCGCTGCACCAGAAGGTATCGCCGTGGTCGAGAAAGCTCACCCGGACGTGATCATCTACACCGCTTCCATCGATCAGAAGCTCAACGAACACGGTTACATCATCCCGGGCCTGGGCGATGCTGGCGACAAAATCTTCGGCACCAAGCAGAAGGACGCGTGAGCATGCAGCAAGAGTTCAACGATCCGCTCTGGCGCACGGTGCTGTCTGGCGCCCAGATGCTGTTCGTGGCCTTCGGCGCCCTGGTGCTGATGCCGCTGATCACGGGTCTCGACCCGAACGTGGCATTGTTCACCGCGGGCCTGGGGACGATTCTGTTCCAGGTCGTCACCGGGCGCCAGGTGCCGGTGTTCCTGGCGTCGAGCTTCGCGTTCATCACCCCGATCATTCTCGCCAAGGGCCAGTTCGGCCTCGCCGCGACCATGGGTGGCGTGATGGCGGCCGGTTTTGTCTATACGTTCCTCGGCCTGGCAGTGAAAATCAAAGGCACCGGTTTCATCGAC
The DNA here is from genome assembly GCF_013416725.1 of Pseudomonas sp. SbOxS1. Lineage (NCBI taxonomy): Bacteria > Pseudomonadati > Pseudomonadota > Gammaproteobacteria > Pseudomonadales > Pseudomonadaceae > Pseudomonas > Pseudomonas sp. SbOxS1. The sequence continues at coordinate 289,498 of NZ_JAAVXC010000026.1, forward strand.
CGCCTGCTGCCGCCCGTGGTGATTGGCCCGGTGATCATCTCCATCGGACTGGCCATGGCGCCGATCGCCGCCAACATGGCGATGGGCAAGGCCGGTGACGGTAGCGAGCTGATCCATTACCAGACGGCAATGCTGATCTCGATGCCGGCGTTGCTGACCACCCTGATCGTCGCCGTGTTCGGCAAAGGTATTTTCCGCCTGGTGCCGATCATTTCCGGCGTGCTGGTGGGGTTTGCCATGGCGTTCTACTTTGGCGTGGTCGATACCGCGAAAATTGCCGCTGCACCCTGGTTCGCCATTCCCCACTTCACCGCGCCCGAATTCAACTGGCAGGCGATCCTGTTCATCGTTCCGGTGGCCCTGGCCCCGGCCATCGAGCACATCGGCGGCGTGATCGCCGTGGGTAGCGTGACCGGTCGCGATTACCTGAAGAAGCCTGGGCTGCATCGCACCCTGCTGGGTGATGGCATTGCCACCACCGCCGCCGGCCTGTTCGGCGGTCCACCCAACACCACGTACGCCGAAGTCACTGGCGCGGTGATGCTGACCAAGAACTACAACCCGAAAATCATGACCTGGGCAGCGATCTTCGCCATCAGCCTGGCGTTCATCGGCAAATTCGGTGCGTTGCTGCAAAGTATTCCAGTGCCAGTGATGGGCGGGATTCTCTGCCTGTTGTTCGGCTCGATTGCGGCCGTGGGGATGAACACGTTGATCCGCCACAAGATCGACCTGGGCGAAGCGCGCAACCTGGTGATCGTCTCGGTGACCCTGGTGTTCGGTATTGGTGGCGTGCTGGTCGGTACGGGCACAGGTCCCGACGACTTCGGCCTCAAAGGCATCGCGCTGTGCGCGGTGGTGGCGATTGCGCTGAACCTGATTCTGCCGGGCAATGACAGCTGGAAGCACAAGAAGGCGCAAGATCCGTTGATCTAAGCACCCTGTGGCGAGGGGATTTATCCCCGTTGGGCTGCGCAGCAGTCCCATTTCTAGGGCCGCTGCGCGACCCAACGGGGATAAATCCCCTCGCCACAATTGGGAACGATCACAACACCAACGGTGCTCGCTCGCACAACGCACTCAACGCCTTCGCCCACTGCGGGTCATCGTTGAGGCACGGCACCAGCACCAACTCCTCTCCCCCCGCTTCGCGGAATTGCTCCAGCCCGCGATCGCCGATTTCTTCCAGCGTCTCGATGCAATCGGCCACGAAGGCCGGGCACATCACCAGCACTTTCTTCACGCCGCTTTTGCCAAGCTCATCCAGGCGGGCTTCGGTGTAGGGCTCGATCCACTTGGCTCGCCCCAGGCGCGACTGGAATGACACCGACCATTTGCCGTCCGGCAATCCCATGCGCTTGGCGAACGCTGCGGCGGTGCGAAGGCATTGACCGCGATAACAGGTCGCGACCACTTGCGGCGGTGCACCGGCGCAGCAGTCGCCCCCGCCTTCGAAGCTGTGCCCCGGGTTGAGCTTCGTCAGGTGCCGCTCCGGCAAACCATGGAAGCTCAACAGCAGGTGATCGTAATCCTGTTCCAGATAGGGCCGGGTCGTGGCTACCAGCGCATCAAGGTATTCCGGTTGATCGTAGAACGGCTGGAGCACCGACAATTGCACGTCGAGGTTTTTCTCACGCACTACGCGCTTGGCTTCTTCGATCACCGTCGTCGTGGTGCTGTCGGCGAATTGTGGATAAAGCGGTGCCAGTGTTATCCGCTTGTGCCCTTGGGCTGCCAGGCGTACCAGTGTCGATTCGATCGACGGCTCACCATAGCGCATGGCCAGTTCCACCGGGCCGTGATGCCACTGCGCCGTCATGGCCTGTTGCAGGCGCCGGCTGAGCACCACCAGCGGCGAGCCCTCCTCCCACCAGATCGACGCGTAGGCATGCGCCGACTGCTCCGGGCGCTTGATCAGGATCAGCGATACCAGCAAGCGCCGCAGCGGCCATGGCAGGTCGATGACGTACGGGTCCATCAGGAACTGATTGAGGTAGCGGCGTACATCCGCTACCGAAGTGGAGGCCGGTGAGCCCAGGTTGACCAGAAGCAACGCGTGATCGGTCATGCAACGTCCTATTTCAAAGGCGGCTGGAAAGGTCGTCCAGGGCCGCGCGCAAATCAGTGAACTGGAAGGTGAAACCCGCTTCCAGCAAGCGAGCCGGTACCGCCTTCTGGCCGCCCAGCAACAGCAATGACAACTCGCCCAGGCATACCTTTAACGCCAGGGCCGGCATGGGCATGAACGTCGGGCGGCTCAGCACGCTGCCCAACGTCTTGGCGAACTCGCGGTTGCGCACCGGTTTGGGCGCGCAGGCATTATAAGGACCACTGGCGCTTTGCCGATGCAGAAGAAAATCAATCAGGGCAATTTGATCGTTGATATGAATCCACGACATCCACTGCCGGCCACTGCCGATAGGCCCGCCCAGCCCCAGTTTGAACGGCAACAACAGGCGCGACAAAAAGCCGCCCTCTGCCGACAACACCAGTCCCGTGCGAATGAAGATCACGCGCACGCCCAAACCTTCGGCGCGCTGGGCAGTTTCCTCCCAGGCGATGCATAACTGACTGGCGAAATCATCTATGACCGGTGGCGAATCCTCGGTCAGCTCACGCTCACCGCCATCGCCGTACCAACCGACCGCAGACCCTGAAATCAATACCTGCGGTTTCTGTTCACGGCTTTCGAGCCAGGCCAGAAGGGTTTCCGTCAGGGTGATGCGACTGCTCCACAACAGGGCTTTGCGCTTGTGGGTCCATGGACGATCGGCGATCGGCGCGCCGGCCAGATTGACAATGGCGTCCACCGGGTCTTGCCCGATCTCTTCAAGCCGGGCAATGCCACGCACCTGGGCACCGCAGATTTTGGTGACTTTTGCAGGCGTCCGGCTCCAGACTGTAAGGCGATGCCCTTGACTCAACCAGTGACGGCAGAGCTGACGTCCTATCAAACCAGTACCGCCGGTCAGCAATATGTGCATGACTACTTCCTCGCGTGGCGTTTTACCCTGATCACTAGTCTATTTTTATAAGCAAGGGATCTTTTGGTATCGGGCAGGCCCTGTGTTTAACAATAGGCCAAGCTGTCAGAACGAGAACGCTGAAAGTTATACCAAAAAACAATATTGTACAGGTTTCAACCCCGGCGTAGTCTGTACAGACAGGTAAACGAGGCCCTTATGACTGTACCTATCGCAATCATCGGCACCGGCATTGCCGGACTCTCAGCCGCACAAGCCCTGACCGACCTGGGGTATGTCGTGCAACTTTTCGATAAAAGCCGCGGCAGTGGCGGACGCATGTCGAGCAAGCGCAGCGATGCGGGTGCCCTGGACATGGGTGCGCAATATTTCACCGCCCGCGACCGTCGCTTTGTCACCGAAGTCCAGCGCTGGCAGAGCAAGGGCTGGGTCGCCGAATGGACCCCGCAGCTGTATACCTTCCATGGCGGCCGGCTCGATCTGTCACCGGACGAACAGACGCGCTGGGTTGGCACCCCGCGGATGAGCGCCATCACCCGCTCCCTGCTGGGCGACCTGGAAGTGCATTTCGCCTGCCGCATCACCGAAGTGTATCGCGGCGAAGAACACTGGCATCTGCAGGATGCCGAAGGCTTCACCCATGGTCCGTTCAGCCATGTGGTCATCGCCACTCCGGCACCCCAGGCAACCGCGCTGCTGGCCTCCGCGCCGAAGCTCGCCGGCGCCGCCGCCGGGGTAAAAATGGACCCCACCTGGGCCGTTGCACTGGCATTCGAAACGCCTCTGGAAACGCCGATGGAAGGCTGCTTCGTGCAAGACAGTCCACTTGACTGGCTAGCGCGCAATCGCAGCAAACCAGGGCGCGACAACACCCTCGACACCTGGGTGCTGCACGCCACCAGTGCCTGGAGTCGCCAGCACATCGACTTGCCAAAAGAAGCGGTGATCGAGCAACTGCACGGTGCGTTTGCCGAGCTGTTGCACGACTCCATGCCCGCACCCAGCTTCAGCCTGGCCCATCGCTGGCTCTACGCCCGCCCCGCCAGCAGCCATGAATGGGGCACCTTGGCCGATGCGGACCTGGGCCTGTATGCGTGCGGCGACTGGTGCCTGTCCGGACGCGTCGAAGGTGCATGGCTCAGCGGCCAGGAAGCCGCCCGCCGCCTGCATGCACACTTGCAGTGAATGCAACACCCGACATGGCCTTGCCAGCGATGAACGATAACGCGGTGCGGTTGAACACTGCTGCACCTGGATCGCTGGCAACATCGCTCAAACCAGACCCTTCGTGCAAAAAACTTATACAACAAATTTGACTTGTACATCTTTGAATCTATGATGAACCTATGTTGTACAGACTTTCAGCTCTGTACAGGTTTAGATTCCGAGGTGCTCGATGCCCCTTCCCCCTGCCAAACCGAAAATCGCCATCAGCGCCTGCCTGATGGGTTTTGACGTGCGCTACAACGGTGGGCACAAGGCATCGCGACTGTGCAGACAGGTCCTCAGCGACTACTTCGACTTCGTCCCGATCTGCCCGGAAGTGGCCATTGGCCTGGGCATTCCGCGCCAGCCAATCCGGCTGGTGGGAGATTCGGATGCACCCCAGGCTGTCGGTACGGTCGACCGTGACATCAATGTCACCCAGCCGCTGGCCAACTATGGTCGGCAGATGGCGGCGGAGCTTGGCGATATCTGCGGTTACATCTTCATGCAGCAATCCCCTTCCTGCGGCCTGGAGCGGGTCAAGGTCTACCACGCCAATGGCGCACCAGTGAAGGGCGGTGGCCGGGGCATCTACGCCCGGGCGTTCTGTGCCCAGCAAGCGGACCTGCCGGTGGAAGAAGACGGCCGGTTGAACGACCCGGTGCTACGAGAAAACTTTCTCACCCGCGTATTCGCCTACAGCGCCTGGCAACAGTTGTTGCACGAAGGCTTGAGCCGCCGCGGCCTGACAACGTTTCACTCGCGCTACAAGTACCTGCTGATGGCCCACAACCCGGTGCAATACAAAATTCTCGGCAATTTGCTGGGCAACATGGGCCAGAACGATCCGAAAGAACTTGGACCGCGTTACTTCAGCCTGCTGATGGCAGCCCTGAAGCAATGCGCAACCCGCCGCACCCACACCAATGTATTGCAGCACCTGAGTGGCTATTTAAAGAAGGCCATCAGCGCCGAGGACAAGCAGGAAGTGCAACACCTCATCGCTCAATACCGCCAAGGCATCGTGCCGCTGGTGGTGCCGCTGACGTTGCTCAAGCATCACTTTCGTCAACATCCGGACCCGTACATCGATCAGCAGGCCTACCTGCAACCCCATCCGGAAAACCTCAGCCTGCGAAACGCCATCTGATGAAACCTCTACTCGACAGCAGCGCCAGTGAAGAATTTGCTGCGGACTTCAAGAAGGCCCTGGACGCCGGCTGGCTGCCGATCCGCGAAGTTGCCCGGCAGACCGGGGTGAACGCCGTGACGCTGCGAGCCTGGGAACGTCGCTACGGCCTGATCGTGCCGCAACGCACGCCCAAGGGCCACAGGCTGTTCTCGGCCGAGCATGTCCAACGCATCCTGGCGATCCTCACGTGGATCAACCGCGGCGTTGCCGTCAGCCAGGTCAAGCAATTGCTCGACACACCGCAGGCTTTCAGCGGGTTCGTTGAAAACGATTGGCAAGTGTTGCGCCATACCTTGTTCAATGCCGTCACGCAGCTGACTGAACGCACCCTGGACGACACCATCAACCAGGCCATGGCGCTGTACCCGCCGCGAACCCTGTGCGAGCAGTTACTCATGCCCCTGCTGGCGGAGCTTGAACTCCATTGGCAAGGGCAGTTCGGCACGCAGATGGAACGGGGATTTTTCTACTCCTGGCTACGAAGCAAATTTGGCGCGCGCCTCTACCATAACAATCGTCAGTTACACGGCGCGCCACTGCTGTTGATCAATCACTCGGACCTGCCCCTTGAACCCCACGTGTGGCTCACGGCCTGGTTGATCAGCAGCGCCGATTGCCCGGTGCAAGTGTTTGACTGGCCACTGCCGGCCAGTGAGCTGGCATTAGCTGTCGATCTATTGCAACCACGCGGCGTACTACTGTATTCCAGTAAAGCGATTAACCTTTCACAACTGGTGAAACTTTTAAACGGCGCCAGTTGCCCAAAAATGATCGCCGGACCCACGGTGTGTATTCACAACACCGAGTTGTCCGCAATAACTTCAGAGTTCGCGGATCTGTACCTGGCTGAAAACCCCGTGGCGGCGCACCAGGCACTCGTTCAATGCGGACTCATTTAAAGGCACTTGTGCAATGAATCGGGCGACCACCCACATGCAATTGATCTGGCTGCGCAGCGACCTGCGCCTGCACGACAACACTGCCCTCTCGGCCGCGGCGGCGTGCGGCCCGACGGTGGCGGTGTATCTGCTGAGCCCGGAGCAATGGCGCGAACATGACGACGCCCCCTGCAAAGTGGACTTCTGGCTGCGCAACCTGCAGGTACTGAGTGGTGCGTTGGGCCAATTGAACATTCCCCTGCTGATCCGCAATGCCCCCCGCTGGGATGACGCCCCGAACGTGTTGCTCGAGTTGAGCCGGCAACTGCAGATCGACGCGGTGCATTTCAACGAGGAATACGGCATCCACGAAACCCGTCGCGATGCAGCGGTGGCCCAGACCCTGGAGGCCGAAGGCATCGAGGTTCGCCGCTACCTCGATCAACTGTTGTTTAAACCCGGCAGTGTGCTGACCAAAACCGGCAGTTACTTTCAGGTCTTCAGTCAGTTCCGCAAAGTCTGTCATGAACGGCTGCATCATTCGCTGCCCGGCCTGGTATGCACACCGGCGGCGCAAGCTGCGCTGAACATTGCCAGCGACGCCGTTCCAACGCAGGTCGAAGGTTTCGACCCGCCTTCTGACAGGCTGCGTGACCTGTGGCCGGCCGGTGAAGACGAAGCCCGGCGTCGCCTCGACAGCTTTACCGAGATGCAGATCGACTACTACCAGAGCGAGCGCGACTTCCCGGCAAAACCCGGCACCAGCCAACTCTCGGCTTATCTGGCCGCGGGGGTGATTTCTCCCCGCCAGTGCCTGCACGCCGCGGTTCAAAGCAATCAGGGCGAGTTCGAAAGCGGCAAGGTCGGCGCCGTCACCTGGATCAATGAACTGTTGTGGCGCGAGTTCTACAAACACATTCTGGTGGGCTACCCGCGGGTTTCCCGTCACCGCGCCTTTCGCCCGGAAACCGAAGCCCTGGCGTGGCGCAACGCCCCCGAAGAACTGGCCGCCTGGCAGCAGGGCCGTACCGGCTTACCGATCATCGACGCGGCCATGCGCCAACTGCTGGAAACCGGCTGGATGCACAATCGCCTGCGCATGGTGGTGGCGATGTTCCTGACCAAGAATCTGTTGATCGACTGGCGCGAAGGCGAACGCTTTTTCATGCGCCACCTGATCGATGGTGACCTGGCAGCGAACAACGGCGGCTGGCAATGGAGTTCGTCCACCGGTACCGATTCGGCGCCTTACTTCCGGATCTTCAACCCGCTGAGCCAGTCGGAAAAATTCGATGCCGAGGGCCTGTTCATCAAGCATTGGCTCCCGCAACTGTCGGGGCTCGATAAAAAGGCTGTGCATAATCCGGCGCATCTTGGCGGCTTGTTCGGCGTGGCCGGTTATCCGGCACCGATCGTCGACCTGAGCACCTCCCGCGCCCGCGCCTTGGCCGCGTTCAAGAACCTGCCGTCGCGACAAACTGCCGGGAGCTTCTATGAATAGCCTCCTGCAGCATCTTTATGAACACCTGATGGAATCCAGCCAGGCATTGACCTGGCTGCAAAGGAGAATGGGATGAGGCTGACACCTCCACGACGATATTGGTTGACCGGTGCGAGCAACGGCATTGGCGCAGCGCTGGCCGAAGAAATACTCAAGAGCGGCGGCCACCTGGCCGTTAGCGCCCGTTCGCTGGCCCCGTTGAAAGTCTTGTCCCTGCGTTATCCCGGGCAAGTATTGGTGGTGGCAGGCGACTTGACCAACAGCCAGACGGTCCGTGAAATCGGCGAACAGATTGCCCGGGACTGGGGATCTCTGGACACCGTGATCCTCAACGCCGGTACCTGTGAATACGTGGATTCCAAGCGGCTCGACACCTCGATCATCGAGCATGTGGTGCGCACCAACCTGCTCGCCAGCAGCTATTGCATCGAAGCGGCGTTGCCATTGCTACGCTCCGGCACCGCGCCGCACCTGGTGGGCCTGGCCAGTTCGGTGACCTACCTGCCACTGCCCCGCGCCGAAGCCTATGGCGGCGCGAAAGCCGGGATGCGTTACCTGTTCGAATCCCTGCGCATTGACCTGGCACCGGAAGGGATCGAGGTCACCGTGGTCAATCCCGGAGGTGTCGAGACGGTACTGTCCGCGAAGAACGATTGCCCCACGCCACTCACCTGGCCAGCGGGAAAAGCTGCGCAGCACGTTTTCCACGAAATCAGGAACCGGCCACTGGAAATCGCGTTGCCGGGAATGCTCATGGCCGCTCTGTGGCCGCTGTCGAAAATGCCCGAGCGGACGAAGCTGGCGATTGGCAAACGCATGGTTCGCAGCGGCCCGCCGATCATGGATCAATTGTGATCGAAGGACTTGCAGCGGATGCCAGCGACTGAGCGTCCGTCAGAGCTTTCACACGACACCGGCTGACTGCCTTACACTGCGCGCCATGAAAACCATCCCCCACACGCAAATCGCCACAGCGGCGGTGACCTGCTCGACCTGTGCAGCCTGCTGCTGCCAGCTCGAAGTCATGCTGATCACCGATACCGGCGTGCCCGAACGATTCATCGACACCGATGATTGGGGTGGGGAGGTCATGCTGCGCCTGGACGACGGCTGGTGCGCCGCGCTGGATCGCAACACGATGATGTGCACCATCTACGAAAAACGCCCGCTGATCTGCCGGGAATTCGAGATGGGGGCACCGGAATGCATTGAGGAGCGCCAAGGGATTTCGACGGCGTATCGCTGAAGCCCAAATCACAGAAATACAAATGTGGGAGCAAGCCCCCACATTGACCAGGGCTTACAACGGCATCGTGTAATGCAGTGCGTAACTTTCTATACCGTCGTTCGGACTGGTAATCCCGGCATTGGAATAGTGCGTCGCGCGAATTCCGACTTCATGCCCGCCGGCAAAACGCAGGCCCACACCGAAGCGGTCCTCGAACTGAAACGCGCTGCCCAGTTCGTTGCTTTCGACTTCGGTACTGGCAAACACCGCCACGCCAAAACCGAGCTCGACATAAGGTTTGACGCTCTGACCGGCAAACTCGTAAACAAACACTGGCGAAAACGAAAGGCTGTGGTTGCTGGAGGTCTCTTCGCCATCCCAATAGGTGTAGGCGCCGCTCCAGTAACCGGTCAAGCGACCCACGTCGCTCTGCCACCAACTCTTGTCCCAATCGAATTGCATGCCCAGGCGATAGGTCATGCTCGATTCGCCGGTCTGGCCGACCCCGAACTCCACGCCTGCCGCTTGTGCAGTGAAACTGTGCCCCATCAGTGCAGCCGCAATCGCGGCCAAGCAAAATAGTCGCTTCATAGAAACATCCTTTTCCGAACGATTACGTTTGGTTTTTTTGTTGCTCTACGTTCACAGCTATAGAAGTCGACGGTTATTCAGAAGTTCAGCCCAAATTCTTCCCCTGCCCCGAAACTTGCTTACCCTTCAAAGCTTCGCACAACGCCAGCGTTATTCCACAAGGTCGGCAATATATTTGTGAAATGAACGGGATCGGCGCTCGTCCAGAATTGCGCAGAACGGGCAGGCCCGGCGGCGAGCAGTTCGCGCTCGGCCAGCAAGCGTTGAAGCTGACGCGCGACCGCCGCACCGGTGTCGATCAGGCTGATGTCGTCGGGGATCATCTGCTTGAGTAGCGGCTTGAGGAACGGGTAATGGGTGCAGCCCAGAATGATGGTGTCGGCACCCTCGCCAAGCAGCGGCTGGACGTAACCCTCCAGCAACTGACGCAGGGCGGGACTGTGCAGGTCGCCTTTTTCGATCAACTCAACCAACCCTGGGCAAGGTTGGGTGATGACCCGAACGTCGGTGGCGAAACGGTCGAGCAACGCGGCGAACTTGGCACTCTGCAAAGTGCCCGTAGTGGCCAGCACGCCGACCACGCCACTGCGGGTAGCGGCGGCGGCCGGCTTGACGGCGGGCTCCATGCCGACGATGGGCCACTGCGGGTAATCGCGGCGCAAGTCGGCAACACCGGCGACCGTGGCGGTGTTGCAGGCCAGGACCAGGGCCTTGGCACCCTGGCCTTGAAAAAATTCGGCCATGACGCTGCAACGCTGGCGGATGAATTCCGGGGTTTTCTCGCCGTAGGGAATGTTCCCGCAATCGGCGACATACAACAGGGATTCGTCAGGCAACAGGCGCTGGATCTCGGCCAGCACCGAAAGCCCACCGACACCGGAGTCGAACACGCCGATCGGCGCTTCACGCATGCTTGGGCCCACAGACGCTGCAACCCGGATCACGCTTGACCCGCAACTCACGGAAGCGCGTACCCAAGGCGTCGATCAGCAACAGGCGCCCCACCAGCGGCTCACCAAATCCTGCCAGTAATTTCAACGCTTCAAGCGCTTGCAGACTGCCGACCAGCCCCACCAGCGGCCCGACCACCCCGGCTTCGCTGCAGGTCAATTCGGCTTCGCTGCCGTGCCCGTATAAACAGTGGTAGCACGGACTTTCTGGCCGACGCGGGTCGAACACCGACAATTGCCCTTCAAGGCGTATCGCCGCGCCGCTGACCAGTGGTTTACCGGCGCTCACGCAAGCCGCGTTAGCCGCTTCACGGGTGGAGAAATTGTCGGAGCAATCGAGCACCAGATCCACGGCGGCGACAGTAGCCGCCAGGGAATCTTCATCCAGCGCTGCACGATGAGCGATCAAGCGGATCTCGGGGTTGATCGCGGTCAGGCGCTTGATCGCCGAATCGACTTTGCCCATGCCGATGCTGTCGGTGTCATGGATGATCTGGCGTTGCAGGTTGGTCAGGTCGACCGTATCGAAGTCCGCCAGATGCAATTCGCCGACCCCTGCGGCGGCGAGATACAGCGCCACCGGCGCGCCGAGGCCTCCGAGGCCGACGATCAATACGCGGCTGTCCTTGAGCCGCAACTGGCCGTCGATATCGATGTGTTGCAGCAGGATCTGACGGCTGTAACGCAGCAATTCTTGATCATTCAGCACGGCAGGCGCCCCAGACTGATGCGTTGGTGACCGCCCAGATCGGTGCGGCTGTGAATGTCCTCAAAACCGCGGGTCAGCAGTAAATCGCGGACCGCCTCGGCCTGATCATAACCATGCTCGAGCATCAACCAGCCGCCAGCGTCGAGATGGTCCGGTGCCTGGGCAATGATCAGGCGCAAATCGTCGAGCCCGTCGACACCGGCCACCAAGGCGCTGGCCGGTTCGAAGCGTACGTCGCCTTCCACCAGGTGCGGGTCGGCGGACGCGATATACGGCGGGTTGCTGATGATCAGTTGAAAACGCTGACCTTCCAGGGCGCTGAACCAATGGCTGCTCAGTACCTTGGCGTTATTGAGGTGCAGGCGCTGGCGATTGCGTTCGGCCAAGGCCACGGCTTCCAGCACGCGATCCACGGCGGTGACGTTCCAGGCCGGACGCTCGCTCGCCAGTGCCAGGGCAATCGCGCCACTGCCAGTGCCCAGGTCGAGGACGTTGGCGGGGGTGGCTGGCAACAGCTCCAACGCGGCTTCCACCAGCAACTCGGTGTCCGGGCGCGGGATCAGCGTGTGCGGCGCGACTTCCAGGTCGAGCTTCCAGAAACCTTGCTGGCCGAGAATGTACGCCACCGGTTCACCGCTGCGGCGGCGCTGCAAATACTCGGCGAAGGTCAGCGCCGCTTCGCTCGGCACGATGCGTTCCGGCCAGGTGTGCAGGAAGCTGCGGGACTTGCCCAACGCGGCCGCCAGCAACAATTCGGCATCCAGGCGCGCCGTGGGCGAGTCGGGCAGATCGGCCGCACGCAACAAACTGGCAATGATGGTCATTTATTCACCTATCGCCGCCAGTTGATCGGCCTGGTACTCGGCCAGCAACGGCTCGATCACGGCATCGACGCCGCCAGCGAGGATTTCGTCGAGCGAATACAGCGTCAGGTTGACCCGGTGATCGGTGACCCGGCCCTGGGCAAAGTTGTAGGTGCGGATACGTTCGGAGCGATCGCCCGAGCCCACCAACAATTTACGCTCACTGGCGATGGCGTTGGCGGCGGCACTGGTTTGCTGGTCATTGAGCTTGGCCGACAACCAGGCCATCGCCCGCGCACGGTTCTTGTGCTGCGAACGTTCTTCCTGGCACTCGACCACGATGCCGGATGGCAAGTGTGTGATACGGATCGCCGAGTCGGTCTTGTTCACGTGCTGGCCGCCCGCACCGGAGGAACGGTAGGTATCGATGCGCAGGTCCGCCGGGTTGATCTCGATCGCTTCCTGTTCGTCCGGCTCGGGCAACACCGCCACGGTGCAGGCCGACGTGTGGATGCGCCCCTGGGACTCGGTCGCCGGCACCCGTTGTACGCGGTGGGCACCGGATTCGAACTTCAGCTTGCCGTAGACGTTGTCGCCCTCGACTCGCGCGATGACTTCCTTGTAGCCACCGTGTTCACCCTCGTTTTCCGAGAGGATCTCCACCCGCCAGCCGCGACGCTCGGCGTAGCGCGAGTACATGCGGAACAGGTCGCCGGAGAAAATCGCCGCCTCGTCACCACCGGTGCCGGCGCGGATTTCGAGGAACACGTTGCGCCCGTCGTTCGGGTCCTTGGGCAGCAACATGCGCTGCAGGTTGGCTTCGAGCTCGACCAGGCGCTCCTTGGCTTCGCGGACTTCTTCCACGGCCATCTCGCGCATGTCCGGGTCGCTGTCCTTGAGCAGGGCCTGGGCGCCTTCGAGGTCGCCCTGCACCTTAAGCAACTGTTTGTAGGTTTCGACGATCGGCTCGACTTCCGCGTATTCCTTGGAATAGGTGCGGAACTTGTTCTGATCGGAAATGACCTCGCCATCGCCAAGCAAGGCGGTCAATTCCTCGAAACGGTCCTGGAGGATGTCCAGCTTATTGAGCAGTGACGCTTTCATTGCGGTTTCTTATCCGAAAAGCTATCCGATGAGCCCTCACCGAGGGCAAAGAGTTCCTGGGCCATCGCCAGCGCATCCAGGCGACCTTCGGCAGAGAGCTTTTTCAACTGCACGCTCGGTGCGTGCAAGAGTTTATTGGTCAGGCCGCGTGCCAATTGCACCAGCACCTCTTCGGCGCTGCTGCCGTTGGCCAGCAAACGCTGGGCTTTTTGCAATTCCTCATCGCGCAAGCGTTCGCTCTGTTGACGATAGGCCTTGAGCACATCCACCGCCGCCAGTTCGCGCAGGCGCACCATGAAATCTTCGGCACCCACCGAGACCATTTCTTCCGCCGCCTGGGCTGCACCCTGGCGACTCTTGAGGTTCTCGGCGACCACTTCGTGGAGATCGTCGACGCTATAGAGGTATACGTCGTCCAATTCGCCGACTTCTGGCTCGATATCCCGCGGAACGGCGATATCAACCATGAAGATCGGCTTGTGCTTGCGCAGCTTCAGGGCGCTTTCAACAGCACCCTTGCCAAGGATCGGCAACTGGCTCGCCGTGGAGCTGATGACAATGTCGCTACGCACCAGCTCCGCCGGAATGTCCGACAGCAGCACCGCATGGGCGCCGAACTGCTCGGCCAGTATGCTTGCGCGCTCCAGTGTACGGTTGGCGACCACGATACGCTTCACGCCAAGGTCGTGCAGATGGCGGGCGACCAGGGTGATGGTCTCGCCGGCGCCGATCAGCAAGGCCTGGCTGCGTTGCAGGTCACTGAAAATCTGTTTGGCCAGGCTGACCGCGGCAAATGCCACGGACACCGGGTTCTCGCCGATGGCGGTGTCGGTGCGCACTTGCTTGGCCGCATTGAACGTTGCCTGGAACAAACGCCCGAGCAACGGCCCGACGGTGCCGGCCTCCCGGGCCACGGCGTAGGCCGATTTCATCTGGCCGAGGATTTGCGGTTCGCCCAACACCAGCGAATCGAGCCCGGAAGCCACCCGCATCATGTGACGAACTGCCGCATCGTCTTCGTGCACATAAGCGCTCGCGCGCAGCTCATCGAGGCTCAAATGATGATATTCGGCCAGCCAGCGCAGCACGGTATCCGCCGACAGGTGATCCTGTTCTATATAGAGTTCACTGCGATTGCAGGTGGAGAGGATCGCAGCTTCGCGGCTGTCGGTGAGTCGGCAGAGCTGCTGCAAGGCCTCGACCAGCTGCTCAGGGGTAAAGGCCACGCGCTCGCGGACGTCTACTGAAGCAGTCTTGTGGTTAATACCGAGTGCAAGGAAGGCCATTCAAGGTCGCTGGTGGTGACGTGAAGCCGGCAATTGTCCTACTTCGTCAGATTCAGAACAACTACTCGATATCTATTGTCCTGGTAGGTGATGCCGAGGATTGCGAGCGGTTCTCGTTTACATGAGCGCGCGACTGTAGGAGCTGGCTTGCCAGCGAAGGCGTCCTGAAGCCTTGCATTGGTCTTCCGGGCGTCTTCGCTGGCAAGCCAGCTCCTACAACGACGTGTGTCCACGGAAATTGCCGGGGCGGTTATGTTTGACCGAAGGCTTGTGTCATGATGATCCGACCGCAGGTTAGTCGTCCTTTTCCTATATGAATAGATCTTCCGCGTTGCTCCTCGCCCTTGTCTTTCTCAGCGGCTGCCAGGCCTTGGCTCCCGTGTCGACGGATGACCCGTCGCCGGTCGAAGACACCACCGCAGCCCCTGAAAAGCCCAAGGTCTACAGCTCATTCAGCGAAGACACCGTCTTCAGCCTGCTGAGTGCGGAGCTGGCTGGCCAGCGCAATCGTTTCGATATTGCCCTGGACAACTACGTGACCCAGGCCATCAACACCCAGGATCCGGGCATCTCCGAGCGGGCATTCCGCATAGCCGAGTACCTGGGCGCCGACCAGGCCGCCCTGGACACGGCACTGATCTGGGCCAGGAACGCGCCGGACGACCTCGAAGCCCAGCGGGCCGCCGCCGTGCAATTGGCGCGCGCCGGGCGCTATGACGACTCCATGGTCTATATGGAGAAAGTGCTGCAAGGCAAGGGCGATACCCATTTCGACTTCCTTGCACTGTCCGCGGCCGATACCGACCAGGACACACGCAATGGCCTGATGAAAAGTTTCGACCGTTTGTTGCAGCGCCACCCGAACAATGGCCAGCTGATTTTTGGCAAGGCCTTGCTGCTGCAACAGGACGGCGACACCAAAGGTGCGCTGACCCTGCTGGAAGACAATCCGCCGGACGACGGCGAAATTGCCCCGATCCTGCTGCGCGCCCGCCTGCTGCAAGCCCTTGATCGCGGTGACGAAGCCTTGCCGCTGCTGCAAAAAAGCATCAAGAAGTACCCCGATGACAAGCGTCTGCGCCTGACCTACGCGCGCATGCTGGTTGAACAGGACCGCATGGATGACGCCAAGGCCGAGTTCTCAAGCCTGGTGCAGCAATACCCTGAAGACGACGACCTGCGTTATTCCCTGGCGCTCGTCTGCCTGGAGGCCAAGGCCTGGGACGAGGCCAAGGGCTACCTGGAAGACCTGATCGCCCGTGACAGCCATGTCGATTCGGCACACCTGAACCTGGGGCGCATCGCCGAAGAACGTAACGATCCGCAAGGCGCGTTGATCGAATACGACCAGGTCGGCCCGGGTAACGACTATTTGCCTGCGCAACTGCGTCAGGCCGACATCCTGATGAATAATGGCAAGACTGCCGAAGCCCAACGCAAACTGGCAGCAGAGCGCGATGAGCAACCGGACTACTCGATCCAGCTGTACCTGATCGAAGCCGAAACCCTGTCCGCCAACAAACAGGGGGACAAGGCCTGGAAAGTCCTGGAACAAGCCCTGCAAAAATACCCGGACGACCTCAATCTGCTCTACACCCGCGCCATGCAGGCGGAAAAACGCAATGACCTGGCACAAATGGAAAAAGACCTGCGCCTGATCATCAAGCGCGATCCGGACAATGCCATGGCATTGAACGCCCTCGGCTATACCCTGTCTGACCGCACGACGCGATACGCCGAAGCCAAGGCGCTGATCGAACAAGCACACCAGATCACGCCGGAAGACCCGGCGGTTCTCGACAGCCTCGGCTGGGTGAATTACCGCATGGGCAATCTCGACGAAGCCGAGCGCCTGCTGCGCCAGGCCCTGGAACGCTTCCCCGACCAGGAAGTCGCCGCCCACCTGGGCGAAGTCCTGTGGGCCAACGGCAAACAACGCGAAGCACGGCAAATCTGGGGCAAGTTCCTCAAGGAACAACCCGACAGCCCTACCCTGCGCAGCACCATCAAGCGCCTGACCGGATCAGAGACTCTTTAAGATTATGTTTTTGCGCCACCTCATCGTTTTCAGCCTCATCGCCCTGCTCGCCGGCTGTGCGGGTTTTACTTCCCGCGAATCGGTCGTGGGCCACGGCAACCCCGCGCAATGGCGCGAGCACAAACTGCAGCTTGCAAGCCTTGATGGCTGGCAGATCGACGGCAAGATCGGCATTCGCGCGCCAAAAGACTCCGGCAGCGGCACGCTGTTCTGGCTGCAACGCCAGGATTACTACGACATCCGCCTCTCGGGCCCATTGGGTCGCGGTGCGGCGCGCCTGACCGGGCATCCGGGCAAGGTTTCCCTGGAAGTCGCCAACCAGGGGCGCTACGAAGCGCCGTCCCCGGATGCCTTGCTCGAAGAGCAGCTTGGTTGGAAGTTGCCGGTCGCCAACCTGGCCTGGTGGGTCCGCGGACTCCCGGCGCCGGACAGCAAAAGCCGCTTGACCCTTGATGGCGACAGCCGCCTGGCCAGCCTCGAACAGGACGGCTGGCAGGTCGAGTACACCGCCTACACCGAGCAAAACGGCTACTGGTTGCCCGAGCGGATCAAACTGCATGGCACCGACCTGGATGTCACGCTGGTGATCAAGACCTGGCAACCGCGCAAATTGGGGCAATGACATGCCAGCCAATCGCCTGACCCTGCCCTCGCCGGCCAAACTCAATCTGATGCTGCACATTCTGGGTCGCCGTGAAGACGGCTACCACGAGCTACAGACCCTGTTTCAATTTCTCGACTACGGCGACGAAATCACCTTTGCCGTGCGCGACGACGGTGTCATTCGCCTGCACACCGAATTCGAAGGCGTCCCCCACGACAGCAACCTGATCGTCAAGGCCGCGAAAAAACTGCAAGCACAATCAGGCTGCCCGCTCGGCATCGATATCTGGATCGATAAAGTCCTGCCCATGGGCGGCGGCATCGGTGGCGGCAGCTCGAATGCCGCCACCACCCTGCTCGGCCTCAATCACCTCTGGCAACTGGGTTGGGATGAGGATCGACTGGCCGCGCTGGGCCTGACGCTGGGCGCAGACGTCCCGGTTTTCGTGCGCGGCCATGCGGCTTTCGCCGAGGGTGTGGGGGAGAAACTGACCCCTGTCGAGCCGGAAGAACCCTGGTATCTCGTGCTGGTACCGCAAGTCTCTGTAAGTACGGCAGAAATTTTTTCAGATCCGTTGTTGACACGTAACACTCCGCCCATTAAAGTGCGCCCCGTTCCCAAGGGAAACAGTCGAAATGACTGCTTGCCGGTGGTAGCAAGGCGTTATCCAGAGGTACGTAACGCATTGAATTTGTTAGGTAATTTTACCGAAGCAAAACTCACCGGAACTGGAAGTTGTGTGTTTGGGGGCTTCCCAAGCAAAGCTGAAGCTGATAAAGTCTCGGCCCTTCTTACAGAGACCCTTACAGGGTTTGTAGCAAAAGGAAGCAACATTTCGATGTTGCATCGCAAGCTGCAAAGTCTGCTCTAAAGGAACCGATTACTGGGTAATCGTTGCAACAGATACAGGGGCGTCGCCAAGCGGTAAGGCAGCAGGTTTTGATCCTGCCATGCGTTGGTTCGAATCCAGCCGCCCCTGCCATTTTCTATACTCATCCAGGTTACCCTCAGCCTCTAGGTACTGCGCGTGTCCAAGATGATGGTCTTTACGGGGAATGCTAACCCCGATCTGGCTCGGCGTGTCGTACGTCAGCTGCATATCCCTCTCGGTGACATCTCTGTCGGTAAATTTTCCGACGGCGAAATTACAGCCGAGATCAATGAAAACGTCCGCGGTAAAGATGTCTTCATTATTCAGCCGACTTGCGCTCCGACCAACGATAACCTGATGGAACTGGTAGTGATGGCTGATGCCTTCCGCCGCTCCTCGGCTACTCGTATCACTGCTGTTATTCCTTACTTTGGTTATGCCCGTCAGGATCGCCGTCCGCGTTCCGCACGTGTGGCTATCAGCGCGAAAGTCGTCGCTGACATGCTTACCGTAGTCGGCATCGACCGTGTTCTCACGGTTGATCTGCATGCTGACCAAATCCAGGGTTTCTTCGATATTCCGGTAGATAACATCTACGGCTCCCCGGTTCTGGTGGATGACATTGAAGATCAGCGCTTCGAAAACCTGATGATCGTGTCCCCGGACATTGGTGGCGTCGTGCGTGCACGTGCCGTTGCCAAATCCTTGGGCGTGGATCTCGGGATCATCGACAAACGCCGTGAGAAAGCCAATCACTCTGAAGTGATGCATATCATCGGTGATGTCGAAGGGCGTACCTGTATTCTGGTCGATGACATGGTCGATACCGCCGGCACCCTGTGCCACGCGGCCAAGGCCTTGAAAGAGCATGGCGCTGCCAAGGTTTTCGCCTACTGCACACACCCTGTGCTGTCCGGTCGGGCGATCGAAAACATCGAAAATTCCGTGCTGGACGAGCTGGTAGTGACTAACACCATCCCGCTGTCCGCTGCAGCACAAGCCTGTGCGCGTATCCGTCAACTGGATATCGCACCGGTTGTTGCCGAGGCGGTCCGCCGCATCAGCAATGAAGAATCGATCAGCGCGATGTTCCGCTAAGGGCCCTGCCCTTCTCGAAATGTCTCGTTGACGAAAAGCGCCCCGCCCCGGCATTCCTGTCGGGGCGGGGCTTTTTTGCCCATATCGCCTTTAGCGCTGGTCGCAAACGCTGGGGCGAGTGTGGTTATTTTGGAGATACAACATGAACGATTTTACTCTGAATGCTGAAGTGCGTTCCGACCTGGGGAAAGGTGCGAGCCGCCGCCTGCGTCGTCTCGCAAGCCTGGTTCCAGCTGTAGTTTACGGTGGCGAAAAAGCCCCTGAATCCATCAGCATGCTGGCTAAAGAAGTTGCCAAACTGCTCGAAAACGAAGCGGCTTACAGCCACATCATCGAGCTGAACGTTGGTGGCACCAAGCAAAACGTCGTGATCAAAGCCCTGCAACGTCACCCGGCCAAAGGCCACGTGATGCACGCTGACTTCGTACGCGTTGTAGCTGGCCAGAAACTGACCGCTATCGTTCCAGTGCACTTCATCAACGAAGAAGCACCGACCAAGAAAGGCGGCGAAATCTCCCACGTTGTTGGCGAGATCGAAGTTTCCTGCCTGCCGAAAGACCTGCCTGAATTCATCGAAGTCGACCTGGCTAACGCCGAAATCGGTTCGATCATTCACCTGTCCGACATCACCGCCCCTAAAGGCGTTGAGTTCGTTGCTCTGGCACACGGCGATGACAAGGCTGTTGCCAACGTCCACGCTCCACGTGTTGCTCCAGAAGCTGCAGAAGGCGCTGCAGAGTAATTTTACTCTGCACGCCGGAGTGACCGGAAACATCGCGGACTAGAGCGTAGCGAGAAAGCGGGCGAGAACGCGGAGTTTACATCATGGTAAATGAGCAATTTTCGTCCACTTTCGCCGCACTCCCTGATTGCGGCGATGTTATCCACCACTCCATTGAAGGGCCCCTATCGTGACTGCCATCAAACTGATCGTTGGCCTGGGAAATCCAGGCGCTGAATACGAACAGACCCGGCATAACGCAGGGGCCCTTTTTGTTGAGCGCCTCGCGAACGCACAAGGCGTGAACCTTGTGGCGGACCGCAAATATTTCGGCCTGACCGGGCGCTTTTCGCATCAGGGTCAGGATGTTCGTCTGTTGATTCCCACCACGTACATGAACCGCAGCGGCCAGGCCGTAGCGGCCCTTGCCGGTTTCTTCCGCATCAAGCCTGAAGAAATCCTCGTGGCACACGACGAACTCGATCTGCCTCCGGGCGTCGCCAAACTCAAGGTGGGCGGCGGCCATGGCGGTCACAACGGGTTGCGCGACATCATTGCGCAACTGGGCAATCAGAATACCTTTCATCGCCTGCGGCTTGGCATTGGCCACCCGGGCGTTGCCAGTATGGTTTCAAACTTCGTCCTGGGTCGTGCGCCACGCGCCGAACAGGAAAAACTCGATGCCAGCATCGACTTTGCCCTCGGCGTGCTGCCGGATATCCTCGCCGGTGAATGGAACCGCGCGATGAAAAACCTGCACAGCCAGAAGGCCTGACTTTTACCCGAGGGGAAACACCATGGGATTCAATTGCGGCATCGTCGGCCTGCCTAACGTCGGCAAGTCCACCCTGTTCAACGCCCTGACCAAATCCGGGATCGCGGCTGAGAACTTCCCCTTCTGCACCATCGAACCGAACAGCGGTATCGTGCCGATGCCGGATCCGCGCCTGGACGCCCTGGCGGCCATCGTCAATCCAAAGCGCATCCTGCCGACCACCATGGAATTCGTCGACATCGCGGGCCTGGTTGCCGGCGCGTCGAAAGGTGAAGGCCTGGGCAACAAGTTCCTGGCCAACATCCGTGAAACCGATGCCATCGCCCACGTGGTCCGCTGCTTCGAAGACGAGAACGTGATTCACGTCTCCAACAGCGTCGACCCAAAACGCGACATCGAGATCATCGACCTGGAACTGATCTTCGCCGACCTCGACAGCTGCGAGAAGCAATTGCAGAAAGTCGCGCGCAACGCCAAGGGCGGTGACAAGGACGCAGTGGTCCAGAAAGGCCTGCTGGAGCAATTGATCTCGCACTTCACCGAAGGCAAGCCGGCGCGCAGCCTGATGAAGAACATGGGCACCGACGAAAAAGCGGTGATCAAGGGCTTCCACCTGCTGACCACCAAACCGGTCATGTACATCGCCAACGTCGCTGAAGACGGCTTCGAAAACAACCCGCACCTGGACGTGGTCAAGGCCATCGCCGAAGAAGAAGGCGCCGTGGTCGTTCCGGTGTGCAACAAGATCGAAGCGGAAATCGCCGAGCTCGATGACGGCGAAGAGAAAGACATGTTCCTCGAAGCCCTGGGCCTCGAAGAGCCTGGCCTGAACCGCGTGATCCGCGCCGGCTACGAAATGCTGCACCTGCAGACCTACTTCACCGCCGGCGTCGAAGAAGTCCGCGCCTGGACCGTACGCGTCGGTGCCACCGCACCACAAGCCGCTGGCGTGATCCACACCGACTTCGAAAAAGGCTTCATCCGCGCCGAAGTGATCGCCTACAACGACTTCATCCAGTACAAGGGTGAAGCCGGTACCAAGGAAGCCGGTAAATGGCGCCTGGAAGGCAAGGATTACATCGTAAAAGACGGCGACGTGATGCACTTCCGCTTCAACGTCTGACGTTCGCAGCCAGCCACAAAAAAAGCACCCTAGGGTGCTTTTTTTGTGGCCGCTACCAACGGGATTAACCCGCCACCTTCGCGCGCGCCGCGTGCAACTTCTTGTAGCTGTCGATCAGGCGCAGGTGCCTGTCGAGGCCCTCCAGCTTCATGCTGGTAGGCGTCAAGCCGAAGAAGCGTACGCTACCGTCCACGGAGCCGATCGCGGCGTCCATGCGCTCGTTGCCAAACATCCGGCGGAAGTTGGCCTCGTAATCGGCCAGCTCCAGGTCCTCGTCCAGCTGCATTTCCAGCACCACGTTCACGGCCTGGTAGAACAAGCCGCGCTCGACCGTGTTGTCGTTGTATTGGAGGAACATTTCCACCAGTTCCTTGGCCTCTTCAAACTTCTGCAAGACGAGATAGATCAGCAGCTTCAACTCCAGGATCGTCAACTGACCCCAGGCGGTGTTGTCGTCGAATTCGATGCCGATCAAGGTGGTGATGTCGGTGTAGTCATCCAGCTCGCTGTCTTCCAGACGCTTGACCAGTGCCTTCAAGCCGGCCTTGTCGAGGCTGTGCAGATTCAGGATGTCCTCGCGGAAAAACAGCGCCTTGTTGGTGTTATCCCAGATCAGGTCGTCCACCGGATAGATTTCCGAGTAGTCCGGCACCAGGATGCGACAGGCCGTGGCACCGATGTGCTCGTACACCGCCATGTACACTTCTTTGCCCATGCCTTCGAGAATGCCGAACAAGGTCGCGGCTTCCTCGGCGTTGGAGTCTTCGCCCTGGCCCGAGAAGTCCCACTCGACGAACTCATAATCCGACTGGGCACTGAAGAAGCGCCACGACACCACGCCACTGGAGTCGATAAAGTGCTCGACGAAGTTGTTGGGCTCGGTCACCGCATGACCTTCAAAGGTCGGCAGGGGCAAGTCATTGAGGCCTTCGAAGCTTCGGCCCTGCAGCAATTCCGTCAGGCTGCGTTCCAGCGCCACTTCCAGGCTCGGGTGCGCGCCGAACGAGGCGAACACGCCACCGGTACGCGGGTTCATCAAGGTGACGCACATCACCGGGAATTCACCCCCCAGGGACGCATCCTTCACCAACACCGGGAACCCCTGCTCTTCCAGCGCCTGGATACCGGCCAGTATCCCTGGGTACTTCGCCAGCACATCGGCCGGCACATCCGGCAGGGCAAATTCACCTTCGATGATTTCGCGTTTTACCGCGCGCTCGAAGATTTCCGACAGGCACTGCACCTGCGCTTCGGCCAGGGTATTGCCGGCACTCATGCCATTGCTGAGGTACAGGTTTTCGATCAGGTTGGACGGGAAATACACGACCTCGCCGTCCGACTGGCGCACATACGGCAACGAACAGATACCGCGCTCTTCGTTACCCGAGTTGGTGTCGAACAGGTGCGAGCCGCGCAACTCGCCATCGCGGTTGTAAACCCGCAGGCAGTACGCGTCGAGAATCTCCGGCGGCAGCTCATCTTTAGGGCCCGGCTGGAACCAGCGTTCGTTCGGGTAGTGCACAAACGCCGCGTTGGCGATGTCTTCTCCCCAGAACTGATCGTTGTAGAAGAAGTTGCAGTTCAGTCGCTCGATGAACTCGCCCAACGCCGACGCCAGCGCGCCTTCCTTGGTCGCGCCCTTGCCGTTGGTAAAACACATCGGCGAGTGCGCATCGCGGATGTGCAGCGACCATACATTGGGCACGATATTGCGCCACGAAGCGATTTCTATCTTCATGCCCAGGCCGGCCAGGATGCCCGACATGTTGGCGATGGTCTGTTCCAGCGGCAGGTCCTTGCCCACGATGTAGGTGCCCGCCTCCGAACCTGCATTGGCAGCCGGCATCAGCAGCGCCTGGGCATCGGCATCCAGGTTCTCCACCTCTTCAATCACGAACTCAGGCCCGGCCTGCACCACCTTTTTCACGGTGCAGCGGTCGATGGAGCGCAAGATGCCCTGGCGGTCCTTGTCGGAGATATCGGCCGGCAACTCGACCTGGATCTTGAAAATCTGGTTGTAGCGGTTTTCCGGGTCGACAATGTTGTTCTGCGACAGGCGGATGTTTTCGGTGGGGATATTGCGAGTGCTGCAGTACAACTTCACAAAGTAAGCCGCACACAACGCCGACGAAGCCAGGAAGTAGTCGAACGGACCCGGTGCCGAACCATCGCCCTTGTAGCGGATAGGTTGGTCGGCCACCACGGTGAAGTCATCGAACTTGGCTTCAAGTCGGAGGTTGTCGAGAAAATTGACCTTGATTTCCATGCGGGATACCAGAATAGCGAGCAAACGAATGGCCGCCATTATCCGGCTTTTCAGCCGGAAGTCTTGTCCAAGCTCGCGCGTCCGGCCAGCGGTGCGTTAATCAGGCCTTTTTGGTCCGTGGCAGGAAAATCGCCAATATGCCCAGCAACGGCAGGAACGAACACAGGAAGTACACGTATTCGATGCCGTGGATGTCCGCCAGGTGACCCAGCAGCGCCGCGCCAATCCCGCCGAAACCGAACATCAGGCCGAAGAACACCCCGGCAATCATCCCGACATTGCCGGGCACCAGTTCCTGGGCATACACCACGATGGCCGAGAAGGCCGAGGCGAGGATGAAGCCAATGACCACGCTGAGGACAGTGGTCCAGAACAGGTCCACATGCGGCAGTAGCAATGTGAACGGTGCAACCCCAAGGATCGAGAACCAGATCACGGCCTTGCGCCCGATCCTGTCGCCGATGGGTCCGCCGAAGAATGTCCCCGCGGCCACCGCGCCGAGAAACAGGAACAGGTGCAGTTGCGAACTGGCCACCGACAGGTCGAACTTCTCGATCAGGTAGAACGTGAAGTAACTGGTGAGGCTGGACATGTAGAAGTACTTGGAGAACACCAGCAGCCCGAGCACCACCAGCGCGCTGGTCACCCGGCCCTTGGACAGGCCGTGGGTGGCCGCCTGGCCCTGCTTGAGCTTGAACAGGTTCAAGTGGTTGGCGTACCAGCGACTGATCCGGTAGAGCACGAACAGGGCAAACACCGCGAACAGGCCGAACCAGGCCACATGCCCTTGCCCGTAAGGGATGATGATCGCCGCCGCCAGCAACGGACCGAACGCCGAGCCCGCGTTGCCGCCGACCTGGAAGGTCGATTGCGCCAGGCCAAAGCGCCCACCCGAGGCCAGTCGCGCCACGCGAGAAGCCTCAGGGTGAAAGGTCGAGGAGCCAATGCCGATCAAGCCCGCCGCGAGCAGAATCAGCGGGAAGCTGCCGACCACCGACATCATCACGATGCCAATCAGGGTGCAGACCGTACCCGCCGGCAACAGCCAGGGCTTGGGGTGGCGGTCTGTGTGGTAGCCGACCCAGGGTTGCAGCAGCGAAGCGGTCAGCTGGAACGTCAGGGTGATCAGGCCGACCTGGGTGAACGTCAGGCCATAGTTGACCTTGAGCATCGGGTAGATGGACGGCAGCACCGATTGAATCAAGTCATTGATCAAGTGCGCCAGCGCCACCGCGCCGATGATGCGCATGACCAGGGGACTGCTTTGTGACGTCGCGGGTGCCACCGCAGTGGCGGACTGAACGTTGCTGATAGCCATGAAATTTCCGAAAAACAGAGGGGTGCACACGGGCAGATGCGCCAATGTGCCATTTTTCGCTGCAACAGCGCCATCCCCTTAGCCAGCTAACGACCTCGCCATTCGGCAAATTTCCGTGCGATGGATACCCTCCCCCGGGCCGTTTTTTCGGCTCCGGAGGATAAGCGGTTGAAAGTGTAGAGAAATATTTTAAATTTACGCTTGACGCATCTCCATTCCCGGTGAATAATGCGCGCCATCTTGGCTACATAGCTCAGTTGGTTAGAGCATAGCATTCATAATGCTGGGGTCCGGGGTTCAAGTCCCTGTGTAGCCACCAAGTGCTAAAAACGGCTTACCGAAAGGTAGGCCGTTTTTTTATGCCTCGCGAAAAGTGCCGCTCCATCACTACTGTAGGAGCGAGCCTGCTCGCGATGGACTAAAGGGCACCGCGTCTAGTCAGTCAGCGCACGCCATCGTTGACGACCATCGCGAGCAGGCTCGCTCCTACAAGATCAGCAACGAACCGTCGGTAGTGCCGACAATCCCCGCTCCCAGATCTGCCACGTGCGCAACCAGACCATGGCCTGCCAATCGCTATCCGCCGGATAGAACTGCTCAAGCAGGTTCAACTTGATCTCTCGCCCTACGCCATCACTCGGATTGCCGTGCAGATGCAGCCAGTGGTCATCGCGCAGATGCCGATGAACGTCCGGCCCCGGATACGTCCCGCATTCGATGACGAATGGCATCAACCGCACCTGCGGCAGCGCATTGAGCAGCGCCTGCGAGGTGTAGCCGGTCGCAGTGGCTGCAACACCGGTTTCGCTCAGCGTGTCGGCACCGGTGTGCAACGTGTAGAGCCACGGGCCGTAGATCTTCTGGGCATCGGCCAGCGCCGGATAAGCTCCCTCGGTGATCGTCAACAACATCGGATGCCCATACTCCCCGGCACCAGTGTGCAAGTCGAAACACAGGGCGACGTCAGCATGGGCCATGTGCTGTTGCATGATCTGCTGCAACGTACGGTTCGACCAGCTGGGGGCCACCCCGCCGTAGAACAATCCATCCGGATGCGCATGCTGGCCACCCTCGACAACCGACATGACCGCAGGCCATCCCTGCAGGCGGATCTGCTCTTCAAGCAAGGCATCGGCCCGCTCACGCTCGGGCCCTCGCAGTTGCGTGCAGGCATAAATGTCGTGCAGCGCTTCATAGGCCTGGTTGTCCGGCAGCGCACGTTCGAAGTCCAGGTGATTACGGTTCAGGTCGATGTTGTCTTCGTTGACCCGACGCAGCCACGCCATGCCCCAGGGGTTGATCGCATGAATCATCACCACGGCGACATCCGCCGGCAACGAGCGCTTGCCGAGCTCCTGCAGCCACTTGATCTGGCAACCCGAGCCATAGAAGCCCTCGACCCCGTGAGTGCCGCTCAGCGCGATCAGCAGGCGTTTGGCGCCAGGATCGCCGAGCACCGCCACATCGGTGCCCAGGGCCTCGCCTGACGGCCCTGTGAGTGGATGGGGGTACTCGCTCAGCGTCGCACCGGCCGCGGTTGCCGCCGCCAGGAATTGTTCGCGCTGGGAACGGTAGCTCGGCTGGGTTGGAAACTCGCTTTGCATGTCTGCCTCTTGTGGGTCTTCTGGCCTGATCGCTGGCAATGACCCTACCGAAAATCCGCCCATTGATGAAGCACAACCGCATCCTCACCCCAGGACCTGGTTTGCGTCACTGCGAGGTCGCCGATACAGTCCCCGGTACCTTTATCCAACGGACGGAGTGCCCCCGTGTTCCCAGCCTCCCCTTCGCGCCGCGCGCGCCTGCCAGCCCTCGCGCTGATCATCACCGCGCTGACCCTTGGCGCCTGCCACAACGCGTCAGCCCCGATGCTGCCCACAGCACCGGAAAGCGCCTCCGGTTACCGCACCGACCTGCAGACCCGACACGCTTCACGCCACATGGCGGCAGCCGCCAACCCACTGGCGGCCGAAGCCGGACGGGAGATGCTGCGTCGCGGTGGCTCGGCCATCGATGCCGCCATTGCCATGCAGGCGGTGCTGACGCTGGTCGAGCCGCAGTCCTCGGGCATCGGTGGCGGTGCGTTGATCGTGCTCTGGGATGGCCAGGCCGTGCGCACGTACGACGGGCGCGAAACCGCCCCGGCCGGTGCCACCGAGAAGCTGTTCCTGCAGGCTGATGGTCAACCAATGCCCTTCCCCCAAGCCCAGATCGGCGGGCGCTCGGTGGGCACGCCGGGGGTGTTGCGAGCCCTTGAACTGGCCCATCGCAAACACGGTCGCCTGCCATGGGCACAACTGTTCGAACCCGCCATCAAACTGGCAGAGCAAGGCTTTGTCATCTCACCCCGCTTGCATCGACTGATCGCCGCGGACTCGTCCATAAGGCGCTCTGCAGAGATGACCGCCTACTTCCTGAATGCTGATGGCAGCCCGAAAGCCAGCGGCACCCTGTTGAAAAACCCGCCCTTGGCCGCCGCGCTGCAACGCATCGCCAAGGAAGGGCCGGATGCCTTGTACAAAGGGCCCATCGCGCAAGAGATCGTGGCCAAGGTCCAGGGTCACGCCAACCCGGGCAGCCTGTCGTTGAGCGACCTGGCCAACTACCGCGCCAAGGAACGCGCGCCCTTGTGCACCGACTACAAGCGCTGGCAGGTCTGTGGCATGCCGCCTCCCTCGTCGGGCGGGATCGCCATGGCGCAGATCCTCGGCACGCTGCAAGCCCTGGAGACACGCGACAAGCGCTGGGCCCTGGCACCGATGCAACCGCTGAAAACCAGCACGCCCGCCGGCTTCGAACCAACCGCCGAAGCCGTGCACCTGATCAGCGAAGCCGAGCGCCTGGCCTATGCCGATCGCGCGCAGTACGTGGCCGACTCGGACTTCGTGCCGGTGCCCGTCAATGGCCTGGTTGACCCGGCTTACCTGGCCAGCCGGGCGGCACTGATCGGCGAGCTCAGCATGGGCACGGCCAAACCCGGCACGCCGCCGGGCATCCAGGTCGCCTACGCGCCAGACCGCTCCCCCCTGCGCATCTCCACCTCGCAAGTGGTGGCGGTCGATGACCAGGGCGGCGCGGTGTCCATGACCACCACCATCGAATCCGCTTTCGGCTCGCATGTGATGGTCCAGGGCTTCCTGCTCAACAACGAGATGACCGACTTCTCGTTCATTCCCGAGGAGAACGGCCAGAAAGTCGCCAACCGCGTCGAGCCCGGCAAGCGTCCGCGCTCGTCCATGGCCCCGACGCTGATCTTCGACCGCCAGAGCGGCGAATTCGTCGCCAGCGTCGGCTCTCCCGGCGGCTCGCAAATCATCGAATACGTGGCCAAAACCACTGTCGGCCTGCTCGACTGGAACCTCGATGCACAAACAGCCATCAACCTGCCCAACTTCGGCAGCCGAAATGGCCCGACCGAACTGGAGAACGGCCAGTTCAGCCCCGCGCTGATCCAGGCACTCAAGGACAAGGGCCACAGCGTCAACGAAATCGACATGACCAGCGGCACCCAGGCGATTGTCCGGGTCAAGGATGCACAGGGGAAGGCGTCGCTGGCCGGTGGGGCCGATCCCAGGCGTGAAGGGGAAGCATTGGGGGATTGAGTCGTACAAAGGCGTGGGAAAGGGCCTACTGGAAGGTAGGCTCTTAGTTATTGGTGGCAGCTCCTGATCGCCTTAAAAAGCGGCCCCTTCCTACCCGCAAAAGTTGGTTACTTCAGTAGACTTTACTACGGGCGAACTCAAAACAGCCCATGACATACAGGTCACTCAAACCGTACGACGCAATCGACGCTGACACCGTCGAGATGGAGTAACTCATGAAAATTCGCCCCATTCGCACCGACGAGGATTACCGTGAAGCCCTCAAGAAGGTGTCAGCGCTGTTCGACAACGAGCCAGAGCCCGGCACCCCTGAAGGCGACTACTTCGAGATAATGATCACGCTTATCGAAGCTTATGAATCAAAACAGTTTCCAGTAGACCTGCCCAACCCGATCGACGCGATAAAATTTCGAATGGAGCAATCCGGCCTATCGGCCTCTGATCTTGCGCCAGCCATTGGTCGAACAAATCGAGTCTACGAAGTACTCAATGGTAAGCGCGCATTAACGCTTCCTATGATTTGGAAACTTCACGAACTCTTCGGCATACCAGCCCAGAGCCTGATCAAGCCGATGAAACAGGCTTGATCAGGTGCCCGCCTACTTTAGAAATCAAACCGACACACTCGCTTAACGACTGATTTTCAGCGCACGTCGAGCTTGGTGTTTTTCCAGTGCCAGGTCGATCAGCCGCGTGACCAGTTCACTGTAGGTCATGCCCGCTGCCTGCCACAGCTTCGGGTACATGCTGATGCGGGTGAAACCCGGTAGCGAATTGATTTCGTTGATCACCACTTCGCCGCTGTCAGTCAGAAACACGTCGACCCGCGCCAACCCTGAACAACCCAGTACCTGAAACGCCTCTACGGCCATGGCACGAATGCGTTCACTGGCTTCGACGCTGATATTGGCCGGCACCACCACTTCAGCGGCTTTGTCATCGATGTACTTGCTGTCGTAGGAATAGAAGCCACTGTGCACCACGATTTCGCCACAACCGCTGGCGATGGCGTCTTCGTTGCCGAGCACCGCGCATTCGATCTCGCGCCCCTTGACCGCCGACTCGATCAGCACTTTTTCATCGAAGCTCAATGCCAGCTCGACCGCCGCCGCATATTCGGCTTCGTCGGCCACCTTGCTCACCCCGACGGAAGAGCCCTGGTTTGCCGGTTTGACGAACAGCGGCAGGCCGAGCTTGCCGCAGACCTCGGCGAAGCCTGTGCGCGCGGCGCTGGCGCGGGTCAGGGTGACGAACGGCGTGACGGCCAGGCCGGCGTCACGTAACAGGCGCTTGCTGATGTCCTTGTCCATGCAGACCGCCGAACCCAGCACATCGGAGCCGACGAACGGCAAGTCGGCCATGCGCAGCAAGCCCTGCAGGCAACCGTCTTCGCCCAGGGTGCCGTGGACGATCGGGAAGATCACGTCGACGTGGCCCAGCAACTCGGGACCGGCGGTTTCCACCAATTGCTGGCGGGCCTTGCCCGGAACCACGGCCAATTCGCGATTGGATTGATTGAGCGCGATCAAGGCCGGGTTTTCCTGGTTCAGCAGGAAGTTCGAAGGGTCGTTAAGGTGCCAGTGGCCTTGCTTGTCTATACCGATCAGCACCGGCTCGAAGCGCGAACGATCCAGTGCATCGACAATGTTTTTTGCCGACTGCAGCGACACCTCGTGCTCGGCCGAGCGGCCCCCAAAAATAACGCCAACACGCAGTTTACTCATTGCCTGACCTCATTGTGGATGGCTTGCGACCGGGTAGCCGCCACGTTACGACTGCAAGGTCTTGCCGTCCAGCGGCTCGCCGATGGTCAGGAAGTGCCCGCCCGCGACGTGGTGCAAGGTGCGCAACGCGTCCTGTCCCTCGAAGTGCCAGCGGCCATCACTGAACACGCGCTCGTCGGCCTGGGCGGCAATCACTTCAGCCAGGAACAGATCGTATTGCTGGTGATTATCGGGCTCCGGCAACAGTCGACATTCCAGCCAGGCGACACAGCCCTCGAGCATCGGTGCATCAATCAACTCAGCGTCGAAGGTCGGCAAGCCATAGACCTGGAATTTGTCGCGTCCCTGGTCCCTGGTCAATTCCAGGCCGGAAGTCGAGCCTACGGTCTGCACGATATCGGCCTGGGCTGCACAGGGGACGTTCAGCACAAAGGTCGCCGAGGCCTCCAGCAGCTTTCGGGTCCAGGTGGACTTGTCCAGAACCACTGCAATTTTTGGCGGTTCGAAATCCAGCGGCATCGCCCAGGCTGCCGCCATGATATTGCGCTGTCCGCCATGGGCCGCGCTGACCAGCACGGTCGGTCCGTGGTTGAGCAGGCGATAAGCCTTGGACAACGGGACCGGACGGCGATGGGAGACGCTCATGGATATCTGCTCCTTGGGGAAAAGAGCCGATTGTAGCCGGATAAAAAACCTGAATTGAAAAGATCACCCAAGGCGATCTTTCCATTGAGCGAGTTCAGAGCGCGCAGGTCAGCTCGCCAACTGATTGGCAAACTGCCCCACCGCATTCACCACTTTCTGCGCACCGTCCTGGATCTCGACGATCACCGAGCCCGCTTCCGCCGCCAGCGCCAGCCCCTGTTCCGCCTGGAGCTTGCCGTCAGCCATCAGGGCCACGGCGTTACGCGCCATGTCCTGGTTTTGCCGCACCACGAGGACGATCTCGTCGGTGGCCTGGCTGGTGCGCGAAGCCAGTTGCCTGACCTCATCCGCCACCACGGCAAAACCTCGCCCCTGCTCACCGGCACGGGCCGCTTCGATGGCCGCGTTGAGCGCCAGCAGGTTGGTTTGTTCGGCAATCCCGCTGATGGTCTTGACGATGGTGCCGATCACCAGCGATTGCTCGTTCAAGGCTTCGATGCCATCGCCAGCGGTTTGCATGTGCTTGGCCAGGTCACGCATCACATCCACCGCCTGCGTCACCACGGCGTTGCCGCGCTGGGCGCTTTGATCGGTTTGCTGCGAGGTGCCGTAGGCAATGTTGGCCGCTTCGGCCACAGCCTGCTCCTGGTTGACCTGATCGGTGATCACCGTGGCGAATTTCACCACTTTGTAGAGCTTGTTGTTGGCATCGGTTACCGGGTTGTAGGAAGCCTCCAGCCAGACCGTACGACCGTGGCTGTCTACGCGCTTGAAACGGCCGGCCACGAACTCACCGGCGTTCAGGCGCCGCCAGAAGGCCTGGTATTCGGCGCTGTTACTGTCCTCGGGAAAGCAAAAAGCGCGGTGATGTTTGCCCTTGATCTGCGCCAGGCTGTAGCCCATGCCACTGAGAAAGCGGTCGTTGGCGGTCAGTACATTGCCGTTGAGATCGAACTCGATCACCGCCGTCGAGCGCACCAGTGCACCGATCAGGTTTTCATGCTCGCGGGAGGCCTCGATGGTGCGGGTCAGGTCGCTGGAAAAAATCGAAAAATGCTTGATCCGGCCGTCTGCCGAGCGCACGGGCTGCACGATCGAACGCAGCCAGGCTTCCTGGCCAGTGCCGCGCAACAGGCGCACCGCACCGGCAAAGTGCTCGCCACGGCTCAGCGCAGTCTTGAAACGTAGCTGGAACGGGTCGTTTTTCACATGGTCCGGAACGATCTCTTCGATGTGCCGGCCGAGCAACTCGTTGCTCTTGTAGTGCATCTCACTGAGGAAGTTCTGGTTGACCGACTGCACCCGCCCATCAATATCGAGGGTCAGCACGAGCATCTCGCTTTCCAGGCTTTCCTTGACTTGCTGCAGGCTGGAGAGTTCTTCGCGAAGAGCCGACAGCTCCTGCTTCAAGCGTTTATTGAACATGGGGGACGCACCGATGGGCTGGGATGGAAAGCGACTTTCAGCCTAGCCATCGGCCTTGCGGGGGTTTTCTGAAGAGCGCTTGAGGATTGCCCTACAAATATAATGAAACCGCGCCAATCGCCCCCCGCCTGTCACGCCGTACCGGCGGCCGGGCAACTGGTGACTCTTGGCATCCGCGTGCCGAAATACGCCGCACTGCCCACGCCCACCGCGCCCATCACCGCGCTGAAGATCACGCAGATCCAGGGGCTCCACGGCATCAGACCGATCAACAGCAAAGGTGTGATGCTCGCCCAGGCGGCGTAGGCAATGTTGTAGGTGAAGGAAATGCCCGAGACGCGAATCCGTGCCGGGAACAGGCCGACCATCACCGACGGCACCGCACCCACTACTCCGCAACTCAGTCCAGCTACCGCGTAAGCCAGGCCGATCCAGTTGCCGCCGCTGATCAGGCAGGTGTAGAGCACGCCGATGCCCAAGGGCAGCAGCAGGCTATAGAGCATCACGGTGCGCCAGGCGCCGATGCGGTCCACCAGCAAACCGGCGAGCACGCAGCCGATGTTCAGGAAAACGATGCCCAGTGCGCTCAGGGCGAAGGTGTGGCTGGCGGTCATGCCGAAGGTTTTCTGCATCATGGTCGGGGTGATGACCACGAACACCACCACCGCCGACGTCAGCACGCAGGTGAGGATCATCGCTGGCAGCAGGGCCAGGCGATGTTCGCGCAGGACCGCCCGCAACGGCAACTCGACGGCCGACTCGCGCCGGGCCTGCATGGCCATGAACACCGGGGTTTCGCTGAGCCAGCGCCGCAGCCAGACGCCAATCACGCCGAACACGCCACCCAGCAGGAACGGGTAACGCCAGGCGTAATCAAGGATTTCAGCCGGGGTAAAGGCCTGCGCCAGGAACGTTGCCGTCAGGGCGCCGAGCAAGTAACCGAAGGTCAGCCCCGCCTGCAGGAAGCCCAAGGCGTAGCCGCGATGGCCGGCCGGCGCGTGCTCGGCCACGAATACCCAGGCGCTCGGCACCTCGCCACCCACCGCCGCGCCCTGGAGGACGCGCAAGGCCAACAGCAACAGTGGCGCGAAATAGCCGATCTGCGCGTAGGTCGGCATGATCCCGATCAGCAGGCACGGCAGCGCCATCATCAGGATGCTCAGGCTGAACACTTTCTTGCGGCCCAGGCTGTCGGCGAAATGCGCCATCAGGATCCCGCCCAGGGGCCGCGCCAGGTACCCGGTGACAAAAATGCCGAAGCTTTGCAGCAGCCGCAGCCACTCAGGCATTTCCGGCGGGAAGAACAGCTGGCTCAAGGTCAGGGCGAAAAATACGAAGATGATGAAGTCGTAGATTTCCAGCGCGCCGCCGAGGGCCGCGAGCCCCAG
Source organism: Pseudomonas sp. SbOxS1 (assembly GCF_013416725.1). Classification (NCBI taxonomy): domain Bacteria; kingdom Pseudomonadati; phylum Pseudomonadota; class Gammaproteobacteria; order Pseudomonadales; family Pseudomonadaceae; genus Pseudomonas; species Pseudomonas sp. SbOxS1. The sequence goes on from NZ_JAAVXC010000026.1 coordinate 323,528, forward strand.
GGTCTTGTAGTCCGCACGGCTGAACGGTTGCGGACGTGGATCGGTATTGGCAGTCATGAAAAGAACTCTGGCACAGGCAAAAACCAAGGCGCCCATGGTCTACGCAAACGCGCCGGCGGACAACCCGTTAGACCAAAGTCCCATAGCCGCAAAACAGCGCCGCAAAACGCACTCGCTTGAATTAAGGTTGGCGTCTGTCCAGAGGGGCCTGTGCTGCCCCGAAGACCACAACAAACATAAAAATTCGAGGTAGTCCCGTGGCCGCTGATATCGAAGATACCCGCTCCGCCCGCTTTGCCCTGCGCTGTTCAAGTTTTGCCGAACGCTGGTTCCCCGACTCCTGGGTATTCGCCGCCCTGGCGGTGATCATCGTCGCCGTGGCCACCATGGCCATGGGCGCCAAGCCGACTGACGCGGCCATGGCCTTTGGCGACGGTTTCTGGAGCCTGATCCCGTTCACCATGCAAATGGCGTTCGTGGTGATCGGCGGGTATGTGGTCGCCAGTTCGCCACCGGCGGTTAAGCTGATCGACCGCCTGGCCAAGCTGCCGAAAAACGGACGCTCCGCGGTAGCCTGGGTGGCGCTGATCTCCATGGTCGCGTCGCTGCTCAATTGGGGTTTGTCCCTGGTGTTCGGCGGTCTGCTGGTGCGCGCGCTGGCCCGCCGCACGGACCTGAAGATGGACTACCGCGCCGCGGGTGCGGCCGCGTATCTGGGGTTGGGCGCGGTGTGGGCCCTGGGCCTGTCTTCGTCTGCTGCGCAGTTGCAGGCCAACCCGGCCAGCCTGCCGCCGTCGATCCTGTCGATTACCGGGGTGATTCCTTTCACCCAGACGATCTTTCTCTGGCAGTCGGGCGTCATGTTGCTGGCCTTGATCGTCATCTCGCTGATCATCGCCTACGCCACCGCCCCCGGCCCGAACACGGCGCGAGACGCCCAGGCCTGTGGCGTCGACCCGAGTTTCAACCTGCCGCCGCTGCAGCCGCGCACCCGTCCCGGCGAATGGCTGGAACACAGCCCTCTGCTGACCATCCTCTTGGTGCTGCTGGCCGCTGGGTGGCTGTTCCATGAGTTTTCCACCAAGCCGGCGATCAGTGCGATTTCCGGCCTGAACACCTACAACTTCCTGTTCATCATGCTCGGTGCCCTCCTGCACTGGCGCCCGCGCAGCTTCCTCGACGCGGTGGCCCGTGCGGTGCCGACCACCACCGGCGTGCTGATCCAGTTCCCACTGTACGGTTCGATCGCCGCGCTGATGACCACGGTCAAGGGCGCCGATGCGCAGACCCTGGCCCACCACATCTCGACCTTCTTTGTCAGCATTGCCTCCCACGACACCTATGCCCTGCTGATGGGCGTGTACTCGGCGATCCTCGGCTTCTTCATTCCGTCCGGCGGCGGCAAGTGGATCATCGAAGCGCCGTACGTGATGCAAGTGGCGAACGACCTGAACTACCACCTGGGCTGGGCGGTGCAGATCTACAACGCCGCCGAAGCCCTGCCCAACCTGATCAACCCGTTCTACATGCTGCCGTTGCTGGGTGTGTTGGGCTTGAAGGCACGGGACCTGATCGGCTTCTCGTTCGTGCAGTTGCTGGTGCACACACCGCTGGTGCTCCTGTTGCTGTGGGCGCTGGGGACGACGCTGGCGTATACGCCGCCGGTGATGCCATAAAACGATTGTAGAGAGTAAAGGGGCGCGCTTTTCTTCCTGGTCCCCCATCAGCGAGTGGGACCAGGGAGAAGCGAAGTCGAACCAAACCGACAGACTGAAAGATCCCTTCTTACAAAACGCGCAGCGTTGTCCCACTCAATACGAAGGCAAGTGCTGACTCTTGCAGCCAGCCTCCTTGAATTAACCTGTCCCGGAGTATCAATCACCAAAAACCCAAGGAAGATCCGATGACACCGATATCCAAGACACTGGAAGAGTTGATCAATGAAATTTACCAGGACGGTAACGTCTCGGTGTTTGAGTACAGGGCCCTGCGAGACGATGCCGATCGCCGCATGGACGCCGTTGTCGACGAATTTGGCCAGCACAACAACGTGACGGCCTTTCAGAAAGCGATGGATGTCGCCATGCAGTTATTGCAGAGCGCCGTCCTCGATGCCAAAAAAGCCAGGCTGAGCGATACCGGTGAGGCTATCGTCAAGGATGCGGTTACCGCACAGGTTGAATACTTGCGCGCCGGCAGCCAATTGGCGCTGCGTCTCCTGTGATCGACTGACCTCACGCCACCGGCAAACGTTGATCGCGGGCTGGGTCGCACACTTCGAAAAAAAAGTGCTTGAGGCCTACTTTTCTGCATCATTGTGTTGATCCAGTATGACGTGCATCTTGGTATCGCGACCACGCTGAAAAGGATCTGAGCATGTTAAGACTCGCAGGCCTCACCTTCGCGGCCCTCACCCTCGGTGCCCTCAGCCTGAGCACCGCTGCCCACGCCGATATCGCGCTGAAGCTGGGCAGCACCGAACGGGTCAGTCGTTTGTTCGCCTACCCCAATAACTGCAACGTGATCTGCTTTCGCAACTGGACGCTGGAGCAGACCGTGGAGCACTACCTGACGCAAAGCGTGCAGCGCGATGGCTACAGCGACGCCAAGGTTCTGGTCAAGACCGATAACGGTCAACTCCATGCCGAAATCACGGGTGTGCCCAGGCGCTATGAAAAGCCCCTGGCAGCACTGCTTGACGCCGGCGACCTGGCCTACAGCGGCGCCAGCAAACTGAATGCCGACGGCAAGTGGGCCTATAGCTGGCATTTTTTCCTGCCACTGGGCATGGCCCTGGATAACCGCAGAAGCGTTGAGCTGCTGCACTTCCCGCCTGATTATTCGCTGACCCAGGCCCAGGATTACCTGAAGTCGGCCACCTCTGATCGCTGGGCCACGCTGCTGACCGCCAATGACGTCCCGGCCGAGCAGCTACCGGGCTACCAGACCATCATCGATATCGCGCCGATTGCCGCACCGTCGAACGCCGGCAAAGACCTGGAAGGCGTCTACGACTACTTCAAGGACTACCAGACCAGCATGGTCAAGCAGGTCACCGTGCATTCCAGCGGCGCGGCCTTGCCAACGGTTGCCTTCGGTGTGCCGGTGCGCAACTGGGTCAAGCAACAATACGGACCCACCGTGAATGTGTTGAGCCTGGTGACAATCAGTCCGGTCGATGGGGTAAAGGTACCGGTGTTGGGCGCCAACCATCCCAGCTACATCTGGTACGCCGCCGATCCGGCCAGCTACACCGGTAAAGATGCCCAGGCCCAGGCCGATACCGCGGGCCTGAAAGTCATGGGCCAGGATTTGAGTGCCGCGTGCTGGCAGGCCGCGATGGGCCGTGAAACGGACACCAATCCCGATATCGAGCTGAAAAGCTGCACCCAGACCTGGCAAGTGGCCCAGGCCGATAAAACCTGTGCAATGTTCTACACCTCGATCCGCAAGCTAACCCCCGGGCAGGCCGCGGGCAAATGTGCGACGGCATCGATCAAGGCCCAGCTCAAATTGCTCAAGGTGCCAGCGCCAGCCCCGGCGATACCCGCTCCTGGGCTATAGGCTGGATGCTCAACTGACGGAAGGCGCCGACGACCAGATGTTCTTGCAACACTGGCGTCGGCAAAGCCTCTGCTGCGAAGGCTTACAACTTCTCGACCGGTCGTAGCCGGTATTGCGGCGGCAATTGCTCGAAACCGCTGATGGTGGTGTTCAGGCTTTTCCAGCGACCGTCCTTGATGCCGTAGATGCAACCGTGGATCGACAGGTTCTGCCCGCGGTGCCAGGCATTTTGCACAATGCTGGTGTGGGCGACGTTGGCCACTTGCTGAATCACGTTGAGTTCGCAGAGGCGGTCGACCTGCTCCTCTTCGGTCGCCAGTTTGGCGAGTTCTTCGCGCTTCTCGTAGTAAAGGTCGCGAATCGAACGCAGCCAACCGTCGATCAGGCCGAACTGGCGATCCTGCATCGAGGCGCGCACGCCGCCACAACCATAGTGACCGGTCACGAGGATGTGTTTGACCTTGAGCACGTCGACCGCGTACTGGATCACCGACAGGCAGTTGAGGTCCGTGTGCAACACCACGTTGGCCACGTTGCGGTGTACGAACAGGTCGCCCGGCAGCATGCCGACGATCTCGTTGGCCGGCACCCGCGCATCGGAACAGCCGATCCACAGGTACTCCGGCGTTTGTTGACGGGCCAGCTTGGCGAAGAAGTCAGGATCTTCTTTTGTGATCGCGTCGGCCCAGCGCTCGTTGTTATCAATCAGATCTTGTAATTCGTTCATGCAATGAAGCCTCGATAATGGTGCGCTGCTTTGACAGACAACCGTCCGTCGGGGTCACGCGCTTTATGCAAATGCCCGCTGCTGCCCGTTCATGGCGCTCCTTGCCGGTGGAATTCTCTGCAACCCAGTGGGTCCATCCTATAAGGCTAACAGTATGAGGACATGCCATGACTGATTCACGACGTCCGTACGATGCGGTGCAACCGGAACCCATCGATGATAACGAAGATCGCATGGGCTCAGTGCATGAGCTGGACTTCGACACGGAAGAACCCAGCGCAAAAATCGGCGATGAACTGCCGCAAAAGGAACGCAAGCAACTGATGCCCGAAGATCGCGTGCGTGAAGCCGGCCTCACGGGCGCATCGACCGACGACCATGAAGCCACCGATGATGACATGAGCCCGGAAACGCTTATCCGTGAAGACGGTGCCCGGGATGCCCAGGAAGAGGGCGAAGGTGATCCGGCCGATTGGGATTTGAGCGTTGTCGATGAAGACGACATTGGTGGGGGCAATGGGCTGGATGAGGCGGAGCTGGCGCAGCGCGATCCGCTGGATAGAAAGCGTTGATCTTCAGTGTCTCTAATATTGCCATCGCGAGCAGGCTCGCTCCCACAGTGTAGGAGTGAGCCTGCTCGCGATGCTTCTGATGTTCAATCTACTAACGTACAGGCCATGACCACCGCATCTTCGCGTCCGCCCACCGCTGGGTAATAATCACGTCGACGCCCGATCTCGTTGAAACCATACCGCTCATACAACTTGAACGCCGCGGTATTGCTGTCACGCACTTCCAGGAAGCATTCCCGGGCATCGGCCTTGTAGGCGATCGACATCAAATGCTCGAGCAAGGTCAAACCCAGGCCTCGGCCCTGGTTTTCCGGCTTGACGGTGATGTTGAGCAGATGCGCCTCGTCAAGAATGATCTGCACCACCCCATGGCCCACCTGCTGCTGACCTTCGAACATCAGCCAGATCTGATACTTGCCCAGTCCATCGAGAAAAATCCCGCGGGTCCAGGGATGGCTGTAGGCCGCATATTCGATCTTCAGAACAGTTTCCAGGTCCGCCTCGGTCATCGGGCGGAACGATACAGCGTCACTCATTCGATTCTTTCCAGCGCGCCATCAGCCGACGCATGGCTTGCCACACGGCGGCCTTGCGCTGTGGCTCTTCCATTAACAATTCCAGGCCCGGTACCGCCCACGCCGAGCCCAGACCTTCGATCTGCAGTTCGCGGTTGAACGCCTCGGCATCCGCCTCACCGGCAAACCGCACCGCGGGCAGGCCGATCAGCCAAAGGCAGGCGCATGGCGCTTCTTCCATGCGCACCGAGAGGAAACCTTGCACAAAGTCACGGGCCGCCTCCGGGCCCTGGTCCATCGTCCCACGCACCAGCAGCGGCCAGCGTACCGGCTCGCCGACGATCTGCGGACTGTCCGGCAGACCGGCGGCGCGCAGCATGTCCTTGAGCAACAGGTAAGCGGGGTCGCGCGCCTGGAAGGATTCGCCTGTGGGTAACTCCACCAGCAGCAGGCAGCGGCCGGCTCGCAGCAATTGCAGGGCAAAGCGCGGCGGCGGCACCGGCGCGACCCTGGCGACAACCGGTGCCTCCTCGACGACAGGTGTTGCGCCAGTGCGCGTACTCGCCAGCGATGGCCGCGGCACCTCGATTTTCACCCGTTCGGCCGGTTTTACCGCAGGCGTAACGGGCGCCTTGACCACCGGCACAGGCGCCACGGGAGCCTCGACCAGCGCCTCGGGGGGCTCCAGCAGCTCGGGCCGCGACGGGGCGGCAAAGGGCAATTCGGTGCGCGGCAGCCAGTTGACCACCTGCATGGCGTTCAAATAAGCGCGACGACGGGACTCGATAAGCAAAGGTCGGCCACTTGTGGATAACTAAAGTGCGCAGATTCTACCGCCCTTAGCTGAAGATCGCGCGCTGTTGATCGATAACTTCACTGATAGAAAAAGCGACAGCCCGTCCCGAGAGTGAATCGCATCGCGCCTGATGCAGTACAATCGCGGCTTTTAATCGCCAACCAGCTGGCCATTCCGATGATCGAACCCAAGCGCGTCTTGCGCGCCCTCGCTGAACACTGGGCACTTCTGGAGCCACTGTGTGAGCATTTCGACCAAGGCACCCTGAGCCTCAACGAACTGCGCACGCAACTGGCCGCCCAGCAACTCGACAGTACGCAGCAGGACATCACCAGCCTGCTGGACGTGTGGATTCGCCTCGATATCCTGGTTCCGGTGGCGAAAAGCCCGAACCGTTTCGAGCTCAACGCGCAAATTCACGACTTCCTCGCCTACCTGCGCCGTGAACACCGTTTGGGCCTGTGCCTGGAAATCGAAGCCTATCTGCGCCATCTCGAGCGCCTGGCCGGTTACATCCAGGACGCCTTCGACATCCGCGATGGCAACGACCTGGCGCGCCAGCTACGCCTGCTCGACATGCGGGTTCGCGATGTACTGAAAAAGCTCGATAACGACGAACAGGCACTGGTGGCCGTCGCCGAAAGGGCAAAAACCAGCGACCGACAGATTCCGCTGCGCCAGCGTTACGCCGAGGTACTGGCGACCTGGGACGAATACGTCGAGCCGATGATTGATCTGGTGAACGCCGACGGCGCCTTCGAACAAGGCGTGCGCAAGGTCGAAACCGTTCTGTTGAAGATGCTCTCCGAGCAACAACGCCTCGGCCATCTGGTCGATGACGACATGTTGCTGCGTACTCACGCGCGCATCCTCGAAATGCAGACCAGTGCCCAGTTGACCCTGCGTCACGCGCGCGAACTGCTCCTGCCGCTGCGTGAAGAGGCACGTCGCCACAACGCCGTCACCCGTGGCGCGGCACTGGCCCTGGCCGCCATCCGGCGAAAAGGCATCGACGCCGTGCCGCAGGCGGCAATGCCGCTGTTCACGCGCCCGCAAAGCACCTTCCTCGGCAGTGCCAGCCAGGTCGAGGCCTACGTTTACGCCCTGGCCCGTTTCGAACCGAAACCGGCGCGCTTCCCCAAGGCCCACAAGACCCAGAAAGGCGAAGCCCCGCGTGCGCCACGCACCGTTCGGGAAATGCTCGAGCGCTGCGAAGACGCCCTGCCAATGCCGGACCTGATGACCTGGCTGCTGGAGCAGGAGCCGGACGGCGCCACCGACGAATTGCTGTACTGGTTCTCGCGACTGTCCCGGGAAAAACGCTTCAAGCGCGAACGCCTGGAACGCCGCGACTACTTCACACACGAGCACCAGGTCAGCCTGCGCTCCTTCGCCCTGCTCTCGGCCGGCGATGACGCCACCGAGAATTCTGCGAGCATCCCACATGCATCTTGATCTATCCGAACTGTCCCAGCTGGCTCCGATTTTTCGCGAACTGTTCAAGGGCTACCACGTCAGCCGCCGCGATCCCGAGCTGTATGCGCAGCTGTCGAACTTCCAGGACCAGTACCGCACGCTGTTCAAGGCCCTGGGTTTTGAACTGGTCTGTGACACCCGTGGTTTCTACTATTTCGTGCCGGACCTCGCCGCTGCAGCAGTAAACAAAACCGCGCAACGATTGGCACTGTTCACCTTCATTCTCGTCGAGCACCTGGCCGACCAGGGCCGCGACCCGATCGCCGTGCTCGACGGCGGCAGCCTCGGTCGCGATGAACTGCCATCGCTGCTGGAAAAGTACCGCGACCTGTTCATCCAGGCCGAAGTGCAGACCCAGGATGAGCTGGAAGAAAAAATCATGCGGCGCATGACCCAGCTTGGCTTCGCCGGCGAAGAAAACGGCGTGTACCGTTTCCTGCCGCCGATGCACCGTTTCCTCGATGTGTGCCTGTCGGTGCAACAGGATCGCGATCTGGCCGCCAGCCTGCACAGCGTCCTGCCGTTGCCGGTACCGGTGCTGATCGACGAAGACAGCGACGAAAAACTGCTGCAGACCGACGACCCGCTCGACTTGGCGGAGTTTGAAGAAGACAGCGAAAGCGAAGAAGACGCCCTCGCCCGCGCCATTGCCGAAGAACAGGAGCTCGACGCATGAGCAAGGAACGCTACGGTATCCGCCGCTTTGCCCTTTTGAACACCGCCGGCTACAGCCTCGGCCTGTTCCCGCTGGAAGAGCCGCTGTCGGTTTATGGCGCGAACAACCTCGGTAAATCCGCTTCGATCAATGCGCTGCAGTTCCCGATCCTGGCGCGCATGTCGGACATGAGCTTCGGCAAGTACAGCCTGGAGCAATCCCGGCGCTTCTACTTCGCCTCCGACACCAGCTACATCCTGGTGGAAGTGAACCTGCCCCATGGGCCTCACGTGATCGGCGTGGTCGGACGCGGCCCGGGTGGCGGCTTCGGTCACCAGTTCTTTGCCTATGCCGGCCAGTTGGACCTGGCCCACTACCAGAAAAACGACACCTGCCTGCGCCAGAAAGAACTGTTCAGCAACCTTGAACGCGAAGGCCTGAAAGCCTACGAGCTCAAGCCCGATGAACTGCGGCGCCTGCTGGTCGGTGGGCACACCTCGATCCCGCTGGACCTGACACTGATTCCGCTACGCTCCACCAGCGAGCAGAGCCTGAAGACCTTCCGCGCACTGTTCATCAACCTGCTGCACATGCGTGAAATCACCGCGGCCAAGCTCAAGCAACTGTTCCTCGATGCCTTCGAGCACAGCCTGCGCTCCGGCAGTGTCGATTACATCGCCGCGTGCGAAGAAGCCTTCCGCGATGTACGACGCATGGAGCAGGACTACCACTCGCTGGTGGCCGCCGGGCCGCTGGTCGAGGCCCTGGCCAACGGCGTGAAACAGCGCGACATCCTGCGTGGCAAGCTGCACCGGATCTCGCCGCTGCTCGACTCCCTGCTCGGCACCTGGTCGGACTACGCCAGTGCCCGCAAGGAAGAGCTGACCATCCAGGCCGAGCACTATCGCCACGAGCAGGACGCCCTGCAGAACGATCAGCGTGGCGGCACCCAGGAGCTGATGCGCCTGGAGCGGGAAATCACTGGCATCCAGCGCTGGCTCGGCGAGCTGGCGGTGCTCAAGCATCGCTTTGCCCTGGTCGATGACGTCAAGGTGCTCGAGCAACAACTGCTCGCGGCCAAGGACGCCCACGACGAGCTGGCAGGTGCCCTGGCGCAGTCGCGACAGTTCAGTGCCGAGGACCTGGAAGAACGCCTGCGCGACCTGGAAAAACGCCTGAAGTCGGTCAAGCAACAACTCGACCACGCCGACAACAACAGCTACGCCCGCCTGCGCGAGGAGTTCTCGCAACAGGACGTCGAGCGCCTGATGCGCCTGTTCAACAGCGCACTGTTCAGCCTGCCGCTGGGCGAGCACGGCATTGCCCTCGACGACAACGGCGATTGGGTGAAATCCGTGGAGCTGATCCTCGACGGTTTCAAGGGCGAGCGTTTCGAAGTGCCAGGACTGTCCATCGACATCTCGCACATCGAGCCACCGGCCCTGCAAGCCTTGGCGGACCGCGCCGCACTGCGCGACCAGAAAGAGCGCCTGGAAAAAGAACTCAAGCAACTGAAAACCCAGCAAGCCGTGGCGGCCGACCGCGCCGCGAGCAAGACCCAGACCGAAGCGCTGTACCAGCAGGTGCTGGATGCCCAGAAAGCCTTGGAAGACTTCCGTCGCGCGCAGACCCTGAGCGCCGAAGAAGGCGACAAGCTGGAGCAGCTGGCGCAGATGGAAGCCGCCCAGGACGAATTGAAGCGTTCCAGCGATGCCTTCACCGAACGCGTCCAGCAACTGTCCGCCAAGCTGCAACTGGTGGGCCGGCAGATCGGTGACATGGAAGCCAAGCAACGCACCCTCGACGATGCCCTGCGCCGCCGACAGCTGTTGCCGGCGGATCTGCCGTTCGGTACGCCGTTCATGGATCCGGTCGACGATTCCATGGACAACCTGCTGCCGCTGCTCAACGACTATCAGGACAGCTGGCAAGGCTTGCTGCGAGCCGACGGGCAGATCGAAGCGCTGTACGCCCAAGTGCGCCTCAAGGGCGTGGCCAAGTTCGACAGCGAAGACGATATGGAACGTCGCCTGCAACTGCTGATCAACGCCTATGCGCACCGCACCGACGAAGCCCTGACCTTGGGCAAGGCCCGGCGCGCGGCCGTTACCGACATCGCCCGGACCCTGCGCAACATCCGCAGCGACTACGACAGCCTCGAGCACCAACTGGCGCTGTTCAACCGCGAGATCAACAAGCGCCAGGTGTCCAACCTGCAAAGCTTCCGCATCGTGCTCGCGCCGAACAAGGAAGCACTCAAGCACATCGACCAGATCATCCACAGCGCCGGTCAGTACGAAGAAGGCGAGACCCTGTCCGTCTTCGACCTCAGCCAGAGCGCCGAGCAGGACAACAAGAACGAAGAGGCCAAGGAATACCTGGCGCGGCTGGTGGCGGCGAACCACAACCAGCTCGGCCTCAAGGACTTGTTCGAACTGGCGTTCGAGATCACCAAGGTTAACGGCCAACCGGTGATCCACACCGACATCGACGGCGCCGCGTCCAACGGCACCACCATGACCATCAAGGCGCTGACCAACATGTATTTGTTGCTGCACTTGATGGACCGCGACCTGGCCGGGCGAGTGCGCTTGCCCTACTACCTCGACGAGGCCGCGGACATCGACGAGAAAAACCAGGCGGCGTTGCTGGAAACCAGTCTGCAGCTGGGCTTCGTGCCAATCCTGGCCAGTGTGAAGCCACAGGTTTGCGCCAGTGTCGCCATCGACCTGGAAGGTGGCAGCGGCCCGGCAGGCATCTACATCGATGAGGACGACTGGAAATACATTCGTCGTCATGAGCCGGTGAAGGCGACTGTGAGTGTTGAAGCGGATGAGCCGGAGCCGGAGCTGGATGCGGTTTGAGTTGAACCGTTAGATACGAAAAAGGCCGCGCTCCAATGGATCGCGGCCTTTTTTGTGGGGCTTTCAGTGCTCTTCAGGGCCTCTTCGCGGGCAAGCCCGCTCCTACAGTGGAGCGGTGTACATAAATCCATTGTGGGAGCGAGCCTGCTCGCGAAGGCGGCATCACAGCCGCCAATAAACTACTTGCCGAGTGAAATCTTCGGCGCCCAGGTCAGCCATTCCTCTTCGAACTTGTCGAACAGCGGGAATGTCTGCTCCGGTCGCGCCGGGTTGCCCATGCGTTCACCGTCTGGCGTAGCGAAGGCGACACCGCCCTGAATCATCGTCTCCAGCGATTCGGTACGCACCGTCGCCCCCCTGAACAGGCCAACATCAAAGTCAAAACCGCTGGTGTTCCAGAAGCGCGTGCCGCTGCGAACCAATGGCGCGTACTTTGGCTCGATCAGGATGCGGATCAGCACACGATCAGCCGTCTGGCCCAACTCATAACCTGTAACCTTGCCCACGGTGATTTCGCGATACGTCACCGGTACACCCGCCTTCAGCGAACCACGGCGAGGAGCGCTCAACACCAGGCTCAAACCGGCTTCCTGTTTGGCAGTTTCCGGGGGATTGGCCAGCGCCACGAAGTTCTTCTGCGGCCCCAGGTTCTTCGCTGCCGGTTGCACCTCGATGTATTGCCCGGTGACCAATGTTTCCAGGTTCGAGGTCTTGATCAGCCCCAGTTCGGGCTTGACCACCCAGAACTGACTGCCAACGCGAGCGATGCGTTCCGGAACCTCATCGATACGCGCAGTCAGCAGCACCGACTGCAGATCTTCACTCAGATCCACGTCTTCAATCTTGCCGACATCCAACCCCTTATAGCGGATCGGTGTGCCAGTACGCAGGCCATCGGCACGGTCGACCTTGATGGTGATCATCGCGCCTTTCTGGTTGGCTTGCTCATGGTTGTCGAACAGGCGGAAACGCGGGATGCGCTTCTGCAGGGGCGCCTTGGCCTCCGGTGTTTCAAAGGCGATGCCGCCGGCCATCAGGCTTTGCAACGATTCACTCTTGACCTGGATCCCGCCCGTCAGCCCGCCCGTCAACGTGATGCCACTGGCATTCCAGAACCGCGTCGAGGCGTTGACCAGGTCTTCGTATTCCTTCTCGATATGAACCCCAATCACCAGCTGTTTCTTTTTGCGCGAAAACTGATAGCTCTGTACCGAACCCACCTTGACCTGCTTGTAGAGGATCGGGCTGCCGACATCCAGCGAGCCGAGGGTATCGGTGAACAACACCAGGTGCAGGCCCGGTGAACGCAAGTCCAGCGGCGGCGCCTTGGGCCGTGCGACAAACTCACGTTGCGGCGCGGCGCCTTTGTCCCCCGGGCGTACGGCGATGTAGTTACCCTTGACCAGCGCTTCAAGGCCGGTGATACCGGCCAGGGAAATCGACGGCTTGACCACCCAGAACTGAGTGCCATCGACCAGGTAGTCCTCGGCCAGTGGATCCAGGGTCAGCTCGGCGCTGGCACCGGACAAATCGGGATCGACCTTGAGCGCCTTGAGGGTGCCGACCTGAATGCCTTTGTACATCACCGGCGTGCGGCCAGCCTGTAAACCTTCGAAGTCACTCAGCTTGACCTTGACCTTGATCCCGGCGGCGGCCGCATCGAAATCCTCATAAAGGCGGAACGGCAGGCTCGGATCGGTCGGCGGGCTGTCCTTGCGGTTTTCAGGCGTGGCAAACGCAATACCGCCGGCAACGATACTGGCCAGGGACTCACTGCGTACTTTCACACCGGACAGGTTGGCATCGATGCTGATGCCGCTGGCGTTCCAGAAACGCGTGTGTTTGCGCACGAGCTTGGCGTAGGTCGGCTCGATGAAGACCTTGAGTTCGACCGTACTCTGGTCCTCGGAAAGCACGTAGCTTTTGATCTGCCCGACCTTGATCTGCTTGTAGAACACCGGGCTGCCACGGTTCAGCGAGCCCAGGCGATCAGCCTTGATCGTCAGGTGCAGGCCGGGTTGGGCGTCCGACAGCGGCGGTTCCTGGGCCAGGGCCTTGAACTTGCGGGCAGGCTCGCCCTCACCGGGGCTGATCGCGACATAGTTACCCGAGACCAGCGTCTCCAGCCCGGTGATGCCGGCCAGCGTCACGCTCGGCTTGACCAGCCAGAAGCGCGTGCTGGTGCGCAGGTATTGCTCCACGTCCTTGTTCATCTCGACGGTCGCGATCACCCCTTTGGAGCTGCCTTCATCATCGAGCTTGAGGGCTTTCACCTTGCCGACCGGCATGCCTTTGTAGACAACTTCGGTCTTGTTGGCCTGGATGCCTTCGCCGCTTTCGAAACGTACCTGAACCTCGATACCGGTCTCGGTGTAGGCGCGCCAGCCAAGCCAGCCACCAATGATCAAGGCAATCAGGGGCAACACCCAGATGGCCGACCAGTTCGAAGCCGGTCGGGTTTTAGCTGTAGGCAGATCAGTCATGGTCGTCGTCCGACTCCGTGTTATCCCAAATCAGTCGGGGATCGAAAGTTACTGCGGCAAGCATCGTCAGAATCACCACGCTGGCGAACGCAATGGCGCCCAGATCAGCTTCGATGGTGGCAAGCCGTCCAAAATTCACGAGCGCCACCAGGATGGCGATCACAAAGATATCGAGCATCGACCAGCGGCCGATGAACTCGATAAAGCGGTACATCCATATGCGCTGGCGAGCCGACAGTGGCTGGTGACGCTGCACGGAAAACAGCAGCAAGGCGATACCCACCAGTTTGAACGTGGGCACCACAATGCTGGCGATAAACACCACAGCGGCGATGGGAATCATGCCGTGCTGAACCAGTTGGATCACACCGGACATGATGGTGCTGGGATCACCCTTGCCCAGGGAGCTCACGGTCATGATCGGCAACACATTGGCCGGTATGTAAAGAATGGCGGCGGTGATCAGCAACGCCCAGGTCCGCGCCACACTATTGGGACTGCGGGCATGCACCAGCGCACCGCAGCGAGTACAGACCTGTTCATCGGTATCAGCTTCCTGCTTGTTCAATTCATGGCATTCGGCGCAAATCAGAATGCCTGCATCAATCGCCCGCATGGGCATCCTCTCCTGATAAAGCCTGCCAGATCTGGTGAGGCGACATCACAACCTCCAGCCAGACCTGAACCAACAACAATCCAATGAAACACGCCAGGCCCAGGCCAATGGTCATTGCTGCCATATCTGCCAGCTTGACGATCGCGACCAGTACGCCCATGAAGTAAACCTCAAGCATCCCCCAGTCCCGTAAATGGTGGTAAATACGGTAAAGCAGCAAGCCGTAGCTACGTCCGACGTCGAAACGGATACTCAGCAACACGGCCAGTTGGCAGAGCAGCTTGAGCAGCGGAATCGCCATGCTGCTCAGGAACACAATGACTGAAACGCTTTGCATGCCGGTATCGAAAAGCCCGACAACCCCACTCCAGACAGTGTCTTGCGACGATTGCCCGAGCAGATTGAGTTGCATGATGGGTAAAAAGTTCGCCGGGATATACAACAGCAGTGCCGCGATAACCAGGGCGAGACTGCGCTGCACGACGTTGTATCGATGGGCATAGAGCTCGTAACCACATCGCGGGCACAGGGCTTTCTCGCCATGGTCGAGCTTGGGCTTGCGCATCAGCAAGTCGCACTCGTGGCATGCCACCAAATCGTTCAGCGGTAATTCTGACAGCCTTGAGGCGTCAACCGGATCTGGCATATAACGCTCTGACTCCGAAAAGGTTGGGCCTATTCTAGTGCCCTGAACCGAAAATAACTGTGCCAATTTGTGCACGAGTCATCGTGATTTTCTTTCGGCAAAAGACAAAACCCCTACCTGCATACGCAGATAGGGGTTTTGGAATTTAATCTTGACGATGACC
>NZ_JAAVXC010000027.1:0-6126 GCF_013416725.1 Pseudomonas sp. SbOxS1
GTGCTCATGTAGGAGCGAGCCTGCTCGCGATGGTCGTCAACGATGACGCGGGAAGCCTGGTACCCCGCGGCGCCCTCAGGTTCTTCGCGAGCAGGCTCGCTCCTACAGGACCCGAACCGCCTGTTCGCGGATCACCCGGCGAATCGTGTCCATCAAGGCCTGGGCCACCGGCGAATGCAGGCAGCCGGTGCGATAGGTCAGGCCGATGGCGCGGGTGGTCTGTTTCAGCTCCAGGGGCAGGATGCACAGCTCGCCGGAGGCGATCTCCTGTTCCAGTTGATGCGCGGACACCGCCGCGAGCATGTCCGAGCGCAGCAACAATCCGCGGATGATCGCCATGTCGGCGCTTTCCACCACCGGCCGGGGCGGCGCAATGCCGAAGCGGGTGAAACACTCATCGAGCATCTGCCGGGCCGGCGAGCCGGCGCGGGGCAGCACCCAGCGGGCAGCGCTGAGTTCGTCGTGCAGGGTCGTTTTTGAATAGAGCGGGTGATCACGCCGAGCCAGTACCACCATGTCTTCCGAGAGCAACGACTCGCCGGTCAAGTCGCTGGCGTAGTCCTGCGAGCGCAAGGCGCCGAAAATGAAATCGACATCGCCGGCGCGCAGCTCAGTCGCCAGCAGGTCGAACGGGCTTTCATTGGTAATCACCTGGATAGCCGGGTGCTCGGCCATCATGCGCACGATCGCTTCCGGCAATATCCGCGTGCGTCCAAGGGGCAGGGCGCCGACATGCACTACCCCTTGCAGGGTGCCGCGCAGGGCAGTGATGTCCATCTCGATGTGGCGCAACTCGTTCAGTGCCCGGCGAATCGGGAACAGGATTTCATGGCTGGCGCGGGTCGGCTGCAGGCCGCGTGGCGTACGTTCGAAGAGCGTCTGGCCGCAGCCGTTTTCCATGACCTTGATGGTCGAGCTGATCGCCGGCTGACTCAGGCCCAGAAGACTGGCGACGGTCTGCATATGGTGCGTTTCACAGAGTTTGATGAACACTTGCAGGCGTCGGGCCTGGAACAGGTAAAGCGGCTCGACCGCGCGTTTTTCCCCACCGGTCAACAGTCGCGGCACGCTTTCCAGCTCAGCCAGTACGCGGCGTGCCCGGGGCAGCAGGCGTTCGCCGTAATCGGTCAAACGCATGCCATTGGCGTGGCGTTCGAACAGCGGCACGCCAAGTCGGGTCTCCAACTCGGAAATCGACCGGGTCACCACTGACTGCGCCCGGTACAGGGCCACCGACGCCTTGGAAACGCTGCCGTGGTCGGCCACCCGGACAAAGGCGCGTACGTGCATGAGGTTAGGCAGTTCAGTGGATTGCATGGTGCTGGAGCTCGGAAGATCGATGTTTACATCGGACTATGCCGCCACCCTGATTCAGTGGCAATAAAAAAAACGTATACCTGCAACACTGCAACGCATTACTGCGCAGGCAGGTCCCGGTGCGATGCTCTTTGGACACGCAGGAGGAGTATCCGCAATGATCGAGTCACCAAAAAACGCGCTGGTGGTCAGCGCTCACTCTGCCGATTTCGTCTGGCGCGCGGGCGGCGCTATCGCACTGCATGCGCAACAGGGTTACAACGTGCATATCGTCTGCCTGTCGTTCGGCGAGCGCGGCGAGTCCGCCAAGCTGTGGCGCAAGGGCGAGATGAGCGAAGAAAAAGTCAAAAGTGCGCGCCGCGAAGAAGCCCAGGCCGCTGCCGACATCCTGGGGGCCAGCGTCGAGTTCTTCGACATTGGCGACTACCCGATGCGCGCGGACAAGGAAACCTTGTTCCGCCTCGCCGATGTGTTTCGCCGGGTGCAACCGGAGTTCGTCCTCAGCCACTCGCAGAAAGACCCGTACAACTACGATCACCCGCTGGCCATGAACCTGACCCAGGAAGCGCGCATCATCGCCCAGGCCGAAGGTTACAAACCGGGCGAGAAAATTGTCGGCGCGCCACCGGTCTACAGCTTCGAACCGCACCAGCCCGAACAATGCGAATGGCGCCCCGATGTGCTGCTGGACATCACTTCAGTCTGGGACAAGAAGTACGCGGCCATCCAGTGCATGGCCGGCCAGGAACATCTGTGGGAGTACTACACCCGCGTGGCCCTGCAGCGCGGCGTGCAAGCCAAGCGCAATGTCGGGATCACCTCCAGCCGCGACATCGTCTATGGCGAAGGTTACCAAAGCATTTTCCCGCGCGTGACGGAGAACCTGGCATGAGCGAATTGATCGGCAAAACCGGCATTGTCGTGCGCAACATTGACCGGGCCGAGCGGGCGCTGGTTGATGAGCTGCAACGCTACGGCGTCGCGACCATTCATGAAGCGCAGGGACGCAAAGGCCTGCTCGCGTCTTCGATCAGGCCCATTCAACGGGGGACGGTGATCAGTGGTTCGGCGGTGACGGTGCTGGTCGCGCCGGGCGATAACTGGATGTTCCATGTGGCGGTGGAGCAGTGCCGTCCGGGGGATATCCTGGTGGTTGCCCCCAGCTCACCGTGCACCGACGGTTACTTCGGCGACCTGCTCGCGACCTCGCTCAAGGCCCACGGCGTGCGCGCCCTGGTGATCGATGCCGGCGTGCGCGACACCCACACCTTGCGCGAGATGGGTTTTCCGGTCTGGTCCCGCGCCATCAATGCCCAGGGCACGATCAAGGAGACGCTCGGCTCGGTCAACCTGCCGCTGGTGTGTGGCGGTCAATTGGTCAACCCAGGGGATGTGGTGGTGGCCGATGACGATGGCGTGGTCATCGTGCGCCGCGCCGAAGTCGCGCAAGTGGTCGAGGCCAGCCGTGCCCGCGCCGACCTGGAAGAACACAAGGCCATGCGCCTGGCCAAGGGCGAGTTGGGACTGGACATCTACAACATGCGCGCGCGCCTGGCGGAAAAGGGTTTGCGCTACGTCGACAGCCTCGACGAACTCGGAGACTGAGCATGGGCCAGAGACGGATTCCTTGCCTGTTGATGCGCGGTGGAACGTCCAAGGGGGCTTACTTCCTGGCGGGCGACTTGCCCGCTCAACCGGCGCTGCGAGACCGCGTGCTGTTGGCGGTCATGGGCTCGCCGGATGCGCGGCAGATCGATGGCATCGGCGGTGGCGATTCGTTGACCAGCAAGGTGGCGATCATCCAGCCCTCCGCGCGCTTTGATGCCGACGTCGATTACCTGTTCGCCCAGGTGTTGGTCGATGAACCGCGTGTGGACTACGGGCAGAACTGCGGCAACATCCTCGCCGGGGTCGGGCCGTTCGCCATCGAGCGCGGGCTGGTGGCCGTGCAGGGCGATGTGACCCCGGTGCGGATTTTCATGGAAAACACCGGGCAGATCGCGGTGGCCCATGTGCCCACGCCCCAAGGCGTCGTCAACTATGGCGGTGAAGCGCGGATCGACGGGGTGCCCGGTGGCGGCGCGCCGCTGATCGTCGAATTCGAGGATGTCGCCGGGTCCAGTTGCGGTGCGTTGTTGCCCACCGGCCAGGCTGTCGATGTGTTCGATGGCATCGAGGTCACCTGTGTCGACAACGGTATGCCGGTGGTGCTGATCCGCGCCTCGGACCTCGGCCTGCGCGGCGATGAAAGCCCTGGGCAGCTCGATGCCGATGTTGCGTTGAAGGCCCGGCTCGAATCGATCCGCCTGCAGGCCGGCCCACGCATGAACCTGGGCGAGGTCAGCCAGCGCAACGTGCCCAAGATGTGCCTGGTTGCGCCGGCGCAGGCCGGCGGCGCGCTGAGCACCCGCACCTTCATTCCCCATCGCTGCCACACCAGCATTGGCGTGTTCGGTGCGGTCAGCGTGGCCGTTGGTTGCCTGATTGAGGGCAGTGTGGCGGAGGGCCTGGCGCGTATCGCCGAGGGGGACGTGAAGCAGCTTTCAATTGAGCACCCCACCGGGGAATTCACCGTCGAACTGCGCCTGCAAGGCAGCGTTCTGGTGGGTTGCGGGCTAATGCGCACGGCAAGATTGCTGTTTGATGGAAGCGTGTGTGTGCCGGATACGCTGTACTGAGGGGTGAGATAGACTCATACGGGGCTTATCACCGCAGGAGTGACACGCGTGGCAGGACTGCAATGGATTCGCTGATCACCGCCGCAGCGCAGGCGTTGGCGGCGGGCGATCCGCTGGGTGCGCTGGACCGGATCGCGTTGCGCGACGATGCGCCCGCGTTGGCACTGCGCGGTATCGCCATGGCGCAACTGGGTGATTTGCCCCGGGCCAAGGCGCTGGTGCGTAGGGCTGCGCGGGCCTTCGGGCCGAAGGAAGTCGTGGCGCGGGCGCGCTGCGTCGTTGCCGAAGCCGAGATCGCGCTGGCGTCCCGGGACCTCGGCTGGCCGGTGCAGGCGCTGGAAGCGGCGCGGGTCACGCTGCAAGCCCACGGCGACCTGATCAATGCCGCCCACGCGCGGTATCTCGGCATCCGTCGCCTGGTGCTGATCGGACGGTTCGATGAGGCCCACGAGCAGCTCGTTGAACTGGACCCGGCGACGTTGCCGCCCCCCCTGCGGACGACCCATGAACTGGTCGTGGCGGGGATCGCGATGCGCCATCTGCATTCCCAAGCTGCACGGGCCGCGCTCGCCAGGGCCGGACTCGCCGCGCAACTCGCTGGCATTCCGGCGCTGTCTGCGGAGGTCGACAGTGCATCAGCCATCCTGAACAGTCCCGCCGCACACCAACTCGTCCGTGGCGAGGAACGGCCTCTGTTGCTCGACGAAGTGGAAGCGCTTCTCGCCTCGACGTCACTGGTGGTGGACGCTTGCCGCTCTGTCGTGCGTGGCGCGGGCATGTCGGTTTCCCTATCCAGGCGTCCGATCCTGTTTTCCCTGGTGCGCGTACTCGCTGAAGCCTGGCCGGGGGATGTGCCCAGGGAGTCCCTCATCGCCCGGGCCTTTCGTTTGAAGCTCAGTGATGACTCCCATCGAGCCCGGCTGCGGGTTGAAATCGGCCGCTTGCGCGCGGCGTTGAAACCCCTGGCTACGGTAACGGCCACCCGGCGCGGATTCGCCCTGGTGGCGCAGGTTTCACCGGACGTGGTGCTGCTCACACCGCCGGTCGAAGAGAAATATGCAGCGGTGTTCGCCCTGCTGGGCGACGGTGAGTCCTGGTCGAGCTCGGCCCTGGCCCTGGCGCTGGGTAACAGCCAGCGCGGGGTGCAACGGGCGCTTGAAGCGCTGGCAGCCCAGGGCAAGGTGCAGTCGTTCGGACAGGGACGGGCGCGGCGCTGGCTGACCCCGCCGGTGCCCGGTTTCGCGACGACCTTGTTACTCCCGGTTCCGCTGCCCGGTGGCTAGGATGATCCCACCAACCCCTTTGGAGGAATACCGAGATGAAACAGTCAGCCGCGCGGATCCTGCGTGAATATGGCCCCTTTGACGATGTCACTGACGTGCACGGCGTCACCTGGGACGGTCAGCAGGTGTGGTTTGCCACCACCGACAAGCTCCATGCCCTAGACCCCGACTCGGGTTACGTGGTGCGCTCGCTCGATGTCGCCGCCCACGCCGGCACCGCTTTCGATGGCAAGCATCTGTTCCAGATTGCCGAGGACCGCATCCAGAAAGTCGACCCTCGCACCGGAGAAATCCTGGCCACGATCCCGGCCCCCGGTGGTGGCAACGATTCGGGGCTGACATGGGCCGAAGGCTCGCTGTGGGTCGGCCAGTACCGCGAACGGAAAATCCACCAGATCGACCCCGAGACCGGGAATATCCTGCGCACCTTGCAATCCAACCGTTTCGTCACGGGCGTGACCTGGGTCGAGGGCGCGCTGTGGCATGGCACCTGGGAAGGCGAGGAAAGCGAATTGCGCCGCGTCGACCCGAGCACTGGCGAAGTGCTGGAAAGCCTCAGGTTGCCGGATGGCGTCGGTGTGTCGGGGCTGGAATCCGACGGTGGCGAGCGGTTTTTCTGTGGGGGTGGCAGCAGTGGACGGGTGAGGGTGGTGCAGCGGCCTTGAGGGTTTGATTTGGATTGGGTGTATATCCATTGCTGCGGTAACGGCCACCTAGTATTTCGCACTTACTGTAGGAGCCAGGCTTGCCGGCGAAGGCGTCCTGACAGGCGATGATTATCTTTCAGGCGTACATATCCATTCCTGCGGTAACGGCCACTTATGGTTTCGCTCTTACATCTATGGTTA
>NZ_JAAVXC010000028.1:0-31966 GCF_013416725.1 Pseudomonas sp. SbOxS1
CCCAATGGCTCGGCACGGGTGCGCAGCACGTCGAGGGTCTGCGGGTGGCAATGCACGGAGGCGAAGAACTGGTGGCTGCCCTTGTTCTTGCTCAGGCGCTTGCAGAAGGTCATGGCTTCGGCGGCGGCGGTGGCTTCGTCGAGCAGGGAAGCGTTAGCGATCGGCAGTCCGGTGAGGTCGCTGATCAGGGTCTGGAAGTTCAGCAGTGCTTCGAGGCGACCCTGGGAAATTTCCGGCTGGTACGGGGTGTAGGCGGTGTACCAGGCCGGGTTTTCCAGGAGGTTGCGCAGGATCGGCGACGGCGTGTGGGTGCCGTAGTAGCCCTGGCCGATGAAAGTCTTGAACAGCTGGTTCTTACCGGCGATGCCTTTGATCATCGCCAGGGCGTCGGCTTCGCTCAGGCCGTCTTCGAGGCCAAGCACGCTGGTGCCCTTGATGCTGTCGGGAATGACGCTGGCGCTCAGGGCTTCGAGGGAGTCGAAGCCGAGGGTGTTGAGCATGGCCTGCTCGTCACCGGCGCGGGGGCCGATGTGACGGGCGATGAATTCGTTACGGGTGTCGAGGAGGGCGGTCATGGGCAGTCCTCAGGCGTCGGTCTGGTCTTGGATCAGGCGGTCGTAGGCGGCCTGATCCAGCAGTTGGCCGACCGCGGCAGCGTCAGCGGGCTGGAAACGGAAGAACCAGCCTTCGCCCAGCGGATCTTCGTTGACCAGTTCCGGGTTGCTGTCCAGTTCCGAGTTCACGTGCAGCACCTCACCGTCCAGCGGCATGCCGATGCTGCTGGCGGCTTTCACCGACTCCACGACCGACACTTCGGTACCGGCGTCGAAGCTGCCCAATTCAGGCACCTGAACGAACACCACATCCCCCAATGCCTGTTGGGCAAACGCCGTGATGCCAACGGTGACCGTGCCATCAGCTTCTGTACGCAGCCATTCGTGTTCGACGGTAAAACGCAATTCGCTCATATCAACTCCTCATTGTTCAGACTCATCCGCTGCAGGTGGCGGAGGCGATGGGCAGGCTCGGGTGTGGGTAGCGAGCTTGGCTGGAGGAGAGATAGCAAGGGCGGTGCCAAGGTTGATTAGTTGTTTTAAATCAATGGCTTAGTGATTTATTGGGCAAGTTGATGCGCGGTTGCCGTATTGAAATCAAGACAGGCACGGGAAGGGAAGGGGCCGAAGCCCGGTGTAGACAGGTTGAAAGGGTTTTGTCTTGATTTCGATACGCTGTATCGATTTACACACAATACAACAGGCACACCCCATTCCCTGTAGGAGTGAGCCTGCTCGCGATTGGGGTGCATAGAAAACAATGATGTTGACTGACAGTACGCTATCGCGAGCAGGCTCACTCCTACAGGGGGCGAGGTGAGTCAGGACTTGTTGGGAATCCCGTATTTGCGCAACCGAATGGCTATCGCACTATGGGACGTTTGCAACCGCGCCGCGAGCAAGCGGCTGGACGGATAGCTGCGATAAAGCTGCTCCAGCAAATTCTTTTCAAACCCTTCGACAGCCTCCTCAAGGCTGCCCACCTCGCCATCGTTTCGGCGCTCCACAGCGGTCCTGGCGATGTCGAGGTCGTCGATGTCCACCAGCGGGTTTTCGCAGATCGCCGCGGCGCGAAAGATCACGTTTTGCAGTTGCCGTACGTTGCCCGGCCAGCGGTTGCCGAGCAGGGCGGGGAAGGTGCTGGGCGCCAGGCGGCAGACCGGGCGCTGGATCTGCGCGCAGGCCTGCTGCATGAAGTGCTGGGCCATCAACAGGATGTCGTGGCCACGTTCGCGCAGCGGCGGTACTTGCAGGTTGAGGACATTGAGGCGGTAGAACAGGTCTTCGCGAAAGTGCCCTTCGCCGACCATTTTTTCCAGGTCGCGGTGGGTCGCGCTGAGGATCCGCACATTGACCTTGACCTCGCGATCGCCACCGACCCGACGGAAGCAGCCATCACTCAAGAAGCGCAGCAACTTGGCTTGCAGGTACGGCGACATCTCGCCGACTTCGTCGAGAAACACCGTGCCCTGGTCAGCCAGTTCCAGCAGCCCGAGCTTGCCGCCCCGTTGCGCCCCGGTGAACGCGCCGGGGGCGTAGCCGAACAGCTCGCTTTCGGCCAGGCTCTCCGGCAACGCCGCGCAGTTCAGGGCCAGGAACGGCTTGTCACGGCGACCGCTGATTGCATGACACGCCCGGGCCACCAGCTCCTTGCCGGTGCCGGTTTCACCCTGGATCAACAGCGGTGCATCGAGGGCCGCCACCCGTTGTGCACGGGCCTTGAGCGAGCGGATCGGCGGCGACTCGCCGAGTAGCGCATCGAAACCTTCAGCGTGGTCATGGTGCAGCGCCGACAGGCGTTCGCCGATGCGGTTCGGTTGATAGAGGGTGAGCAGGGCGCCAGCGTCGGTGATCGGCATGGCATCGAGCAGCAAGGTGTGGCCGCCGAGGCTGACCTCATGCATGGGCAGGCGAAAATGGTGGGCGATCAAGGTGCGTTGCAAGTCGGCGTCGTCGAACAGCGTGCCCAACGATTCACCGGCCGGCTCGCGACCGCACAGGGCGATCAATGCCGGGTTGGCCAGCAGCACGTGCCCACGATCATCGACTGCCAACACCGGGTCGGAACTGGCGGCGAGCAAGGCATCCAGTTGCAGGCGCCGACGTTGGCCGGGAAGGATGTCGACCATGGTCACCGCCTGCACGCCGCGCACGCCGAACAGGGCCTCGCGCAACTCTTCCAGCACGTCGCTGCCGAGGGTCGGGGCGTCGATGTAGACGTTCGGCGGCACCATCTCCACGGCGTCCAGATTGAAGCTGCGCCCGCCGAGCAGGGCGAGTACTTCCTGGGTGATGCCGACGCGGTCGATGAAGGTGACGTGGATGCGCATGACGGGCCTGCAAGATTGGCGAACAGAAATCAGTATGCCGGGGCGAATTCGAATTTGGCGAGCGTCAGCTCATCCGCTGGCCGTTTTGCGCGCGCTGGCGGCCAGGTCCTCGAGGAACGCCTGGAGGATCGGCGGAGGTGCCACGCCGCGTCGGGTGATCACGTCGAACGGCGACTTCAGCCGCAGGCTCGCCGGGCCCAGTTGATGCATCTCGCCTGACTTGAGCCACTGGGCGGCGAAGTGCTCGGGCAAAAAGCCCATGTAGGCGCCGGAGATGATCAGGATCGCCGAGGCCTCGATGTTGTCCACGGTGGCCGCCGCCTTGTTCACGCCCAAGTGTTCCAGGTCGTACTGCTGCATGTAGCCGCGCACGACGATGCGCCCCGCGGCGATTTCCTCTAGCAGCTCGGCACCTTCGGCCTTGCTCCCGTACAGCGGATGCCGGCGCCCGCAATACAGGCCCAGCGCTTCCTGGTACAGCGGCGCTTGCAGCAGGCCCGGCACATGGATCGGAAAGTGCCCGATGGCCAGGTGCAGGCGGCCGTCGAGCACCCGTTCCTCGAGTTCTGCGGGGGTGCCGACGTACACGTTCAGGTGCACGTCATGCCCGCGCGAGACGAAGCGCTGGGTGGTGCGCGGGATCGGCGAATCGGGGTCGGTGATGGTGGTGTCGATGATCCCCAAGTTGAGCTTGCCGCTGATGTGCTGCTTGAGCACGTCGGCGTCCATGCAGAAATTTTCCACCGCCGACAGCAGGCGCTGGGTGGCTTCGTGAATCGCCACGCCTTGCTCGGTCAGGCGAAAGCCGCTGCGCCCGCGCTGGCAGAGTTTGACCCCAAGGCGGGTTTCCAGGTGGGTCATCTGTTCGCTGATGGTCGACTGCCCGGCGTTCAGCGCGGCCTGGGCGGCCGAGAAGCCGCCGCAGCGGACAATCGTGGCAAATACCCTGAGCAGTTTCAGGTCGACATCGTGCAGCTGGATCATCGGGAACCTCCGGCATGGGATGCATCGGGAATGCCGATATGAGTATCTGATGTTTAGCATTTTTTCCACGAAAACCTGCGCTCATAGTCTTTTCAACGGCGGTCGCCTTGCAGTCCGTCAAGCCGATAACAAGAAGTGGAGAGGCTAGAAATGTCGAACAACGGTTATGAATCCGGTCGCCTGAACCTGCCATTCGTGGGTCATTGCACCTTTGGCAAATCCCCGGTGTGCACCGATTGGGACGCGCTGGATGCCGACGTCGCGGTGCTTGGTGTACCCAATGACATGGGCACCCAGTGGCGCTCCGGGGCACGCTTCGGACCACGCGGGATTCGTGAAGCATCGACGCTGTTTTCCTTCGGCCACGCCGGTGCCTACGACCACGAAGACGACGTGATGTACCTGACGGCGTCGGACGTGCGCATGGTCGACGTCGGTGATGCCGACATCGTCCACACCGACATGGCCACCAGCAACAAGAACACCGAATACGCCGTGCGCAAGATCCTCGATGCCGGTGTGATGCCGGTGGTGCTGGGCGGCGATCACTCGGTGCATGCGCCGGTGATCAAGGCCTTCGAAGGCCGTGGCCCGATCCACATCATCCACTTCGATGCGCACCTGGACTTCGTCGACGAGCGTCACGGCGTGCGTTACGGCCACGGTAACCCGCTGCGCCGCGCCTCGGAAATGAACCACATCGTCGGCATGACCCAGATGGGCATCCGCAACGTCTCGTCGTCCAACCGCGACGACTACGAAGCGGCCCACGAAGCCGGTTCGAAGATCCTCTCGGTGCGTGATGTGCGTCGCCTCGGCGTCGAAGGTGTACTGGCGCTGATCCCGCAGAACATCAACTACTACATCACCATCGATATCGACGGCTTCGACCCGTCCATCGCCCCTGGCACCGGTACTCCGAGCCACGGCGGTTTCCTCTACTACGAAGTGCTGGAAATCATCCAGGCCCTGGCCAAACGCAGCAAAGGCAACATCGTCGGCATGGACCTGGTGGAGGTGGCACCGGTGTACGACCCGACCGGCATGACCTCGATCCTCGCCGCGCAGCTGCTGCTCAACAGCATCGGCTTCATCTTCCACGAGCGCGGCAAGGTGCGAGCGGCCGCTGAAAGCGAAACCTCTCCAGCCTGAACATCGAAACCACAAAGCCCCGGCAGTGCCTGACTGCCGGGCAGAGAGAATAAAAATGGACACGATCGTCAAGAATTACCTGCAGAAGTTCGGCATCAGCGAAGCCACCCAGACCTTCCTCGGCAAAGCGCAGAAGATGTTCATCGGCGGCGCCTGGGTCGACGCCAGCGATGGCCAGACTTCGGAAGTTATCGAGCCCTCGACCGAAGGCCTGATCACCCGCATTCCCATGGGCACCACAGAAGACCTGGACCGCGCCGTGCAAGCCGCCCGTGCGCAGTTCGACGGTGGCGAATGGAGCCAGGCCAAACCGGCGCAGCGCGAACGCCTGATCCAGCGCCTGGCGGACTTGATCGAACAGAACGCCGCGGAGCTGGCGCAAATCGAATCGATCGACATGGGCAAGTCGGTCGCCTTCGCCAAGGACGTCGATATCCAGGGCACCGTCGATACGCTGCGTTATTTCGCCGGTTGGGCCACCAAGCTCCATGGGCGCACCGTCGAGCCGTCGCTGCCGGGCAATTACCTGGCCTATACCCGCAAGGAAGCGGTGGGCGTGGTCGGCGCCATCGTGCCGTGGAACTTCCCGCTGCAAACCATGGCCTGGAAACTCGGCGCTGCGCTGGCCACCGGTTGCACCGTGGTGGTCAAGCCCGCCGAGCTGACCTCGCTGTCGGCCTTGCGTTTCGCTGAGCTGGTGCAGGAAGCGGGCATTCCCGACGGCGTGATCAACATCGTCACCGGGCGCGGCAGCGTGGTCGGCGCGGCCATGACCACCCACCCCGGCATCGACAAATTGACCTTCACCGGTTCCACCCCGGTAGGCCTTACCGTTGGCCGCGCGGCGCTGGACGACATGAAGCGCCTGACCCTCGAACTCGGCGGAAAGTCACCGGTCATCGTGTTTGCCGATGCCGACATTCCGGCCGCGGCACAAGCGGTCGCCAATGGCGTGTTTTTCAACTCCGGGCAGGTATGCGATGCCGGCACGCGGGCTTATATTCATAGCAGCGTCCATGACGAATTCCTGCGTGAGCTGATCGCCTACACACGCACCCTGAAAATGGCCCCGGGCCTGGACCCGGACTGCTTCATCGGCCCACTGGTCTCGGCCCTGCAAAAGCAGCGCGTGACCGAGTACATCGAGACCGGCAAGGCCGAAGGCGCCGAACTGGTCTACGGCGGCCAACCGGTCGATGGCCCTGGCTTCTTCGTCGAGCCGACCATCTTCGCCAACTGCCGCAACGACATGCGCATCGTCCAGGAAGAGATCTTCGGGCCGGTGCTGGTCACCGCACCCTTCGACGATGAGGAAGAGGCGCTGGCCCTGGCCAATGACTCGCCCTTTGGCCTGGCGGCAGCCCTGTATTCCAACGACCTGGGCAAGGTGCACAGCCTGATACCCCGCCTCAAGGCCGGCTCGGTCTACGTCAACGCCCACGGCACCCTCGACCCGTCGATGCCGTTCGGCGGCTACAAGCAGTCCGGGTTCGGCAAGGACCTGGGCGCCGAGCAGCTCGATTACCTGCTCGAAACCAAGGCGGTGTGGATCACGCTGCCGTGAGTCATGGCTGACTCTTTGAACGACACAAACCCTGTGGGAGCGAGCCTGCTCGCGAAGAGGCCGGCATATCCAGCATCAATGTCGCCTGACACATCGCCTTCGCGAGCAGGCTCGCTCCCACAGGTACCCCCACAGGGATGTCGTTCACCCGAAAGAACGCGGTTATCTCGTCATGATCTTCCAACAATAAGAGTCCATCATGAACACTAACGCCAAGTCCGCCACGAGTGTCTCCTCCCTCGACGACAAGTCCGTCGTCGAGGGACATTCGATTGACTTCATCCCCGAGAACGAGCGCACCGACAAGCTGTCGAGCCAGGGCCCGTTCTGGTTCCTCGGCAATTTCACCTTCTTCACCATGACCATCGGCTTCGTCGGCCCAAGCGTCGGCCTGACCGCGCTCTGGACCACTCTCGCCGGCACCCTGGGCATCATGTTCGGCACGCTGTTCATGGCGTTTCACGGTTCGCAAGGCCCGCACCTCGGCCTACCGCAAATGATCCAGTCCCGTGCGCAGTTCGGGTACCGCGGCGTGATCCTGGTGCTTTTGGCAACGCTGTTCGTGTTCGCCGGGTTCAACATCGTCAATCTGGTGCTGATGATGCAGGGCCTGCACACGCTGTTCGGTTTCAACCCCGCGGTGATCGCGGTGGCGGTGACCATCCCGGCGGCAGTGTTGGCGATCCTCGGCCATGACTGGATGCACCGCAGCTTCAAATGGGCGTTGTACCTGTCGCTGCCGCTGTACGGCCTGGTGACCCTGGCGGTGTTGATGGGCTGGGTGCCGGATGCGGTATTGCCGGCGCTGGCGCCAGGCGAAGTGGCCCCTGCGCCGCTGGGCTTCAACTGGACCGGTTTTATCGCGCAGTTCGCGGCGGCGGCGAGTTACAACATCGCCTATGCCCCGTACGTATCGGACTACTCGCGCTACCTGCCGAAGAACACCTCCAGCGGCAAGCTGATTGCCGTGGTGTTTCTCGGGGCTTCGTTGTCCGGTGCGTGGATGATTTCCGTCGGTGGCTGGCTGGCCGATCACCTGCATTCCACTGATGTACTGGTGGCCTTGGGTCAAGTCGGCAACACCGTGTCGCCGCTGATGGGCACCGCGGTCGTGGTGGTGACCATCCTGGCCTTCCTGCCGGTGATCGCGATGAACATCTACAGCGCCAAGCTGACGACCCTGACCTGTGTCGATTCGATCAAGCACATCGAGCCGACCCGCAAGGCGCGGATCCTCGCCATCGCCTTCGTGATCCTGCTGCAACTGGGCGTGGCACTGAGCATCCAGAGTTCCGGCAAAGGCCTGTCGGTGCTCGGCATCTACCTGGTGGTGATGTTGTACTTCCTGGTGCCCTGGACCTCGGTCAACCTCACGGACTACTTCTTCGTGCGCAAGGGCCGCTACGCCATCCCGCACTTCTTCATGCCCTACGGCAACATCTACGGCAGCTGGGGCCTGCGCGGCATCCTCGCCTACGCCATCGGCTTTATCTCGATGATTCCGTTCTTCTACATCTACGACGGCGTCGAACAACGCGAAGTGTATGTCGGCCCGCTGGCCAAGGCCCTGGGCAGCATCGACATCGCCTGGCTGGTGGGGCTGATCGTCTCGGGGCTGGCGTACTACTGGCTGAGCCGCTCGATCGACCTTGCGCGCGAAGAAGCCGTTATCCAGCAGATCGAAAAAACCTCCCCGCAATACACCACTGGCGACACGCTGACCCATAAACAGCAACCACGGCCGGTATTCACTCAATCGACGGTCGGGAGACAATCATGACCACGCAAAAATACGACTACATCATCATTGGCGCAGGCTCGGCAGGTTGTGTATTGGCCAACCGCCTGAGCGAAGACCCGGCCACCTCGGTGCTGGTCCTGGAGTTCGGCGGCAGCGACAAGAGCGTGATCATCCAGATGCCCAGCGCGTTCTCGATCCCGATGAACACCAAGAAGTACAACTGGCGCTACGAAACCGAGCCGGAAACCTACCTCAACGGCCGGCGCATTCATTGCCCACGGGGCAAGGTGCTGGGTGGTTCGTCGTCGATCAATGGCCTGGTGTATATCCGCGGCCATGCCCTGGATTTCGACGAATGGGAATCCCTAGGTGCCCAGGGCTGGGGTTACAAGAACTGCCTGCCGTACTTCAAGCGTGCCGAAAGCTACGAGTCCGGTGGCGACAGCTATCGCGGGCAGACCGGACCGCTGCACACCACCAACGGCAACCACATGAAAAACCCGTTGTACGGGGCCTGGGTCGAAGCCGGCGCCGAGGCGGGCTACATCAAGACCGAAGACTGCAACGGCTACATGCAGGAAGGTTTCGGCGCGATGCACATGACCGTGAAGAATGGCGTGCGCTGCTCCACCGCCAATGCCTATCTGCGTCCGGCCATGGGCCGTCCGAACCTGACGGTGATCACCCATGCGATGACGCGGCAGGTCATCCTCGAAGGCAAGCGTGCGGTCGGGGTCATGTATGACCACGGTGGCCAGACCCACCAGGTGTACTGCAACCGCGAAGTCCTCATCTCGTCAGGGCCGATCGGTTCGCCGCACCTGCTGCAACGCTCCGGTATTGGCCCGGCCGAAGTCCTGCGCAAGGCCGGGATCAACGTGCGCCACGACCTGCCGGGGGTAGGGGAGAACCTGCAGGATCACGCCGAGGTGTACATTCAGTTCGGCTGCAAGGAACCAGTGACGCTCAACAGCAAGATGGACCCGCTGAGCAAACTGATGATCGGCTTGCGCTGGCTGCTGTTCAAGGACGGCCTGGGCGCCACCAACCACTTCGAGGCCGGTGGTTTCATCCGCTCCGAGAAGGGCCTGCGCTGGCCGGACATTCAGTTCCACTTCCTGCCGGCAGCGATGCGTTACGACGGCAACAAGCCAATCAAGGGCCACGGTTTCATGGTGCTCACGGGCCCGAACAAACCGAAAAGCCGTGGCTATGTGCGGGTGCGTTCGGCCGATCCGTACGAGCACCCGGAAATTCGCTTCAACTACCTGGAGCGCGAAGAGGACCGCGAAGGCTTCCGCCGTTGCATCCGCTTGACCCGGGAGATCATCGGCCAGAAGGCCATGGATCGTTTCCGCGATGGCGAAATCGCCCCCGGCGCGCTGGTGACCAGTGACGAAGACCTCGATGCCTTTGTCCGCGACAACCTCGAAAGCACCTACCACCCCTGTGGCTCGTGCCGCATGGGCGAGGACGACATGGCGGTGGTGGATTCCGAGCTGCGGGTGCACGGCATCAAGGGGTTGCGGGTGATCGACTCTTCGGTATTCCCGACCGAACCGAACGGCAACCTCAATGCGCCGACCATCATGCTCGCCGAGCGGGCTGCGGACCTGGTTCGCGGGATGCAGATGTTGCCAGCGTCGGATGTGCCGGTGGGGCTGGTGGAGAACTGGGAAAACAGCCAGCGCACGACCTTGCCAGGGCGTAACGTGCGCGTTTGACACAATCCAATGTGGGAGCGAGCCTGCTCGCGATGAGGCCATCAGATTCAATAGTGATGCTGACTGACCGACCGCCATCGCGAGCAGGCTCGCTCTCACAAGGGTATCAATGCATTCAGGAAAATTTCCATTGTAGTTGCTAGGCTGTAAATCCTTGAGACCGCAATGGAGCACCCTCATGGCTATCCTGGCCCTGCGCGCCGACGCTTCCCACATCGACACGATCGCCCCGTTATTCGACGCCTATCGCGGCTTCTACGGCCAGCCGTCGAACCTGCCCCAGTCCCGCCACTTCATCGCCGAACGCATTGCCCGTGACGAGTCGGTGATCTTCTTCGCCGAGGACGCCAACGGCCAGGCGCTGGGTTTCGTGCAGATGTTCCCGACCTTTTCCTCCATCGACGCGCACCGCACCTGGCTGCTCGGCGACCTGTTCACCACGCCCGCCGCCCGGGGGCAAGGCGTTGGCACACTGCTGATGAACACCGCTCGCGACTTTGCGCGGTTGATGGGCGCCAAGGGCATGACCCTGGAAACCGCCACCGACAATTTCAGTGCCCAGCACCTGTACGAGTCACTGGGCTATGTGCGCGATCCGGGTTACTACACCTATTGCCTGGACCTGCGACAAGACTGAATCAGCGATCCCGTTCGCCAAACACCGGCCGCAAAAAGCTCCGCTCATAGCTGAGGATGAACTTTTTATCTTCGGCGAGTTTGAAGGCGGCAATGCACTCTGGGTCGCTCATCGATTGTTGGCGGTAACTTTCGTAGGCCGCCAGGCTTGGAAAGGTGAACATCGCCATGGCGATGTTGTTGGCGCCTTCGGACGGCAGGAAATAGCCGTGATGCTGGCCGCCGAATTTTTCCACCAGGGGAATCCACAGTTTGCCGTAATGCTCGAAGGCCTCGAGCTGGTAGGGGTCGATAACGTATTTCAGGTAGCACGTGATCATCGGTTCTCTCTCCGGGTTAAAAATTTTCAGCAGATTGTACGACCCGCACCGTCAGCGGCGGCACGTCTTCGCCTGTTTCACAGCCATCGCGCTTGAGCCATTCGGCCGGTGGCAGCCCCACCACATTGAGGAAGGTTCGGGAAAACGAGGCTTGGGAGCTGTAGCCGACCGTCGCGGCAATCACCTTGATCTGCACCCCGTCGCGCAACAGGTCCTGGGCCAGTTTCATGCGCCAGGCGGTGACGTAGCCCATCGGCGAAATGTCCATGATCCGGGTAAAACACGCCGAGAACCTGGATCGGGACATGTTCGCAAGGTGGGCCAGCTTCTCGACGGTCCAGAGCGCTTCGGGCTCCTGGTGAATCCGGTTGAACACCGCCCCGAGGCGTCCGTCCTGAAGGGCATACAGCAAGCCGCTGGATATCTTGCCCTCCATGACCGAACGCCGCACCAGCAGCACGAAAAGGTATTCGAGCAGCAGGTTCAGCGCCTTGGTCCGGCCGGGGGCCTGGCCGTGGAATTCGCCGACCAGGTTGCCGATCAGCGGTGCCAGGTTTGCAAGCGTCCGGAAGGGAAATACCAACGTCTCCTTGAGCCCGAGCGGGAAGGGCTGCAGGGCATTGCGTCCGAACCGGAACGAAGCGCAAATCAGCTCGGCGCCCTCGACCGAACTTGAGCGCAACTGGTAGCGACAACTGCTGGGACAGAACAGCACGCTGGGTTCGCTGATCGCGATCTTCGGCAGCCCCGGCTGCACCATGTCGATGCCGCCGCGACTTATCACATGGATGAACGCCATGCCCGGCGGCTTGTCGAGCACCAGCGTGCCATCCACAGGGCCTGCAAAGAACAGCCGGCCCTGCAGGTGCGTGCGCTCGAAGAATTCGGAAAGGATATCCATGTTAGAGACGCCCGGGTAAAGACGCTGTACGTCCTGGCAAAAGTGCGGCAGGGCGCGGCCGTAGGATGAAGTTCTCGCCGCCGATGGTAGACAACAGCCCTTGTGGACGCCATGGCGCAGCGCGATTTTCTCGTCCACGACCGGAGTCTTTTGCCATGAGTAACGATTCGAGCCGCACCGTCCCGCCGTACGCCGACCCGACAGAGCCAGCGCTGCCAGACCCGGGCATGAAGCTCGACCTGTCCCGCGCTGCACTGGTGGTCATCGACCCGCAGATCGACTTCCTCAGCCCCGAGGGCGTGAGCTGGAGCGTATTTGGCAAGAGTGTCGTCGAGCACGATGTGGTCAACCACCTCGGGCAGTTGTTTGCCGCTGCCAAGGGCGCGGGCATCACCGTCGCTGTTTCCCCGCATTACTACTACCCGTGCGACCACCAATGGGATTTCGGCGGGCCGCTGGAAAAGGTCATGCACAGCATCTGCATGTTCGATCGCAAGGGGCCGCTGAGCCTCGACGGTTTCGAAAACTCCGGTGCCGACTTCATGCCCGAGTTCAAGCCGTACATCCTCGACGGCAAGACCATCATCGCTTCGCCGCACAAGGTGTATGGTCCTGAAACCAATGACTTGGCGCTGCAACTGCGCAAGCACGGCGTTTCGCAGGTCATCCTGGCGGGCATGGCGGCGAACCTGTGTGTCGAGTCGCACTTGCGTGAGTTGCTGGAGCAGGGCTTTGAAGTGGCCGTGGTCCGCGACGCCACCGCCGGGCCGAGCACGCCTGAAGGCGATGGTTACCTGGCTGCGCTGATCAATTACCGATACATCGCCAATGCGCTGTGGACCACGGCGCAGACCCTGGACTATCTCAAGGCCTGATTGGCAGCCGTACACCTATCCCCTGTAGGAGCCAGGCTTGCCGGCGAAGGCGCCGCCAGCGTCGAGGCAAGGCTTGAGGCCGTCTTCGCTGGCAAGCCAGCTCCTACAAAGAGGCAGACGCAAACCCTGTAGGAGCCGGCTTGCCGGCGAAGGCGTCGTCAGCGGCGAGGCAAGGCTTGAGGCCGTCTTCGCTGGCAAGCCAGCTCCTACAAAGAGGCAGACGCAAACCCTGTAGGAGCCGGCTTGCCGGCGAAGGCGTCGTCAGCGGCGAGGCAAGGCTTGAGGCCGTCTTTGCTGGCAAGCCAGCTACAAAGAGGCAGACGCAAACCCTGTAGGAGCCGGCTTGCCGGCGAAGGCGTCGTCAGCGGCGAGGCAAAGGCTCTATTGTGAACCGACCTCCCGAGCGGCACGGGCAAACTCGATGAACGCCTTGAGCGTTGCTGGCACATACCGTCGGCTTGGGTAGTACAGATGCAGGCCAGGGTAGTAGGGGCACCAGTCGCCCAGTACCTGGATCAGGCTGCCGTCGGCAATCTGCGCCTTGACCATGTCTTCGAAGATGTACGCCAGGCCCACCCCTTGCAACGCCGGGCCGACCATCAGGCTAACGTCGCCCAGGGTCAACGGGCCGTCTATCTCGATTTCCTGGGCGATCCCACCCCGTTCGAACTCCCAGCGATACATCGCGCCACTGGGGAAACGATGGCGGATGCACGGCAGGCCATGCAAATCCTCGGGTTTTTGCGGAGCGGGATGTTTACGGAAAAATTCCGCTGAGCCCACGACCACCGAGCGCATGGAGCTGCCAATCGGCAGGGAGACCATGTCCGCCTCCAACCGAACGCCGAAGCGCACACCGGCGTCAAAACCCTGCGCCACCACATCGACCAGCGCATCGTCCGTCACGATCTCCAGTTTCACGTCCGGATAGGCTTCGAGGAACCGGCTGGCAAGCGGCAGCAACACCAGTTCGGCGGCCTGGCGACCCGCGGTGATTCTCAGGTTGCCCGAGGGTTTGTCGCGATAATGGTTCAGGTCTTCCAGGGCATCGTCGATATCGCGAAAGGCCGGTTTGAGTCGCGCAAAGAGGCGCTCGCCGGCTTCGGTCAGGCCGACGCTACGGGTGGTGCGGTTGAACAGCCTGACCCCGAGCCGGTTCTCCAGGGTACGCACTGCATGGCTCAGCGCAGAAGGCGTCAGCCCCAGTTCGACCGCTGCCCGGCTGAAATTCAGGTGAGTGGCCACGCACAGGAAGGTCGAGAGGTCGGCTGCCGAAGGCGCTTTCATATGTGAATGCCTTTCACAAAGTCATGCAATATTGCTGGGATTATCACATCAGTAAGTCAGTTTTAAAGTGACGTCAACTCATCAAGAAAGCCCGGCAATAACGCTCGGGTCGCTGACAGGAGGAGTTGAAATGCGTACTTGGTTCATTACTGGGGCTTCCCGTGGTTTTGGTACTCTCATCGCAGAACGTGCTCTGCGTGCTGGCGACGCGGTGATTGCCACGGCGCGTAAACCCGAAGAAATAATCGCCAGGCTCGGCGACCATCCCAACCTGCTGGCCGTGCGCCTGGACGTGACCCGCGAGGAGCAAGCGCACCAGGCCGTGGCAGAAGGCATCAAGCGTTTCGGCCGCATCGATGTACTGATCAACAATGCCGGGTTCGGCGTGTTGGGGGCGGTAGAGGAAACCAGCGCCAGCGAGACCGAGCGTCTGTTCGCCACCAACGTCTTCGGCGTACTCAACGTGACCCGGGCGGTGCTGCCGCACATGCGTCGCCAGCGTAGCGGGCATGTGATCAACATTTCTTCCATCGGTGGCTACCAGGCCTACATGGGCTGGGGTGTCTACGGTTCCACCAAGTTTGCGGTAGAAGGCATTACCGAAGCGCTGCACCAGGAGCTGGCGCCGCTGGGGATACACGCCACGGTGGTCGAGCCGGGCTTCTTCCGCACGGACTTCCTCGACGAGCAGTCGCTGGTGAAGACCGCGCTGGAACTGTCGGACTACGATGAAACCGTGGGTGCCATGCGCAAGCATGCCGAAGCCGCCAACCATGCCCAGCCGGGCGATCCGGTGAAGTTCGCCGAGGCCATGCTGGCCCTGGTCAATGCGCCGAAGCCGCCACAACGGCTGGCACTGGGCAGCGATACCATCGCGCGCATCGAAGCGAAAAACCGCTTTGTCGCCCAGGAACTGGCCGAGTGGAACGAGTTGGCACTGTCTACCGATTTCAACGACTGATTGCAGGAAACAAAAATCCGGACCCCTTCACAGGGCTCCGGATTTTTTTGCATGAACTCAATCGACCGGAATGACCGGCGGCTTGCCCTGTTCCTTCAACAGGAATACGACAAATTTGGCCGGCTTGTCCTTGCTGGCATTGCGGCCCACCGTGTGGATGTCATCGGGGCCTTCGTGGAAGCTTTGTCCGGGCATCAGTGTGACTTCCTTGCCACCCTTGACCCCCATGACGATGGAGCCTTCGAGTACATAGATGAAACCGTGGGCGTCATGCCGGTGAACCGGGTCGGCACCGCCCGGTGGGTATTCGACGGTAAGCATCAACACTTCCTTGCCGGGGTACTCGGGTAGCGCGGTGACCGACACTTCCTTGACGTCCGGGGGCGGCGCGTCGGCGGCCAGGACCCGGGCCGGCAGGGTGGACAGTGCAAGCAGGGCGAGGAGAACGTGGGTTCGCATGGGACGCTCCTGATGAAGTTGGCGGGTTAGTGCTGACTGCTAGGCGCTGGTGCTCTTGAGCCACTGGTCGAAGTGAGTCTTGCCGAGGAGCGGATTGGCGCCGGGTGTCAGCGACTGGTCATTGATAATCGCGCCGTAGTATCCGGCGCTATCGTCGGTGATCACTTCGCGCGTATCCCCGTTGTGTTGCAGATAGGTTTTGGCAAACGCCACCAACGGTTGCTTGTCGGGCCCCGCCACCTCCTCGGTCTTGCCAGTGGGCGGCGCCACGGCAATCTTGGCCAGTGCCGCGGCGACATCGGCCGAGGCAATCGGCTGCAGGGCGGCGGAGGTCAAGCGAGCGCTGTCGCCTTGCATGCTGTATTGGACAATGGCACCAATGAATTCGAAAAACTGCGTAGCGCGCAGGATCGAGTAGGGCACACCGGCGTTCTTGATCAATTCCTCCTGGGCCATCTTGGCGCGAAAGTAGCCACTTTCGAGCATCCGTTCCGTACCCACTACCGAAAGTGCAACGTGATGCTTGACCCCGGCGGCCTTTTCGGCGGCGGCCAGGTTGCGCCCGGATTTTTCGAAAAATTCGAGCACGGCGGCATCTTCGAACGAGGGGGAGTTGGCGACGTCGACCACCACCTCGGCGCCTTGCAGGGCGGCCTGCAATCCTTCCCCGGTGACGGCATTGACGCCGGTACTCGGCGTGGCGGGCACCACATCATGGCCACCTTCGCGCAGGCGTTTGCACAGTTGTGTTCCGATCAAGCCGGTACCGCCGATGACGACAATTTTCATGATTGAGCCTCCGTCTGTTGGTGTGGGCATGCCGCGCACGATGTGAGTAGCTAGTCTAGGCGGGCGAACGCGGGGCGTAGGTTGGCGGGATGGACGGCAGGCTTGGCTCTCGTGCGCTGAAAAGCTTCGGTTTGGTGCCTTGGTCATGCTCAAATGGCGGCCATTTTTTTTGCTGCAGGCTGGAAGCTGGAAATGAACAAAGCGGCCATGATGACCCTCGTCCTGACCCTCGGTGCAGGCCTGTTCGCCACGCAAGCGAACGCGCAGGGCGATGCCGAGGCGGGCGGCAAACTGTTCAAGCGGGTGTGCGGTGGCTGCCATCAGATCGGTGAGTCGGCGCGGGCGTTTTTTGGTCCGCAACTCAACGGTGTTGTCGGACGGGTTGCCGGGAGCACCGCGGACTATCAGTACTCCGATGCGATGAAGTCATCGGGCATTGTCTGGACGCGGGAAAAACTGGCGGCGTACATCGAAGACCCGAAAGCGGTGGTGTCGGGCACGCGGATGATTTTCTGGGGGATCAGCGATCAGGAGAAGATCGATGATTTGCTGGCTTATATCCAGACCTTCCCTGCACCCTGAGGAGGGTGGCTGATTGTGATGCCGTCTTCGCGAGCAGGCTCGCTCCCACAGGGGGAACGCATTCCAAAGGTGGGAGCGAGCCTGCTCGCGAAGGCAATAGTTGCCCCGCTAAAAATCCTTGATCAGTCAACGAACTAGCGAC
This sequence comes from Pseudomonas sp. SbOxS1, assembly GCF_013416725.1. Classification (NCBI taxonomy): domain Bacteria; kingdom Pseudomonadati; phylum Pseudomonadota; class Gammaproteobacteria; order Pseudomonadales; family Pseudomonadaceae; genus Pseudomonas; species Pseudomonas sp. SbOxS1. The sequence continues at coordinate 17,002 of NZ_JAAVXC010000028.1, forward strand.
GCAATTTCGCGCAATGATCCTGCTCCGGCTGCGCCGCCGTATACCACACATAATCCGCGCTGTCGGCGCTCACGGTCTTGCCCACTTCAGCCAAGGCCAGCACCGCATTGCCTTCACCGGCACCCAGGTCCTTGAGGTGCAGCGGCACCCCCAGATCCTTGCGCACATGGAACGCCCCGGCCAGCAACAGCGCTGGCGTCGGCGCCGCCAGCAGGCGCTCGGCCATGCGCCGGTCACGCTGTTGCTGCACTGCGAGCATCGCTGGCATTTGCGCTTCGGGCAGCAAGCCGCAATGGGACTCGCGGATGTCGTCCAGCAATGTCGCTTGCACCTGTTGGCTGGTCGAGGCCTCGCCATTCAGCGTCGGGCGCTGCTTGTAGATCTGCATGATCTGCGCCCGGTCCAGGTTGGCCGACAGCAGCGGGTAGGGTTGGCGCAGGGCGTAAGTCACCAGTGCGCCGTAGACGCCCCAATCCCAATTGGCCTGCCAGGACAGCGCCTGGTAAGGGTCGGCCGGCGGTTGGCCGGCGCGGCTGGCGGCCTGGGCCGCATCGACGTTTGCCTGTTGGTCGGGGTTGAGCATTTCCATCAGCAGGCTGCCTTGTGGGCGTTGCGCCGCCAGCTGGCGCAGCAACCACAGTTGCAAGGCATGGTGATCGGGGTTGTCGTGTTGCTCGCCGACCAACACCCGCGGCGCAACCGCCAGGCGTTCGACCAGTTCTTGCGGGGTCAGGGTGCGACCGCTGGTGAGTTCGCGGATCACGCCCAGATCGGCATGATCGCGACCCTGCGGGGCAATCGCAGCCGGGGGCGGCGATACGTAAGGGGACTGGCAGGCAGCCAGCAGGCTGATCAGGCATAACAGCACAATGCGCATCGGTTTTCCTTTTGGATGGCGGGTATCAACGCGCGATGATCAACGGATGACCGCGCTCCGGGTGCCGGTGAATCAGCACTTGCAGCCCGTACACCGCTTCCACGGCCTGGGCAGTCAGGACTTCATCCGGTGGACCGTAGGCATGCGGGCGACCCTCTTGCAACAGCAGCAACTGATCGCAGTAACGTGCAGCCAGGTTCAGGTCGTGCAGGATCACCAGCACCGCCGCACCGCGCCCGGCGAAATCACGCACCGCTTGCAGGATGGTGTGCTGGTGCAGCGGGTCGAGCATCGAGGTCGGCTCGTCGAGCAACAGGGTCTGCCCCTCGGCCCCCGGCCACAATTGCGCGAGCACCCGCGCCAGGTGCACGCGCTGGCGTTCGCCACCGGACAAGGCCAGGTAACTGCGCCCCGCCAGGTGCAGGGCGTCGGCGGCACTTAGCGCCTCTGCGACGATTTCAGCATCGCGCACGCGACCACTGGCATGGGGCAGGCGACCCATGCCCACCACTTCATTGACCGAGAAGGCAAAGTTCAGGCTCGAACTCTGGGGCAATACCGCCAGGCGCCGGGCCCGCTCCTGGCCCGGCCAATCGGCCAGGGGGCGTTCGTCGAGGCTGACCGTGCCCTGGTTGGCCGGCAGCTCATCGCACAAGGCGGCGAGCAGAGTGCTTTTACCGGCGCCGTTGGGGCCCAGCACGCCGAGGACTTGGCCCGGATGCAACTGGATATCGATGTCCGCCAGCACGGTGCGACTGCCGCGCCGCACCAGCAAGTTGTTGGCCCGCAGCATCAGGAGCGCCCCCGTACCAGCAGATAAAGGAAGAAGGGTGCGCCGATGAGCGCGGTGACGATGCCGATCGGCAACTCGGCCGGTGCCAGCAGCAAGCGGGCGACCAGATCGGCCAGCAACAACAGGCTGGCACCGGCCAGCAATGAAGCCGGCAGCAACACCCGATGATCGGGGCCGACCAGCAGCCGCATCAGGTGCGGCACCACCAGGCCGATAAAGCCGATCAGGCCCGCCGCTGCTACTGCGGCGCCCACACCCAGCGCCGTGCACAGCACCAGTTCAAGCTTGATCCGCTCGACATTGAAACCCAGGTGACGGGCTTCGGACTCCCCCAACAGCATCGCATTGAGCGCCGCCGCGCGCCGCGGCAGCCACAGCGCCACGCCCACCGCCACGATCAGCAACGGCCACAGGCGTGGGTAGCTGGCGCCGTTGAGGCTGCCCAGGTTCCAGAAGGTCAGGGTGCGCAGGGTGGCGTCATCGGCCAGGTAAGTGAACAGGCCAACCCCGGCCCCGGCCATGGCCGTCATCGCCACGCCTGCCAGGAGCATGGTGGCGACGTTGGTCTGGCCGTCGCTGCGGCCAAAGCGATAGACCACCGCCGTGACGATCAGGCCACCGGCGAAGGCGCACACTGACAACAGGTACGGCTCGATGGCAGGCGGCAAACCGCCCAGCAGGCTGCCACCGACAATGGCCACCGCCGCGCCCAGTGCCGCGCCGCCAGACACCCCGACCAGCCCCGGGTCCGCCAGCGGATTGCGAAACAACCCTTGCATGGCCACGCCGGACAACGCGAGCACCGAGCCGACCGCGATGCCCAGCAAACTGCGCGGCAGACGGATCTGACCGAGGATCAGTTGCGCCTGTTGGTTGTCGCCACCATCCACCGGCAATCCAAGCAGCCGCAGCCCGGCCAGCAGCGTATCGCCCAGCGGCAGGCTGACCGGCCCCAGGGCCAGGGACAGCCAGAACACCAGCAGCAATAACAGGCCCAGGGAAATCAGCATCGGCCGCGGTCGAACGATGGCCGTCATCGGTTGCTCTCTGTTGCCTGAAGCTCGACAGTCTGCAGCGGTGCCGACGGATAAAACGCCTTCGACAGCGTGCCCAGGGCATCCGGCACTCGCGGACCCAGGCCGCCGACCAGCAGCGTCGGGTCGATCACCAGCACCCGGCCTTCGCGACCGGCCGTGGTTTGCGCCAGGATCGGATTCTGCTCGAGCAGCGCTGACCGCGCGGCATCGCCTTCCAGCTTGCTACTGGCGAACACGATCACCTGTGGGTCCAGGGCCAACATCGCCTCGTTGGACACCGGCTTGTAGCCATTGTGTTCGGTAAGGTTTTTCCCGCCGGCCTGATCGATCATCCAGGCGGCCAGGGTGTCCTTCCCCGCGGCCTGGAGGTTGGCGCCGGCATGGTTGAGCAGCATCAACACCCGAGGAGCGGGGGTGTGCAGTTGCACCTGCCGGACCCACGCCGCCTGTTGTTCCAGGCGCTGCTGATAACCGGCCATCAGCGCCTGTGCTTGCGCCGGATTGCCAAGCAGTTGCCCGAGTTCGGTCAGGTTGTGTTGCAAAGAGGGCACGTCGGCCCTGGCCGACAGCAGCTCGATGCGCACCCCGGCAGCCTTGAGTTGCGCCAGTACCGGCGGCGGGCCCATTTCATCGCTGCCCACCAGGATGTCCGGCTTCAACGCCAGGATGCCTTCGGCCGCCAGCGCCCGCTGGTAGCCGATGCTCGGCAGGCTGTGCAATGAGCGCGGGTGCTGGCTGGTGCTGTCGACACCCACCAGCTTGCTTTCGCCACCGAGGGCGACCACCCATTCGCTGAACGCGCCACCGGCGCTGACCCAGCGCTCGGGCAGGGTGTCGGCCACGGCCATTTGGCTCAGGAGCACGCCGGCGCACGCCAGCAATGATTTGATACGCATCAGGACGCTTCCTTAGTCGATCAGGACGGTGGCGGTTTCGGCCAGGGTACGTCGAACAGCTGGATGATCCGTTCACCGTCGACATCGAAACCTTCGAAGCGGGTGATGATGCCATCGACGCCCGGTTTGCGCACACGCCACTGTCAAGTTCTGGGCCGTGAACAGAGTATCAACAGGGCTGGAGAAAAAACGCCCGCCAGAAAACCAGTGGCGGGCGCTTGGGAAAGGCCCCGGTCCAGCAAGGAGGGGGCTGGCCGGGATACAGGCGAAACTTCACATCACTCGGCGAGGCCGGATGGATGCCGAGCGGGTGGTGACGGCCGTGGTTGTCACTACCGCATCGATCGTCCTCAAGCCACCGGGATCAACGGATCGGCCGCCGCCAGCGCCACGGCACGGTCAGCCGCCGGCGGATAGATCCACAGGGTGTTGATCTGGGTCTTGAGCTCCTTGGCTTCGTGCCGGATCAGCTTGACCTGGCGATCCCAGCCCTCGGTGAACACCGCGCCCCAGGCGCCCAGGTCCAGGCAGGTGACGTACTTGGGTTGGCTGTAGGGCATTGGTTCGACACCCAGCAGCTCGGCGGCGACGTTGTTGCCGGCATAACGCCCCAGGGCGATGGCGTGCTGGCAGGACATTGCCGCGAAGTTGCCCAGGTCATCGGTGGCGGCATAGGCCACGTCACCGCTGGCGTACACATCGGCGTGACCACGCACCTTGAGGTGCTGATCGACATGCAGGCGGCCCTGATGATCGCGGGTGCCTTGCACTTGCTCGGTCAGCGCGTTGGCACGGAAACCGACGGTCCAGATCACCGTGTTGGACTCGATGCGCTCGCCATCGGCGAGGGTGACGCCGTGGGAATCGACCGCGGCGACGGTGGCGTTGAGCACCCACTCGATGCCCAGGTGCTGCGAAGCTTCGACGATCGAGGGGCGAATGCCATCGCCCAGGGCGGCGGCGACTTGCGGGGCACGGTCAACCACGATGACCCGGATGTCGGCGTTTTCACCGAGTACGGCACGCAGGCGCGCCGGCATTTCGGTCGCGGTTTCGATACCGGTGAAACCACCGCCGGCCACCACCACGGTGTTACGGGCGGCACTGACCGGCTTGTCTTTCAGCGATTTGATGTGAGCTTCCAGGTGAGTGGCGGATTCGATCTCGTCGACATCGAAGGCGTGCTCCAGCATGCCATCGACCGGCGGACGCATCAGCTTGCTGCCGGCGGCCAGCACCAGGCGGTCGTAGCCCAGCGTGCCCTGGATGCCCGCGGCGTTGGTGTAGCTGACCTGTTTGCCGTGTTCGTCGATGACCTCGGCCGAACCCTTGACGAATTTCACCCCCACGGCGTCGAACAGTTCGTTCAAAGGTGCCTTCATGGTGTGCACGTCAGGCTCGTAGAAACGCGGACGAATCCGCAGCTCGGCCTGGGGAGCCAACACGGTGATCTCGACGTCGTTTCGATCGTGCTTGTCCAGCAGGCGGGCCGCGCTCAACGCGCTCCAGACCCCACCGAACCCTGCACCAATAATCAAGATTTGCTGTTTCATTGTTTAGCTCCTGAAGAACAATCGAGGGCGGCTTGATCAGGCCCTGATGTTATTCGAGGGGTTAAACGCTGGCACTGCTACATAGGGTCAGTCCGGGTATGACCAGGTATTAACAGGCTATACCAAGGTGTTAGCTGAGCACCTTTTCGATACAGGCGAGCAACTTTTCGATGGAGAAGGGCTTGGGGAAAAAGGCAATCGGCTTCATGGCTTGAGGGCCCGGCATGCGCTGCGCAGAGGGGTTGCCGGTGATGAAGATGACCGGGATATGCATGCCCCTGGCCGCCAGTTCTTCATGCATCGTGATCCCGTCCATTTCCGGCATTTGTATATCGCAGATCAGGCAGGAGGTAATAAGCGGGCCATCGGAATTGAGATATTCATGCGTCCCCGAATAAGTTCGCACTGTGTATCCACTGGATCGCAATAAACTGTCCAGGGCCAATCGAACCGACTCATCGTTATCGACTACGGCAATCATTGCCTCGTTGTGCATAGTGATGTCCTGCGTCGTCACGCAGAGCACTTAGAGGCACTGCGCCATTATTGCAAGATACGCCGTCCTCAAAGGGTGCACAGTATACGTGGGTATGGTTATCGGCTCGCGGACCGGGCCGAGATTGCCTCGGCCATGCGCACCAGATCGGCAAAGGAACGTGCGCCCATCTTGCGCATGGCCTGGCCGCGGTGGATCTTCACGGTGATTTCGCTCAGGCCGATTTCCCCGGCGATCTGCTTGTTCATCAAGCCCGAGGTTGCCAGCGCCATCACCGTTTGTTCCCGCGGGGTCAACGTCTGGTGGCGCGCCTGCAATTGTTCGGCATGGCGCTCGGACTCGCGACGCTGTCTGTCCCGGCCATGGGCGGCGCACACCGCGTCGATCAGGTCCTGCTCACGAAACGGCTTGGTCAGGAAATCCACCGCGCCGGCTTTCATCGCCCGCACCGTCATGGCGATGTCGCCGTAGCCGGTGATGAACACGATGGGCACCTTGATGCCGGCGGCGACCAGTTCGTTTTGAAAGTCCAGGCCACTGCTGCCTTGCAATCTCACATCCAGCACCAGGCAACTGGCGGTGTTCGGGCGCGGATACTTCATGAAGTCGGCGACCGAGCCGAACAGCTCGACCCGCAGGCCGATGGAGCGCAGCAGGCTGCCGAGGGACTCGCGCAGCGGCGCATCGTCATCGACGATGAACACCATGGACTCAGTGTGATTGATCTGGTTGAGCGGGTGTCGTTCGTTCATGACGGGTTCCCAAGGGGCTGGATGGCGGCCCGGATCGGCAGGGCAAACAAAAACGAACTGCCATGGCCAGCTTTGCTGGTGGCCCAGATCCGGCCATTGTGGAAATCGATGATCGAGCGGCAAATGCAAAGCCCCATGCCCAGGCCGTTGTCCTTGGTGGTGAAGAACGGCGTGAACAACTGCGGCAAGTCCTCGGCGGCAATCCCCGGCCCCTGGTCGGTCACTTCCAGTACGACCTCGTTATCCTTCACCCAGGTGCGGATCAGCAGAACCCGTTGTGTAGGGGCGACCGCGTCCATGGCCTGGCAGGCGTTGATGATCAGGTTGATGATGACTTGCTGCAGTTGCACGCGATCGGCACTGACCTGGCCGCCGAATGCGCCGAGCTCGATTGTCGGATTGATCTTGTGATGGGCAAGCTCGCAACGGACCAGGCTCAAGGTCTCGCTGACAATGTCGTTGAGCGATTCGTCCTGGCGCAGCGGGTCGCATTTGCGCGACAAGGCCCAGACGTGGCGGGTGATTTCGCTGGCTCGATGGGCGCTGGCGATGATTCGCTGCAGCGCCTGGTGTGCTTCGACCAGATCGGGCTGCGGGCGGCTCAGCCAGTTACGGCAGGCTTCTCCATTGCTGACGATCGCCGCCAGCGGTTGATTGACTTCGTGGGCGATGGACGCCGCCAGTTCGCCCAGGGTGGTCACGCGGGTGACGTGGGCCAGTTGGGCCTGGGCGCGGCACAGCGCTTCTTCGGCCTGTTTGCTGCGTAGCACCACAAATATGATCGCCGCCAGCACAGTCAGGCTGTGCAGCAAGCCGGCGGTCGATTCCCAGCGGTAAACGCCACCCTGGTGCAGGCACATCGACGTCAGCACCAGCATGCCGAACAGCGCGACCACGATCTGGCTGCCGGTGAATGTTAGAAGGGGATGCGGTCTACGGGTGTGGGCAGGATTTTTTGTCCGGGGATCGAGCATGCGCGCCTCGGTTTTTTGGTCGGGCTGGGAGCGGAGAGTCGGTCCGGTATCCTAGAAGCACGCGATCTCAGTCCGTTAGGACAAAAAACCCGAGAAAACGGCCAAGGCGTCAGCCTTGGCGTTTGTCGCAATCAGGTGGAACTTGTTCCAGTTGTCGGCGCTTCAGGCTTCCAGGCCGGCAGCGTACTGACCTTTTCGCAGAGTGAAGTTCACGCCGATCGACAGCATAGGCTGGGGCGGATTCCAGTTTGGCTTTGGTGCGGCCAGGAGGTACTCGGTCAGGTTTTCGCGTTTGCCTGCCAACAGGTTGGCCAGCAGCGTTCCGGTGGCGGTGCCGCGCACTGTCCCCAGTCCATTGCAGCCCAGTGCGCCGTAGACGTTGGGCCGTAGCTCACCGAAGAAGCCCGCGCCGTTGCGCGTCATTGCCAATCCGCCGCCCCACGTATGCTCGAACTCGACGTTCGCCAGTGTCGGGAAGCGTCGCTCGAACGAGAGCCGGTGGGCCGGGCGAACTTTGTTGGTGTAGTTGGTCTTGGCGCGCCCATCGGGGTTGAAGCTGAAGCTGTTGCGCACGAGGATCCGGTTGTCATGGGTACGGCGCAGCGTCGTGCCAAACGGATCGGCCGGGATCACGCCCCAGAACTCCTTGCCGCCGATGCTGGCCTGCTCGGCTGGCGTCAAGGGTCGGGTCAGGCTGCCATAGGTGAAGATCGGCAACATCTTCCCTTGCAGGAAGCCGAAGTAGGCGCCGAAGGCGTTGTTCGCCAACACGAGCCTGTCAGCCGTGATTCGGCCGGTAGGATGATGCAGGACGGTTTTTTCGCCATAGTCGACCGCTGTGATAGGCGTATCTTCGTACAGCTTCACATTCTCGGGCAGGGAATCGGCCAGGCCTTTCACCAGCGCCGACGGCTGCACCAGTATGGTGTTGGGGGTGTACAGCGCCTTGCGATAGAAGGAGGTGCCAATGTGATCTCGCAGCTCCGAACCCTCGATCAACTCACAAGGTTGCCCCAGCTTTTCCAGGCCACCGCGGTAGGCATTGAGCACGGCAATGCCTTTGTCCTCGACTGCCGCCTGGTACTTGCCCGAGTGACGAAGCTGGGCATCGACGATGTGGTGTTGGTCAACCAGGTCGCGAAGAATGCCTTGCCCCCGTTGATTGAGCGCCAGGACATTCCTGGCATTTGTCGGATCCCCGATGTAGTCCGGTGCGCCGATGTCATGGGGCACGTCGATAAGGAAGCCGGCATTACGACCGGAGGTTCCGAAACCGACCTGCTGCGCCTCCACGAGAATGACCGTGTCATCCGGGAAGTTCAGCGCCAGCTGACGGGCTGCCGCCAACCCGGTGAACCCGGCACCGACCACCACCCAGGGTGCCTTGGCATCGCCGACCAGGGGCGGTTGTGGTTGACGATGGCGGCTCGTGTGGAACCAGCCAGGGGTTGCATCATCCGAAGGCAGCGAGCCGATTCGCAGTAATGAATCAGGTTCATTCGGCACGCCGTCGCGCAACAGTGCTGTCGCGCCTCCGGCAGCAATGATTCCAGCGCCGGCACCTGCACCAATGAGTACGTTTCTTCTTGAAACTGTCATGCAAACTCAACTCTTTTCAACGTGAAAATACTTTGTGTATACACAATGTATTATCGTTAACGCGCGCCGTCAATTAGCGTCCTCTGAGCGACGGCACTCCATGCTTGGCAATTCTGAGAAACGACCCAGAGGTGGCGCGCAGCACCATTCGTCGATTGCGCGAGGTGTCGTTATTTTCATTGTATTTTAATTGTAGACACAAAGAATAATGCTGTCATATAGTCTGGGCACAGGCAGCAGACCACCCTCACGCACCCGTATGAAGGATTCTAAATGGCCACAATTGAACGCGATCAGCAGGCCCCCGTCGTGTTGCCAATTGATCGTAAAGCCGTGCTGGGAGAAGCGCTGCGCCGCCGGATCCTCAATATGGAGCTGACGCCAGGCGCTGTAGTGGATGAGCAGGCCTTGTGTGATGAGTTCGGTCTGTCACGCCCTCCGGTGCGAGAACTCATGCGCCAACTGGCGGCAGAGGGTTACATCGATCTCGAAGCGAACCGGGCCGCCCGCGTGTCGTCCATGAGTCATGAATCGTTGCGCAGCTTTTTCCTGGCTGCCCCTCTGATTTACATCGCTACCACCCAGTTGGCGGCGGTCCACGCAACCTCTTCCGAGATCGCAAAGTTGAAACGTATCCAGGCGTTTTTCCGTACAGCCATTGAGGAAAAGGATGTCGAGAAGCGGGTGCTGTTCAATGACAAATTCCATTTGCAGATCGGCAGGATGGCGCACAACGCCTATCTGATGCCGAGCTTGCAACGCTTGCTGATCGACCATGCACGGCTGGGCAAGATCTTCTATCGCCACCCCACGACAGTGGACATGCAGGAAGACCTGGAGCTGGCAGCCCGGCAGCATGACGACATGATCAGCGCCATTGAAAACCATGATCCGGTTGTGGCCGGGGAGACTGCGCGCGCACATCTGGAACTGTCCCGTCGCCGGATGTCCGAATACGCCGCGCCGGAAGGTCTTGATGTGGCGCTGACGTTTTAACAGGCAATACCGATGTCAATCGCATGAGCACGCCATGAGGCTTGATGACATCGAGCGCAAGGGATGCTTTTGGCAAGTACAAATATAAGAGAACCCAGGTCGCGAAAATGACTAAAGTCAAATACACACCGGCAGATGACGCTACATGTGGCTGGTTTCACCTCAGCCAACCCAGGGTCGCTCGTCCAGCGCTCCAGGGTTCCCGTACCGCCCGTTGGGTGGTAGTGGGGGCGGGATTCACGGGACTTGCGGCAGCGCGTCAGCTGGCGCTGAATTTTCCTGATGACGAGATTGTGCTGATCGAGGCCCAGGAAGTGGGCTATGGCGCATCCGGAAGAAACGCCGGCTTCGCCATTGACCTGCCCCATGATATCGGCGCTGACGACTATATCGGTGATATCAAGACCGCCAAAATCAGCATGGAGTTGAACCTGACGGGTCAGTCCATCCTGAAAGATCTCGTTGAAAAACACCGCATCGAGTGTCAATTCCGCCTGTGTGGAAAGTACCAGGCAGCCATTGAAGATCGCGGCATCGGGGTCTTGGATGCTTACCGTCGCGGCCTGGACAAGCTCGGTCAGGAATACCAGATGATCGAAGAGAAGGACTTGCCGAGTCATATCGGCACGCACTTCTATCGCAAAGCCTTGTTTACCCCAGGCACTGCACTGATACAGCCGGCCGCGCTGGTCAAAGGCCTGGCCGATACACTGCCGGCCAACGTCACGCTTTATGAAAATACGCCCATTACTGAAGTGGAATATGGGGACAAGACCGTCCTTATCCATAAGACTGGACGGATCGTTGCTGACAAATTACTCCTGACCAATAACGCGTTCGCCATGAGCTTCGGCTTCTTGACGGGGCGGATGCTGCCGATCTTTACCTACGGGAGCCTCACTCGCCCGCTCACGCCAGACGAGCAAGCACGTTTGGGCGGCAAGCCTTATTGGGGCGTGATTCCCGCCGACCCTTTCGGCACCACGTTGCGCCGAACAACCGACAATCGCCTGCTGGTGCGTAACAGCTTCAGCTTTAACGCCGACGGCCGCAGTCAGCAGAAATACCTGCAGCGCTTCAAGGAACGGCACAAAGAGTCGTTCGAGCGCCGCTTCCCGATGCTCCCCGAGGTCAACTTCGAGTACACCTGGGGTGGGTCGTTGGCGCTGTCCAGAAACCACATGGCTCATTTCGGCCAGCTGGCAACTAACGTTTATGGCGCCCTGTGCTGCAATGGGTTGGGTGTCACGCGAGGCACCGTCACGGGTACGTTGCTGGCCGACTGGCTGGCGGGCAAGAAGAGTCATCTGATCGATTTTCTATTGGCCTCTCCCGGGCCCAATAAAAACCCGCCTGAGCCGATACTTTCAGCGGGCGTCAATATGAACTTGCTGTGGGGCCAATGTCGCGCAGGTAAAGAAAGCTAAATCCAATAGCAGTTATTTATAGCGTTTGAGTTAAATCTGTTGGTAGCAGGCGTTAGTTCAACGGGTGATCCCGTTGGGCTGACACATTCTGCCGCAACGGTTTCTGTTTGTTCGGATTTTGGGCTTACGCTTCAGTCCATCGAATTAACGAGGCGAAATAGGAGACAATAATGACAAGTCCTAATGCATCTGTTGAAGATGTTCCGCTCAATAACTTTCATCGTTTACTGACTGCCCGTTCGGGTGGTGGGTCATTTGTCGATGGGTATGTATTGAGTATTATCGGCATCGCGATGATGCAAATTACCGCTGCCTTGAATCTCTCGGAGTTCTGGCAGGGCATGATCGCCGCGTCGGCATTGATGGGCGTGTTTTTTGGTGGTTTTCTCGGCGGTTGGCTGACTGACAGGTTGGGGCGCAAGAAAGTTTATTTTATCGGGCCATCGCTGTTCATCATGTGCTCGTTGGCGCAATTCTGGGTGGAGTCGGCGCCTGCATTGTTCGCCTTGCGGTTCATCATCGGCCTGGCAGTGGGCATCGAATACCCGGTGGCGACGTCGCTGCTGGTGGAGTTCCTGCCGAAGAAACAACGCGGCCCAAGGCTCGCCGCCCTGACGATCCTGTGGTTTGCCGGTGCGGCATTCGCTTATGTCGTGGGCAACGCGATTCTTAATTCGGGCGGTGATGATTCCTGGCGCTATGCGTTGGCCAGCGCCGCTGTGGTCGGGTTGATCTTGTTGGTGCTGCGCATCGGTACGCCGGAATCCGCGCGCTGGCTGTTGAGCAAAGGCCGCGACGGTGAGGCCGAGGGTGTGATCAAGCGGGTTTATGGCCAGCACTATTCGCTACGGGACCTGCCTGAAGAACCTCACGCAAAGAAAATGTCATTTCGAGATTTGCTGCATTCCGGTTATGGCAAGCGTTTGTTCTTTGTCTCGGTGTTCTGGTCGTGTTCGATCATTCCAGTGTTCGCTGTTTATGCCTTCGCGCCGAAAGTTCTGCTGGCACTTAATCTGAAAGGCGAGTGGGCGTCCTATGGCTCCATGGCTATTACCTTGTTGTTTGTCGTCGGTTGCGTGCTTGCAACGTGGCTGATCAACGTCATGGGTCGACGCAGCATGTTGATCCACAGTTTTCTCTGGTCGGGATTGTCGTTGTTGTTACTGGCAACTTTCTCAAGTAGCAATGCACTGCTTGTTTTGTTCCTGTTTGGTGCCTATGCCTTGTTTATTGGTGGTGCACAGGTACTGCAACTGGTTTATCCGAACGAACTGTTCCCAACGGAAATTCGCGCTTTTGCGGTAGGGATTGGTACGTCGCTTTCACGTATTGGTGCAGCAGTCGGCACTTATCTGGTGCCGGTTTCGCTGCAGACCCTGGGCATTGGCAACACCATGTATGTGGCAGCAGTTGTCACCTTTATCGGGCTTGCGGCGGCTTGGGCCATGGCACCTGAAACACGTTCGCTGAGTTTGCGCGACGCGGCGGCATTGAGCAGTTGAATCGAAGTGGTGAGTTGTCCCCACCTCAGAGTGGTGGACACACGATTGAAATTATTCCCTTAGTGATGGAGAAGTAATCATGAAATTCGAAGGCATCTACACCCCGGCAATCACGCCCCTGACCGCCAGTGGTGACATCGACAAAGCGGCATTCGCCGAAGTGCTCGAGTACCTGATCGAATCCAAGGTGCACGGCATCATCATCGGTGGTTCGACCGGTGAGTACTACGCCCATACCTCGCAAGAGCGCATCGAACTGGCGACCCAAGCCAAGGACGTCATCGGCACACGCTTGCCCCTGGTGATCGGCACCGGCGCCATCCGTACCGAAGACTCGGTCGAATACGCCAAGGCCGCCCGGGCCATCAAGGCCGACGCCATCCTGGTGGGTTCGCCGCCGTACGCGCTGCCGACCGAGAAAGAAAACGCCATCCATGCGTTGACCGTCGACCGTGCCGCCGACCTGCCGATCATGCTCTACAACTACCCGGCGCGCATGGGCGTGAGCATGGGCCCGGAGTATTTCGCCGCGGTGGCCGAGAGCAAGAACATCGTCGCCATCAAGGAAAGCTCGGGCGACATGGCCCAGGTCCATCGCCTGGCGCGGGACTACCCGAACATCAGCCTGTCCTGCGGCTGGGATGATCAGGCCCTGGAGTTCTTCGCCTGGGGTGCGCGCAGCTGGGTGTGCGCCGGCTCGAACTTCATCCCGCGCGAGCACGTGGCCTTGTACGAAGCCTGCGTGGTGGAAAAGGACTTTGATAAAGGCCGCAAGATCATGAGCGCCTTCATGCCCCTGATGGACTTCCTGGAAAGCGGCAAGTTTGTCCAGTCGATCAAGGTGGGTTGCGAGTTGAACGGCCTGCGCACCGGCAGTGTGCGTTCGCCGCTGCAGCCGATGTACGAGCACGAGAAACAGGCCCTGCAGGAGATCATCAGCACGCTGAAACGTGAGGTCGCCCAGGTGACCGGGAGCGCAAAATGACTGGCCTTCTCAGCGCGGCTGAATATGCCGCCATTGCCCGGGACTTGAAGTTCCCGACCCGCTCATTCGTCAATGGCGAGGCCTACACCTCGTTGTCGGGCAACACCTTCACCACGACCAATCCGGCGACCGATGAAGTGCTGGCCGAAATCACCGCCTGCAATGCCCAGGACGTTGACTTCGCCGTGGCCAAAGCCAAGGCGGCCTTCGAAGACGGTCGCTGGCACAAGCTGAGCCCCGGCGAGCGCAAGAAAGTGCTGTTGCGCTTTGCCGACCTGGTGGAGCAGAACGCTCACGAACTGGCAGTGCTGGAAAGCCTGGACAGCGGCAAACCGGTGCGCGAATGCCAGCTCACGGATGTGCCCGAAACCATTCACACCCTGCGCTGGCATGCCGAGCTGATCGACAAGATCTACGACAACACGGCACCGGTCGGCAACGGCGCCTTGACCCTGGTGGTGCGTGAAGCCATCGGCGTGGTCGGCCTGGTGCTGCCATGGAACTTCCCGCTGCTGATGCTGGCCTGGAAGATTGGCCCGTCCCTGGCCGCCGGTTGCTCGATCATCGTCAAGCCGGCCAAGGAAACCACCCTGACCGCGTTGCGGGTCGCCGAGCTGGCGTTTGAAGCCGGTGTGCCGGCCGGTGTGTTCAACGTGCTGTCCGGCGGTGGCGGTGAAGTCGGCGAGCCACTGGGCCGGCACATGGACGTGTCGATGGTCAGCTTCACCGGTTCCACGGCGACCGGGCGGCGCTTCCTCAACTATGCGGCGGATTCCAACCTCAAGCGCATCGTGCTGGAGTGTGGCGGCAAGAACCCGGCCGTGGTCATGAAGGACGTGGCAGACCTCGACTCGGTCGCCAGCCACGTGGTCAACGGCGCGTTCTGGAACATGGGCGAAAACTGCTCCGCCTCCTCGCGCCTGATCGTGCATGCCGACATCAAGGACGAACTGCTCAAGCGCATCGGCGTGCAGATGCTGGAATGGAAAATGGGCAGCCCCCTGGACCCGGAAAACCGCCTGGGCGCCATGGTCAGCCGGGCGCATTACGAGAAAGTCCGCTCCTACCTGGAGCAGGC
>NZ_JAAVXC010000029.1:0-310403 GCF_013416725.1 Pseudomonas sp. SbOxS1
TTCGCCGGCAAGTCGGATCGCCGCACCGCTGGCTCCTACAGGCGAAGAACGATAACGCGGTGCAGCAGATTCACCGCAGCGCCTGGTTCGCCGGCAAGTCGGATCGCCGCACCGCTGGCTCCTACAGGTGAAGAGCGATAACGCGGTGCAACAGATACACCGCGGCGTCTCGGATTCAGGTCAGCGGATTCCAGCGTTGTGACCAGTCGTCATCGCCCTTGATCACCTCGCGCAGCAGATCGAAGGCCCGCTGCAGTGCTGCCGAGTCGCGGTCGCGGGAGTACACCAGGTAGGTCGGGTAACTGAATTCCGGGGCCTTGGGCACGGGTTCCAGCATGCCGTTTTCCAGGTAGCTTTGGACCACCCGGGTCCGGAAGTAGCCGCTGCCGCCGTGTTCGAGGATGTACTGCAAACCCAGGGGGCCAAGGTTGAAACTGAGCGCCGCCTTGGCTTTTTCCGGCAGGGCGGCGTCGTGTTGACGCCGGAAGTGCTGGCCCCAGTCGATGTACACGTAGGGTTCGGGGCGTTCGGGGTGGCGCACGAGGATGAGTTTTTCTTCGAGGATCTGCTCGACCTGCAGGCGCGGCCAGTATTCGGGCTGATAGACCAACGCCGCATCGAGCACCCCAAGCTCCAGTTGCCGCAGCAGGTGTTCGCCGTCGCGGATTTCCATGCGCAGCGCATGGCCGGGAATCCTGTCACGCAATACGCCGGCCCAACGGAGCATCAACGGATTGCACAGGCTGACTTCGCCACCGATGTGCAGGACGTCATGGAACCCCTCGGGCAAGGGCAAATCCCGGCGCGCGGCTTCCCAGGTCTCCACCAGTTGGTTGGCATAGATCACGAAGGCCTCGCCATTGGGCGTCAGGCGGGCACCGGCGCGGTTGCGTACGAACAGCGTGCTGCCCAGGTGACTTTCCAGCTTCTGTACCCGCGCGGTGATCGCGGTCTGGGTGACGTGGAGTTTCTCGGCGGCTGCGGCAAGGCTGCCGTGGCGGACGATTTCCAGGAAGGTGCGGGCGAGGTCGATGTCCATGGGGCGGCCGGTGGCGGAAATGCTGGCATTGTACGAGAAATCAAAAGATCGCAGCCTGCGGCAGCTCCTACAGAGAACCCCTGTAGGAGCTGCCGCAGGCTCGGGCCGCGTTCGGACGATCTTTTGCTTTCAGGTCAAAACGCGAAACAGGAACAGCCAAACGCCCCCCAGAACCCGCGAAAGTCACTGACCGGCGCGTTCGACAAGCGCGCCCGTTCGTGACTGTGCGCATGCACCGCGCAAGCCCCGACGCATTGATGAACCTGAGCCGTCAGCGGTGCCAATGGCTTCCAGTGGCCGGGCACCTTGGCCACGGGCGACCACTCCGGCACCACCGGGATGGGCGGGGGGCCGAGTTTTTCGAACTCGTTGCTGGCATAGACGACCTTGCCATCGACAAGGGTCAGCACCGATTCGATACCCTTGATGCCCTCGACCTCCATATGGAAATAGTCGGCCGACAGCGCGATCAGGTCCGCCAGTTGCCCGACCTTGATCTGGCCCTTCTTGCCTTGCTCGGACGAGAACCAGGCGCTGCCATGGGTAAACAGCTCCAGCGCGGTGTCACGGCTCAAGCCTTGTGGATACAACGCCAGGCCGCCGACGGTGCGGCCACTGACCAGCCAGTACAGCGACGTCCACGGGTTGTAGCTCGACACCCGCGTTGCATCCGTGCCGGCACCTACCGGCACGCCCTCGGCGAGCATGCGTGCAATCGGCGGTGTGTGTTCTGCCGCCTTGGCGCCATAGCGGTCGACGAAGTACTCACCCTGGAACGCCATGCGGTCCTGGATGGCGATGCCGCCGCCCAGCGCCTTGACCCGCTCGATGTTCTGCACGGTGATGGTTTCGGCATGGTCGAAGAACCACGGCAAGCCGTCGAACGGAATGTCGCGATTGACCTTTTCGAACACGTCGAGCATACGGCTGATGGATTCGTTGTAGGTAGCATGCAGGCGAAACGGCCAGCGTTGCTCGACCAGGTGCCGCACCACCGGTTCCAGGTCCTGCTCCAGGGTGGACGGCAGGTCCGGGCGCGGCTCAAGGAAATCCTCGAAGTCCGCCGCCGAGAACACCAGCATTTCCCCGGCACCGTTGTGCCGCAGGAAATCGTCGCCCTGGCCATAGCGTGAGGTACTGGTCCAATGCTTGAAATCGGTCAGTTCTTCCTTGGGTTTCTGGGTGAACAGGTTATAGGCGATGCGTACGGTCAGCTGCTGATCCCTGGCCAGTTGCTGGATGACCTGATAGTCGTCCGGGTAATTCTGATAGCCGCCGCCCGCGTCGATCGCGCTGGTGACACCCAGGCGGTTGAGTTCGCGCATGAATTGCCGGGTGGAGTTGACCTGATGCTCCAGCGGCAGCTTCGGCCCCTTGGCCAGGGTTGAATACAGGATCATTGCGTTGGGCCGGGCGATCAACATGCCGGTGGGATCGCCGTTGGCATCGCGCTGGATTTCGCCGCCCGGCGGGTTCGGCGTTTCCCGGGTATAACCCACCACTTTCAACGCGGCGCGGTTGAGCAGTGCACGGTCGTACAGGTGCAGGACGAACACCGGTGTGTCGGGCGCGGCCTTGTTCAGTTCGTCGAGCGTGGGCAGGCGTTTTTCGGCGAACTGGAATTCGTTCCAGCCACCGACCACCCGTACCCACTGCGGCGTGGGCGTGCGGTCGGCCTGGTCCTTAAGCATGCGCAGCGCATCGACCAGAGAGGGTACGCCTTCCCAGCGCAGTTCGAGGTTGTAATTGAGGCCACCACGGATCAAGTGCAAGTGTGAGTCATTGAGGCCGGGAATCACCGTGCGCCCGTGCAGGTCGATGACTTGCGTGCCGGGGCCTTGCAGGGCCATGGCCTGGGCGTCGCTGCCAACCACCACGAAGCGCCCGTCCTTGATCGCGACGGCACTGGCCTGGGGTTTCTTGCGATCGACGGTGTGCAGTCGTCCGTTGTAGAGAATGAGGTCGGCGGGGTTGTCTGGCATGGTTTTACTCCCTGCGAACAGCGGGCTGATCCAGGCACCGACGGCGCCTGCGGACAGGCCTTGGAGTACGTGGCGGCGGTTGACGCCGTTGTGGTCCTCAGGTGGGCTCATGTCAGTGCTCCGCGCAACGTGAGTTGAGGGCAAACAGCTGAAAGCAGCCGCATGCGGCCAGAAGGAATATAGACGGCAAATCCGCAAGCAGCCGTTTTCAGGCGCGTAAAACGACGAATCCCGCCACAAGGGGCGGGATTCGTTTGCAGCCAGGGTCGCTTGCGCAAGCCGCAAGCGGCGCGCTTAGGCCGGGAACAGCTCGGACAGTTTCATGGCCAGCATCATGTCGCCTTCAGCGCGCAGCTTGCCGCCCATGAATGCTTGCATGCCGTCGGTTTCGCCGCTGACGATGCCTTGCAGGGTTTCGGCGTCCATCACCAGGGTCACCTGGGCGTCAGGGTTTTCGCCTTCTTGCAGCTCGCAGGTGCTGTCCTTGACGATCAGCGAGAAGTGCTTGTCTTCGTCGATGCGGAAACCGAAGACCAGGTCCAGACCGGCAGCAGCGGCTGGGTTGAACTTGGCTTTCATTGCTTGTACGGCATCTGCTACGGAGGTCATGGTTTGATCCTTTTTTTGGTAATTGGAGCAGGGTAATAAGAGCTGGGTGGTTACAGCCAGGGTCACAATAGTCCGGACTCAGCGAAACGTGATGAGTTCCGGGGCCTTCAACAGTTGCAGGTGCGCATGACTGTTGAAGGAAGCCAGGGCCACCTCGCGACCACGGAACTTCAGGTGGTTGAGCGAGGTGTTGACGATTTGCCAGTTCAATTCAAAAGCCTGTTTTGCCGGCATTTGCGTAATGAGGTGGAGCAGGGCGGTGATGGTGCCGCCAGAGGTGAATACGGCGATTTTCTGGGTGTTGTCGGCTTGTTCGAGGATGCGCTGCAGGCCGGCCTGAACCCGCTCGACAAAGCCCAGCCAGCTTTCCAGGCCCGGTGTGTCGTAGGTGCCGGCGAGCCAGCGTTCGATGATCAGGGCGAAGATTCGCTGGAACTCGCCACGGTTCTGCGCGGCGTTGCGCAGGATGTTCAGCGCTTGCGGCTCATCCGGCAACATGGCAGGCAACAGCGCGCGGATCACCGCGTCGGCGTCGAATTCATTGAATGCGCTGTCGGTCTCCAGGATCGGCACCGGCAGGCCCACGGCGGCGTATTGTTCGAGCGCGCTATTGGCCGTATGTTGCTGGCGGCGCAGGTCGCCCGACAGGCACCGATCGAAGCTGATACCCAGTTCGGCCAGGTGCCGACCGAGGATTTCTGCCTGGCGGATACCGGTGGGCGACAGGACGTCATAGTCGTCTGCACCAAAGGAGGCCTGGCCATGTCGAATCAAGTAGATACTGCCCACGTCCGCGTCATCCCGGTACGTTGAAGGTTTGGCGAGGTTATGGGGATGACGGTGAGCTGTCAATGAAAAAACATACGCTTGTTTGAAATGCCCGTTACAGGCCTGTTGCCAGAGGTTTCACGGCTGGTAGCAGGGGCGGCGCATGGGTATGCTGGTGGTATCCCGCGCGCTTGCATGCCGCGCAACGTTTAAGGAGTCCCCGTGGAGTTTTTGTCCGAGTACGCCGTTTTCCTGGCCAAGACCGTGACCCTGGTGATCGCCATACTGGTGGTCCTGGCCAGTTTTGCGGCCTTGCGCAGCAAGGGTCGACGCAAATCCGCCGGCCAGTTGCAGGTCAGCAAGCTCAATGATTTCTACAAAGGGTTGCGCGAACGACTGGAGCAAACCTTGCTCGACAAGGACCAGCTCAAGGCCTTGCGCAAGACACAGGCCAAGACCGAGAAAAAACAGAAGAAACAGCCCGAGTCCAAACCCCGGGTATTCGTGCTGGATTTCAACGGCGACATCAAGGCCTCGGCCACTGAAAGCTTGCGTCACGAAATCACCGCGCTGCTGACCCTGGCAACGCCCAAGGACGAAGTGGTGCTGCGCCTGGAAAGCGGCGGCGGCATGGTGCACAGCTACGGCCTGGCGTCTTCGCAACTGGCGCGTATCCGTGAGGCCGGCGTGCCATTGACCGTGTGCATCGACAAGGTCGCGGCCAGCGGTGGCTACATGATGGCGTGCATCGGCGAGAAGATCATCAGCGCGCCGTTCGCCATCCTTGGGTCGATCGGCGTGGTGGCGCAGTTGCCCAACGTCAATCGCCTGCTGAAAAAACACGACATCGATTTCGAAGTCCTGACCGCCGGTGAATACAAACGAACCTTGACCGTGTTTGGCGAAAATACCGAGAAGGGCCGGGAAAAGTTCCAGGAAGACCTGGACATCACCCATCAGTTGTTCAAGAACTTCGTCTCGCGTTATCGCCCGCAACTGGCCATTGACGAAGTGGCTACGGGTGAAATCTGGCTCGGCATTGCTGCATTGGACAAGCAACTGGTGGACGAGCTCAAGACCAGTGATGAATACCTCGCCGAACGGGCGAAAAAATCGGAGCTTTACCACTTGCACTACGCCGAACGCAAAAGCCTGCCGGAGCGCATCGGCATGGCGGCCAGCGGTTCGGTTGATCGCCTGTTACTGAGTTGGTGGAGCCGGTTGACCCAACAACGTTTCTGGTAACGCTTTAATAACAGGGGCCCTTTCATTGTCTGGCAATGAAAGGGCCCCTGTTTATTTAGCGGTATATATGTAGCGCCTGTGAAAAAACAACGCTCGATATGCTGACGACTCTTGTCAGTTTCGAGTGATTCACCATGTCTTCTCTACCCGTCAATCAAACCGTTCCCGAGTTAACGCCCGAGCAACAAGGCGTTTTTTATGATCTGTTACGAACCAATGTCCCTGCCTGGTTGTTGGCCGCGTCAGAACCGCTGCGACGCCAACTCCATGAAAGCCTGATCGCGAGCCATCGCTCACGAGATGAAGTTGCCATCTTTGTGAAGCGTCTTCAGTCTCCTGAAGGCTTCTGTGCGCCTCTGCTGGCCAGGGCCATGTCGGATAAGCTGGGTAAGCCCCTGGATGTGGCGGGTGTGATTTTCCAGCATGTAAGGTCCACCTCCAGCTTTCTGGGTCTGCGCAAGAAATTGATCCTGCCCATCGATCGGGACTTGCTGAACGCTGCCTGTGAAAACTTTGAACTCAGCGAAACGCTGTCGGCAAACTACAACGACACTTCACTGATTTACATCCCCGAAAAAATTACCGGACGTGCCGCAGTAATATTGCCGATCGAGCCCCACGAGTTTGCCCTGTTGTGTCGAACACTGGATTTGGGCAAGCAATACCAATCTCATCTCCAGGGCGTGCTCAACCCCGCACCCGCGATTAACGAGTTTCGCGATAAATACGTTGCCCATGCAACGAACAGTTTTGAAGTGATCCGGCATCTGGCGCTGATGAAACAACACATCAGTGTTGAGTTACACCAGGCATTGAGCGCGGTGAAAACTCAGCAATCGAACACGATGAGTGACAACACCCTGAATTACCAGGCGCTGGAGATGTTCGGTGTCACCATCAATGGTGCGATCTGCATCAGCCCGGTCGGCGAGCATGACGATGATGATTCCCGTTGCGTGATTTATCTGCCGGATGACCCGCTGCACCCGCTCAAAGAGTATTCGTCGTTCAATCTTTTTGAGGTGCAATTGAGTACGCGATTGAGAAACCCGGCGTTCCGCAAGTTTTTCATGCGTTACATCAAGCTGGGTGATCGCGCGGCTTTCCTGAAAGCCCTCGATGAAGGGTTGGCGTCACCCTCTGGCACTGCACTTCCACCGAGCAGCATTTACGTGTCGGTGTCAGGTACTGCAGTACAAGGCCATCCGTTTCAGGAAAGTTTTCGTCAGCATTCGCAACAAGTCCTGGCGGATGCCCGGCTACTGGTCGTACCCACGGGCGATGAAGACGAGAAGTCCAGGCTCAAGCGACTGGAAACCTACGAGTCGATTGGTCTCAACATTTTTCTGGTGGGCGCGTCTTTTGTGCCGGTGGTCGGTGAGATCCTGATGGCGGTGACCGTCATGCAACTGCTGTCGGAGGTTTATGAGGGGATCGCCAGTTGGTCCAGGGGTGAGCAGGAGCAGGCCACGGATTATTTGTTCGATACCGTGGAAAACCTTGTGCTCATGGCGGCTTTCGCTGCAGGTACGGCGGCCGTTGGCCAGGCTTACAAAGTTATCCGGACTTCGGTTTTCGTTCAGCGCCTGAGAAAAGTGAGGGTGGCGAATGCCCGAGAGCGCTTGTGGAAGCCCGATTTGGAGGTCTATCGCCAGCCTCGGCTGTTACCGCAGGCGCTCGTGCCAGATGCCCGAGGCCTATGTTGGGTGGATGGCCAGGCTTATTTGCCACTCGACAACCGTGTTTTTGCCGTGCGCCCCCAAACCGGAACGGATCTTTGGGAGGTCTTGCCCCCGGTCAGCGCCGGCGACGTCTATTCCCCCTTGCTCGAAACCAACGGCGCAGGCGCATGGCGCCATGACTCGGAGCTTGTGCAGGAATGGAGTGGGTTGAAGCTGTTTCGCCGGTTCGGCTATACCAGCGACGACTTGCCGGATGTCACCGCTGAACAGATCCTTGCCGTCTGCGCGATCGATGACAATGTCTTGCGCCAGGCACACGTTGATCGAAGCAGGCCTCCTGCATTGCTGGTCGACACCGTGCAACGGTTTCGGGCAGACACCGCGGTCACGGCGTTTATCGAGCAGATAAACCAACCTTCGTCGGCATCCCAGGCGGATCCAGACTTGCAATTGCATCTGCTGACGAGCTCCAGCCATTGGCCAGGCAATAGCGCGATCAAGGTCGTCAATTTTGCCGGTCGACAAGCGGGTTTCCATGGCGCGACCACCGCGCAGGCGAGCGACACCGTCATCCTCCAGCAGGACGCGCTGCTTAAAGGGCAATTGCACAGTTCGCTGTTGTCAGCGTTGAGCCGTGCTCAACGCGAGGCCCTGTTAAGTACGCCAACGACGGACTCGCAAACTCAGGTCAAGGCCTTGACGAAGGTCATTGCCGATCAGGCCGAAAGCCACAGAGCGGCACTGTTCCTGCGCATCTATCAACGCACCGAGGCACCGACCGACACGCGTGCGGCGGTGCTGATGCAGAGGTTCGTCGATTTGCCAGCGGCGGTTGCCGATGAGCTGGTGAGGTATGCCGAAGCCGGGGAGTGGGATGACCTGGATGCTGACAAGGTGCCGTTGCGGCTGGCAGAAGAGGCCCAACGCTACTTGGAGGTCGTGCGTGTCAGTCGGGCTTATGAAGGGCTATACCTCAATGCTGTCGATGGCCTTCATACTGACCGCCTGGTACTCAACACCCTCGCACACCTTCCCGGCTGGACCGGCAATGCATGGGTGCAGATAGGTGAGGCGTCCGGCAGTCAATCCGAGTCGGTCAGTATCGGATCGGCACAAGCCTCGGAAAAGATCCAGGTCGACGTCCATGCCGATCGCTACAGCGTGATTGTCGACGACATCACACCCTCGACCACATTCGCCGGGCGTACGCGTGAGCATTATTTCCAGGCGCTGTGGCATGGACTTTCGGCGCAACGAAAAACAGCGCTGGGTGTGGACGTGGACGACGCCGGGACTGCGTTGCGCCAGAAAATAACCGAGCTTGCCCTGACGCGACGCGCCACCATTGCGCGGATCATGGGTGCCATTCCCCTGGGCATGCCCTATGCATCGCCCATGGGGCTGGCCGACCGGGGGGCAGCGCCGGCTACGCCAGGATTTTCCAGGCCCCTGGTCATCCAAAGTAGCCAGGATGTGTTGGTACGCAGGGCATTGGAGCTGTATCCGATGCATTCGCCGACGCAGATTCAAACCCTGGTGAATGCGCTGGGGAGCAATGTAATTCTGGTACTGCAGAAACTGGAAGCGATGAGGCGTGAATTCCAGGGGCTCAGGCACGGACTGAGTCTGTGGGTGAATCGGCAAACCTGGCATCAGGCCCCGGAGGGTCCAAGGCTTGAGGTCCCCAGGCTCAGCAAATTTCGCACCGCTCAGGCGATCCTTCGCTGTTGGCGCAATGAACCCGCAGTTACCCAACCCGGCGGGGCGCTCGGGCACACGCTCAGGTTTGACGCCGAGCCATTGGGAGAGTTGCCGGTCATCATCGCCGACTTCGCTCATATAGGCAGGCTGATAATGGATGGCGTGGGGCCCAGCGCCGGGCTCAACACCTTTTTGCAAAACTTCGCCAATCTGCGCAGCCTGTCCTTGAGGGGCAACCACTTGACAAGGTTGCCGCTGGCGCTAAGCAACATGTCCAGGCTTGCTCATCTGGATCTGAGCAACAACCTGATTCTATTGACAGCCGAGTCGGTGACTCAATTGGCAGGCATGAGCAGTCTGCAATCGGTGAACCTTGCGTTCAATCCGCACCTCACACGCGCCCCAGACGTCAGCAAACTGCAACGCCTGGAGCAACTGAACCTGCAAGGAACCGGAATAACCCAGTGGCCGCAGGGCGCCTCCTCCCTGCCCAGGCTGCGTGAGCTCGATTTACGTGACAATCGGATCGAAACGCTCCCGCCAGAGGTTTTTCAGGCCGGTGCGCTGCCGAACCAAGGGACCAACATTCATGGCAACCCCTTATCACCCGACACCCTGAAAAAGGTCGTTGCGCATCAGCAAAAGACTGGCGTCAGTCTTGGCATCATTGCTTCAGAGTACCGTCGGCTAAGCGTACCCATTGCGACCGATGCGCTGAGCTCGCTGTGGCTGTCGGAATTGAGCCTGGCCGAGGCCACTCCAAAACTTGCATTGTGGGAGTCACTGCGGGCCTCTGCAGATTCCAGGGACTTTTTCAACGTGCTGGAGCGGCTGACCGGCACCGCTGATTACGCGCGCCTTTATTCGCACTTCAGCCATCGGGTCTGGGTCGTCCTGGAGGCAGCGGCCGAAGATGATCGCCTGCGCCGCTCACTGTTTCGTCTGGCCCGGGCTGCAAGGTTCAGTGTTGATGGTTACTCAGCACTGTTCAGTGAGATGGAAGTGCAGGTGCTGTGTTATCGGGCCATGGCGGCGGCCACCACCGGGGTTGCCTCCCTGGAGCAGCAACTCATCACCCTGCTACGGGGCTTGTTTCGATTGCAGGAAGTCGAGGCAATAGCATTGGCGGATATCAACTCGCGGAGTGCCTCCCAGTCGGCAAACTATGAGCATGCCCTGGAGATCAGCCTGGCGTATCGCGTGGGGCTGGCAGCCCGCCTGGATTTGCCGGCCCAGCCAAGGACAATGGTCTCCGGGTTGAACCACGGCGTTACCCAGACGGCGCTGGACCAGGCTTATCGCAAAGTCCTGGCAGCCGAACGATCTCGCTTGCTGCTGGAGTGGGTCATCACCCAAAGATTTTGGGTGGAGTATCTGGAGGCGTCGCATCAAGACCGTTTTCTTGAGGTCACGGACCGCGCTGCGCGAGAGTTTGCGAGGCTGGATGCTGAGCCAGGGCTTTCCCGCGCCGCTGCCACCGAACGCATGAATGCCATTGTCGACAACTTCCGAAACGGACATCGGGCATTGATCAGCCAGCTCTCCTCCCAGGCACTACAACGTCAACGCGCCGCTGAAATGCCAGGTAGCAGCTCAGGCGCGGGGGCATCCCGATGAACCAATCCTCACAGAATGTCGCGGGCACAGCGGACTCGTCGACGCTGCCGAGAATGCGCGACGAACTCAAGGCCGTCCTGGACGTTGCATTGCCGCAAACACCCAGCCAGTTTGGCGAGCACTTGATCAGGGAAAAATGGGGGCAGGGCATCGACCCGCAGACGGCCATGCTGGTAACGCTCGATTACAACTACAAGGGGCATCCTGCGCGCGATGGCGTTGAACAGGGGCAAGTGGCGAGTTCGCAATCGTTGCTGCAAGCGCTGCTGCTCAACTATCAAACCGTGGACGACGGCCGTTTCGCGGAAAATGCGTTCGGTCTGTACACACCGCCCGACGTGGGGCCGTCCGTGCAAATTGTGCAGAAGGTCGATGAGTTCGCTGGTGCCGGCAGCGGTAATCACCAGACGTATGCAGGCATCTACCGCCAAACCTTGCCACAAACCTATGGGCCGCCGACGCAGATCAACTTGCGACCCGCCGACTTCAAGAAGTGGGTCTGGGAGCTGGGTTTGCAGCATTTGTACAAGGCCTACCTGGATCAGGCCTGGCCATCGGACGAAGCCGTCGTCGGGACCGCCTCCTGTGCATTGAGGACGTCGACCAAAGCGGCATTTGTCATGACGGCCTGGTTGCAGCGTCATGAGCAGCGCCTGAGCGAAAAGGGCCTTGCCCTCGCGATGCAGGCCGCCGGTTTGCCAGCGGATCAGCCCTGGGAAACCCTGACGATCGAACAGCTGCAAGCACCCACCCGGATGCCGCCGAAGGTCAAGGCCAGCCGCCTGAAGCTTTATCGTTACACCGCGACCGATATCTGGATGTTTCGCAGTGCGGGCAGTGATCGGGTGCTGGTGTACATCCCGGGCAATTCTTCGCCGCTGCATGAGTTCACCAACGCCTCGCAGCTGCACCAATGGGTGGTTAAACAGGGCAACGGCGAGGACACGAAGCAGGCCCTGGCGTCGCACTTTACCGAGGAGGATCGCCAGGATGGGACTTTCCATGCGGGTGTGCTGACCGCGCTGGACGGCATGGCGATGTACCCCCAAAAGCATTGGCTGACCAACAACGCCGGTTTCTTCAACAATGACGGTTTTTGGGATCCGGCCGAGTACATCGGTTTCGACGATCAGGCACCGGCGACCGATCCGTTCGCACAGCTTGTGCTAAGGATGAAGCAGGCCGCCCAGGCCAGTGTCGCAACCATCCGCGACAATGCGCAGGTCAACCGCGACAACCTGAGTGCCGTGGTCGAGCCGGTCGTCCAATGGGTCAATCAGTTTGGTCCGCTGGCAGTGTTTGTACCGGGCGGCGAAGGGGTGTTGGCGCTGGCCGGGCTGATCGATGCCGGTTACGGGTTGGACCAGGCCATCAACGGTGATACGTCCGAAATACGTTCGCAAGGTATCTCCCGCACGGTGTTCGGCTTGCTCAATGCGCTGCCGCTGGTCACCGAGGCCGCGTCGATCGGCCACGGAGGGGCTGAGGAGGGCTCGATCAAAGCGGGGGAAGGCGGTCGCGAATCCTCGAAGCCTCCCGCGGCAGGGCCGGTTTCCGGGGCTGATATCGGTGAAACGCCGGTCTTGTCATTGCCGACGCGTACCGATCTCTTGCGTGGCATCGGTGCCCCGGCAGGTACATTCAGTGACGAAGTGCTGGCACAGATCGGCAGGGTCAGCGTAGTCGACGATGACATGCTGCGCCTGATGCAGGCAGGACGCGCGCCGACACCGTTGCTGGGCGACACAATCGATCGCTTCAGAATCGATCAGGAAGTCGCGGCGCTGGGCGATCCGTCGACCGCACAGGCTCAATTCAACCGAAGATATCAAGCGCTCCAGCAGTCGGAACACGAATGGGTCCGGCTGTTTCAAGAGGCATACCCCGACCTGCCCAAAACTGCCGTGGAGCAAATGCTGGATCGCTACGGTGTCGATTTCAAGGCTACGCCCAACCCAGACCTGGCCAGGGAACTGTTCAGGCAACTGGACAGCAAGGCGCGCCAATACCAGGAGCATGTGCGCCTCAATCGTGCTTATGAGGGACTGTATCTCCGATCGGTAACCAGTGATGAGTCGCAAACATTGGCCTTGCACTCTCTCGCACGCTTGCCTGGTTGGCCCAAAGGGCTTCGCATTGAAGTGCTCGACGCCTCACCCGCGGGGCAGGTGCTGGATCGCACCGGTCCCATCGACTCACCTGATTGCCTGCGCCTGATCAAGGTGCAAGAGCGCTATCGGCCCTATAGTCTGTCAGCCCCGACTGCTCCGGCGATGAGTTTTCATGAAGTGGTCGCCGGGGGGCTGTCCACGGACCAGCGTTCGGCCTTGGGCCTGTTTTCCGCTGATCCCGGTGCGGAGCTGAAGATCAAACTCAGCGAACACACACTGTCACGTTCCGAACTGGCGACCGGTCTGGGCAGAATGGAGTCGGGACTCGCCTTTGAGCCGCAGGGACTCAAGGGTGGTGTCTTCCCGGATACCCTTCAGAACGAAGCACTGACGCAGGCTGTCAAGAGAATCCAGCTCCGAGAGATCTACCCCGAGCTCACCGATACTGAAGCGGATGTGGAACTGGCGCGAGCAGGCAGTGGTTACACCGCCCATATTGATCAGTTAACCGGACAGCTTCACCAGTTGTGGGCTGATATGAGCGCCTGGATTGATCTGGTGGCGCAAGACATCCACGACATGGGCGTGCCACTCCTGAATATCGGCGATCCTGGTGCCGCGGGAATGGCTCCGGCGCAGTTGGCAGCACATAACGCAGGGCTGATACAAGCCGCGATGGCGTTTGAGCGGCAGAGCAGAGTTGAACTGGCTGGCGAGCTCATTTCCATTTGGCGAAAGCGTTTACCGCAGCAAGATAGCCGATACGCCGGCAACCATGCCGTCGGCTTCACAATGGACCTGCAGCATGAGCAATTTCATCGATTACCCGCGTTAAGCGTTCGATTCAACGATGTCGTTGGCTTGAACATGCACAACTTTCAAATGACTGTGATTTCCAGCCTGGATGAATTTCTTGAGGCATTCCCCAATGTGCAGACGCTGGATCTTTCAGGCGTCGATTTGCGGTTTGACCTTGCGAATGGGCAACAGGACAGTGAGTTACCTTTCATGATCCCCGAGTTGAAGCGTCTGACTTCATTGAATTTGTCCGCCACGGAACTGAAATTAAGTGAGCTCAATGCAGGGAAGTTGAGTGAGCTGACCAATCTTCAATCCCTGGACATGAGCAATAACCCATTAGGCGAGCCACCCTTGGTGATGGGCATGAATCAGTTGCAGTATTTAAATCTGGAAGGTACGGGGATTACAAGATGTCCGGTCGGCATCATGGAGCGCCCGTATTTGAGGCTGCTGAACCTGCAAGACAACCAGATCGGTCGAGTACCGCAGGCGGTGCTGAATCAGGCGGTCGCCAGGGATCGGGTGTTGCTGTGGCACAACCCGATCACTGATGAAGACACCCTGCAGCGACTGGTCGCGCATCGGCAGCAAACGGGCATCAATTTGTGGCTGCGCTCGGCGGGCAATGACTATGGGGCACCGGCGGCCTGGTTAAACGGGATTGAACCTGCGCAAGAGAATGCCCGGTTACAGGTATGGCAACGACTGGCGCTAAAGTATCGCGGTAAACGGTTTTTACAGACCATCAATACATTGACGCTCACCGCGGATTTCCAGGTCGACTATCTGGATCTTCAGGCTCGGGTATGGCGGCTGTTGACTGAAGCGGACGCTTCGCAGGAGTTGTGGGAGCGATTGGCTCAGAATGTGACGGCACCAGGGGGGGCTTTCGATAACCCGTTTGCGGCGTTCACGACGTTGGAGGACCGGGCGCGACTTTACGCCCACTGGGTGGCATTGGGGCGGCCATTTCCGGCTGTAGGGATTCCCTAGCGACAGCCCATCAGCCTTGAGCCCCATGCGGGGGGCTCAAGGCATCACGATTCAACGGCGACGGAACAGCGGCAGCGGTTCGTCGGTAGCAGCCTGATACGTCACGGAGAAGTCCTTGAGACCTTCCAGGGCTTCGTACGGGTCTTTGTCGGCGCGAATGGCGAACGCATCGAAACCGCAGCGGTGCAGGTAGAACAACTGGTCGCGCAGTACGTCGCCAATGGCCCGCAGTTCGCCTTTGAAACCGTAACGGTCACGCAGCAAACGGGCGTTGGAGTAGTTGCGGCCATCGGTGAAGGCCGGGAAGTTCAGGGCGATGACCTGGAACTGCGCCACGTCTTCGCCGATTTCCTCGGCTTCCTCATCGGCGTCCAGCCAGATTCCCAGGCCACCGTCGCGGGCCAGGAGCATACGGCTGTGTTCACGCCACAACTGCAGCGGGACAATGTAGTCGTCACAGTTGGTGATTTCGTCGATGCTGAAATCCTTGGGCAGCAGGTGCCAGGTTTCGTCGACGACTTCGTTGTTCTTAATGATTCGCTGCATAGACGCGCTCCTTGAAGAGGTCGATGCCAATACGCTGGTAGGTGTCGATGAAGCGCTCGTCTTCGGTACGTTGTTCGATGTACACGTCGATCAGCTTCTCGATCACGTCAGGCATGGCTTCCTGGGCAAAGGACGGGCCGAGGATCTTGCCCAGGCTGGCGTCGCGGCTGGCGCTGCCGCCGAGGGACACCTGGTAGAACTCTTCGCCTTTCTTGTCCACGCCGAGAATGCCGATGTGGCCGACGTGGTGGTGACCACAGGCGTTCATGCAGCCGGAGATGTTCAGGTCCAGTTCACCAATGTCGAACAGGTAGTCCAGGTCGTCGAAACGGCGCTGGATCGATTCGGCGATCGGGATCGACTTGGCGTTGGCCAGGGAGCAGAAGTCACCACCCGGGCAGCAGATGATGTCGGTCAGCAGGCCGATGTTCGGCGTGGCGAAACCTTGCTCGCGCAGCTCGCCCCACAGGGTGAACAGTTTTTCCTGCTCGACGTCGGCCAGGATGATGTTCTGCTCGTGGGAGGTACGCAATTCACCAAAGCTGTAGCGGTCGGCCAGGTCGGCCACGGCGTCGAGCTGCTTGTCGGTGATGTCACCCGGTGCAACGCCGGTTGGCTTGAGGGACAGGGTCACGGCCACGTAGCCCGGCTTCTTGTGGGTCAGGGTGTTGCGCACGCGCCAACGGGCGAAGCCCGGGTGCTGCTGGTCGAGCTCGGCCAGTGCGGCGCTCTGGTTGTCCAGCGCCTTGTAGTCCGGGTCGACGAAGTGTTTGGCGACGCGCTGCACTTCGGCTTCGGTCAGCGTGGTCTGGCCACCGCGCAGGTGTTCCATTTCCGCATCGACTTTCTGGGCGAAGACCTCAGGGGTCAGCGCTTTCACCAGGATCTTGATCCGCGCCTTGTACTTGTTGTCGCGACGGCCATAGCGGTTGTAGACCCGCAGGATGGCGTCGAGGTAGCTCAACAGGTCTTGCCACGGCAGGAATTCATTGATGAACGCGCCCACCACCGGCGTACGGCCCAGGCCACCGCCGACCAGCACGCGGAAACCCAGTTCGCCAGCGGCGTTGTGCACCGGCTCAAGGCCGATGTCGTGGACTTCGATGGCAGCGCGGTCGGAGGTCGAACCGTTGACGGCAATCTTGAACTTGCGCGGCAGGTAGGCGAATTCCGGGTGGAAGGTGGTCCACTGGCGGACGATCTCGCACCACGGGCGCGGGTCGATCACTTCATCGGCCGCGACACCGGCGAACTGGTCGGTGGTGACGTTGCGCAGGCAGTTACCGCTGGTCTGGATCGCGTGCATCTGCACGGTGGCCAGTTCAGCCAGGATGTCCGGGATGTCTTCCACGGCAGGCCAGTTGAACTGCACGTTCTGCCGGGTACTGATGTGGGCGTAGCCCTTGTCGTAGTCACGGGCAATCCTGGCCATCATTCGCATCTGGCGCGAAGTCAGCTGGCCGTAAGGCACCGCCACCCGCAACATCGGCGCGAAGCGCTGGATATACAGGCCATTTTGCAGGCGCAGGGGGCGGAATTCTTCTTCGCTCAGCTCGCCTGCCAGATAGCGTCGGGTCTGATCACGGAACTGCTTGACGCGGTCCTCGATGATCCGCTGATCGTATTCGTCGTATACGTACATATAAGTCCTGTTCTCAGGCTTGGGTCGCTCGGATACAGCTGCGTTTTTTGCTTGCCGCAGTCCAAGAGCCTCTGCAATTCTGCGCGCACGGCCGCGCACTCCTAATGGAGCCGGGGCAAGATACCAGTTTGCGGTTATGCGCAAAAGTGATGTTTGAGTATATGTAAAGAACCAAAAGGACTAATGAGAATCGTTGTTGCAAAGCCCCTGTTTGTGGTGCGGGCAATCGTCGTCTTTACTGTGATCGAGTCTTTATGCAATCACCGATAAAACCGACAAGAGGCGATGCAATGAGCAACCCTACCAAAGCTTCAAAACCCGATAGCACGGTGGACGCTTGGGCGATTTTGTTCCTGATCATTCTGGTCGTGGGTACTGCCGTTTTCTGGGTCAGCCATCAATAACCGTTAGCGCCCGTGCCGTGGTCGGGCTGCCAGCGCCGACCGCGGACCGGTTTCCTTACGGAGTCTGCTTTGCGCAGTAATGCCTGGCGGCGGCCTCAGATGCCTGCGAGGTAAAGCACCAGCTTGACGATGGCAAACAGCGTCAGGGCGAACACCGCGGTGAACAATATCCCCAAAATCACGAAGTGGCTCGGCTTGCCGTGGGTAAAGTCCCGCGCCCGGTTTTTCCCGCTCTGCACCCCGAATGCCGCGGCCATCACGCTGTGCACCATTTGCCAGAAGGTCGGCGGCTTGTTGTCGACTGGATCGTCCATATACCCCTCGTCATGCAGAAGTGAACTTTAAGCATAGCCAAACCTGTCCTCCATAACTATGTACCGCCATGGCGCCGCAGGGCCGTGATTTCCTGATGCCTCAACCACAGCGATCAGGATGCACGTCATGCCCGAGCTTTCCCCACCCATGGACCCTGGGTTTCATGTTCCATTTATCAAGAAACGCCTGCCCGACTGGACTCGACACCTCGCACCCGCACATATCGACAACCTCACCCGGGCCAGGGATCCGGCCGAGGCGTTTGCCAGGAACTATCCGCGGCTATACACCGAGGCATTGCCTGCGCTGCGCCTGGCGCTTTACGAAAGTCAGGTGCGCAGCAACCGCTCCACCCAGGCGCTGGCCAAGACCCTCAAGGACTTCAAGGGCATCACCGAATTTTCCAAGCCGCTGCTGGCGGAGGCCATGAACAAGACCTTTGGCCAGTCCCCCGATCTGACCAAAACCATGCTCTATCACCTGCGAGCCCCCAACCGGGCCGATGAGCAGACACTGCTGCAGGCCGCGTTGCGCAATTTCGAGGACGATGAACCCTTTGATGAAGTCGCCCTGCAGGAGACCAGTGCGCTGGCTCCCGCCGGGGCACTGCAGCGAGAGCTTTACGACAGGCAACAGACCATCCCGTTCTGGAGTACGCGCTACAAGATCCTCGACAAGCTGTCGATCAAGCCCGGGGAGTTCGCCACCCTTTGCCGGCAATTGGACCTGGGCCAGCAATATCAGGATCACCTGAGCGCCGTTTTCGATAGCTCCGCCACGCGTGCGACGGTGCGCCAGCAGACGATTACGGCCAACAAAGACCTGATGCGCCTGCAACTGCACATCGCGCGAATGAAGTCGCACGTCAGTGAATCGGCGTATGCGACCTTGCTGGCGGTACTCGACGGCAGACCGGAGCCCCGGATCGATGGCCGTCCCGTGGCGTTCAGTCAATTGACGGCGCTGGGCTCGGAGTTGAGCGACGTATTGATCATCGGCCCGGTGTCCCGCAAGCCCACCTCGACCCTGGAGGACATCGCCGAGGCCTTCCTGCCGGTACCCGTCTGGAGCGCGGCAGTCGACACCCATGCGCGAATCGTCGTCTACATCCCGGGTGACACGAGACACCCGATCAAGGAGTTCACGTCGCTGGCCGCATTTGCCAAAGACTTTGCCGTGCGATTGCGCTCGCGAAGCTTTCAGCGCTTTATCGCCGGGTTGCTGCCCCAGGACGAGTCGCCGAGGTTTATGCGCCGGCTCACCGCCCAACTCAAGACCCACCGATGGAACCCGAATCCGGTCTGGCCAGGCCCGCCCTACAATCCGGAAGCCTACCGCAATGGCATGTATGAAGAGATCTGGAACGAAGACGCCAATGTCGCCCTGAGCGAAACCTTCATCGACGCCGAAGTATTCGGCGCGCGCTACGAGGCCCACCTGGCCAGGATCAAGGCCAACGCCAGGCTCCTGGCCGTTCCTACTGCCGCCGTAGACCACCAGGCCTGGATCGAGCGCCTCGAACACCTGGCTGGATGGGGCTTGAACATACTCAATGTGGGCGCGTTTTTCGTGCCCGGACTCGGCGAAGTGATGCTGTTGGTGACCGCGGTGCAACTGGGCCGTGAGGTGTATCAGGGCGTGGAAGCCTGGAAGGAGGGCGATGCCGAGGAGGCCTGGGGGCATCTCACGTCGGTCATGCAGAACGTGGCCTTCATGGCGGTGCTGGGCGCACTGGCCAGCAAGGCACCCCCGATCACGGCCTCGCGCTTCGTCGACGGCATGCGCAAAGTCACCACGCCGTTCGGCGAGCCGCGCCTGTGGAACCCGGACCTGGTGGCATACAAAAGCAGCGTTGCACTCGATGGCGTGACGCCAAACGCACTGGGGCAATATGAGGTAGGGGGCAAGACCTATATCAAGATCGAAGGCAATGCCTACGAGAAGAGCTACGACCCGGCACTCGATCAGTGGTCTATCAAGCACCCCACTGACCCTGAAGCTTTTCAGCCGATCTTGCAGCACAACCAACTCGGCGCCTGGCGCCACCTCGATGAGCGACCGCTAGAGTGGGACCGCCTGACGCTGTTGCGGCGCATCGGCACGCAGATGGATGCCTTCTCCGAAGCACAGTTGCAGCAGATCGCCGAGGTCAGCGGGGTCAGCGACGATGCCTTGCGCCAGATGCACATCGATCATCAGGCACCGCCACCACGCCTGGCGGAGACCATCGCGGTGTTCAGCGCCGATCAGCAGGTGGATGAGTTCATCCTGGGCCTGCGTCGCGGCACTCGCCTGAACGATGCCGCCGAGTTCGCCGTACCACTGACCCTGGAACTGCCCAACTGGCCCGTTGATGAAGTACTGGAAGTCTTCGAGGGCACTGAACACTGGGGCACCTCCCAGCGCTACGGCGTGGAGTCGGCGCAGCACAGTGCCAGGCCGACGATCAAGATCACCCGCGCCGAAGTCCGCGCCGGCAAGCTGCCGGATATCGTTCTGGCGGCGCTCGACGAACAGCAAAAGATTCAGTTGCTGGGGGCGCACAGCACGGGACCCGGCGCGGACCCGGTGCAGATGTTCCGGAACCGTCTTGCTGATCGGGCACTGACCCGCAGGCAGTCATTGTTCAAACGTCTGCACACCCCGGAACCGACGACGAATCCCGACATCCAGCGCCTGCAGCGCAGTTTCCCGTCGCTGTCGGCCGAGGCTGCCCAGGAGGTGCTCAATGGCTCCCGTGCCAGCGATTTGTCGCGGTTGCGCACCAGCGGCAAAATGTCTTTGCGCCAGGCCAAGGCTATTCGCCTGCATCTTCAGCAGGCCGCCCTGAACCGTGCACTCATCGGCTTGCGCCTGGACAGCATGGCCTCGGCGGCCAGTGACCGTCTGGCCCTGCACAGCCTGCAGAACATGCCTGGCTGGACCGCGCAGATGCGCGTGGAAGTGCGCGCAGGTTCCATTTTGGGCCCGCTGCTGGACAGCGTCGGCAGCGCAACCGCGAGGCCCGGCTTCTATCTGGTCAAAAGCCTGGATACTTACCGGGCGTTCGATGCACAGGGCGTGGCGCTCAACAGCATCCCCGCCCATGGGCGAAATCTGTTCGGGTCGCTGGTGGAGGTATTGCCGAAAACTGCCCGGGATAACCTGCAAGGCCATCCTGGCCGAGCCTTGCGTGAGGACTTGGCCTCCTCTGCCAGCGCTCACCGCGAGGAGATGGCGCGCGCACTCAATCAACATCCCGTCGATGGCCCGGGGCCGTCCCTGCGCCTGCGTTCAGGGCAGCTCGGCTATCTGGCCAGCGGTCGTGGGGCCGGTTTCGCTGATTTGCCCGAAAGCGGATTGATTACCCGGGTACGCGTGCTTTACCCGAACATTTCCGATGAACAAGCCACTCAGTTCATCAGCAGCCGCCTGAGCGCCGGGGATAGCCATCAGCAGGTTTTCAACCTGCTGAACAATCGCCAGCGGGAGTTCGAAGGGTTATCCCGTCAGTTGAGCAGCTGGATCGGCACCGGTGCCGGGCAAGCCGTGCGCAGGGTGCAGGCGGAAAAAGTGATGCGCTGCTGGCGCAATGGCCTTTATCGAGGCCAGGAGCCTGCCTTTGAACTGGATTTGCGCGGCGCGGATGCTTTACCGGAATGGGACGCCGGCTTCAGCCACGTGAAAACCTTGCGGCTCAACAGCAGCCAGCTCACCGACGACACTGGCCCGGCGTTGCTGGCCAGGTTTTTGCGGCTCAAAAAACTCGACATTCTCGTCGACGGGCAGGACACGGCCGCCCTGGCCGGGAAAGTGCCAGAGTGGACCACTGTAACCGAGCTTAATCTTGCTGGCCTGGGGCAGACGTATGCGCCCCAATTCCTGCGCGCACTCGAGGGCATGACGCCGCTGGAGACTCTTTCGCTGTGGGGTGATGCGGGCTCGATGGACTTCGGCAAACTGACAGGCCTGCGAACTTTGAACTTGTTCGGCCAACCTGGTCGTTGGCCGACCGGGGTCCTGGATTTGCCGGGGCTCGAAAGCCTGAACTTGCAGCACGTAGCGATCCCGGACCTGCCCGCCGAACTCTATACGGGTCATGAAGCGCTCTGGCGTGGCCTGAGGTTGAACTGGGGAGCCTTGGAACCGC
Source organism: Pseudomonas sp. SbOxS1 (assembly GCF_013416725.1). NCBI lineage: Bacteria > Pseudomonadati > Pseudomonadota > Gammaproteobacteria > Pseudomonadales > Pseudomonadaceae > Pseudomonas > Pseudomonas sp. SbOxS1. Next base: position 21,585 of record NZ_JAAVXC010000029.1, read on the forward strand.
AGGCATTACGCAAGGCTTGCAACTATGTGCGCGACAATCCGGCGCATCTGGCGGACGAATCGCAGATGGTCGCAGACTACTGCAGTAGGCGTCTTGCCTCGCTCATGCCCGAGGATTATTCCTTCGCTTCCGATGCCCTGGCGCGGTTCAATGCCGACGGGGTAACGGGCACGGCACTGCTCGACCGGGTCGACGCCCTGCACCAACAGCACAATGCATTGAACCTGGCGTTGGACAGTTGGCAGAACACCCCGGTCAGGGTCGAAGGGGAACAGGTAGATGTTCATAGTCGCGAGGTGATTGCCCGCAATCTTCGGGAATGCGCGCGCAACAGCTTGCGTGCCCAATATGCGCCCGACGAACCCGTGGCGGGACCGTCACGGGCGTCTGCCAGGTCGGATAGCGGAGTGCTCGACATGACGGGGTTCGGAGCCATCGGCGATCTGCCTGCATTGGGCGATACGGTGTTTGCTCATATACGCCGTCTGAATCTGGGAGGCAGCAGGCTGACGAGCGCCCAGGTGAACGATTTCCTGCGAGCGTTTCCGCAACTGCGCACCCTTGAACTCAGCGCCAACCGATTGACTGAACTGCCTCAGGCCTTGGACTCGCTGAGCGGACTGACCACGCTCGACCTTTCGTTCAACGAGTTGACAATCACGGCGACGGCGCAAGCCCGGATCAATCGCCTGACCTCATTGCAGGCGCTGAACCTGGCCTACAACCGGGTAGGCGCACTGGACGTCAGTTCGCTGAGGAACCTGTACAGCCTGGACCTGGGGCATACGCGCGTCACTCGCTGGCCCGACGGTGCGCTTTCACTACCCCGGCTGCGTCGCCTGGCCCTCAATCACAGCGCGATCACCGACATCCCGGTAGAAGCGTTGACCGGGCATGATCCTCTGCTGGGGGAGACCTTGCTGCAAGGTTGCCGACTGAGCCCGCAAGGCCTGGCGGCAGTGCGCGCTTTCGCTGATCGCACTCCGTCCCAGGCGCCGATGGGCATCACCCGGGCGCATCTGGCGGCAGGTCGAACAGGCGGGGATCCCGAGTTTTTTCCGCTCGAGGTATCAGAGGATCCGAATCTTTTGTTGCCGCAGAGCCCCGCGCCAGTCGACGGTCAGTTGCCGCAGACTTCCGCCGCCCGGCTGCAGCGCCTTGATCCGCAACTGGGTGACGCAGAAGCCGTCGAACGCATCAATGCATGGCTGGCACGCGGCCTGGGTGCGACGGAGATTGAAGCGCGACTGGTGCAATGGGAGCAGCAACAGACCCAACTGGTCGGTAGATTGAATGAATGGATCGATGCCCCGGCTGCACGCTTGCGCCGCGCCTGGGTCAACGCCGTGGACCGCCGCCGGGCAGCTGACCGGTTGCTGGAAAGCTGGCGGCTCACGCTGGGTGAGGCTCCCGGGGTCGAGGGAACGCTCGATTTTACCGGGATGATCATCGGTGATCTGCCCACAATGCCGTTCATCTTCAATCATGTGGTGGAACTGGACCTCAGTGGCGTCGGGCTGTCGACGAATTCCGAAGGTTTCCTGAGTTGTTTTCCGCGTTTGCGCAGCCTGACACTCAACCAGAACGGCCTGGGCAACTTGCCCGAAGCGGTGACCCAGTGTCAGGAATTGACCCGCCTGAACGCCAGCTACAACGATATTCGCGCCAGCGAGCCATTACAGCGCCAATTGCGTTCATTGCCGCGTTTGCAATGGCTCGACCTGGGCGAAAACCACTTGGGCGAATTTGACCTCAACGGTCTCGACCAACTGCAAAGCCTGGATCTGCGTGGCAACGGCCTGCGCGAGTGGCCGACGGGGGTATTACAGGCACCTGCGCTGACCACCCTGGACCTGTCGAACAACCAGATAGCGACCATTCCCCAGGCGGCATTGCAGCCGGAACACGCGAATCTGATGGTCGGCACCAACCTGGTCGATAACATGCTGGAGCCCGATGAGTTCATTCGCCTGCAGGAATACGCGCAGGAAACCGGGCGAGGGTTGGGGTTTACCCCGATGGAAATCGACCAACTGCTGGAGGGGTTTGGGCCCTCGGAATCGTCTCAGGCCAGTGAGGACGAGGTGCATCCGGATCGAGAGTCTGACGCCGCGCAGAAAGAGCGCTGGTTCAGCGGCGTTGCGACGGATTCGGAAAAGCACGCCATGTGGAGCGCCATGATGAGGCAGGACACCACCCACGACTTTGCCTACATTCTGTCGCAATTACGCCATACCCAGGATTTTCGCGTGGATCGTCTCGGCCTGACACAGCGGGTCTGGCGCGTCATTGAGTCGGCCTATGCCGACGAGGCGCTGAGCGAGCGCCTGATGGGCCTGGCAAAAGCGCTGAGGCACCAGGCGACCTGCGGCGATGGCCGGATCCTGTTGTTCAACGAACTGGAGGTCGAGGTGTTCGAGTACGGCGCCCTGAAGTCCATCGCTCCCGAACATAAGGGGCGCGAGTTGCTCAAGCTGTCCAGGCGGCTGTTCCGCCTGTCGCAGGTGGAAGAGGTCGCCAGCAGCAGGATCGCGACTCATCCGACTACCGATCCGGCGGAAATTCGCCTGGCCTATCGCATCGGCCTGGCCCGTCGCCTGGATCTGCCCGATCAACCCAAAGGCATGCTCTACGCCAACCTGGCCCAGGTGGCGGCAGCGGATCTCGATCAAGCCTACACCCGGATCATTGCTCAGGAGCAGACTACGGTGTTCAACGACCAACTGATTGCGCGCAAATACTGGAGAGACTATCTGGAAGAAAAGTACCCGGCGGAATTCACCCGGGTGCAACAGCAATTCCAGGAAAAAAACACGGCCCTTGAAGACAAGTACGACGAATTCAACGAGGCATACTTTGAGGAGTTGCAGTCGCTGGAATCGGACAACCTGGTCGACCGCAAGAACCTGCTGAGCGAACTCACGTCCCGTGAGCTGGCCGAGCAGGCATCAATGACCTGATCATCGATCGGCAGACCCTGGAGTCGACTGCGTTCGACTCCAGGGCTCACTGGATCAGTCGTCGTAGCCGAGGTTCGGCGCCAGCCAGCGCTCGGTGACGCTCAACTCCTGACCCTTGCGCGAGGTGTAGCTCTGCACCTGATCCTTGTCGATCTTGCCCACGGCAAAGTACTGCGCCTGCGGGTGGGCGAAGTACCAACCGCTGACCGCCGCCGCCGGGAACATCGCGTAATGCTCGGTGAGGAACACGCCGCTGCGGCCGGCACGCATTTCGGCGGCCTCGGGATCGAGCAGGGCAAACAGCGCGGCCTTCTCGGTGTGATCCGGGCACGCCGGGTAGCCCGGGGCAGGGCGGATGCCGCTGTATTGCTCCTTGATCAGCGCCTCGTTGTCGAGCGTCTCGTCCTTGGCGTAACCCCAGTAGTCTTTACGCACCTGCTGGTGCAGCCACTCGGCACAGGCCTCGGCCAGGCGGTCGGCCAGGGCCTTGACCATGATCGAGTTGTAATCGTCGCCAGCGTCCTGATAAGCCTTGGCCACTTCTTCGGCACCGATGCCGGCGGTGGTGATGAAACCGCCCACGTAGTCGGTGACTTCGCTGTCCTTGGGCGCGACAAAATCCGCCAGGGAGAAGTTCGGCTTGCCGTCGGTCTTGATGGTCTGTTGGCGCAAGTGATGCAGCTTGGCCAATGGCTTGCCGTCATCGCCGTACAGTTCGATATCGTCGTCGCGCACCTGGTTGGCCGGCCAGAAGCCGAACACCGCGCGGGCGCTGATCAGTTTCTCGTCGATCAGTTTGGCGAGCATTTCCTGGGCATCGGCGTACAGCGTGGTCGCGGCTTCACCGACCACTTCGTCCTGGAGGATGCGCGGGAACTTGCCGGCCAGGTCCCAGGAAATGAAGAACGGCGTCCAGTCGATGTATTCGGCCAGTACCTTGAGGTCGATGTTGTCCAGCACCTTGGCGCCGGTAAAGGCTGGTTTGACCGGCGTGTAGGTGCTCCAGTCGAACTGTGGCTTCTTGGCGATCGCCGCCGCGTAGCTCAGGCGTTCGGTGCGGGCGCTGCGGTTGGCGGTGCGCTCGCGCACTTCGATGTATTCCTCGCGGGTTCTCTCGACGAAGCCGGCCTTCAGTTCCTTGGACAGCAACTGGGTCGCCACGCCCACAGCACGGGAGGCGTCGGTAACGTACACCACCGCGTCGTTGCTGTACTTGGGCTCGATCTTCACCGCCGTGTGCGCCTTGGAGGTGGTGGCGCCACCGATCATCAACGGCAGGTGGAAATCCTGGCGCTGCATCTCGCGAGCCACATGGACCATTTCATCCAGCGACGGCGTGATCAGGCCGGACAGGCCGATGATGTCGCACTTCTGCTCCTTGGCCACCTGGAGGATTTTCTCCGCCGGCACCATCACGCCGAGGTCGACGATGTCGTAGCCGTTACAGCCCAGCACCACGCCGACGATGTTCTTGCCGATGTCGTGCACGTCGCCTTTCACGGTGGCCATGAGGATCTTGCCCTTGGCCTCCGGCTTGTCGCCTTTTTCCAGTTCGATGAACGGGATCAGGTGGGCCACGGCCTGCTTCATCACCCGGGCGGATTTCACCACCTGCGGCAGGAACATTTTGCCGGCACCGAACAGGTCGCCAACGATGTTCATGCCGGACATCAGCGGCCCTTCGATCACTTCGATCGGACGGGCGAAGGATTGGCGCGACTCTTCGGTGTCTTCGACGATGTGCGTGGTGATGCCCTTGACCAGTGCGTGTTCCAGGCGCTTGTTGACGTCCCAGTTGCGCCACTCTTCGGTCTCGGCTTCCTTGACGCTGCCGTCGCCCTTGTACTTGTCGGCGATGGCGAGCAGGGCGTCGGTGCCCTCCGGGGTGCGGTTGAGGATCACGTCCTCAACGGCGTCGCGCAGTTCGACCGGGATCTGGTCGTAGATCTCCAGCTGACCGGCGTTGACGATGCCCATGGTCAGGCCGGCGCGGATCGCGTACAGCAGGAACACCGAGTGGATCGCCTCGCGCACCGGGTTGTTGCCGCGAAACGAGAACGACACGTTGGACACGCCGCCCGACGTCAACGCATACGGCAGCTCGTCGCGGATGTAGGCACAGGCGTTGATGAAGTCCACGGCGTAGTTGTTGTGTTCTTCGATACCGGTGGCCACGGCGAAGATGTTCGGGTCGAAGATGATGTCTTCCGGCGGGAAGCCGACTTCATTGACCAGAATGTCGTAGGAGCGCTTGCAGATCTCTTTCTTGCGCGCTTCGGTATCGGCCTGGCCGGCTTCGTCGAATGCCATCACCACCACCGCGGCGCCATAACGCTTGCACAACTTGGCGTGGTGAATGAACTGCTCGACGCCTTCCTTCATGCTGATCGAGTTGACGATGCCCTTGCCCTGGATGCACTTGAGACCGGCCTCGATCACTTCCCACTTGGAGGAGTCGATCATGATCGGTACGCGGGAGATGTCCGGTTCGCCGGCAATCAGATTGAGGAAGGTCACCATGGCCTTCTTCGAATCGAGCATCCCTTCGTCCATGTTGATGTCGATCACCTGGGCGCCGGCCTCGACCTGCTGCAGGGCGACTTCCAGGGCTTCGGTGTAGTTGTCTTCACGGATCAGCCGGGCGAACTTGGCGGAACCGGTGATGTTGGTGCGCTCGCCGACGTTGACGAACAGCGAGTTGCGATCGATGGTGAACGGCTCCAGGCCCGAGAGACGGCAGGCCTTGGGGATCTCCGGAATCTGGCGCGGTGCGTAGCCGGCCACGGCCTTGGCGATGGCCTCGATGTGGCCCGGCGTGGTGCCGCAGCAACCGCCGACGATGTTGAGGAAGCCGCTTTGGGCGAATTCTTCGATGACCTTGGCGGTTTGCGCCGGCAGTTCGTCGTACTCGCCGAACTCGTTGGGCAGGCCGGCGTTCGGGTGTGCGGAAACGTGGGTGCCTGCCTTGTTCGACAGCTCTTCGAGGTACGGGCGCAGTTCACTGGCGCCCAGGGCGCAGTTCAGGCCGACCGAAATCGGCTTGGCATGGGCCACGGAGTTCCAGAACGCTTCGGTGGTCTGCCCGGACAGGGTGCGGCCGGAGGCGTCGGTGATGGTGCCGGAAATCATGATCGGCAATTCGATGCCCAGCTCTTCGAACACCCCTTGCACGGCGAAGATCGCGGCCTTGGCGTTGAGGGTGTCGAAGATGGTTTCGATCAGGATCAGGTCGGCACCGCCTTCGATCAGGCCTTTGGTGGCCTCGGTGTAGTTCACCACCAGCTCATCGAAGGTCACGTTGCGGTAGCCAGGGTTGTTCACGTCCGGGGACAACGAACAGGTACGGCTGGTCGGGCCAAGCACGCCGGCAACGAAGCGCGGCTTGTCCGGGTTCTCGAGGGTTTTCGCATCGGCGACCTTGCGCGCCAGGCGAGCGCCTTCTACGTTCAATTCGTAGGCCAGTTCTTCCATGCCGTAATCGGCCATGGAAATTCGGGTGGCGTTGAAGGTGTTGGTTTCCAGGATGTCGGCACCGGCATCCAGGTAGGCCTTCTCGATGCCACCAATCACGTCCGGGCGCGTCAGCACCAACAGGTCGTTGTTGCCTTTGACATCGCTCGGCCAGTCAGCGAAACGTTTGCCACGGTAATCCTGCTCTTCGAGCTTGTAGCTCTGGATCATCGTGCCCATGCCGCCATCGAGAATCAGGATGCGCTCTTTGAGGGCGTGCTTGAGAGCTTGAAGGCGAACACTGCGATCGGACATTGGGACTACTCGAAAAGACCATGACGAAGGGCCGGGATGATAGCAAACCTGTGCGCTTTTAGAGCATGTCCGGGTTTTCCATGAATATCGCTCATGTTGGTGGGGCGGCCAGCCCGGTAGAATCGCGGCGTTTTCTAAAGGATCGGGACCAGGGACATGTCGTATCGCGTCGTCATCAGCAGTGTGTTGCTGTTTTTAAGCTGGGGCGCGGTCGCGCAAAGTCCGGCGATTTCGCCTGCAATCTCCTACACCCGCGACATCCAGCCGATCTTCACCGAAAAGTGCGTGGCCTGCCACGCCTGCAACGACGCCGCCTGTCAGCTCAACCTGGGCAGCGGGGAGGGCGCGGCCCGTGGCGCGACGAAAGTCCCGGTGTATGACGGCGATCGCAGCCAGGCTGTCGCGCCGAGCCGCCTGTTCTATGACGCGTTTGGCAAGCGGGCCTGGCAACAAAAGGGCTTCTATTCGGTGCTCGACGCCCAGGGCAGCCAGGCTGCATTAATGGCGCGCATGCTTGAACTGGGCCACACCAACCGCTTGCAACCCAATGCCAAATTGCCCGAGGACATCGTCCTGGGCCTCAATCGCGACAACATGTGCGCCTTGCCTGCCGAGTTCGACGGGTATGCCAGCGCTCATCCCAAGGAAGGCATGCCCTTGGCAGTCACCGGCCTGACCGATCAGCAATACCAGACGCTGCAACGCTGGCTGGCCTCGGGTGCCCCGATCGATGAACAGGCCCTGGTGCCCAGCGCGAAGGAAGCGTTGCAAGTGGTGCAGTGGGAAAACCTGCTCAACGCACCGGGCGCCCGGCAGAGTCTGGTGGGGCGCTGGTTGTTCGAGCACTGGTTTCTCGCGCACCTCTATTTCAAGGACGGCGAGCCGGGGCATTTCTTCCAGTGGGTGCGATCGCGCACGCCGACCGGCCAGCCGATCGACCTGATCAACACCCGTCGGCCGAACGACGACCCCGGCACCCAGGTGTATTACCGCTTGTGGCCGGTGCAGGGGGTGATCGTGCACAAGACCCACATCACCTATGCCCTGAGCGCGGCGAAGCTGGCCCGGGTCAAGAGTCTGTTCTACAACGGCAACTGGCAGGTCAGCGCCTTGCCGGGCTACGGCCCGGAACGCCGGGCCAATCCGTTTGCCACCTTCGAAGCGATCCCGGCCCAGGCGCGTTATCAGTTCATGCTCGATAACGCCGAGTATTTCGTGCGCACCTTTATTCGCGGCCCAGTCTGCCGCGGGCAGATCGCGACGGACGTGATCCGCGACAACTTCTGGGCACTGTTCCAGGCGCCGGAACACGACCTCTATATCACCGACCCGAACTATCGCGGCCAGGCCACGCCGTTGCTGGCGATGCCGGGGCAAAACGACGACGTCGGCAGTGTCCTGAGCCTGTGGCACGACTACCGCGACAAGCGTAACGAATATGAAGCCCTGCGCCGGGACAGCTATGCCGATCTGCCGGCACCGAGCTGGTCGAGCCTGTGGGCCGGCAACGACAACGCTCTGCTGAGCATTTTCCGCCACTACGACAGCGCCGCGGTGACCAAGGGCCTGATCGGCGACGTACCACAGACGATGTGGCTGTTCGACTTCCCGCTGCTGGAGCGCACTTACTATCAGTTGGCGGTGAATTTCGACGTGTTCGGCAATGTGTCCCACCAGGCCCAGACGCGCCTGTATTTCGACCTGATCCGCAATGGCGCCGAGCAGAATTTCCTGCGCCTGATGCCGGCGGATTCCCGGGACGATTTCCTCGACGATTGGTACCAGAGCAGCGGTAAATTCAAGATGTGGCTGGATTATGAGTCCATCGACAACGACACGCCGACCGCCCTGAAACTCGATGAAAAGGACCCCAAGCGCGACTTCGCCATGCAGCTGCTGGCCCGTTACGGTGAGCTGAACGCCAAACCTGACCCGATCAATCGCTGCGACGGCGCCTATTGCTCGCGGCCGAACATCGATCCGGTCCTGCAGGCCGCCGAGCAGGCCCTGAGTCGCCTGGCCTCACGCCCGGCGGCCGGCCTCAAGGTCATCGATCAGCTGCCGGAAGCGACCATGCTGCGCATCGAAACCGCGAGCGGTCAGCGTGTGGTCTACAGCCTGCTGCGCAACCGTGCGCACAGCAACGTGGCGTTCCTGGTGGGCGAGTCGCTGCGGTACCAGCCGGGGCTGGATACGCTCACCATTTTTCCCGGGGTACTGAGCAGTTACCCGAACTTCATGTTCAATATTCCGGCCGATCAGGTGCCTGAGTTTGTCGATGCGATGGAAAACGCCAAGGATGCCGACCGTTTCGAGAAAATCGTCGAACGTTGGGGAATTCGGCGTAGCCATCCGCAATTTTGGCAGTACTTCCATGACCTGAGCCGCTACATCCACGAAACCGAACCGGTGGAAGAGGGTGTGCTGGACATGAATCGCTACGAGAACCTCTGAATAATTCCTGTAGGAGCGAGGCTTGCCCGCGAACCAGGCGCTGTAGTCTCGGGGTAGACAGCGTTATCGTTCTTCGCGGGCAAGCCTCGCTCCTACAGGGTCAATCGTCCTTTCTTTTCCCGACAAAAATACTAGGACTTTGTGCGCGGCGATGATTGGCGTAAACTGCGCCCAAGCCTGCGAGGAGTTTCCATGACCGCTATTACCATCACCGACGCCGCACACGATTACCTGGCTGATCTGCTCTCCAAGCAGAACACCCCGGGCATCGGCATCCGCGTCTTCATCACCCAGCCTGGCACCCAGTACGCCGAAACCTGCATTGCCTATTGCAAGCCGGGCGAAGAAAAACCTGAAGACACCGCGCTGGGGCTCAAAAGCTTCACCGCGTACATCGACCATTTCAGCGAAGCTTTCCTGGACGATGCCGTTGTCGACTACGCCACCGACCGCATGGGCGGCCAGCTGACCATCAAGGCGCCAAACGCCAAGGTGCCGATGGTCAATGCCGACAGCCCGATCAACGAGCGTATCAACTACTACCTGCAAACCGAGATCAACCCGGGGCTGGCCAGCCACGGCGGCCAGGTCAGCCTGATCGATGTGGTCGAAGACGGCATCGCCGTCCTGCAGTTCGGCGGCGGTTGCCAGGGCTGTGGCCAGGCAGACGTGACCTTGAAGGAAGGCATCGAGCGCACCTTGCTCGAGCGTATTCCCGAGCTCAAGGGCGTGCGTGATGTGACGGACCACACGCAGAAAGAAAACGCCTACTACTAAGGTGTTCGCTGCGGCATGAAAAAACGGCGCCCCGTGAGCGCCGTTTTTTTTTGATCGTTCCCACGCTCCGCGTGGGAATGCCTCAACGGACGCTCCGCGTTCGGCTTTAGAGGGGACGCAGAGCGTCCCGGGCTGCATTCCCACGCAGAGCGTGGGGACGATCAGGGTCGGAAGAGATGTGCATGCCCGGCGCGATACAGCGACGACTCGCTGAAATGATCGCTGCCGAGCACCCGACCCACCAGAATCAACGCCGTGCGCCGAAACCCCTTGGTCGCAACCTTCCCGGCAATATCCTCAAGCGTCCCCACCACCCAATCCTGATCCGGCCAGGTCGCCCGGTGAATCACCGCGATCGGGCAATCCGCACCGTAATGCGGCAGCAACTCGGCAAGGATTTTCTCCAGATGATTGACCCCCAAGTGGATCGCCATGGTCGCCCCATGCTGCGCCAGGCTGCCCAGTTCTTCTCCGGCCGGCATCGCGGTCTTGTCGGCGTAGCGAGTCAGGATCACGCTTTGTGACACATCCGGCAACGTCAGCTCCGCGCCCAGAAGCGCCGCGCAGGCGGCCGTGGCCGTCACGCCGGGGATGATCTCAAAAGGAATATCGAGCTCACGCAGATGGCGAATCTGTTCGCCGATGGCGCCATACAGGCTCGGGTCGCCGGAGTGCACGCGAGCCACGTCCTGGCCATTGGCATGGGCCGTCTTGATCAATTCGATGATCTGTTCCAGGTGCAGTTCGGCGCTGTTGACCACCTGTTCGGCGCAGTGTCCTTCCAGCACCGCGGTGGGTACCAGCGAGCCGGCATAGATGATCACCGGGCAGCTGCGAATCAGGCGCTGGCCCTTGACGGTAATCAGTTCCGGGTCGCCGGGACCTGCGCCAATGAAGTAGACGGTCATCAAAGGTTCCTGTTGAAAATGGGGGCTGCGCAAGGCTTCAGATGAAGATTGCTCATGATCGAATGCGCGGATTATCGGGGATTTTACGCGGCGCCGGCCAAGGCGAGGGTGGCCTGGGCATATTTTTGTCGGCGAATCAGCAGTTTTGCCGGCGACTGGGCCAACTGTTCGGCCAAGGCCAGGGCGGCACTTTCCGCCACGCCGTAACAGCCGGTACGCTCGAACGCGATCTGCGAATGGTGGCTGAGGTGTGGCTGATAGGCGGCCAATTGCTCACTGCTGAAGTACAGCACCTGCAACCCAAGCTGTTCGGCCAGTTCGTTCAGGGCCGGTTCGTCGCGCTTCAAATCGATACTGGCCAAGGCCTTGATCCGATGCAGTTCGATCCGGTGCGCCTGCAGTGCCTGGTCGAGCAGTGCCCGCAACGTGCTGACGGGGCAGCCGCGCTGGCAGCCCAGGCCGACCACCAGGGTCGGCGCTGTGCCGAGGTCAGTCATGCGTGGTATTGGCCATCGCTTTTGCGGCGGAACAACCAGGCGCTGATCAGGCCCAGGGCCAGCCAGAACGCCACGTTGGTCAGCTGCGAAGCGATCTTGAACTGAGTTTCCAGTGCCTCTGGAGCGAGCATCGAGTGCACCTCCGGTTGCGGTGCGCCAATCACATGCGGCACGGCAAGGATCGCCACGCCGAGGACTTTCATCAGCCAGTGGCGGCTGAATACGATCAGGGCGATACCGACAGCGGTGGAGGCCGCGGTGCCGATCCACCAGAGCTGGCGTTGCGCCAGATCGGCAGCCGCGGTGCCCGGCAACTCAGGGGGCAGGCCAAGGGTCGGCGCCAGTACGAAGGTCGCGTAGCCAGCCAGGCCCCAGAGCAGGCCTTGGGAAGTCTTTGTCGGCGCGCGCAGGGTGTAGAGGCCGGCGAGCATCAGGGCGAAACCGACTGCCACCACGAGGTTGCCGCCAGTGGTCGACAGCACGCGCTGCCAGCCGTCTTCCGGCTCCCAGGCTTCACCGTCGTGACTATGAGCGGCGACGCCCGCGGCGTGTTCGTGGACTTCAACCGCCGCAGGTTCGGATTTCTCGTAGGTTTCGGCCTGCAAAATCAGCGGAGAAACCCAGAAGCTTTGCAGCAGGGTCAGCAGCAGGGCGGCCAGCAGCCCGCTGAACCCTGCGGTTTGCGCAATACGCTTGATCATGTCGGCAGGTCTCAATGGCACGGGAACGCGGAACTGTGGCGCGTATCGTGAGCCGCGTTGTGAACGGCTTCGATGTGCGAGAAACCGGCGAAATACACCAGGCACGCGCCGAGGATCGACGCACAAACGGCGGCGGTCAGGCGCTGGGACAGGGTAGTGGTGGTGCTGGCGGTATTGCTGTGGCCGGTGCTGCTGATAATCGACATGGCGCTTCCCTCTGTTCTGTCAGCGGGGAATAAGAGCGCAAGCAGAGCTCCGCACGACCGGGCGCGCAGGAGTCCGAACAGCGCCCGCCCACCGCGGGTTTGTTGATTGAAGTGATCGTATTGTTCACTTTGTGTTGCGGGCCGGTCTCCGGGCTCACGAGGGGCGCGGGCGTTAGCCTGAACCTGTAAGCGTCACCTTCCCATGCCGCATTGGCACAGTGGATCTGACGCTTCGCTCGCTTACCGTTGCGGGGGCAGCACCGGACTGACATGGCCTGAAGTAAAGCACATGATTCACCGGTTTCCCGTTTCACCCTGTGAAGGGCACCCGTAACAAGATGCGTAGGAGAGCATGGGCGGGGGTGATGCGTCAATTGGCAAGGGTTCTCGTTTGAGTGTTGGATCGTTCCCACGCTCTGCGTGGGAATGCCTCTTCGGACGCTCCGCGTTCGGCGGTTGATGGGACGCGGAGCGTCCCGGGCTGCATTCCCACGCAGAGCGTGGGAACGATCTAGCTCCTACGGATTGACCCGCCCCGATACCATGCGTAGCCTTGCGCTTTCGAGGTTCTTCGGCGTTTGTCGAAGCTAAGAAGGGAACGCGGTCAATGCCGCGGCTGCCCCCGCAACTGTGAACGGTTCAGTTTCTGCCATGCCACTGCATGCGCCAGCCATGGCGCGCGCGGGAAGGCGCAGCAACCGCCAGTCCAACGACTGGCCAGCCGTCAGCCAGGAGACCTGCCTCGATACAGATTCTCACTACAACCGGGCGGGGTGATCCGGTGGCGAACGCTTCCGGCGCGCTTGTGCGTTGCCGGTTCTCGTCCCGTATGCCCGCCACCTTGCCAAAGGGCATCCGATGAAAACACTGGCCAAACTCCCCGTCACCATCGTCACCGGCTTCCTCGGCTCGGGCAAAACCACCTTGCTGCGGCACATGCTCGACAATGCCCAGGGCCGCCGTATCGCGGTGATCGTCAACGAGTTCGGCGAACTGGGCATTGACGGCGAAATCCTCAAGCAGTGCTCCATCGGTTGCACCGAAGAAGAGGCCAATGGCCGTGTCTACGAACTGGCCAACGGCTGCCTGTGCTGCACCGTACAGGAAGAGTTCTTCCCGGTGATGCGCGAACTGGTGGCCCGTCGTGGCGACCTCGACCACATTCTGATCGAAACCTCTGGCCTGGCCCTGCCAAAACCCCTGGTCCAGGCCTTCCAGTGGCCGGAAATCCGCAGCGCCTGCACCGTTGACGCGGTGATCACCGTGGTCGACAGCCCGGCCGTGGCGGCTGGCACCTTCGCCGCGTTCCCGGATCAAGTCGACGCCCAGCGTAAACTCGACCCGAACCTGGATCACGAATCGCCACTGCACGAGCTGTTCGCCGACCAGTTGGCCAGCGCCGACCTGGTGATCCTCAACAAGGCCGACCTGATCAGCCCCGAAGACCTGGCCCGCGTGCGCCTGGAAGTCGCCGAAGAACTGCCGCCAGCGGTGAAAGTCATCGAAGCCAGCAGCGGTCGCCTGCCGTTGGACGTGCTGATCGGCCTCGGCGCCGGTTCCGAAGAACACATCGACAGCCGCCACAGCCATCACGACCACCACCATGAAGGCGAAGACGATCACGACCACGATGCTTTCGACTCGATCTCCATCGAACTGCCGGCATCCGACGAAAGCCTGCTGATGGATGCGCTGACCCAACTGGTGGTGCAGCACGGCATCCTGCGCGTCAAAGGTTTCGCCGCGGTTCCAAACAAACCGATGCGCCTGCTGATCCAGGGTGTGGGCACCCGTTTCGACAAGCATTTCGATCGCCAGTGGGGCGCGGAAGAAGCGCGCACCACCCGGCTGGTATTGATCGGCCAGGCACTGGACGCCGCAACGCTCGAAGCGCAATTGCGCGCCGCGCTCAGCGTGTAACCCATGCACCTGCTCAGGACCCAGCCCGGCGGATTCGTGTCGGATGACAACATTGCCGACCTTGGACAAACCCCCGCCGAGCTGGTGATCCTGTGCAGCGGCGACTCCAGCCTGGCGCTGCTTGCCGAAGCGGCGCAGCAGTTGCCCGACGATTACCCGAGCGTGCGCCTGGCCAACCCGATGCAGGTGCAGAACCATGCGTCGGTCGACCTGTATGTCGACGAAGTACTGCGCCACGCCAAAGTCATCCTGATTTCGCTGCACGGTGGCATTGCCTATTGGCGTTACGGCGTCGAGCGGCTGGTGGAGTTGTCGCAGCGGGGTGTGCAGCTGATCCTGGTGCCCGGCGATGATCGTCCGGACCCGGAGCTGAGCGACCTCAGCACCGTGGGCGTCGAGGATCGTGACCAGCTTTGGCAATTCCTGCGACAGGGCGGCATGGGCAATGCCCTCGATTTTTTCCGTTGCCTGGCCAATCGTTGGCTGGGGCGCGACTACGCCTGGGCCGAGCCGCACACCTTGCCGCGCACGGCGATTTACCATCCACAAAAAAGCCCCGCGGCACTGAGTGACTGGCAAGCCGAGTGGCAGGGCGGTCAGCCGGTGGCGGCGGTGCTGTTTTACCGCTCGCATTTGCAGGCGGCGAACACCGCGTTCATCGATATTTTCTGCCAGCGCTTGCAGGCGGCGGGGCTTAATCCGCTGCCGATAGCGCTGGCCAGCCTGAAAGAGCCCGGCTGCCTCACGGTGGTCGAGGACTGGCTGGATGACGTCGAGGCGGGGGTGATTCTCAATACCACCGGTTTCGCCCAATCCAGCCCGGAAGCACCGCACTTGCGCCCATTTCGCCGCAATATCCCGGTGATCCAGGCCATTTGCGCCCAGGACAATGAACCGGGCTGGCGAGCCAGCGAACAGGGGCTCGGCCCCCGGGATCTGGCGATGCACATCGCATTGCCGGAACTGGACGGGCGCATCATCAGCCGGCCAATTAGTTTCAAGGACCTGGCCTGGCGCAGCGAGCGCAGTCAGTCAGACGTGGTCTGCTATCGCGCGCAGCCGGAACGCATGGACTTTGTCGCGCAACTGGCGCGGCGCTGGATCGATCTGGCGCGGTTGCCCAATGGCGAAAAACGCATCGCGCTGATCCTGGCCAATTACCCGACCCGCGATGGTCGGATCGGCAATGGCGTCGGGCTCGATACTCCGGCTGCGGCGTTGAACATCCTGCGCGCGCTATATAACGAAGGCTATCCGCTGCCAGCCGGGTTGCCGGACAGCGGCACCGGGTTGATCCAGCAATTGCTCGGCGGCGTCAGCAACGACCTTGATACCCTCGATCAACGCCCGTGCCAGCAAAGCCTGGCCATGGACGATTACCTGCAGATGTTCAACGCGCTGCCAGACGCCAACCGGGCGGCGGTACTGGAACGCTGGGGCACGCCCGACAGTGATCCGATGTGCCGTGACGGACGAATGATGATCGCCGGGTTGCGCTTTGGCCTGACTTTCGTCGGCATTCAACCGGCGCGGGGTTACCAGGTCGATCCCAGTGCGGTGTATCACGACCCGGACCTGGTGCCGCCCCATGGCTACCTGGCGTTCTATTTCTGGCTGCGCAACACCTACGGCGCCCACGGTGTGATCCATGTCGGCAAGCACGGCAACCTGGAATGGCTGCCGGGTAAGGGCGTGGGGCTGTCGGAGCACTGCTGGCCGGATGCGCTGCTCGGGCCGCTGCCGAACATCTATCCGTTCATCGTCAACGACCCGGGCGAAGGCGCCCAGGCCAAGCGCCGCACCCAGGCGGTGATCATCGACCACCTGATGCCGCCGCTGACCCGCGCCGAAACCTACGGCCCGCTGCGCAACCTGGAGTTGCTGGCGGACGAATACTACGAGGCGCAATTGCTCGATCCACGGCGTGCCCGGGAATTGCAGCGCGATATCCTGCAACTGGTGCGCGACACCCACATCGACCGTGAACTGCAACTGGACGAACGACTGGACAGCGAGGCCGATGCGGCGATCTGGCTGCCGCGCCTGGACACGTACCTGTGTGACTTGAAAGAGTCGCAGATCCGCGATGGCTTGCACGTGTTCGGCGAGTCGCCGGCCGGTCGCTTGCGGATCGACACCTTGCTCGCGCTATTGCGCATTCCCCGGGGTGATGGCCGTGGGGCGCAATCGAGCCTGCTGCGGGCGTTGGCCAAGGCCTTCGAACTGGGGTTCGATCCGCTGGATTGCGCGTTGGCCGAACCGTGGACCGGGCCGCGCCCGAACGCATTGTTGTCGCTCGGTGATGAGCCCTGGCGCACCACCGGCGATACCCGTGAACGCCTCGAACTGTTTGCCACACAGCTTATTTCACAAACGTTGAATACCCCCTGTGGGAGCCAGCCTTTGTGGCGAGGGGATTTATCCCCGTTGGACTGCGCAGCAGTCCCATTCTCCAGGGCCGCCCCGCGACCCAACGGGGATAAATCCCCTCGCCACAAAAGTGGGCTCCCACAGGAGACGCGCTGGATTGAGGTTCAAGTCATCCTCGACCACCTGCGCGAAGTGGTCGCACCAAGGCTGGACGCCTGTGGTCCCGCAGAGATGCGCGGCCTGCTCGATGCCCTGAGCGGCCGTTTCGTCCCGGCCGGCCCCAGTGGCGCGCCGAGTCGCGGTCGCCTGGACGTGCTGCCCACCGGGCGCAACTTCTATTCTGTGGACGTGCGCAACCTGCCGACCACCACCGCGTGGCGCATCGGTTTCCAGTCCGCCAACCTGATTCTCGAGCGCCACCTGCAAGACCATGGCGATCACCTGCGTCAGCTCGGCCTGTCGGTGTGGGGCACGGCGACCATGCGCACTGGCGGCGACGACATCGCCCAGGCCATGGCGCTGATGGGCGTGCGTCCGGTCTGGGCCACCGGCAGTCAGCGGGTCGACGACTTTGAAATCCTGCCGCTGAGTTTGCTCGATCGTCCGCGGGTTGACGTAACTTTGCGCGTATCGGGTTTCTTCCGCGATGCCTTCGCCAACCTGATCCGGCTGTTCGATGCGGCCGTGCAGGCAGTCGCCGCGCTGGATGAGCCGGACGATCTCAATCCGTTGGCAGCCAAGGTGCGCGCCGAGCGTGAAGCATTGCTGCAATCGGGGCTCGATGATGAAGCGGCTCGCCGTCAGGCCGGTTGGCGCATTTTCGGCGCCAAACCCGGCGCGTATGGCGCAGGCGTGCAGGGCGCCATCGATGGTCGCTTGTGGCAAAGCCGCGAGGATCTGGCCGAGGTTTACCTGAACTGGGGCGGCTACGCGTATGGTGGGTCTGACGAAGGCACCGAGGCACGCGGGCAGTTTTCCCAGCGCCTGAGCCAGGTGCAAGCGGTGCTGCAAAACCAGGACAACCGAGAGCACGACCTGCTCGATTCCAATGACTACTACCAATTCCAGGGCGGTATGCTGGCCGCCGTTGAAAGCCTGAGTGGCGAGGCGGCGGCCAGTTATCACGGCGATCACAGCCAGCCGGACTTGCCGAAGATCCGCACGCTGAAGGAAGAACTGAACCGGGTCATCCGCTCCCGGGCGGCCAATCCGAAGTGGATCGACGGGGTCAAGCGGCACGGCTACAAAGGCGCATTCGAAATGGCCGCGACGGTGGACAACCTGTTCGCTTTCGACGCCACCACCCGCTTGATCGACGATCACCAATACGCGCTGCTGGCCGATGCCTATCTGCTCGATCCGGGCACCCGGGATTTCGTGCGCGAGCATAACCCCCATGCCCTGCGGGACATGACCGAGCGGATGCTCGAAGCGCAACAGCGGGGGATGTGGAAAGAACCGGGTGATTACCGGGAAGCGCTGGAAAACTTGTTGCTGGATATAGAAGAAGACAGCTGACGGCTTGAGAGATCGTTCCCACGCTCTGCGTGGGAATGCCTCAACGGACGCTCCGCGTTCGGCTTTAGAGGGGACGCGGAGCGTCCCGGGCTGCGTTCCCACGCGGAGCGTGGGAACGATCAACGACACCACCGACCATGATGAGTAACCCGACATGACCGACACCCCGCATTTCCCGCTTTCCGCCGTGGTCGGCGCCGACGATTTGAAACTCGCGCTGTACCTGACCGCCATCGACCCGAAAATCGGCGGTGTGCTGATCGAAGGCCCGCGCGGCATGGCCAAGTCGACCCTGGCCCGCGGCCTTGCAGACCTGCTGGCCAGCGGCCAATTCGTCACCTTGCCCCTGGGCGCCACCGAAGAGCGCCTGGTCGGCACCCTCGACCTCGACGCCGCCCTGAGTGAAGGTCGCGCGCAATTTTCCCCCGGTGTGCTGGCCAAGGCCGACGGCGGTGTGCTCTACGTTGATGAAGTGAACCTGCTGCCGGATCACCTCGTCGATCTGCTGCTCGACGTGGCGGCCAGCGGCACCAATCTGGTTGAGCGCGACGGCATTTCCCATCGGCATTCGGCGAAGTTCGTGCTGATCGGCACCATGAACCCGGAGGAGGGCGAGTTGCGTCCGCAACTGCTCGATCGCTTTGGCTTGAACGTCGCCCTCAGCGGCCACACCGCACCGACGGAGCGCGGGCAAATCATCCGTCGGCGCCTGGATTTCGACAGTGACCCGCAACAATTCTGCGTCGAATGGGAGCACCAGCAGCAGTCGTTGCGTGAGCGCTGCCAAACCGCGCGCAGCACCTTGGCGAGCATTCCCCTCGACGATGACGCGTTGGCGCAGATCACCGAGCGTTGCTTTGCCGCCGGAGTCGATGGCTTGCGCGCCGACCTGGTCTGGTTGCGCGCGGCGCGCGCCCATGCGGCCTGGCGCGGCGCGACAGCCATTGGCGAAGAGGATATCGACGCGGTCGCCGAGTTCGCCTTGCGTCATCGTCGTCGCGAGCACACACCACCGGCACCCCAACAAAACCAGGCCCCATCCAGCCAACAACCAAATCCGAGCGAAGGCCAGGGCCAGTGGGGCGAGATGCCCGCGCAAGCGCTGCCGGTCGGAGCGCGGCGTGAAGTGCCGAGCTGGCCAAAAAAGCCCTAGGCATTCGCCCTCGATCTGACGCGGGGGCGAATGCCAGACCCCGTGCCGGCCACCTCGATCACGGTAAACAGGGTAAACGTCACGCGGCCCCTAACGGCTCGATCAATTGGCCCGGCACCTTACTCAACGGTCGACCACGCCAGCGCCAGGATGTGCTGTTCCAGCTGCGCACGCGCTCGGCGCATGAGCTGTGGCTGGTGATTGTCGATGCGTCGGCTTCGACCCGCCGCCACCAGGCATTGAGTGATGCCAAGGGCCTGTTGGCGCAATTGTTCGATGATGCCTACCGCCAGCGTGCGCGCCTGGCATTGCTCACGGCCAGCGGTGCGGTACCGAAGTGGCAGGTGCAGGGGTTGAAGGCATCCAGCGGTTTGCGCCATTGGCTCGACGGCCTCGGCGCGGGCGGCGGCACGCCGTTGCTGGCGGCGTTGGGTGAAGCAGCGCTTTGGCTAGGTGTGCGGCGAAAGCGTTTTCCGGAGGAGCAGCAGCGCTTGCTGGTGGTGACCGATGGCCGGATGAAGGAATGGCCTTCGTTGCCCGTGCTCGACTGCCCGGGGCTGTTGATCGACATCGAGCGCGGACCGATTCGCCTTGGGCGCAGCAAGGTATTGGCGGCGCAGTTGCAGTCCGAGTATAGGCATATCGACGAGTTGCTGCCGGGCTGAGCTCTGTGTGGCCTTGCCTGATCGCCAGCAGGCTGGCTCCCACAGTCATTCGGGTGAGCCACAGATTTCATCAGTGCCGGATATCCCCTGTGGGAGCCAGCCTGCTGGCGATGGGTATCCCACAATCAAAGATGAACTCGCCAGGTACGCTTCATTCAAGCACCAGGGCTGTCCGGGCCGCTGGAATCGGATTGCGCATCAGTGTCCCGACAACCAATGCGCCCAGCAACCCCGCCAGGCCCGCGACCCAAAGCAACAAACTGAAACCACCCACGAATGCCTGTCGCGCCAGTGGCTCGACCACCGGCCGCGCGGCCTCTGGCAACAGACTCAGCGCCGCCGGCATGTCACCGGCCACCACCCGCGAGGCGATACCCTGGCTGTGCTCGAGCCATTGTCCGCCCTGTGCCGCCAGGCCGTCGTGCAGCAACTGTTCGCTATGCCCCGACAGCAGCGCACCATAAACCCCGATGGCCAGCATCACCGCACTGAAGCGCATGGTCGTACTCATGCCCGAGGCCATGCCAGTACGCGCCCGAGGCACACAGGCCATGATGTTTTTCTGCGTATCGCCATTAAGCAGCCCGGCGCCGGCACCCGTGACTGCAATCGCCAGGGCGAAGGGCAGGTATCCGCCGCTATCAACTGCCCAGGCGCTGAGCAAGTTACCGCTGCCCACCAGGGTGAGTCCGATGGCCATCATGTTCGCGGGCGTCACGCATCCTGCCAGCCGTGCACCGATGCGCGGGAAGATCAGCATGGTCACCGCAAACGGCAGCATGCCGAGCCCCGCGGAAATGGCGGTAAAACCCAGGCCGTTCTGCAAGTAGAACGGCAGCAGGGTCATCATCACCTGGGCGCACGCGGCGTAGGCAAACATACCGAGCAACGCGCCGATGAACCGTGGGTGACGGAACAGTTGCAGATCGATCATCGGCCGCTGCTGCAGGCGCTCGATCACCACGAACAATCCGAGCAACAGGGCACCACCCACCAGGCGGACGTAGGTCGCCGGATTGTTCCAGCCGATGCGGTTGGCTTCGATCAAGCCCCAGATCAGGCACAGCAAGCTGGCGCTGAAGGCGAGGCTGCCCCACGGATCGAGACGCGCGGCCTGGGCGTCACGGGATTCCGGTACCGCGCGCCAGACCATGAACATCAGGAACAGGCCGATCGGCAGGTTGAGGTAGAAAATCCAGCGCCAGCCCACGTACTCGGCGATCAACCCGCCCAGGGTCGGCGCCGCCGTCATGGCCACGCCCATGCAACCGCCCCAGAAGGCCCAGGCCTTGGCCCGTTCGGCTTCATCGTGGAAGGTGTGGCCGATGGAGGCGAGCGCCGAGGTCAACAGCAGCGCCGCGCCGACGCCCTTGATCGCGCGGGCGATGTCGAGAAACAGCGCGTTCGGTGCGGCACCACAACCGATCGAGGCCAGGATGAAAATACCCAGCCCCCACATCAGGGTTTTCTGCCGACCAAAACGGTCCGCCAGGCTGCCCGCGGGCAACAGCAACGCGGCGAAGGCCAGCATGTAGGCGCTGACCACCCATTCGATGTCAGCGAAATTCGCCCCCAGGTCCCGGGCGATGCTGGGCAAGGTAACGGCGACGATGTTGGTGTCCAGCACGATCAGCGAGCACACCGCACTGGCGGTTAACAAGGTCAGGCGCGGGCTCACCTGGGGTTTGACGGACATGGCAGGGGTTCTCTACTGTGAGGTTCCGTGCAGCTTATCCCTGGCTGGCGATGCCTTTGTTAGGCGCCAACCATCACTTCATTACCTTTGAGCTAATGCACCGATGGATATCCGCCACTTTCGTTACTTCCTTGCGGTCGCCCGGCACCGCAACTTCACCCGCGCCGCCGAGCAACTGGGCATCGCACCGCCGACCCTGACCCGGCAAATCCAGGACATGGAAGCGGAACTGGGCGCGCGCCTGTTCCTGCGCCAGGTCCGGGATGTCAGCCTGACCGAGGCGGGCGCGGCACTGGTGATAGAGGCCGAGGCCACGGTGCGGCAATTCGAGTCGGCGCAGCGCAATGCCCAGCGTGCCGGTCGGGGCGATATCGGCCACATCGAACTGGGTTATGTGGCGTCGGCGGTGTATGCGGGGCTGCTGCAAAAGCAGGTGCAGGGTTTTGCCGGCCAATACCCGGATGTCAGCCTCAATGTGCGGGAAAGCCCCATGGCCAGCCTGCCGAACATGATCCTCGAAGGGCGCTTCGACCTGGGTTACATCCGCTGCCCATTGGCCTTGCCCGAGGGCGTCGAGGGTGTGCGCCTGAGTGATGAAGGCTTTGTGTTGGCATTGCCGATCGACTCATGGCTCCACCGCTTGCCGGTCATCACGTGCGCGCATTTGCACAATGAAAACTTCATTCTCCCCGAACAGGTTATTGGCACCTTGCACGTTGCCAGCCAAGGCGATTTCGTACCCAGGCTGGGCGCGCAGCCGGGTGGGTTGGTGGCGGTGATTGCTTTGGTCTCCCTTGGCCAGGGCGTCGCGGTTGTCCCGGAGTCGGTGGTGGGCCATGTCAGTTTGCCGAATGTGGTGTATCGCCCGATCAAGGACTGTCACGCGACGTCGTGGCTGGCGTTGATTCATCGGCGGTTCGAGAAATCTCCGGCGGTGCTCAGGTATGTCGAATGGATCAGGAGATCGGCGTAGGTGGCGAATTTTTCGCTCTTCTACAGATCTTGAAATGATTTCAAGCTGTAGGAGTTGTCGCTATCGCCTGTACGATTCAAGTCCTTTTTCCTTTCCAGGACTTGCATGAACGCCCTTACGGAGCCCCCCAGTTATCCTTTCCCCTCGCGCCAACGCGCGGCCTTGATGCACGCGAAACACCCGGTCTTCTGGCGTCCCGATCTCCCTGTCATTGCAGTTTCCCGGCATCAAAGCCGTGCCTTGCCGTGCCCGGCATCCTGAATTCACTGAAGAGATCGAGACATTTACATGGAATGGTTAGCTGACCCCACCGCGTGGCTGGGCTTGTTGACACTGATTGTGCTGGAGTTGGTGCTGGGCATCGATAACCTGGTGTTCATCGCGATCCTCGCGGACAAATTGCCGCCCGAACAGCGCGACCGCGCGCGCATCATCGGCCTGTCCTTGGCATTGTTGATGCGCCTGGGCCTGCTGGCGAGTATTTCCTGGCTGGTAACCCTGACCCAGCCGCTGTTTGAAGTGTTCGACAAGAGCTTCTCGGGTCGTGACCTGATCATGCTGTTTGGCGGTGTGTTCCTGTTGTTCAAGGCCACCATGGAGCTGCACGAACGGCTTGAAGGCCATGTCGGCGAGCGCACGCCCAATACGGCTTACGCGTTGTTCTGGCCTATCGTGGCGCAAATCGTGGTGCTCGACGCGGTATTCTCCCTCGATGCGGTGATTACCGCGGTGGGCATGGTCGACGAATTGTCGGTGATGATGATCGCCGTGATCATTTCCATCGGCCTGATGATCGTTGCCAGCAAGCCGTTGACCCGCTTTGTCAACGCGCACCCCACGGTGATCATGCTGTGCCTGGGCTTTTTGATGATGATCGGTTTTGCCCTGACCGCCGAAGGCCTGGGCTTCCATATTCCAAAGGGTTACTTGTATGCGGCCATCGGCTTCTCGATCCTGATCGAGGTGTTCAACCAGATCGCCCGGGCCCGGCGCAAACGTTCGATGCAGGGCCTGCGACCGATGCGTGAACGCACCGCGCACGCGGTGATGCGCATGCTCGGCGGGCGCAAACTGGCGGTGGAAGAAGTCGGTGAAGAAATCGCCGACATGCTGGATGACGGCGAAGCGCAGAGCGAAGAGCTGTTTGACCGGCGTGAACGGGTGATGATCAGCGGCGTATTGCAACTGGCCGAGCGGCCGATCCGTAGCTTGATGACCGTGCGTGCCGACGTCGACCACATTGACCTGGCCGACGACCCGCAGACCATTCGCACGCGTTTGATGCATTCGTCCTACTCGCGTCTACCGCTGATTCGCGACGGCGCGGTGGATGAACCGCTGGGCTTCGTGCACAAGAAGGAACTGTTGAAGGAATTCCTGGCTGGCAACCAGCCTGATCTTGCACACCTGGCGCGCCAGGCCATCAACCTGCTGGACAGCTATTCGGTCCTCAATGCCCTGGAGCAGATGCGCAAGGCCTCGACCCACATCGCGTTTGTGGTCAACGAATTCGGTGACTTCGTGGGCGTGCTGACCATGACCGACATCCTCGAGTCGATTGCCGGTGAACTGCCCGACGCCAGCGAAATCCAGGGCCCGGACGTGGTCGAGGAGAAGGGCGGTTTCGTGGTCAGCGGTGCATTGAACCTGATGCGGGTGCGTCAACGCACCGGATTCGCGGCAGAGCCGACCGACGACTACCAAACCCTGGCCGGCCTGGTGGTGAGCCTGCTGGATCGACTGCCGATGATCGGTGACAGCCACGAGTGGGAAGGCTGGCGATTGACCGTCATGTCGGTTGAAGAACGGCGGGTGACGCGGGTGTTTTTGGCGCGGATGGGCGGGTGATTCATTCTTAGGCTCTTTGAGAATATGTGGCCGTCACGCTGCCGGACATAGGATTTTCCTACAGAAACTCAGGCACCCCCCTTACCCAACTTCAGGACCCACCTGATAGGAATCACGGAAACTGGGAAGCGTGCAAAGTGCTAACTTTTGCACGTTCTCAGCAAATCATGGTCACGGGGTCCTATGTCGAAAGTAGTGAAGTCAGATGTGCTTCGTAGTGCTATTTTTAGCACTACTAAAAGCACTCTAAGGAACAATTTCATGCCGCATATCGTGCTTTCGCATGTCGTAGCGAGTATCTCTGAACTCAAAAAAAACCCGATGGGTACAGTCGCTGCCGGTGGAGGTTTGTCCGTCGCTATCCTCAATCGCAATGAGCCCGCGTTTTATTGCGTCCCAGCCAAAGAATATGAGGCGATGATGAGCCGGCTGGAAGATCTGGAATTGGTTGCCCTTTGTAAAGAACGAGAAAATGATCCCACCATAAAGGTTTCGATTGATGACCTATGAGTTGGAGTTTTCTGAAAAGGCCTGGAAGGAATGGGGAAGCTCGGAGCAAATCTGAGAGAACAGTTCAAAAAGAAGCTTCAGGAGCGACTGAATAATCCACACGTACCGGCGGACCGGCTAAGCGGGCTTGGAAACGCCTACAAGATCAAGCTGCGTAGTGCCGGATATCGGTTGGTTTATCGGGTCGTGGATGAAGCGCTGGTAGTGACTGTCATAGCAGTCGGAAAAAGAGAGCGGGGTGACGTGTATAGAGACGCTGGCGCCCGCTAAGCCATCGTTACGGGACGTGCTCATTTCGAAACCACGCGTGCTCTTGTTGCAAATCTGATCCTCGCCCTCCGTAACCAACCGTAGTGCTTTCCGAACCATCTCCTTCGCAAAGCCCTTCTGGTGTTTTCATCCATCAGATTCAAAAACACTTTTCAATCTCCCCCTACATTCCGTTCACGACCTGTGGCACACTTTCTGTCGTCCATTCCGCTAGTACATACTCTGTTCCGGTATAGCGGAATTAACTGGGCCTTCGAAGTTTCGCAGAAGATCGATTTCATAAATCTGATCCTTCGATTTTCAATCAGGAGAAACACCCATGAGCATTACTCGTTACGGCACCGGCAGCACCGCCGCTGGCGGCCAGCCACGCCCTTTCGCCCGCGCCGTGGAAGCCGATGGCTGGCTGCACGTTTCCGGGCAGGTGCCGGCGGTGGAGGGCGAGATCATTGTTGGCGGCATCGTCGAGCAGACCCACCAGACCATGAAGAACCTGATCGCTATTCTTCAAGAAGCCGGTTATGGCCTGGAAGATGTGGTGCGTGTTGGGGTGTGGCTGGAAGATCCGCGGGATTTCACCAGTTTCAACAAGGTCTTCTCCGAGTACTTCAAGCCTGAACACGCACCGGCCCGGGCCTGTGTGCAGGCGAACATGATGGTCGACTGCAAGGTCGAGATCGATTGCATTGCGTACAAGAAAAAGGTCTGAGATTTGCGATAGCTTGCGGACGCCTTCGCTGGCAAGCCAGCTCCTACAGGGCGAATTTGAATGGGAACCACTGACATGAGCGAAGACACCATCAAGCGCCGGGCACGCGGTCTGGACCGGGCGTTCGATATCCTCGATTTTCTCAAGGAAATCGGCCAGCCCCTGCGTCCGAACGACATCGCCAACGGCATCGGCAGTCCGAAATCCACGGTATACGAGCTGGTGGCCTCGCTGCTGGAACGGCGGATCCTGGAGCCGGTGGGCAAGGACGGTCATGTCTATCTCGGCCGCCAGCTGTATTTCCTCGGCCAGGCGCACCTGCGCCATTTCGACCTGACCCGCGAAGCCGATCGAGCCCTGCAGGAAATCGTCAGCCAGACCCACGAAACGGCGCAGATGTGCCTGCTCAACGGACGCAAATACACCGTGGCGCTGATGAAAGAGGGTGAACGGCATTTCCGTATTTCTTCGGACATCGGCGAGAACGCGCCCATCCCCTGGACAGCGTCCGGGCGCCTGTTGCTGGCGCACCTGAGTGACGAGGAAATCGTCGACCTGATCGACCATGACGATTTCATCCTGCCCAACGGCGAACGTTTGCCGCTGGAACAGTTTCTCAAGGAAATCCGTCAGGCCGGCATCGATGGCTTTTTTTCCTTCGACAGCGTGGCCGACACCTTTACCCATTGCTTCGCCGCCCCGGTCAAAGGCCCCGATGGCGTGGCCATTGCCACCCTGTGCATCGTCGCCCCACGGGCCGATGCCAAGACCCATTACAGCGATTACCGCCGCGTGCTGATCGATAGCGCCAACAGCCTGGCCCGTCGCATCAACGAATGACAGCGGCTGCCCGCAGCCGCGAATGTGAGGAGTTCGACCATGTCTTCTGCCAAGAATATTGCCGCCGTGGAAAAGGGCTTTGCCCACACGGGCGCCCACCTGGTGCGCGACGTCAGCCTGCCCGCGTTGGTACTGCATCGCGAAGCGCTGGAACACAACATCAGCTGGATGCAGGACTTTGTCAGCAACAGCGGCGCGCAGCTTGCGCCCCACGGCAAGACCAGCATGACCCCGGCGCTGTTCCGCCGGCAGCTGGACGCCGGCGCCTGGGGCATCACCCTGGCCAGCGCCACGCAAACCCGTGCGGCCTATGCCCACGGCGTGCATCGGGTGCTGATGGCCAACCAACTGGTCGGCACCCCGAACATGGCGTTGATTGCCGATCTCCTGGCTGATCCGGGCTTCGACTTCCATTGCATGGTCGATCACCCGGACAACGTCGCCGACCTCGGCGCCTATTTCGCTTCGCGGGGTGTGCGCCTGAACGTGATGATCGAGTACGGCGTGGTTGGCGGTCGTTGCGGTTGCCGCAGCGAACAGCAAGTGCTGGACCTGGCCAAGGCCATCGCCGCACAACCGGCCTTGGCGCTGACCGGGATCGAAGGGTATGAAGGGGTGATCCACGGTGACCACGCGGTGAGTGGCATTCGCGCTTTCGCCGGCTCCCTGGTGCGTCTGGCCGTGCAGTTGCAGGACAGCGGCGCCTTCGCGATTGCCAAGCCGATCATCACCGCTTCAGGTTCGGCCTGGTATGACTTGATCGCCGAGGAGTTCGAGGCGCAGAACGCATGCGGGCGCTTCCTCAGTGTGTTGCGTCCGGGCAGCTATGTGGCCCACGACCATGGCATCTATAAGGAAGCGCAATGCTGCGTGCTCGACCGTCGCAGCGATCTGCAGGAAGGCCTGCGCCCGGCGCTGGAAGTCTGGGCACACGTGCAGTCGTTGCCGGAGCCGGGCTTTGCGGTGATTGCCCTGGGCAAGCGCGACGTGGCTTATGACGCCGGCTTGCCGGTGCCGTTGCTGCGTTATCGGGCCGGTGTAGTGCCGGCCAAGGGCGATGATGTGAGCGCCTGCAAGGTCACCGCCGTGATGGATCAGCATGCCTTCATGACCGTGGCGCCGGGAGTTGATTTGCGGGTGGGCGACATCATTTCGTTCGGCACTTCGCACCCGTGCCTGACGTTCGACAAGTGGCGCGTGGGTTGTTTGGTGGATGAGCAATTGAACGTTGTCGAGACCATGGAGACCTGTTTCTAAAGGTTTGAGACCGCGGCGCGGCCTTCGCGGGCAAGCCACGCTCCTACAGGGGAATGCGTTCCATTGTAGGAGCGAGGCTTGCCCGCGAAGGGGCCCTGACAGACAACAAAGAAACACCAGAGACCCCACAACATGAACACCATCAACACCCCACGCATCGCCCTGATCGGCGAATGCATGATCGAGTTGCAACACCGCGCCGACGGCAGTCTGCAACAGAGTTTCGGCGGCGATACCTTGAACACCGCGGTCTACCTGTCCCGGGAGCTGGGCGCGGCGGGGTCGGTGGATTACGTCACCGCCCTGGGCGATGACAGTTTCAGCGATGCCATGTGCCAGGGCTGGGCCGCCGAAAACATTGGCCTGAGCAAGGTCCAGCGCTTGCCCGGGCGCTTGCCGGGGCTGTATTGCATCCAGACCGACGCCGCCGGCGAGCGGCGTTTTCTCTATTGGCGCAATGAAGCGGCGGTACGCGATTGCTTCACCACCCCGGCCGCCGCGCCGATCCTGGCCGCGCTGCCGGATTACGACGTGTTGTATTTCAGCGGCATCACCCTCGCGGTACTCGGCGTACAAGGTCGGGAAAAGTTATTGGAAACCCTGGTCGAAGCGCGCCAGCGCGATGCGCGGATCGTCTTCGACAACAACTACCGGCCGCGGTTGTGGGCCTCGGTGGAGGACGCGCGGGTGGCTTACCGCAAAATCCTGCCCTATGTCGACCTGGCACTGCTGACCGTCGATGACGAGCAGGCGTTGTTCCATTTCGCCGATTGCGAGGCGGTGTTTGCAGCGTACGAGCAGATCGGCACGCCTGAAGTGGTGCTCAAGCGCGGCGCCGAGGCCTGTCTGATTCGTTGTGCCGGCGAGTCATTCGAAGTGCCGGCGTTCGAGGTCGAACGGGTGGTGGATACCACGGCGGCGGGGGATTCGTTCAGTGCGGCGTACCTGGCCTCGCGGCTCAAGGGGGCAAGCCCGGTCGAGGCGGCTGAGGCGGGGCATCGGCTGGCGAGCCGGGTGATTCAGGTGCCGGGGGCACTGATTCCGAAGTAAGTGTTGGATGGCCGCTGGCAAGCCAGCTCCTACAAGGTCGATGCAATACCTGTAGGAGCTGGCTTGCCAGCGAAGAGGTCCTAAAGCCAACTATCAATCCCGGTAAAACACCTGCACCAGGTGATACCCGAACTTGCTCTTGATCGGCCCATGCACCACCCGCAGCGGTTTCTTGAAGATCACCGCATCGATCGCGCCGACCATCTGGCCCGGCCGCACTTCACCCAGGTCGCCGCCGCGTTTGCCGGACGGGCAGGTGGAGTACTTCTTGGCCAGCACATCGAAGGCTTCGCCCTTGGCGATGCGTTGCTTGAGTTGCTCGGCTTCTTCCGAGGTTTTCACCAGGATATGGCGGGCTTGAGCTTTCATGGGGCAGATACCTTGTTACGGTAGTGGCAGCGAGGGGGCGCGATTATGCCCCAACTCACTGCGGTTGACCGATCATCGTGCGAATCTTGTTGGCCAGCAGATCGATGGAAAACGGTTTGGCCACCATATCCATGCCTTCTTCGAGGAAGCCCTGGCGCTCGGCGGCCATTTGCGCGTAACCGGTCATGAACAGCACTTTCAGTTGCGGGCGATGCTGGCGCGCGATTTCCGCCAGTTGGCGTCCATTCATCCCGGGCAGTCCGACGTCGGTGACCAGCAGATCGACCCGCAAGTCGGACTCGAGCAAGGGCAGGGCCGTCTTCGCGTCTTCGGCTTCATAGGCGTGATAACCCAACTCCTTGAGCAGGTCGGTCACCAGCATGCGCACCGCCGGATCGTCTTCCACCAGCACCACCGTTTCGCCGGCAATCGCCGACGGTGCTTCGCTGACCACGGGTGACAGCACATCCTGCGGCTCGATGCCCCGCAGTCGCGGCAAGTACAGGCGCACGCTGGTGCCTTGGCCGGGCAGGCTGAACAGGGTCACGTGGCCACCGGACTGCTGGGCGAAACCGTAGATCATCGACAACCCCAGCCCGGTGCCCTGGCCGATGGGTTTGGTGGTGAAGAACGGGTCGAATGCCTTGGACAATACCTTGGGCGTCATGCCGGTGCCGTTGTCGCTGACTGCGATCATCAGGTAATCCCCGGCCTTGACCGGTTCCAGGGTGGTGATATCGCTGCCGTCGAGGTAGACATTGGCGGTTTCGATGCACAACTGGCCACCCTCGGGCATGGCGTCCCGGGCGTTGATCACCAGGTTGAGCAGGGCGTTTTCCAGTTGGCTGACGTCGGTGCTGACCGGCCAGGCATCTTCGGCCAGTTGCAGCTTGAGTTCGATGTGGTCGCCCTTGGTCCGGCTGAGCAAGTCTTCCAGGGAGTGGATCAGGTCATTGGCGTTCAGCGTCTTGCGATCCAGTGACTGCCGCCTGGAGAATGCCAGCAGCCGATGGGTGAGGGCAGCGGCGCGGTTGGCCGAGGACACAGCGGCCTCGGTGAAACGGCTGACTTCGGCGGCGCGGCCGTCGGCGATGTAGCGTTGCATCAGGTCCAGGCTGCCGATAATTCCGGTGAGCATGTTGTTGAAGTCATGGGCAATGCCGCCGGTGAGCTGGCCGAGCGCTTCCATTTTCTGCGCATGCCGCAGGGCTTCTTCGGCGCGCTCGCGTTCGAACATCTCGCTGAGCAGTTTTTCATTGGCCTCGGCCAATTGTCGGGTGCGGGCGCTCACCCGTTCTTCGAGGGTTTCGTTGAGGTTGCGCAGGGCTTCTTCGGTCTGTTTGCGCTCGGTTTCGTCGATGACGAAGATGTAGAAACCATTCACCGCGCCATCCGCGCCGTGACGCGGCAGGTAATTCATCAGCGCCTGGCGGATGCTGCCGTCGCGGTGCGGGGTGCTGATGCTGAAACAGCAGGGCTTGCCGCTCAGGGCCTGGACGATGTGCTCGGCGCGCAAGGCGTAGGCCTCATCACCCAGCACTTCGCGAATGGTTCGGCCGTAGAGTTCCTGGGGCGTGAGGCCATACCAGTCCAGGTAAGCGGCGTTGTTCAGCCGAAAGCGCTCCTCGCGGTCGACGTAGCTGATCAGGATCGGCATGGCGTTGATGATCAACTGCAGCTCAGTCTGGCTCTGGCGCAAGGCCTGCTCGGTGTTCTTGCGATCGGTCAGGTCGAGGGCTGCGCCGAGGAAACGGATCGGTCGCCCATGGTGATCCTTGTAGCAGCGTCCGCGGGCGAACACCCAGCGCAACTGGCCATCGGGTTGCAGCAGTCGGTATTCCTCGGCGTATTCGGTGCCGTGGGTGATGCAATGCTTGATGCTGCGGGCGATCAGTGCGCGGTCCTCGGGGTGGACTCCGTGCAGGTATTCGCTGATCGGCAGCTGGCCGGACAGGGCCGGCTCGATGCCGTGCAATTGGGCGAAGTGAGCGTCGGCGATGAAGCGGTCCTGACTGATGTCCCAGTCCCAGGTGCCGACCGCGTCAGTGGCGGCGAGGGCCAGTTGCAGGCGTTCTTCGGTGTCTTGCTGGGCCTTGAGGCTCGCGGCGGAGCGCTGTTCCAGTTCGAGGGCGATGCGCCGGCGTTCGTTGGTTTCGATGGCGGTGACCAGGATCCCGGCGACCTGGGCGTTTTCGTCGCGGATGGGGCTGTAGGTCAGGTCCAGCCAGAAGTCGGAATCGATACCATCGCGCTGCAGGGTAAAGCGCTGTTCGCTGTAGGTTCGCACCTGGCCTTGTAGGACTGCGCTGTAAATCGGGTCGGTAAAGTCCTTTAATTCGGGCCAGATCAGGTGGGTTGGCTGTCCGAAAGCGTGCGGATGCTTGCTGCCGGCCAGCAGCGCGAAGCCATCGTTGTAGATCTGCGTCAGTTGCGGCCCCCAGAGCAGCAGCATCGGCATCGGCGAATGAATCACGATGTCCACGGCGGTGCGCAGGCTCTGTGGCCAGGTGCTAGCAGCGCCCAGGGGGCTGTTTACCCAGTCGAGTCTGGCAATCAAGGCCTGGGCATCGCTGCCGTTGGGTGATGCGTTCATCAAGAAGTCCTGCACAAAAGTCGGTGTGGCGGCGTCAACTATCCTTGCAGGGCAGTAGACGCTGGTTGACCTGCTTCAGGTCATTTTTTAACATTGAATGCTTCGTAGGTGCTTTTTGCCATGGAAATCGACGCGTTGTTAAGCCGCCTGGCCAGCCAGGATGGCTCTGATCTCTACCTGTCCACCGGTGCGCCGCCCAGTGCGCGATTCGACGGTGTGCTCACCGCCCTGGCGGACCAACCGTTCAAGCCGGGAGAAGTTGCGACGATTGCGGCGTCCATCATGGACGCCGAACAGCGCCTTGAGTTCGATCGGGACCTGGAAATGAACCTTGCGATCTCTCCGGCCGGGATCGGACGCTTTCGGGTGAATATTTTCAAACAGCGTAACGATGTGTCGATGGTCGTGCGCAACGTCAAGCTCGACATTCCACGCTTCGAAGACCTCAAGCTGCCGTCGGTATTGCTTGAAACGGTGATGCTCAAGCGAGGGCTGATGCTGTTCGTCGGCGCGACCGACTCGGGCAAGTCCACCTCGCTGGCGGCGTTGATCGACTACCGAAATCGTCATGGCAGCGGTCACATCGTCACCATCGAAGACCCGATCGAGTACATCCACCGGCACCAGCGATCGATCATCAACCAGCGCGAAGTCGGTGTCGACACCCGCAGTTTTCATGCCGCGTTGAAAAATGCCCTGCGCCAGGCGCCGGATGTGGTGTTGATCGGCGAGATCCGCGACCGCGAAACAATGGAGCATGCCCTGGCGTTTGCCGATTCCGGGCATTTGGTGATCTCCACGCTGCATGCCCACAACGCCAGCCAGGCGCTCGATCGCATCATCAATTTTTTTCCCGAAGAGCGCCGGGGGCAATTGCTCAATGACTTGGGTAACAACCTCAAGGCGTTTGTGTCACAGCGCCTGGTACGTGGCGTTGATGGCCAGCGACGGGTCGCGGTGGAGGTGATGCTGGGGACACCGACCGTTGGCGACCTGATCCGGCGTAATGAGTTTTCCGAGCTCAAAGGGGTGATGGAGAAGTCGGCGACGCTGGGGATGCAGACGTTTGATGCTGCGCTCCATGCGCTGGTGCTGGAAGGGGCGATTGATGAGGATGAAGCGTTGAAACATGCAGATTCGGTGAACAATTTACGCTTGCGACTGAAGTTGCATGCCAACACAACGCCTGGCTCTGCGCCATCGGCAGGCGACTGGGGCCTGATGGATTGACCCATACCCCCCCTGTAGGAGCTGGCTTGCCAGCGAAGGGGCCCTTGAGACTTGCAAAGATCTCATTGACGCCTTCGCTGGCAAGCCAGCTCCTACAATGGGGCGGTGTCAGTCCTGAAGTTCGGGGCGATCGCGGAATTGTTCGAGCGCCTCGGGATTGGCCAACGCGTCGGTGTTTTTCACCTTCTGCCCATGCACCACATTGCGCACCGCCAGCTCGACGATTTTGCCGCTGATGGTCCGGGGTATGTCGGTCACCGCGACAATCTTCGCCGGCACATGACGCGGTGTGGTGTTGGCGCGAATGACCTGGCGGATCTGCTGCTGCAGCGCGTCATCCAGTTTCACGCCCTCATGCAAGCGCACGAACAGCACCACCCGTACGTCGTCCTGCCATTGCTGGCCGATGGCCACGCTGTCGAGCACCTGCGGGATTTTCTCCACTTGCCGATAGATTTCCGCGGTACCGATGCGCACGCCGCCGGGGTTGAGCACGGCGTCGGAGCGCCCATGGATCATCATCGCGCCATGGGGCAGTTGCTCGGCGTAGTCGCCCTGGGCCCAGACACCGGGAAATTGACTGAAGTAGGAGGCCTTGAGCTTTGCGCCATCGGGGTCGTTCCACAGACCGATCGGCATCGCCGGGAAGTGCCGCGTACACACCAGTTCGCCTTTTTCACCAATGACCGGCCGGCCCTCGTCGTTCCACACCTCCACGGCCATGCCCAGGCTCTTGCCCTGTATTTCGCCCCGGCGCACCGGCTGCCAGGGGTTGCCGTTGACAAAGCACGAGACGATGTCGGTGCCGCCCGACATCGAGGCCAGGCACAGGTCGGCCTTGAAATCGCGATAGACGTAGTCGTAGCTCTGCGGCGACAGCGCGGAGCCTGTGCAAAGCAAGGTCTTGAGGCTGCCCAGGTCATGGCTATGCCCAGGCTTCACGCCGCTGCTTTGCAGGGTGGCGAGGTACTTGGGGCTGGTGCCGAACACGGTGATGCGCTCGTCGTCGATCAGGTCGATCAAGCGTTGGGCATCCGGCTGGAACGGCGAGCCGTCGTACAGCACCACGGCGCTGCCCACCGCCAGGGCCGAGACCAGCCAGTTCCACATCATCCAGCCGCAGGTGGTGTAGTAGAAAAGGCGATCGCCGGGGCCGAGATCGCAATGCAGGCCGTGTTCCTTGACGTGTTGCAGCAACACGCCGCCGGTGCTGTGGATGATGCATTTGGGCACGCCGGTGGTGCCGCTGGAATAGAGGATGTACAGCGGATGGTCGAAAGGCACCGGAACGAAATCAGGGTCGCCACCAGGCTCATAGAAATCGTCCCAGAGGGTGACGTTGGCCTGGGTACGGAAATCTTCGATGTGTGTTTCGGGCCGTGCATAAGGCACGATCACCAGCTGCTGCAATGACGGCAGGCGTTCGAGGATTTCGTTGACCTTGGCGCTCTGGTCGATCGCCTTGCCGGCGTAACGATAGCCGGCGCAGGTGACCAGCACTTTCGGTTCGATCTGGCCGAAGCGGTCGATCACGCCTTGGGTGCCAAAGTCTGGCGACGAGCAGGACCAGATGGCCCCGAGGCTGGTAGTGGCGAGCATGGCCACCAGGGTTTGCCAGGTGTTGGGCATGCACGCCGCCACCCGGTCGCCAAGGCCGACACCGGCCGCGATCAAGCCGTGCTGAAAGCCGGCGACATGCTCCGCCAATTCGGCCCAGGTCAGGTGTTCACGCTGACCGTTTTCGGCCACGGCCACGACTGCCACGGCATCGTCGCGACGACTGAGCAGGTGTTCGGCGAAGTTCAGGGTGGCGCCGGGGAACCACTGGGCGCTGGGCATCTGCGGGCCTTCCAGCAGCACTGCGTCGGGTTGCTCATGGAAGCGGATGTCGAAGAAGTCGACGATGGCCTGCCAGAAGTCCGGGCGCTGATCGATCGACCATTGGTGCAGGGCAGGGTAGTCGTCGATGTGCAGGTGGTGCCGTTGAATAATGAAGCGCCGAAACGCTTCCATGCGGGTCTTGCCGATGCGTTCGGCGGTGGGTTGCCACAGTACTTCGGACATGATGTGCCTCTTCTTATCAATGCATTCGGTCGGCTTTTTGTGAGGAGATGATTTATCTGTGGCTGGGGATTATGTGGTGAGGGGATTTATCCCCGCTGGGTCGCGTAGCGGCCCCAAAAAATGGGACTGCTGCGCAGTCCGACGGGGATAAATCCCCTCGCCACAACAGGTTGGCGGTTGTTCACTGCGCCAACCACCCACCATCAATATTCCACGCCGCACCACGCACCTGGGTACCAGCCTCGCTGCACAAAAACAGCACCAGTTCACCCAGCTGCGGCGGTGTCACGAACTCCAGCGACGGCTGTTTCTCAGCCAGCAAATCGTGCTGCGCCTGCTGCGGGTCGATGCCCTTGGCGGCGCGATCGTCGATCTGCTTCTGCACCAGCGGCGTCAGCACCCAGCCCGGGCATATGGCATTGCAGGTGATGTTGCTGGTGGCCGTTTCCAGGGCGACGACTTTGGTCAGCCCTATCACGCCGTGCTTGGCGGCGACATAAGCGGCTTTGCCCGTCGACCCTACCAGGCCATGCACCGAGGCGATGTTGATCACCCGGCCCCAGCCCTTGGCGCGCATGCCCGGCAGGGCAAGGCGGGTGCTGTGGAACACCGATGACAAATTGATGGCGATGATCGAGTCCCAGCGTTCCACCGGGAACTCGTCCACGGGGGCCACATGCTGGATGCCGGCGTTGTTGACCAGAATGTCGACGCCGCCGAATTCACGTTCGGCGTAGGCGATCATGTCGGCGATCTGCGCCGGGTCGCTGACGTCGGCGGGATGATGCCCAACCTTGCCACCGAACTGCTCCACCTCGGCAATCACTTTGGATGCATCGCCGAATCCGTTGAGAATCAGGTTGGCGCCAGCCTTGGCCAGGCTCAGGGCTATGCCCAAGCCAATGCCGCTGGTGGAACCGGTAACCAGTGCGGTCTTGCCCGAAAGAGTCGTCATCAATACCTCACACAATGCCAGTGGCGTAGAAAGTGCCGATCACTACGAAAACCGCCAGGGTCTTGATCAGCGTAATACAGAAAATGTCTTTGTAGGCCTCGCGGTGGGTCAGGCCGGTCACCGCCAGCAAGGTAATCACCGCGCCGTTGTGCGGCAGGGTGTCCATGCCGCCACTGGCCATCGCCGCTACCCGGTGCAGGACTTCCAGAGGGATGTTGGCGGCGTGGGCCGCTGCGATGAAGTCATTGGCCATGGCCGCCAGCGCAATGCTCATGCCGCCGGACGCGGAACCTGTGATGCCCGCCAGCAGGGTCACGGTGATCGCTTCGTTGACCAGCGGGTTAGGGATGCTTTTGAGCCAGTCGGCCAGCACCAGGAAGCCCGGCAGGGAGGCGATCACCGCACCGAAACCGTATTCCGACGCTGTGTTCATCGCTGCCAACAATGAACCGCTGACCGCACTTCTGCTGCCTTCGGCCAACTTGCCGCGAATTGCCTGGAAGCCGAACACCAGCACCATGATGATGCCGACCAGCAATGCAGCCTGAACGGCCCAGATCGCCGTGAGCTTGGCGATTTCGGTGGTCACCGGCGCGGCCATGCCCGGCAGCGCGAGACTGTGGGTCTTGCCGTACCACTGTGGAATCCACTGGGTAAACAACAGGTTCATGATGCCCACGGCCAGCAGCGGCGACAGGGCGATCCACGGATTGGGGAGTTTGATGTCGGCAGCGGTTTCCGGCTCGTTGCGCAGTTCGGTGCCATAGCCTTCGCCGCTAAGCTGAGCCTTGTTACGCTGGCGCTGCAGAAACAGCATGCCGGCGCAGACCACGAAGATCGAGCCGATCAAACCCAGCCATGGCGCCGCCCAGGCGGTGGTGTTGAAGAAGGTGCTGGGGATGATGTTCTGGATCTGCGGGGTGCCGGGGAGGGCGTCCATGGTGAACGAAAAGGCGCCGAGGGCGATGGTCGCCGGGATCAGGCGCTTGGGAATGTTGCTCTGGCGGAACATTTCCGCGGCAAACGGGTAAACCGCGAACACCACCACGAACAGCGAGACGCCGCCGTACGTCAGCAGGGCGCAGACCAGCACGATCACCAGCATCGCCTGGCGGGTGCCGAGCACGCGAATGGCTGCCGCGACGATGGAGCGCGAGAAACCGGACAACTCGATGAGCTTGCCGAACACCGCGCCCAGCAGGAAGACAGGGAAATACAGTTTGATGAAACCGACCATCTTTTCCATGAACACCCCGGTGAAGGCGGGGGCGACGGCGGAAGGATCGGTGAACAGGACGGCGCCGAGGGCGGCAATCGGGGCAAAAAGGATAACGCTGTAGCCACGGTAAGCAGCCAGCATCAGCAGCGCGAGGGCTGCCAAGGCAATGATCACACTCATGGTGTGTCTCCTGGATTGTTATTTTTGTGTGGGTGAAACGTTGTAGGAGACGGCGTTAGCGAGTTTCGTGCCAGATGCGTAAGCAATTGAAATATATGGATATATTTTTTGAAAGTGGATCGAAAATTATCGTGCTGTCTCAATCTGGAGACTTTCTTTGACCGGACTGGCCTCTTCGCGGGCAAGCCCGCTCCTACAGGATTATCGAAAGGTCGGAAAAATGCGGTCCCTGTAGGAGCGGGCTTGCCCGCGAAGAGGCCCTGTCTACCAATAGAGATGCATGTCTCGTTATTGAGACTCTGCAATCCCCAACGCCACCATCTTCTTGTACAAGGTCGACCGCCCCAGCCCCAACCGCGCCGCCGCTTCAATCACCTTGCCCCCGCATTGCGCCAGGGCCGCTTCAATCAACTGCCGGTCAAAGCGCTCACGCGCCGCACTGAACGTCTCATGCTCCACGACTTCGACAGGCAACGGCGCTACGCGCTCTATCGGCGTAAAAGTCCCGATCGCCGCACGGATGTCCGCCACCGTCAGCCGCAGGTCATCACTGAGCAACGCCGCCCGCTCCAGCACGTTGCGCAGTTCCCGAATGTTCCCCGGCCAGGCGTGTTGACCCAGGAGCGCCAGCGCTTCGCTGTTCAGTTCGTGCTGGCTGCGCAGTTCTTCAAGGATCGCTTCAGTGAGGGCGGGCAGGTCGTCGAGACGCTCGCGCAGCGGTGGTACCTGGATAGGCAGGACGTTGAGGCGGTAGTACAAATCGGCGCGAAACTCGCCACGCTTGATTGCCGCCTCCAGGTCGGTCGAGGTTGCAGCGACCACCCGCACATCGCTCTGGATCACCTCGTTGGAGCCCACTGGTTCGAATTCCTTTTCCTGCAGCACACGCAGCAATTTGCTTTGCAGGGGCAACGGCATGTCGCCGATTTCATCGAGGAACAGCGTACCGCCCTGGGCGATCTGCAGTTTGCCGGCGCGGCCTTTGCGGTCGGCGCCGGTATAGGCGCCAGGAGCGGTGCCGAAGAATTCGGCTTCCAGCAGTGCTTCGGGGATGGCCGCACTGTTGATGCTGACAAACGCCTTATGTGCTCGCGGCGAAGCACTGTGGATCGCCTGTGCCAGCAATTCCTTGCCGGTGCCGGTTTCACCGAGCAGCAACACCGGCGAGTCGGTGCTGGCGCTGCGCCGGGCCCGGCGCTTGACTTCCAGGCTGGCAGCGCTGGTGCCGATGAAGTGGGCGAAGTTGTAGCGAGTCTGCCGCGAGCGCAGCAGCGAGCGCGTGGAAGCCAGCTCTTGCTGCATGCTCATGTAGCGCTTGAGCATCGGCGACAAGCTGCGCAACTCGTCGAACAAGGCAAAGCCAATGGCACCGATCACCTCGCCGGAATCGTCGTGAATCGGCAGGCGCATGACCACCAGCGGTTCCTTGGGGGTGTCCTGCATGTCGAGCAGGATCGGCCGGCCGGTGCGCACCACCTCGCGCAACAGGCTGCCGGGGATGACGCTTTCGCAGGCCTTGCCAATCGCGCCTTCGGCCGAGGGAAGGCCGAAGCGCTTGGCATATCGCTCGTTCATCCAGACGATGTTGGCGTCGCGGTCGACGATCACCGTGCCTTCACTGGACTGCTCGATGATCTCGAACAGCGAGCGGATCGCCAGCAGGCGCACGCGCTGGTAGTCCTTGAGGCTTTCGGTGGTGTTCATGGGGGCTGATCCTGATTATGTGTTGCCTGGGCTGGCCTCCTCACTGTAGGAGCCAGGCTTGCCGGCGAAGAACGATAACGCGGTGCAACAGATACACCGCAGCGTTTGGTTCGCCGGCAAGCCTGGCTCCTACAAGCGAAGAACAATAACGCGGTGCAACAGATACACCGCGGTGCCTGGTTCGCGGGCAAGCCTCGCTCCTACAGAAAGCGACGCGGTCTGACTGGATTATGCCTGCCCCACATGCGCCGCCGCCAACAGCTCTTTGGTGTAAGGATGCTGCGGCGAATCGAACACGTCGTGGCTGGCGCCGCTTTCGACCACCTTGCCGTCCTTGATCACGATCATGTCATGGGCCAGGGCGCGCACCACCGCCAGGTCATGGCTGATGAACAGATAGGTCAGCCCGTGCTTTTCCTGAAGCTGGCGCAGCAGGGCGACCACCTGCTTTTGCACGGTGCGATCCAGCGCCGAGGTGGGTTCGTCCAGCAGGATCAGCGCAGGCTTGAGTACCAGCGCGCGGGCGATGGCGATGCGTTGGCGCTGGCCACCGGAGAACTCGTGGGGGTAGCGATGCCGGCTTTGCGGGTCGAGCCCGACTTCCTGCAGCGCCCGGATCACCTCGGCGTTGCATTGCTCGGCGTTCAGCTGACTATGCACCTCCAGGCCTTCACTGATGATCTGCGCCACGGACATGCGCGGGCTGAGACTGCCGAACGGGTCCTGGAACACCACCTGCATTTTCTTGCGCCACGGCCGCAACTGCTTCTGCGTCAGGCCATCGAGCGCCTGGCCTTGGAAGCGAATGGCGCCCTCGGAGTCCAGCAGACGCAGGATCGCCTGGCCGAGCGTGGACTTGCCGGAACCCGACTCGCCGACGATGCCCAGGGTCTTGCCGCGCTGGATGCTCAGGCTGATGCCGTCCACGGCCTTGAGGTAAGTCTTGCGTTGGAACAGTCCGCCACCGACGGCAAATTGCACTCGCAGGTCGTGCACTTCCAGGACTTTTTCCCGTTCGTCCCGGGGCAGGGCTTCGCCTTCGGGCTCGGCGTTGAGCAGCACGCAGCTGTAAGGGTGTTTCGGTGCGGTGAACATCGTCTCGCAGGTGGCTTGCTCGACGATTTCCCCGGCTTTCATCACGCACACGCGCTGGGCAATGCTGCGCACCAGATTGAGATCGTGACTGATCAGCAGCAGCGACATGCCCAGTCGCTGTTGCAGCGACTTGAGCAGCAGCAGGATCTTGCGCTGCACTGTCACGTCCAGCGCGGTGGTCGGTTCATCGGCGATCAACAATTCCGGCTCGCAGGCCAGGGCCATGGCGATCATCACCCGTTGGCGCTGGCCACCCGATAGCTGATGGGGGTACGACTTGAGCCGTTCCTGGGGGTTCTGGATGCCCACCAGATGCAGTAATTCGAGAATCCGCGCTTGCGCCACTTTGCCGGCCAGGCCCTTGTGCACCAGCAAGGTTTCGCCGATCTGCTTTTCGATACTGTGCAGCGGGTTCAGGGAGGTCATCGGCTCCTGGAAGATCATCGCGATGCGATTGCCCCGCAGTTCACGCAATTTGCGCGCATCGGCGCCCACCAGTTCCTGGCCGCGATAACGGATGCTGCCGCTCGTTTCGGTGTCGCATTCGGGCAGCAATTGCAGGATCGAGTGCGCCGTCACCGACTTGCCCGAGCCCGACTCGCCCACCAACGCCAGGCATTCACCGGGGCGGATGTCCAGGCACAGGTCGCGCACCACGGTCTGGCCGTTGAAGGCGACGCTGAGGTCACGGATTTCGATCAGGTTGGTCATATCAACAGTCCGCTTCACGAACGGGGGTCAAAGGCGTCGCGCAAGGCTTCGCCGATGAACACCAGTAGAGAAAGAATCAACGCCAGGGTGAAAAACGCCGTCAGGCCCAGCCACGGCGCCTGCAGGTTTTGCTTGCCCTGGCCGATTAATTCACCCAGCGAGGCACTGCCGGCCGGCATGCCGAAACCGAGGAAGTCCAGCGCGGTGAGGGTCGAGATGGCCCCGGTAAGAATGAACGGCAGGTAGCTCAAGGTCGCGTTCATGGCGTTGGGCAGGATATGTCGCACGATCACCTTGCGGTCGGTGAGGCCCAGGGCGCGGGCCGCCTTGACGTATTCCAGGTTGCGCCCGCGCAGGAATTCGGCGCGCACCACGTCCACCAGGGCCAGCCAGGAAAACAGCGCCATGATCCCCAGCAACCACCAGAAATTCGGCTCGACGAACCCCGAGAGGATGATCAGCAGGTACAGCACCGGCAGCCCGGACCAGACCTCCAGCAGCCGCTGGCCGAGCAAGTCGACCCAGCCGCCGTAATAGCCCTGCAGGGCACCTGCGGCGATGCCGATCAGCGCACTGACGAAGGTCAGCATCAAGGCAAACAGGATCGATACCCGCGCGCCGAATATCACCCGCGCCAACACGTCCCGTGCCTGGTCGTCGGT
Organism: Pseudomonas sp. SbOxS1; assembly: GCF_013416725.1. NCBI lineage: Bacteria > Pseudomonadati > Pseudomonadota > Gammaproteobacteria > Pseudomonadales > Pseudomonadaceae > Pseudomonas > Pseudomonas sp. SbOxS1. Next base: position 63,414 of record NZ_JAAVXC010000029.1, read on the forward strand.
GCCCAGCCAGTTCACCTCCGAAGGTGGGCTCGGCGCAGGTTTGTTCAGGTCATAGTTGGGTGTGTCGTCGCTGAAGGGGATCGGCGGGAACAGCAGCCAGCCACCGTCCTTCTTGATCAGGTTCTGCACATAATCGCTGCGGTAATCGGCCTGGAATGGCAATTGCCCACCGAATTCCTGCTCGGTGTAGCGCTTGAACGCCGGGAAGTACAACGAACCCTGGTAGCTGACCACCAGCGGTTTATCATTGGCGATCAGCTCGCCCCCCAGGGTCAGCAGGAACAACCCGACGAACAGCCACAGCGACCACCAGCCGCGGCGGTTTTTCTTGAAGCGCTCGAAGCGGCGTCGGCCTAATGGCGAAAGCTTCAACATCAGGCGTTCCTCGCAGCGAAGTCGATGCGCGGATCGACCAGGGTGTAGCACAGGTCGCCGACGAGTTTTATCAGCAGGCCGAACAGCGTGAAAATGAACAGCGAACCGAACACCACCGGGTAGTCCCGTGACACGGCCGCTTCGTAGCTCATGCGACCCAGGCCATCGAGGGAGAAAATCACTTCGATCAGCAGGGAACCGGCAAAAAACACGCTGATGAAGGCCTGGGGAATTCCCGACACCACCAGCAACATGGCGTTGCGGAACACGTGGCCGTACAGCACCCGGCGTTCACTCAGGCCTTTGGCGCGGGCGGTGACCACGTACTGGCGGGTGATTTCGTTGAGGAACGAGTTCTTGGTCAGGATGGTCAGGGTGGCGAAACCGCCAATCACCAGCGCGGTCACCGGCAGTACCAGGTGCCAGAAGTAATCGGCGACCTTGCCCAGGGTCGACAGCGACTCGAAATTGTCCGAGACCAGCCCGCGTACCGGGAACCAGTTCAGTGAGGTGCCGCCGGCGAACACCACGATCAGGAACATGGCGAACAGGAAAGCCGGCATGGCATAGCCGATGATGATCGCTGTGCTGCTCCAGACATCGAAATGACTGCCGTGGTGCACGGCCTTGCGAATCCCCAGGGGAATCGACACCAGGTAGGTGATCAGGGTCGCCCAGAGCCCGAGGGAAATGGTGACCGGCATCTTTTCCAGGATCAGGTCAGTGACGGTGGCGCCGCGAAAGAAGCTTTTGCCGAAGTCCAGGCGTGCGTAACTGGTGAGCATCAACCACAGGCGTTGCGGTGCCGGTTTGTCGAAGCCGTATTGCTTTTCGATGTCCTTGATCAACTTCGGATCGAGACCGCGGCTGGCCCGGGAATGGCCCATGGTCTCGCTCGAGCCGCCACCGATACTGGCCCCACCGATGCCCTGCAGGTGCGCGATGGCCTGTTCCACCGGGCCACCCGGTGCAGCCTGGACGATGACGAAGTTGACCAGGAGAATGATCACCAGCGTCGGGATGATCAGAAGCAGGCGCCGTACGATATAAGCCCACATCAATGCGGTCCTCCGGGTCTGCCACGACGGATGCGCTCGGCGGTCATTTGCTGGTTGGTCAGCGGCGAGGTGCTCATTTCCCACCAGCTCTCGATGGCTTCGTCATTGCTCGCCTGCACGTTCGGTATGCCGAAGCGATTCCACCACACGGTAGAGGTGCCTGGCGGGTAATAGTTGGGAATCCAGTAATAGTTCCATTGCAGCACCCGGTCGAGCGCATGGGCATAGTGCAACATGTCGGCCTGGGTGTTGGCGCGGATCAGGCCGTTGATCAGGGTGTCCACCGCCGGGTTCTGCAACACCATGTAGTTGTTGGCGCCGGGATCCAGGGCCGACACCGAGCCGAAGTAGTTGATCAGTTCGCCCCCGGGCGAGGTGGTGACCGGGTAGCCAGTGACAATCATGTCGTAGTCGCGGCTCATCAGGCGATTGATGTATTGGGACGAATCGATGCGGCGGATGTTCAGGTCGATGCCGATCTGTTTCAGGGTGCGCTTGTAGGGCAGGAGCAAGCGGTCCATGCCGTTCTGGCTGACCAGGAAGGTGAAACTCAGTGGCTCGCCGTCGGCATTCACCAGTTGATCGCCCTGGGGTTTCCACCCGGCCTGTTCGAGCAGGTCCAGGGCTTGCAGCTGCTTGTCGCGAATCAAGCCGCTGCCATCGGTTTTCGGTGGTTCGAACACCTGGCTGAAGACTTCATCGGGGATCTGTCCCCGCAAGGGTTCCAGAATCGCCAGCTCGGCGGCATCGGGCAACTGCCGGGCCGCCAGGTCGGTATTGGAAAAGTAGCTCTGCTGGCGGATGTACAGGTTGCGCATCATCTGCCGGTTGCTCCACTCGAAATCCCAAAGCATCGCCAGCGCCTGGCGCACCCGGCGGTCCTGGAACATCGGTTTTTGCAGGTTGAACACGAAACCCTGGGCCGATTGTGGCGCTTCGGTGGCCAGGTGGGCCTTTTGCAGGCGACCGTCGCTCAGGGCCGGGCTGTCGTAGCCGATGGAGTAGCCAGTGGCGGAAAACTCGCGGTTGTAGTCATAGGCGCCGCCGCGCAGCACCTGGCGCGCGACATCGGTATCGCCGAAGTACTCGATGCTGAAATGATCGAAGTTGTACAGCCCGCGGCTGACCGGGAGGTCCTTGCCCCACCAGTCGGGGTTGCGCTCGAAAGTGATGCTGCGTCCCGAATCGACCTTGCCGACCTTGTACGGGCCGCTGCCCAGGGGCGGCTCGTAACCGCCGCCATCGGCAAAGTCGCGGGTCTTCCACCAGTGTTCGGGAAACACCGGCAAGGTTGCGATATCCAGCGGCAGGGTGCGGTTTTCGTTGTTCTTGAAGTCGAAGCGCACGGTCAGTGGAGACTCGACTTCCACGCCCTTGACGTCGGCGAACTGCGTGCGATAGCGCAGGCTGCCCTGGGTCATCAACAGATCGAAGGTGTAGCGCACGTCCTGGGCTGTGATCGGCGTGCCATCGGCGAATTGTGCCTTCGGGTTGAGGTAGAAACGCAGGGACAGGCCGTCGTCGGAGCGCTCCATTTGCTGCGCCACCAGGCCGTACACCGTGTAAGGCTCGTCCAGCGAGCGCTGCGCGAGGGGAGAGTAGAGCATGCCATCGATCTGCGTCACGCCGATGCCCTTGTCTATATAAGGCAGGACGTGATCGAAATGCCCGATCTCGATCGCCGAACGGCGCATTGTCCCGCCCTTGGGCGCCAGTGGGTTGGTGTAGGCAAAATGACTGAAGCCGGCAGGGTACTTGGCGGGCTCGCCGTATACGGTCAACGCATGTTGCGGTGCGGCATTCACACCAACGGCGCCCAAGAGCAGGGCCACGGCAGTGAACAACAAAGTCGGGAAAGCCAGTCGCATTGTCAGCCTTAGAGCCGGGGGTCGTTAAGCACAATTTGTACGCTAGCGGCGCGTCCCTCGCCAGCCGAATTACGTATCTGAAACACGACGGCCCACCAGAGGGCGGGCCGTTGCACAGCAAATCCAGGCGTTTATCAGTCCTGGCGGCTGGTCACTTCCAGCAGGTGATAGCCGAACTGGGTCTTGACCGGACCTTGTACCACGTTGATCGGCGCGCTGAAGACCACGGTGTCGAACTCCTTGACCATCTGGCCCGGGCCGAACGAGCCCAGGTCACCGCCCTGGCGGCTGGAAGGGCAGGTGGAGTTGGCTTTGGCGACTTCGGCGAAGTCTGCACCCGCCTCGATCTGGGCTTTCAGTTCATTGCACTTGGCTTCGCTGGCAACAAGGATGTGACGGGCAGTGGCTTTGGCCATGGGTAAACTCTCCATTCAATGTACGGTAAAGTGCTGAGCCTACCGGATTAAGTGGGGTATTTCTCCTCAAAGTTCCGTTGCCAGCGCTCTGGACGGCAGGTTTGGGTTAAAGACCGGCATTTTCCAGGCGCTCGGCGTGCTGCACGTAAAGATCGATCGGGTCGATGCGCCTTTCACTTTGACCACCGACCTGGCGAAGGGTGCCCAGATGATCCAGCGGATAGTCGGAGCGGATGATGGTGCCCAGATGCGAGCTGTAGCGCCCGACCATGCCATCGTTCTGCAAGGGCTCGGTGGTGAAATAACGTGACAGCGCCCGCAGCAGGTCGTGTGAGGGATCGAGTGCGTCCAGTTCCGCATCTCGCCGTTTTCCCTGCAGGATGCCACTCCAGGAATAGTAGCGGACGCCATTGACCTGTTCGTTGCCCTTGTCACCCCAGCTCGGCGGCAGGCCTTGCGGGTACTTCTGGTTGAATGCGCCCACGCCTTGCGTGGTCAGGGCGTTCAGCGCGGCGATAGCATTTTGCGGTATCCGACGCTTGCCGCTGAGCAACGACAGGAGGTCGGCGAACAAGGTGGCGATGGTTTCGGCCAGCGTTTCCGGAAGGTCGCCGGGCGTCAGTGCCTTGCGTAGCAAGTCGGCCAGTTCCGACCCGTGGTTCGGTCCGCTGACGGATGTCACCGAGGCCACCTTGCCTGGCGCTGTCGCGGCGGCATACCGTGCGGCCAACGCGCCCTGGCTGTGGCCGATCAGATTGACCTTGTGGGCACCGGTCCCCTGCAGTACCCGCTGGATCTGCGCCAGGAGCTGTTCGCCGCGGACTTCGTTGCTGTGGGTGGCGGATAGATGCGGGATGAACACGCTTGCCCCGGCCCCCCGCAGGGCCTGCTTGACGTCGTGGAAGAGTTGCACACTGGCGATCCGCTCGAAGCCGAAAAGCCCGTGCACCAGGAGGATGGGATAATGAGTCTTTGCATTCCGTTGCATGTTCATTCCTTTTTCCAGGGTTCAAGAAAGTGATTTCGACTTCACTTTAAAGACTCCAATGCTGGCGCGATGCATGAAATGGCCGCGGTGGCTTGGAGAAAAAGGCATAGGCGCGGTACGAATGCTCGGAGGTTGGCGTGGCCTTGGTCTTGAACTGTGCAAGGCTTTTGTGGTGCGTGATCGTTCCCACGCTCTGCGTGGGAATGCCGCCAGGGACGCTCCGCGTTCCGCTGACGACGCATGACGTGAGCCATGCGCAATGGTGACGCGGAGCGTCACAGGATGCATTCCCACGCAGAGCGTGGGAACGATCACCAAGCCCAAGAGCCCCGCGGGGTGTCAGGCTCCCGGAGCATGCTCGCTCCTGCAGGCGTCATTCCTGTGTCCGCAGCCGATCCGCCGCCTGGCGCAACAGCTGTTCTGTCGCGCTCCACCCCAGGCAACCGTCGGTGACCGAAACGCCGTACTCAAGCGACGAGCCCAGCGGCTGGCAACCCTCGAACAAATGACTTTCGATCATCATGCCGATCAGCGAGCGATCACCCTGCAGGCGTTGCTCCAAAACGTCATTGAACACAGCAGGCTGGCGCAGCGGATCTTTACTGCTGTTGGCGTGGCTGCAGTCGACCATGATCCGGGTCGGGATCTTCAGGCGGGTCAGGTCGGCGTGCACGCGGGCAACGCTGGCGCGATCGTAGTTCGGGCCGTGATGGCCGCCGCGCAGCACTAAATGAGTGTCGGCGTTGCCCGGGGTCTGGATGATCGCGGGATGGCCCTGGCTGTCGACACCGAAATGGCGATGCGGATGGGCGGCCGAGCGCATGGCGTCACAGGCCACGCCGACTCCGCCATCGGTGCCGTTCTTGAAGCCGACTGGCATGCCCAGGCCGCTGGCCATCTCCCGATGGATCTGCGATTCGGTGGTGCGGGCGCCAATGGCCACCCAGCTCAGCAGGTCATCGAAGTAGCCGGCGGCCATGGGTTGCAGCAGTTCAGTCGCCACCGGCAAGCCGAGCATGAGCATTTCACGCATCAGTTCCCGGGACAGGGTCAGGCCGCCGGCCATGTCATCGCTGCCATCGAGGTGCGGATCGTAGGCCAGGCCTTTCCAGCCCACCGTGGTGCGAGGTTTTTCGACGTAGGCGCGCATCACCAGGAGCATCTGGTCGCTGACGTCGGCGGTCAAACGGGCCAGATTGTCGGCGTATTCGAGGGCTGATTTCGGGTCATGGATCGAGCAGGGACCGACGATGACCAGCAGGCGGGAGTCTTCCCCGTCGAGGATTGCGCGAACTGCCTGGCGGTGAGCCGCGACTTGGCGGACCAGGGCATTGCTCAGTGGCAATTGCTGTTTGAGTTGCAACGAACTTGGCAGGCGCAGGGTCAGCGCTTCGTTGGCAGGGTTGAGGGTCGACAGTGGCAGAGCAGAGACGGACGAGTTCATGTTCAGGCTTCCTGGGCGGCGGCGGGTCGTTCCCGCGCGCTCGGCCCTACTGGGGTGTTCGACAATTGGCCGGATTGGCTGCGTGTGTGTGCTTGCCACCAGTGGGTGACCGATCGGAGGCGGCAGGCTGTCCCGAGCGGAGGGTGGTAAATCGCCAGGCGCTAAAACTGTCGTGACGGTAATAAGTGGCGTAGTTCATTTGTAAAATCCTCTTGATGGCGGTGTGTCGCTAAATAAGTGGCGGGCCCAAAAAACAAAACCCCCGGTCGGGAGGCCGACCGGGGGTTGAGAATTCTCTGGTGGCGACCCGTTTGAAGTGGGCGCCGTGTGGGTATCAGGCGCGCCAGTGGCTAAACCAATACCCAAAATAAAAGCTTGCCGGAGCGCGCACGTCGTTCACCCGGGCAGCCGCAACCGAGCGCGGGGCGCTGGCGGTACGAAGCGGTGGGCGGGCGTTGAACATGGTCTGTCTCCGATCAATGCGCCGAGCTTACTAGAGGCCGGTGCGAGGTTTCAATCAGAAAATGCTATCGGTCATCAGCGGCGGTTTCTATCGCTTGAGTGCCCATGGGGTTGTGACACACACTCCTTGTTTTTGAAAACGCCCCCGTCACAGGATCAAGCATGACGCCATTGCATGACCTTCGCCGCCGCTTGCCGGAGGTTGACTGGCGCCCGGCAACGGACCGCGACCTCGATTTTGCCCGGGACCTGACGTGCGTCAACATGTTGCGCTATTACATCCAGCACGATCTGTTGTGGCTGGACGAAGCGTTCGATGTCGCCTGGGCCGGGCGGGACAACCGGATAATCGTGAGCGGCGAGCGTCGACTGGGGTTCGTCAGCCTCAGTCGGGATGCCCGGGCGCTGTACATCCGCGAACTTCATGTTGGCCAGGCGTTTCGAGGGCAGGGTGCCGGTTTCTGGGCAATCGATCAGGTATTGGCACTGGCGTGCAGTGAAGGGCACCAGCGCTTGCGCTTGACGGTTTTTGAAAATAATCCGGCGCGTGCCTTGTACGAACGCAAGGGCTTGAAGGTGGTGGGCAGGGACGAGTGTTTCCTGCGCATGGAGCGTGAAGTGTTCGCTGCTCCTGGCTGAAACACACTGCCGACAAGCTCTGCAAGACGAATGGAAACTTTTTATATAGCGCTGGGCGCTAGGTCTGCCAGATGCTTTTTGCTAAGGTGGCGGGCAATCCAAATAAGATCCTATCGCGAGGTGTCTGCTTGATTAGGGTGCTAGTAGTCGATGACCATGATCTCGTTCGTACAGGCATTACGCGAATGCTGGCTGACATCGATGGCCTGCAAGTAGTCGGCCAGGCAGAGTCCGGGGAAGAGTCCCTGCTCAAGGCGCGTGAGTTGAAACCCGATGTGGTCTTGATGGACGTGAAAATGCCTGGGATCGGCGGTCTTGAAGCCACTCGCAAATTGTTGCGCAGCCATCCCGACATCAAGGTTGTCGCGGTGACCGTGTGCGAGGAAGATCCGTTTCCTACCCGGCTGTTGCAAGCCGGCGCGGCGGGCTACCTGACCAAGGGCGCCGGATTGCCGGAAATGGTCCAGGCCATCCGCCTGGTGTTTGCCGGGCAACGTTACATCAGCCCGCAAATTGCCCAGCAACTGGCGATCAAGTCGTTCCAGCCGACTAACGATTCGCCCTTCGACGCGCTGTCGGAGCGGGAAATCCAGATCGCGCTGATGATCGTCGGCTGCCAGAAAGTCCAGATCATCTCCGACAAGTTGTGCCTGTCGCCGAAAACCGTGAACACCTACCGATACCGCATTTTCGAAAAGCTTTCGATCAGCAGCGATGTCGAGTTGACGCTGTTGGCGGTGCGACACGGCATGGTTGATGCCAGCCTCTGAAAATGACTGAAAAATTCGATCCAAGTGCCTTCCTGTCTACGGTCAGCGGGCGCCCCGGCGTCTATCGCATGTTCGACAGCGATGCGCGCCTGCTCTACGTCGGCAAGGCCAAGAATCTCAAGAATCGTCTGTCGAGCTACTTTCGAAAAACCGGCCTGGCTCCCAAGACCGCTGCGCTGGTGGCCCGTATCGCCCAGGTCGAAACGACCATCACGGCCAATGAAACCGAGGCCTTGCTGCTCGAACAGACGCTGATCAAGGAGTGGCGTCCGCCGTACAACATCCTGCTGCGCGACGACAAATCCTACCCTTATGTCTTTCTCTCCGATGGCCAGTTCCCACGGTTGAGCATCCACCGCGGGGCGAAGAAGGCCAAGGGCAAGTACTTCGGTCCCTATCCGAGCGCCGGAGCGATTCGCGAAAGCCTGAGCCTGTTGCAAAAGGCCTTTTTCGTTCGCCAGTGCGAAGACAGCTATTACAAGAACCGCACGCGGCCTTGCCTGCAATACCAGATCAAGCGCTGCAAGGCGCCTTGTGTCGGCCTGGTCGACCCGCAGGTGTATGCCGAAGATGTGCGGCACTCGGTGATGTTCCTCGAGGGTCGCAGCAATGCGTTGAGCGACGAGTTGTCCGCGGCCATGGAAGAGGCGGCGATCAACCTCGAATTCGAGCGTGCTGCCGAACTGCGCGACCAGATTTCGCTGCTGCGCCGGGTTCAGGATCAACAAAGCATGGAAGGCGGCACGGGCGACGTCGACGTGATAGCTGCGTTCGTCAACCCGGGCGGCGCCTGTGTCCACCTGATCAGTGTGCGGGGCGGGCGAGTGCTGGGCAGCAAGAACTTCTTCCCGCAGGTGGGTATCGAAGAAGACGTGTCTGAAGTCATGGCGGCGTTTCTTGGCCAGTACTACATCAGCAGTCCCGAACGCGACTTGCCGAGCGAGTTGATCGTCAATGTGGTTCACGAAGATTTTCCGACACTGATTGCGGCCATTGACGAACTGCGCGGTCGCGAACTGACCATCAGCCACCGGGTGCGCGGTACGCGTGCGCGCTGGCAGCAATTGGCCGTGACCAATGCCGAGCAAGCCCTGGGCGCGCGCCTGGCCAACCGACAACACGTAGCCGCGCGTTTCGACGCCCTGGCCGAAGTGCTCAAGCTGGACGAGCCACCCCAGCGCCTCGAGTGTTATGACATCAGTCACTCCAGCGGGGAGGCGACCGTGGCCTCGTGCGTGGTGTTTGGCCCCGAAGGCCCGATCAAGTCCGATTACCGGCGCTACAACATCGAAGGCGTCACCGCGGGCGATGACTACGCCGCGATGCACCAGGCACTGACCCGGCGCTTCAGCAAGCTCAAGGACGGGGAGGGTAAGCTGCCGGATATCCTGCTGGTCGACGGCGGAAAGGGCCAGCTGTCGATGGCCCGTGACGTGCTCGATGAACTGGCGGTCCCCGACCTGATCCTGCTCGGCGTGGCCAAGGGTGCGACGCGCAAGGCCGGTTTCGAAACCCTCTACCTCAACGACGCCGCCCACGAATTCACCTTGCGCGGTGATTCCCCCGCGCTGCACCTTATCCAGCAGATTCGCGACGAAGCTCACCGTTTTGCGATCACCGGGCACCGCGCGCGACGCGGGAAAACCCGGCGCACCTCGACGCTTGAAGGTGTTGCCGGAGTCGGGCCGACACGTCGGCGCGATTTGCTCAAACATTTTGGTGGATTGCAGGAGCTGTCTCGTGCCAGCATCGAAGAGATCGCAAAAGCCCCCGGGATCAGTAAAAAGCTCGCAGAGTTGATTTATGCCAATCTGCACAGCGAGTAGAATGCCCCCCTCACCTCGTAGCCAGTTGTGCCGATGAATATCCCTAATCTGATTACCGTTCTACGCGTCCTGCTCATACCGATCTTCATTTTGCTGTTCTACCTGCCTTACCAATGGAGTTACCTGGCGTCAGCCTCGGTCTTCGCCTTCGCCGCCGCCACCGACTGGCTGGACGGATACCTGGCCCGACGCCTGGAACAAAGCACGCCGTTCGGGGCCTTCCTCGATCCCGTGGCCGACAAGCTGATGGTCGCCGTTGCCCTGGTGTTGCTGGTACAGGAACACGGCAATCTGTGGCTTACGCTGCCGGCTGCCGTGATCATCGGTCGCGAGATCGTGGTCTCGGCCTTGCGCGAATGGATGGCCGAGCTCGGCGCCCGTGCGCACGTGGCCGTGTCGAACCTGGGCAAATGGAAAACCGCCGCGCAAATGCTGGCGCTGGTAATCCTGCTGGCCAATCCTAAGGACTTCAGCTTCTGGGTCTTGTTGGGTTACGCCTTGCTGATGGTCTCCGCAGGCCTGACATTGTGGTCCATGGTTCAGTACTTGCGGGCTGCCTGGCCGCACCTGAAGACTGACGTGCAAAAGAAATAAAACTTTTTTGAATCAAAGGGTTGACGTGGCTTCTGGATTCTATAGAATGCGCCACACCAAGACGCGGGAATAGCTCAGTTGGTAGAGCACGACCTTGCCAAGGTCGGGGTCGCGAGTTCGAGTCTCGTTTCCCGCTCCAAGTTTTACGCATTTGATGTCGCGCTACTGACAACAAATGTTTTGAGGCCGAGTAGCAAAATGGTTATGCAGCGGATTGCAAATCCGCCTACGCCGGTTCGATTCCGACCTCGGCCTCCACTATTGAAAGCCCCGCAGATTAACGTCTGCGGGGTTTTTTATTGGGCGCTGGAAAGTGAGGGAGTTCCGAAACTTTAGGGGGTGGAGTTCCGAAACTATTTCATTTTGACGGTTGAGCGATCGCCCCGATACGGCGATAAACACGTTTGGTGATTTCCTGCTCAGAGTGGCCCAGCAGGAGACTCGCGTCGGCGATGTCGGTTATTTCGGAAGCTGCTTTTGGTCGGATATCCTTGAACTGGAATTGGCGAATCTTCTCTGCGTCATCACTCCGGCCCTCGATGATTGCCAGCGATCGAGCTGATTCCCGGGCGTCATCCCATCTATTGCGCAGCATCTGCTGAGAAACGCGCATCCCCGACTTGCTGAGGATGAAGTGCGACGCGCTGTGCTGTTTGTTTCTCTCCATGATTTCCTCTATGAGTAGGCCAAGGCTATTTTTCACCCCATCGGCCTGCATCTGGATTCGAAGTCGTTTGCTGGTTTTGCCTTGCTGCACAGTCAAATAATCCCCCTCGATGTCTCCACGTGTCATTGCAATAACGTCGGCCGGGCGCTGCCCCGTCAAATATGCCAAATCCATCGCGTCCCTCAGCTCCTGCGGAGCTTTTCCATACACTGCCGACCAGACCATATCGTTGGCATAGTAGTCTCGGACCTTTTCCTTATTTTTCCGGACGCCTGCACACGGGTTCTCCCGGTCAGTGAAACCCCATTCCCGCGCAATATTGAATACATGGGACAGGAGGGCAATTTCCCTGTTTGCCCTGGTCTTGGCCGTCCTTGCATCCCGGTACTGCGCAACCATGGATGGGGTAATTGCGTCGATTGGCGCGCCTTCAAACCCTTTGCGTAGATGCTTGAGCTCAGCCCTGTTGTCCTTTTGCGTGCGTGGCGCCTTCTTCGGGATAATGTCCCGCTCGTATCTGTCAAAAATCCCCTTCATGACCTTCAGGTCAGCCGGTTTTGCCTTGGCTTCCAGTTCAGCCCATTTCAGCCTTGCCTTGTCGAAGTCCCCGCCAAGCGACACCTCCTTGCCGTTCGCGTCCCGGTAGTAGTACCCAATCCAGACAGTACCGTTCTTGCGGGGCCGTTTACGCCGCACCATCCCTGGCGGCAAATCCCTATTTTCTGTCTTGCGGGGGCGCATATCAGTTCACTCTGGAGAAGTCTGGCGTCCAGGCCGGACGCGTCGGGGGCGGGTTTGGGTCAGCGATAGACGGGGAGAGCACGCCCAACTTCATGCGAGCGTACATCCGGCCAACCAAAGGGCGCTTGCCGCGGCTTTCGACGAACACCCACTGACGATCAATCAGCCAGCGACGCTGGTAGGCTCTGGCCTTGTAGCCAGTGAGTTCGGCCAGTTCCTCGTCCGAGAGGATTTCAGTTTCCATGGAGATGCTCCATGCCGCGCGTGGCGGCAGAAGGTGGTTATTGGATTAGCCTGCTTTGCGCAATGCTTGGGCGAAGAGTCGGCGGCGGCTTATGAGAACCTGCAAGCGATACGCGTGGAATCGGCGACCGCCCTGCGATTTGATTTCCGGTGCCAGGTACGACAGGTCCTCTTTCATTTGGCCAAAGTAATAGAGGTGCTCGCCGTCACTTCCCCGCTCGGGCTGTGCGGTTACCCAGTTGCGAGCAGTAAGACATGGCATGCATATTTTGAACGAGCCCATGTCACCCTCCCGGCTTCCGGATATGAGCTGATATTTCTGGCCGGGATCGATGTGCCCGTGGCACTCGCCGCATTTGCGCACCTTGCGAACGGTGGCGTGGATTCCGCTTGAAAATCGGACATAGCGATTCCTTGCCCGCCGCTCATCGGCAGGCTCGAGAGTTGTCGTTTGATGGGGGGTATCAGGTGGGTTGGATGAGTGCATCGCGCGTACAGAGTCGCTGCAAGATTTTCTTTGTGAATTTTAATGTTGCACAGTAAATCTCCGAGATTTATGATGCCATCTCCACGGCAAGGAGGTGTTTGATGGGGCGATCGGTAGCGACAGAGGATGGGGCTAAAATTTATGCGCACGAATGCAGGGTTCGCGATGCTTACGCAGAAACTCTTAGCGATCACCGTAACGGAGAGATTCTGGCCAGAACAGAACAGGGTTATGACGGAACGCTTTTACGTGCGGATATGCGCACTATTGATAAAAGTGATTTGATACGGGAGTGGGAATTTAAAATTTCCGCTGACTACAAGGCATTAGGGCAAATCCTTCAATATGTTGCGTTGGCTAGAAAGACAGAGAATTTTCGCCCTATCCGTGGAGTAATTGCAGCGTTTCGTTTTTCGCCTGAGATGATTGTTGCCAACGAGGTAATGAACTTGAATATCGAGTTCGTAGTTTTGCCATCCTGGTTGCGTCGATCTGGTTTTGTTGTTGGCGCACCATTGCAAGTATTGCCAAAAATTCCTTTTCTTCCTAATGAATATGTTGAGAGCAAATAATATGGCCATACCAAACTTAGCTAAAAAAGTTATTTTAACCAATAGCATTCCAAAGGATGGAGAATATCAGGGGCTTCGGATTGTACGTGCACAAAGCAATTCTGATGACCTTGATGCATTTGAGCGAAGTGCTTACGAATTTCAGAGTCCAACCTCTAACTATATTAGGCTCCATGCAACACTTAGTCGGAAAGGTTTCGTTTCCGATAGTGGGCAGTGGCGTATTTTAGTTACTGCACATCCTACGTTAAGCGTATTTGTTGAAATGGTTCGATATGATCCTTCGAATCCTCCACCCGATAATTATGACGCTTTGCGAATGACCGAAATGCATGAGCGTACTCAAAGCGACTTTAAGGGGCAGAAGGCACAAAATAAGATTGATTTCCGAGATTATATACTAGAGGGAATTAGGGGGGATAGACCGTTATATCTACCTACGATTTCTGGGTGGCAATCATCAGTTGTATTTGATCAAACTGTTTTTGTTGCCTTGGATGAAACTAATCCAAATAGTTTGTATGGGATAATATATTTGCCTAAGTCGCCACTCATGCAGTCTGACGGTCAAACGCAGACGGCGGCCCTTTTTTCGGTAGCGAATTCTAAGGACGCGGTCGACGTTGGTGCCCTAGAAAATTTAGTGGTGACTCTAGAAGTTGAACTCAATATGGATGAGCGAAAGGCTGGCCAAAGCTTTGCTGATCGAAATGGTCGGGGTTCGAAGAAGAATAAAAACCTTGTGATAAGCCTGGACACATCCTCTGCACTAAGTGAGTTGCGTGTCAGTGCTATCGCTGGGACGATATTTGAATCAAGGCTCGCAACCGGTCGCAATACTAGTACCAGTGAGACAGCAACTAAGTGTCTTGTCGATTTGAGCACGATGGAGCAAATATTGCTGAATGTCGTGTCGGAAGGCAGATTGAAGACTGAGCACTTCAAGCACTTTCATGTTAAGCACTTTCTTCCTTTTGCGAAGGATTTTATAGCGATTCTTGAGCAAAATTTTGGCCCGGCCTGGTTGGAGGAAACTCCCGCCGACTCAGACCCCTTTAGAAAATTGTATGTCCATGGTTGGCCGTTTGCGTTAAAGGCGCTTGCAATTGCATATCATCGGTCTCGCATTGATGAGATAGGTCCTCTTGTATCGGCTATAGGAGCCAAAGATGCCGGGAAAACTGTCGAAGAGGCTTATAACTCGCAGGTTAATAGTTTAAAGGCTAATTGGGATAAGAAACCTACGTTATCAGTTTCAGAGCTAAAAGATAGAATCTCTAAGATCGATTGGCTTAGATATAGAGCGCATTGGATTACTATCACAGGTTATAAGCAAGATAAAAATGGTCAGCCTCGTCGTATTAAACTAAAAAGCACCAAGGGTGTGGAGGTTGCTATGGCCCAAGCTCAAAACACGGCGTCTGTTATTGGTTTGGTTGCGAATAAAATTGCATCGCAGACTTGGAGTGATTTGACGTCTACTGATAATTTCTAATACTTGGTTGGTTTTTAGCTTGATTTATAACCAACGCTGCCAAAAGGCAGCGTTTGGGTGTTAATAAAAGTTCGAATCCGACTCGATTGTCAAAGCGCCATCTCAACTTGAGTTTCTCGTTGCCAGGCCGGCGCACTGTTGTGCGCCTCAATCCGGTCGGCGATGACGTTCGCGCGCTGGCCAGCAGTAGGTGGCGCGTACATTCCGAAGCGACTGATGCTGCCCCCATTCACTGCTGCATTCGTGGAATCGGCAGAGGCCAGTGGCAATAGCTGAAATATAGCGGGGTCGAGCATGCGTAGTCCGTGGAGTCGGCATATTGGTCGGCCGCTATCATCGCAGATCGCATTCATCGCCGCACCGATACGCTTCCACCATGGATTGGTTCCTGGGCTGGACCACTCGCCGGAACTGCCGATTGCAACGGTCTGCCAGTCAGATGCGAGCTTCTGTAGGCGCTCTAGAGATTCGTGGAGATGCCAGACCGGCACGCCATGCAATTCTCTCGGCCATGCCGCCAGAAGTGCGTCGTTCGCTGTCTCATTACCGTCGATTACATCAGGGATCAGCGCCCAGTCGAAACCGGGGTGCCGGTGCCACTGTTCCACCCAGCGGGTGTATCCGTCGATGTCCAGGGTGCCGCCCTTCTTCCAGACGGAAAACGCGCCGTTGTCGAAGACGAACGACTGGCAAACTTCAGCAACGATGGCTATGTCGTCCTGGCGCGGGAAGGGCACTAGCGCGTGCCTAGAGGCAAGGAAGCGAGCGCCATCTTGCCGAGTTCCGCCGACCGGTGTGCCGTGGTAATGGATCATGAAGGCTCCAATGTCTTTCAGACCTTTTTCTGGTCTGGTCGTTGAGTTTTTTTCATATGGAAATTACGTGATGACTATGAGATATTCCGCCCTAGTTGTTATTAGAGAGCACGGAGCGGACATGAAAGTTTTTGTCAGTTGGTCAGGGCAAAGGAGCAAGGCTGTAGCGGAGTTGATTAGCGATTGGATAAAGTGTGTACTTCAAGCGTCTCAGCCGTGGATATCCACGCGAGATATTGACAAGGGAGCAATTTGGTTTTCTGAGATTTCAGATCAGCTTAAAGATACGGCAGCTGGTATTGTTTGCTTGACTCAAGAAAATAAAAACAAACCGTGGATTCTTTTCGAAACTGGCGCGCTTGCGAAAGGATTAAGTACGAACAGAGTGTGTACGTTTTTGATTGATTTACAGCCTAGTGAGATTGAAGACCCTTTGGCTCAGTTCAATCACACTGTTCCTGAGCGATCGTCGATGTGGAGTCTTATAAGCTCTTTAAATTCATGCATGGAG
Organism: Pseudomonas sp. SbOxS1; assembly: GCF_013416725.1. NCBI lineage: Bacteria > Pseudomonadati > Pseudomonadota > Gammaproteobacteria > Pseudomonadales > Pseudomonadaceae > Pseudomonas > Pseudomonas sp. SbOxS1. The sequence continues at coordinate 79,385 of NZ_JAAVXC010000029.1, forward strand.
ATCAACAAGCTTGATGAGCGAATTCTAAAGCAGGTGTTCGAAACTTATTGGCCCCAGTTTGCGGATGGCTTTGCATTAGCATTAGAGTCGAACCCTCAATTAGTGGATGTTGCGCCGCGTTCCGAAGAAAGTATATTGGCCGAAATACTTTCAAACACTCGATCCCTTTCAAATCGCGTGAGGGACTTAGAGTTTAGAACGAGTTCGACTGCTGATGCTGGGAATCCGTTTTCCGATTTAGCGGAGAAGCGTCAGTTATTCATATCCCTAATAGAAAAAAATGTACCGATCGAACAGATTGTTGAGCTTGCGAAAAAAAATGAATTCCCTCTTAAAGAATTAGATTCACTGTTAAGCGTTTTCCGTAAGACAACAAAGATTCGCGGTACGGTGGATGGCTCGTACAGCGGTGCTAATTTTGCTTCCGAGCCCAAATAAATCCTCACTGGAGAGCAGTTCTTCCTTTTCTCGCGCCGCCCTCCATGACCGGATGCGGTGACGCGATTCATTGAGGTGGGTTATTTGTGTTCGGCCCGGCATGGGGCCGGTCTTAAGGAGTCAATTTTGGATACAGCGGTTTGGGCAAATTGCATTGCGGGCGCCGCACTGCTGATTTCTGTAGTTGCAGCGATTCTTTCTTGGCGAGCGGTGGCCACCGCAAAACAAGCAAATCAAATAAATATTCATCTTTATCAAAAAATATTGTACGAGAAATTTCGCATTGCTTTTGAACAGCTAAAAAAATCAAATTCGGAATCAAGGCAGCGAGAGTTTATGGAGTTTGGTCCCCATGTACAGTCAGCTAGCATTTATGTCTCTTCCGGCTTGGCTGAGGATATCAAGGAGTTTTACAGCGTTTGTTTGGACTTGCATGAGAGTAGAGAAATCTTGGAGGTTTCGAAGTCTAAGTTAGATAACGTGCAGGACCCTAATCTTGTGTCCATGAGCAATCCGGTTTCAAGTCAGGAAACAGAACTGGCTGCGCGAAATTATGCCAAAGCGCGTGGTAATTTCATCTACGCTCGTGCGCATGCAATAAATCTCGGGACAAAATTGCAGGATAGGTTCATAAAAGAAATGGTGCTGGTTTGATGCGTAGTTACCTTCACGCAATAGACTGAGAATGGTTAGCAAACAAAGCCCGTCATTTCGTCAAGTGAAAATTCGATAAGGTAAAAAAGTACCACCGGCGGTACTGTCGTTCAGAGCGTCGCCAAGTTGAGGAGTTACCTCCCGTTAGGCGCGGCCCTCCGTAACCGTTGGTGGCAATTTGGTTTTGGTTCGTGTCTGATACGCGGCTGATTATTTCCCGCCGGATCCTTTATGAAAGAAGATCTACTCGTTCCAGCTATCGTCGCCCTCGTCGTTGGCCTGATTGCAGCCGTTGTGTCTCTGGTTGTCTCTATTCTTGCAAAGGACCAGAAAACCTCAGAGTTTCGGCAGGCGTGGATTGATGCCTTAAGGAACGATGTCTCCCAGTTGATAGCGCAACTTGGGATCAAAATGACCACCACAGAGATTATCCAAAGCAAATCAACGGAACAGGTCGATGAGTATCTGCTTGCTCATCAGGAGGATTATGTGGAGATCGCCATGCTTATCTCTCGAATTCGACTGCGCCTGAATCCGGATGAGCATGAAAAACTGAGTCATCTACTGATAAGCATGGACAATTTCAACGACAAGGGCATGGGAGCCAGGATCGAGACTATATCGGTCGAGGCACAGCAAATTCTGAAAACGGAGTGGGATCGGGTGAAGGTGGGTGAGCCATCATTCGTCTGGTTGAAGAGAATTTCAAAAGCTGGCTTCTTCTCTGTTTTGGCTATTGGCGTAGGAGTGTGCGCTGCAGTCGTATCTGACCAGATCGGCACTTACTGGAGCAGGTGACAGAATTTCGTCCCCTATATCCTGATGAATCAACTGCAGGCTCTTCCGATGAAAAGCCAGCGACACGTTTAGGGATAGCTCGATAACGTGTCGCGTTGCGGCAACCAGCGGCGCGGACTTTTGAGGGCCTAATCCATGAAGATGATGAGTCATCAGCGTGATTGCCTCACCCTGTTCCTCGATGCCGCTCCAGGCCATCATCTCAGTGAGCGCTTGGCGCTTGCCGGGCAGGCAGTGCAGCCTGATTTCCTCTTCGCTGCGGCTTTCGCTGAGCGATCCGCATTGCTCTTGACCATGGCCTGCCTCTTCAATTCCGTGGGCTGGTAGATCCAGCCATGTCTGTCGTCGGCGCTGGCGCACCTGGTTGCTGATGCGTCTCACGGCGGCCCCGGGAACTTTATGTTGTTCTCGCGGGCGATGAGCCTGGCGCGCTTCGATTCCATGCCCATCTCTTTCGCTGCTTGAATGACGGTCTTGCCGGCGTCGGCCAGCTCCTTCAACCGAGGCGCCTGCTTGTTGCGCCCGACCCGCAGCTTGTTGCTGTGGTAGGTGCCGAACATGGCGTCATTTTCGCCGGTGACGCCGGCGGCAACTTCCTGCACCTCGCGACCTGCGCCGAAGAAGTGATCCAGTTGCTGGTTCAGGTTCGCGATTATCGAGTCCCGTGGGTTGGGCATAGGTACGCCGATCATTTCCGGTCACCTGATAGCGAGAGCTTGATGCCATCGGCGCGCGATTCCAGTGCCTGGGCCAGGTTGATCGCTTCCTTCCACGTCCAGCGAAACCCCTTCACCTTGCCGGTGGATCGCTCGATGATGTGATAGGCATGGGTGCCCTTGGCGATGACCTGGAAGCGAATCTCTTGCACGGGCTGCTCCTTGCCAATCATGGCGTAGAACGCGGCGGTGGCGATGTTTGCGCGAGCGCGCAGGGCGGCAACCCCGTCGACTCGCTGTTGAAGTGATGGATGCATGGCGATTCCTCGGTGGGGTTGCGTGTATTCGTCAGTACTCGGGCCGCCAGCTGGTTGCCGTTGGGCGCAGGTGAGAGTGCTGGCGGATAAAGGCGGGCGTAAAAAAGCCCGAGATCACCCGGGCTTTTATTGGCGTCACGAAGACCTCCCTACGTGAGCGCCACCCAGGCCCGCTACTGGCGACGGCCTGGGTTTGAATCATCAGCGGTGACCTTGAGCTTGGGGTGGCCTACCGATTGCTCGGCCGGTGCGCGGTGACACCGTCGGCCCAGATGTCCGCTGCCTGCCAGGGTGAAGGGCGCAGCCTTCAGGCTTACTGCGCCACACAGGTGAAGCGGTTAATGCTGCATTGGTGCAAACCCTCCGTGCTTGAGATGGAAAAACCATTCCGGTTAGGTGCAATTTGTTTCCGGTCCCGCTGGATGCAGGGGGCCGCTTTGCGCGGTGCAGAATCATCCGCATCGGGGTGTGATCTGCATGACGTTTGTCAGCCGTTGCTCTCACGCTGACTGGCGGTACTCAGATCACACTCCGATGCGTCCTGGTGCTGGGGAGTACCAGCGCATCGGGCAGTTATCGTCAGGCTGACGTGGCGCTGGTTGGTCTTACACGTGAGTGATGGATAGATCACTGATCACACAAATCGAACCGTCCTCAGGATCGGTTGAATCGGAGTAGTCGATCTGGTTGTACACGCCGCCGTGGAAAGCGAGAGTCTTCGTGTCCCAGGTGTTGTCGAGGCGCATGATTGCTGAGGTGGATTTGGCGCCGTTGCAGCTGGCAGATACCGATACAGCGCCGCTCGAATTGGCGTGAATGTTGATTTTGAAGAGCGCGCCGAGCGGCACGTTTTCCAATACCGTTGAGTTGACCGGATCGTCTTGTAGGTAGCTCGACCGGAAACCCATGGTGATTTTGCCTTTGTTCCAGAACACCTTTACCGGCGGGCGTTCAGAGCCCTGCACATGAATTTGGCTGATCACGACCTTCTGCAACGAATTGACCTTCGTCAGCCGCATTTCTTGACGGCACCAATGGTCTGCGGCACTGGCAAACAGCCAATAGCCAGGCTCTTTCCATTCACAGCGAGTTCGATGGACGCTTTTACTGGAAGCGCCCAGGGTGGGCGCTGTCATCTGCAGCGATCCGTCGGGAAGCATCGAAATGATGCTTGGGCATTCGATCAACGCTCGCCAGCCGATCAAGTCCAGGGAGATAGGGTTTGTGTCGGAAATTGGAAGCGGGGTGGCGATTATGAAATTGCTGATATCTACAGTCATTGTCGATTCCTTATTTCATTTGATGTCACCTGTGCTCTGTTGAGCCCTTCGCTTGATATAGGCCTACATCCCGCTGCCCACTCAGTGAATGGGCAGAAGTGATGCTCATTCAGCCTGGAGCGCTTCGATTGCCTGCCGGTAGTCCGAGGCGATCACCCTGCTGTTGGCCGCATCTTCGTACCGGCCTTCCTTCTCCTGGATGGCGGCGTTGCGTTCGTAGTTGGTGGCGCAGTTGTCGAGCAGATCGACAGCAAATGTGTGCTTCATAGAGCTCTCCAAGGTCATGCGTGGTGGTCGTAGGCTTCAGCGCGCTTTGCCGTCCGGACCTGAGCGATACGGCGCTCAGGGACGCGGCGATCACGGCGCATAGAGTCACCATCGAGCATTGCGTGCATGGCGATCAGCGCTGCCAGAACAAAGCACATCGGGGAAATGATTTGGCGGCGCATCGCTTCAGCCACCAGTGCGGCGCGGCGGGTAACGCCGAGCTTGAACATTGCGTTGGTGAGGCGCTTCGCTACGGTGGCCGGCGAAATGCCCACCTCCCGTGCGATTTCCTTTGCTGTGAGCCCCAGGGCGACCCAGAGAAGAAACTGAAGCTCTCGCGGTGCCAGGCCACGACCGAGGTGACCCTTCCATGTGCCATTTACGATTTCTGTTTCCATCGTTTTGACTCCCGGTTGTTTTCCCAATGCACCCGGCCAACCAGGTGCATCAGTGAAACTTTCCGTCCTATTACCGCCGGAGAGGCGGGGCGCATTGCTTACCGGGTCATTCACACGGTTCTGGCGTTTCACCATCGAGCAACCGTCCAGGTTGGTCCTGTCGTTGGCAGGCTTTCGGGCCTGTCTGCTCGCCGGTCGCCGGTAGAGGCAATGCGGTCTGTTTTTTATTGCGCTGTCTGTTAAAGAGCGGCGGGCCACTTGACCCTTTCGCTTCTGGTCCCTGGTTGGGTACTCAACGGCGATGAAGTAAATATAAGCTAGCTTATTTTAGTCGTCAATAAGCAGCCTTATAATTTTTCTTCGTGGCGATAAAAAGCCCGCTCAGTGGCGGGCTAATTTCATGCCTCGCAGTACTGTCGCCAGCGGATCCTGACGGCGCCGCCCTCTAAAGATTCGACCATCACGCCGGCCGTCTCGCTGATCTCATCGATTAAACGCTGCCAATCCTCAACGGTTTCGTGCTCGAGCCTGAACACGGTGACCGCCTGAACCTTTTGAACGCCAGGTGCTGCGATGATCGCTTGTAAGCGCCGCCCGGTTAATTCGTAGGAGGTGCGAGGTTTTGTCGTAGGAATCGAGGAGGAGAGCATGCGGTTTTCCTTATCGTAACTGTATGAATGTACAGTATTGATATGAAACCATTTTGGCAAGATGTGCGGAGTACATTTGTACTCCTCCCGATGACGGGCGTAAAAAAGCCCACTCGTCGGTGGGCTTTGAGGCGCGTGCTTTTTGGACAGTCTCTACAGCTTTTGCAGCGCCCTGACTACGACGCCGACAATCCTGCAGTTCTCTGCACACATTTCAATAGGGTACGCAGGGTTTAGCGGCTTCAGGAACCGTCGACCGCCATCATCGACGAGCTTTTTAAAGGTTGCCTGGTCGCTGTCCGCCAGCTTCGCTACCACCAGTTTTCCTGATTGAGCATCAGCTTCCGTGTCGACCAAGATCAGTGTCCCCTCGGTGATACTCGTTCCGACTGGAGAGGTCATCGAGTCACCTTTTACCTCGAGCCAAAATGCTGGACCTTTTGAGTCGTAATCCGACAGCTCATACCGATCGGAGTATCCAGGAGGGAAGGGCTCAACTGCTTCGGCCCAAGCGCCAGCGGCAACCCAGCTGATTACCGGATACCGGAAAGACTCTACCGGCTGACGAGCTTCACCAACGTTTGAGTCGACCTTCGCGGCGCTGATCATTGGACCAATATTTTCAGACAGCCAGATAGCGCTCACGCCGCATGCATGCGCGATCTTCGGCAGATGTGCGCTTTGAAGATTCTTTCCAGTCTCCAACTGCGAAATCACTGGCTGCTCCACTCCAGCCTTTTGGGCTAGGGCCTTTTGCGTCAGCTTGGCGTGACTTCGTGCGGATTTAATTCGTTCGGCGAGTGTGCTCATCCGTTGGAATTTATAAGTTTCCTTATTGGCTTGCAAATAAGTGTCCTTCTACATACGATATAAGCAGGCTTATCAGGAGGGATCAAAATGACTCCCATCGAAAGGCTCGTCGACTACTTCGGCGGGCAGACCAAAACAGCTTTGGCTCTCGGCGTATCTCAGGCTGCGGTTTCGTACTGGGTGTCTGGTATTCACCTGATGAGCGCCGAAAAGGCCTTCAAGGCAGAAGAGCTAACAGCTGGGCAAATCACGGCTCGCGAGCTTTGCTCCCGCCCTCAAGCGGCTCGTAAATCAGCCGCCTAAACCACACCACGCAACCCCGAATGCGGAAGTGAACCTATGGCCTACGACGATAAAGCCCACCGGCACGAGCACCAGGTGAAGGTGCGCCTCGATGACGAAGTCTTTCAAGAGCTGAAGGACGTTGCCCGCGACATGAAGCTGCAACACAGCGTGCTTAGCCGAGAAATCATCGAGGCCGCGCTTGAGGTCAAGCGAACGCTCGGAGAGCTGCCGTTTGAGCTGGAGAAAAGACGGGCCTGAGAAGGCCGCAGAGGGGGATTCATGCCCAGTGCAGTAGTTGACTTACGGAAGGGCGACACAGAAGACCTGGCGCGATGGGCGTCGGAGATCGGGACTACCCCGGATGCACTGGCCTCGCAGATTTTGCGACTGGCCATGCCGGGACTCAAAAAGGCGGCGAGCGACAACGTACCGCTCGACAGCAACGTGATTGCCTTCGCTCCCAAGCGATGAGTTCCGCCCCTTATTAGGGACCGCACGGTTGCGAAGGTGGGTCGGTTACAGATTTCAAGTTTGGCGCTGGTCCCTGTTTCGGGACTGGAAGAAGAGAAGGTCATGGGTTCGTCCCTGGTCGAGCTGTTGAAGCAAGTATCCCGGGAATAAGGCGGCACCGGTAGAACATCGGATTAGCTGTGAATTTAACCAGTACTCAAATTGCACCCACAAAAAAGCCGGTGGCTAGACCGGCTTCTTCACAACGCAAAACACTGAGGGACCATTATGAACACGATCGCTACTCCGGGCAATACCCGCCGTGTCGTGACACTTTTCGAGCAATCGTCAAACGTGTTGCGACTCAGCATCACGGTTGAATCTGAAACTGGGGATCGGCTGTGAGCACCATAATCATGAGCTTGTGCTGGCCGCTCCAGGGCATGAGCGGGCCACAAAAGGCTGTGCTGATCTCGTTGGCGGATAACGCAAACGACGAGGGCGTTTGCTGGCCATCGGTTGCCCGAATTTCAGAACGCACTTGCCTTGCTGAAAGGACCGTTCAAACGGCCATCAAGTGGCTGGGGCAAGTTGGCCTGTTGTCCGTCCGTGAGAGGATGGGCCGCTCGACGATGTACACCTTGACCCCGGCAGCATATGCACCCCCGCATGAGTCGCACCCCGCAGCAACTGCACCATCACCCCCGCAGCTCACGACAGAAACCCCCGCAGCAGCCGCACCCAGAACCGTAATAGAACCATCAAGTGAACCGTCACCTCTTGCTGGCGATGATCAGCCATCGAAGATTTCGAAGCCGAAGTGCCCAACCCAGGCAATCGTCGATTTGTTCAACAAGACGATCCCGGAGTTTCCTCGCGTCGTGATGTTGACCAAGGATCGGATTGCCAAAATCGGTGCTCGCTGGAACGAAAGCGAAGTGCACCAGGATCTCCAATTCTGGGCTGAGTACTTCGCACTGGTGCGCTCGAGCAAGTTCCTGATGGGGGAGGTTTCCACTTCTGGGGGCAACCCTTTCCGTTGCAACTTCGACTGGCTGATTGCGCCGAGCAACTTCGTCAAGGTCGTGGAGGGCAACTACCATGCGTGACCCTCACAGCGCGGAGGCCGAACACAGTCTGCTGGGCGCCATGATGCAGCGTCCAGACCTGATCGATACTCTCTCCGAAGACTTGTCCGCCGAGGCGTTTTACTTCCCTGCAAACGCCGAGGTGTACCGCAGCATCATCGCCATTCGTTCGTCTGGTCAGGCGGTGGATTTCCTGACTGTCGGGAATCACATCGGCTCGATGGATGACGGGAGCCCGGCATTTGCCTATTGCGCCGAGATCGTCAAAAACACGCCAAGTATTGCTAACGCACGGACATACGCCCAGATCGTTCGTGAGCGGGCCATTGACCGGGCGCTCTACGACCTTGGCAGCCAGGCGATGGAGATTTCCCAGGGGACCGAGGATACGCAGGCGAAGATCGCTGCTGTCCAAGCAGCGGCTATGGCGATTGATTGCGGTTCGGGTGATGACGATATCGTCAAAGTGGGTGACGTACTGGTTGACCAGCTGGAGGTTTGGCAGGAGCGCCATGATCGGCATACCCGCGGAGAAACGCTGATTGGCCTATCGACCGGCCTGAAAGACTTGGACGAAAAGCTGGGTGGCCTGCAGCCGGATCATCTGTACATCGTTGCGGGTCGCCCCGCGATGGGCAAGACCACGCTTGCCATGGGCTTTGTCATCGACGCCGCCGTGCGCCAGAGCAAGTCGGCACTCGTCATCAGTTGTGAAATGAACAAGGGCCAGCTGCTGGACCGGGCCGTGGCTTCCGAGGGGCGCATTCCGCTCACGTTGGTGAAAAACGGGACCGCGTGCGAGACCCACGGCACTGAACTCGCCGCGGCAGCCGGCGTGCTTCGCCGCGCGCCGCTGTACATTGCCGACCGTGCTGGCTCGTCGATTGGTCGCATTCGCTCGCTGGCTCGCCGCCACAAGATGCGTTACGGCCTGGACCTGCTGATGATCGACTACCTGCAATTGCTGGAAGGCGAGGGCGGCAACCGCACCGAAGAGGTCAGCAGCATCAGTCGTGGCTGCAAGTTACTGGCCAAGGAGCTGGGCATCCCCGTCGTGCTGCTGAGCCAACTTTCGCGCAAATGCGAAGAACGTCCAAACAAGCGACCCATCCCCTCCGACTTGAGGGAGTCAGGTGCCATCGAGCAAGACGCCGACGTGATCCTGTTCGTGTACCGCGACGAGGTCTATCACGAAAACACCGAAGCCAAAGGCATCGCCGAAATCATCATCGGCAAGGGGCGCGACATCGAGATGGGCACTGTCCGCACGGCGTTTCTTGGGCAGTACAACCGTTTTGAAAACCTTGCCGCTGGGTGGAAGCCAGAGCCGGTCGAGCAGCCGGAGAAAGTCACCAGCCTGGCCAACCGTTACCGAAAAAAGGAATCGTTCTGATGGACTCTCAGCGACTCGCTGTTCCCGATCCGGCCACCTACCGCTTCGCGGTGTTCTGCTGCTCTTTCAAGATGGAGTTGGGTAGCACCCCGGACCATGCGTTGGCCCTGTTCGCCGACGAGGCCATGGCCAAGCGTTATGGCGCTTGGATGTGGCCTTCAACGTTTGAGGTGGTGGACCGTCTCGCCCAGCCGGAGGCGAGCGATTGAGCACCCTGATCAAGACCCTGACGGTGAAGCTGTCAGACACCGAGATTCAGCGCAACGCCAGGCTCGAGCATGTGCGCGACCTGCGTGATGCCAGTCACCCGGCGTTGCATTTCCGTTATGCGAAGAATCGCGCGCGCGGCTCCTGGTACCTGCTGAACAAGCGCCAGTGGCACCGCATCGGCGGATTTCCTGACCTGAGCACCAAGCAAGTGGTCGCAGCGTTACCGGCAGTGCGTTTGCGAGTGGCGGCCGATGGCGCAGCGAGCGTTTCGGGTTGGGTAACCGTCGGCGAACTGCTGGACTGGTTTGGCGATCGCATGGCCCGCTCGCGCGCGCTCTCGGCAAAGCGTCGTTCAGCCGGCAAGTCGGCCATCAGTTGCCAGCTCAAGCCGCGCCTCGGTGATCTGCTGATTCGTGACGTCAACGCCCAGACCCTGGACAAGCTGCTGATTTGGCCGGCTCAGGCAGAGTTGTCGCTGTCGTACGTCCAGCAGTTGTACCGACTGCTCGCGGTGGCCTTTCGTCAGGCCCGTAAGCTCGATCTGATTCCATCCAACCCGATGGCGGAGCTCAAGTTCATCAATTTCACGACGGCGCGCATCCTACCCAAGCCCGCCCGTCTGCGTGATGTACAGGTGCCCGAGTTGGTGGAGCAGTTGGCGGAGCGATTCGTGACTGCGCCGGGTGACGCCATGCTGGCCCTGATGATGCTGTGCCACGGCACCCGCATTGGCGAAACGCGTCAGTCGCGCTGGGCCGATATTGCGTTGCCTGAGCGTGAGTGGTTCCTGCCGGCCGAACACACCAAGAGCAAGACCGAGCTGCGGGTGCCACTGACCGACCAGGTGAGCGCACTGCTGCGCCGATACCGGGACCGGCAGACCGCCCACGGGTATGAGGGGCCATTCCTGTTCCCGTCCCGCCGAGGGAAGCCGCTCAGCGATAACCAGGCCAGTGCCGTGTTCACCCGATTGGGGCAGGGCGCGTGGACCAGTCACGACTTGCGCAAGGTGGCCCGCACCGCGTGGACTGACCTCGGTGTCGACGGGCACATCGGCGAGATGCTGTTAAACCATTCGCTGGGCAAGATCGCTTCGACCTACATCAACACCCAGGCCAAGGAGCAGCGTCGGCTGGCGCTGGTGAAGTGGCACAACTGGTTAGATGAGCGTGGCTTCAAGGCGATCCATGAGCAGACAGGCGCTAGATATGAAGATTCGCAAATCCTCGTAGACGCTTTGAATGGCGCGGTCTGCGAGTCGATTCCGCAATTTGTTAAGGGCGAGGTTTTAAACCATGCAGAAAAGACCAGTGCCTGGCTTTGAGCGGGAACGGGTCGAGCTTGAGCCATGCTCGATCTGTAAGGGGAAAGCAGTAGTGAAAGGGCTGTTTTATGAGCTGGTTTGCACTGATTGCAACGGCTCAGGTTGGGTTGTTAGGGGAAGCAAGTTGGTGCTTTCTACCGACGAGTTGGTGACCCAATTGAGTTTCAAATTGCAGCACGCTCAGCGTGAAATTTTGGCTCTGAAAAGTTCAAGTCAGATGGACGGGTTTCAGAGCCAAAACCATAAAGCCAACCGCCTGGGGGCGGGCGGAACAAACCACACAGGGGATTAAGAGCATGATGATTCGTAAGCCAGCAGGCCGTCCGTTGGGAGACACCGAATATCTGCTCGAACAATGGGGCTGGTGGCGGATGGATGGAATGGGGGTCCCTGGTTACACATCCCCGACTTTAGCGCTGATGCGTCAAGCGGTTGCACAGCCGGCATTAAGCAAAAACTACTGCATCACGGATGACTGGGCAATGGCGATAGACAATGCGGTTGCCAAACTCTCCATCCGTGATCAGCAAATGGGCGATGTTATTTGGCTTTACTTCGGGGCCAAATGGCCAATGGCGCGCGTCGGTAAATACTACGGCACGAGTGAGGGAAAAACTCGTGAGCTGGTTAGGGCTGGAGCGGCGTGGATCGATTGTGCCGTTGGATCAATGAGGGTAGCTGCGTAAGCGATGAGCTAGCTTCGGCAGTTGAGCAGCACCTTATGGCGGGCGTCTCACTACTCCCCATAAGGTGATTGTGACAACATCCAATGTCATTCATAGCTATGTGGAGAGGAACGATGCACCAGCAGCTCGCGAATTCAACATTTCGGATTGTCACTGGGAACAGCTCAGGGAGTGGTTTCAGCTACATCAATGACCGGCTTGTGATTACCAACCACCATGTGATTGAGCCGCATCTACAAAATGGCGCCCCGATCTACGCTATTACCGAGGACAACGTGCCTTTGCCGACGCAGCTAATTGCGTATTCGGACAAGACGGAATATGACTTTGCAATTTTGGAGTTGAAGGCACCACTACCCAGTGGTCGCAACGTGCTTCAACCTGCTGCGAGCCCAGTCACTTCGAGGGGGGAGCGAATTATCTTCTCTGGATTTCCTCACGCTATTCCCCATCTCCTTGTACATGAGGCGGTGATTTCATCTCCTTACGAGCAGCACGCGTTTTACATTGATGGTTCGATAAATGGCGGAAACTCCGGTGGCCCAATCATCAGCGCAGCCACGGGAGAGGTGCTAGGGATTGTCACACAGCGCCGCTTTATGGGAGGGGATTCGTTACAGAACCTTTCTCCTCAGCTTGAGCAATTGACTCGACACTGTGCGGCCGTTGCCACGAGAGGTAGCGTCGCAATCAACGGGATTAACTTCGGTGATTTTGCAACGATGCTAGCTCAGGGGCTCGGGGCCATTTCCAGGGTCATCGAAGCGAATGCCAATTCTGGCATTGGGATTGGGTTTCACATCAGATTTGTTAACGCTGAGCTTTCGAGACTGGGGCTCTCCTAGGGTTCGTTCGTATGCTGCGTCAGGATTGAGCTGCTCACGCGAATTTTCTGCATAAAAAAGGGAGGGGGCAGCCCTTTGACTGAGTGGATTTGTGTTGAGAGGTCATAGGGTGAAATTACCCAGGCTCGCCTAGAAAATGCTTTTCCGCGCGGAATAGATCTGTTTTTATAGCAGCGTGGATTGCTGTGAACGCAGCGTGACGCCTTTCAAGAACCCGGCCATCGAGCCGGGTTTTTTGTTCCCATTTATAAGCCTTGCCGTCGAGCAGGGCTTTTTCGTTTTTCGGCCCCATGCCTGGCTCTTTGCTTCAAGCGGATGACAGTGACATGGAGGCCGGACCTATTCGAGGACAACAGATGAATACTGAGCATCAGGCTCTTGCTGACGTGCCCCTTTGGCTGTTGGTGTTGTTGAGCATGGCCGGTTTGTCCGGGGAGATGCTGAGAGCGTCAGGCTCCGACCTTGGGCTTCGGCAGATCCTGCAGCGCGTAGCACTGCGCTTTCTTGCGTCTGGCCTATTGGGTATGGCCACGCTACTGCTCGCTATGGCTCTGTGGAGCAATCTCTATCTGGCTGCAGGTTTAGGCATTGTCATCGCGGTCATCGGTGCCGATGTTGCTGGTGGTCTGTACACGCAGTTCTTGGCAAAGAGGGCAGGAGTTAGCGAACCATCGCCAGGGCAAAAGACAGGCGGAGAGTAGGTATATGCTCGACCTGAAACTAGATATCGACAGCGTGGCCCTGGCCCGTGAAATCTCTGACATTCAGCGAAAGCAGATCCCTTTTGCCCTGGTGCTCGCGCAAACGCGTCTGGCCACCAATCGGATCAAGCCCGGGATTCTCAAGGTCATGGGTCAGCGCCTGGACCGGCCGACACCAACCACCATGCGCAGCCTGTTTGCCCAGGCGGCCACTAAGACCCGGCCTGCCAAGGTCTGGTTTAAGGATTCGTGGACCACGGGCATTCCCGCTGATGCGTACCTGCAACAGGCAGTGCAGGGCGGGGCGCGACCGCATAAGCGCTTTGAGAAGTCGTTGATTGCTCAAGGGCTGATGAAGTCCGGCCAATACGCCGTGCCGAGCGGAGACTACCTGAACCAATACGGCAACGTCGCACGCGGTACCATGACACGCATCTTGTCGGGCTTGGGTGCGGCCGAGTCCGGGCGCGGCTACCAAGCCAACGCCACGGATAGCAAGCGCAGCCAGCGTAAGGGCAATGCTCAGCGCTATTTCACCGGCACGATCGGCGATGAGTCGGGCATTTGGGAGCGCAAGGCGCGCAAGCAGGTCAAGCCGGTGTTTCTCTACACCAAAGGCGCCCCGCAATACCGCGTCATTTTCCCGTTCTACAAGATCGGCGAGAACATCGGAACGGCGCACGGACAGGCCGAACTGGCAAACGCGTTGCGTGATGCGATCCTGACAGCGAAGTGAGGTCGCGCAAGGCGCGGGCACCCCGGCACCCCTTGGCCATCCGGCCGGGTAGGCGGCTCGGGCCAGCCTGGACCCACCCCCGCCCCCCGGCTTATGGGTCCTCCCGAGCCCACCGGGGCTAGGGGGTAATTCGGGCCCCGCTCATTCGCTACGTATGACCTTTTTCTAGGGGTTGGTTGTTGTTATGTCTTCGAAGATCACAACGATCACGCGACAGCCGTTCTGGCTGAACAAGAAGAACATGGCCGATAGCCTCGGCATTACGGTGCAGGCCTTTGATAAATGGGGCGTCCAGTCGGTTGCAAAGATCGGTCGCGAGTCGTTCTACGACGTTCGGTCGGTGCTCGATAACCGCCTGCAGCATCAGAGCGGCAAACACCAACCTGGTGCTGATGAGATTGATCCGCTCATTGGTTACAAGATCGATCTTGAGCGGTGGCGCCTGACCAAGGAGCAAGCCGACGCCCAGGCACGAAAAAACAAGGTTGGTGAAAAGGAGCTTGTCCCGGTCGGATTCATGGTGTTTGCGCTGGCCAGTTTGTCCGCGCAGTTGGCCTCAACGCTCAACACCGTTCACAAAAACGTGAAGCGCAAACATCCTGATATCGCCGTGCGCCACTTGGAGGCCGTCGAGAGCGAGATTGCCGTTACGCGTAACGCGGCTGCCGGGTTGGCTGATCGCATACCGGAGCTTTTGGATGAGTACATCACCACCCTGGATGAGGGATCTGGTTGAGGCTGTCCGGCGCGGGCTGAAGAACCTTGAAGTCGATCCGCCCATGACCGCCGTGGAGTGGGCCGACAAATATTTCTACATGTCGTCCGAGTCGTCCTATGGCGAAGGCAAATGGACCACCGAGTTTTTTCAGGTGGCACTGCTCAACGCCATGGGCAACGACCTAGTGCATGAGCTGAACCTGCCGAAGTCGGCGCGGATCGGCTACACCAAGATGCTGATGGCGAACATCGCCTACAAGCTCAAGCACAAAAAACGCAGTATCTGCATGTGGAGCCCGACGGACGACGACGCCAAAGGCATCATGAAAAAACACGTCGATCCGATGATTCGCGACGTGCCGTTGATCAAGGCTATGGCGCCCTGGTTCGGGAAAAAGCACAAGGACAACACCGAGGATCAAAAGACCTTCGAAAACCGCAAGGTGCTGTGGTGGTTGGGCGGCAAGGCCGCTGGCAACTATCGGGAAAAGAGCCCGGACGAGGTCGGTTATGACGAGCTGTCGAGCTTCGACGCGGACATTAACAATGAGGGCTCGCCGACCTTCCTGGGGGACAAGCGCCTTGAGGGGGCGACCTTTCCCAAGTCGATTCGCGGTTCTACGCCCAAGCTCGCGGGTAGCTGTCAAATCACCCGGGCCGCCGAGGAATCGGCCTACCTGTTGCGCTTCCATATCCGCTGTCCGCATTGCCACACCGAACAAACCTTGAAGTGGGGCGGGCCGGATGAGCCGTTTGGGCTCAAGTGGTCCAAGGATGCGCTCGGCGAAGTCGATAAGGCCTGGTATCTGTGCGAGTCCGGCCACGGTTGCACCTTCGAACATCACGAGATGATCAAGGCGGGGCCATCGGGCCGCTACATCTGCGAGAAAACTGGCGTCTGGACCCGCGACGGCATGGAGTGGTTTGGGGCGGATGACGCACCGATTCGCACGCCGCGCCGCCTGACGTTCCATATCTGGACCATTTACTCGACCTTCACCACCTGGGTGAAGATCGCCGACGAACGCGTCAAGGCCGGTAAGGACCGGGGCAAGCTGAAAACCTTCGTCAACACGACGCTGGGCGAGCCCTGGGAAGAAGACCTAACCGAAAAAGTCGACTGGGAGCAGCTACGCGATCGCCGCGAAGTCTACGCCGCCCAGGTACCGGCACGTTGCGTTGCGCTTATGGGTGGCATCGACACCCAGGACGACCGCTACGAATTGCGGGTGTGGGGCTTTGGTGCTGATGAAGAGGCGTGGCTGGTCTACCGCCGGATTTTGACGGGTGACCCGGCCAGCCTTGAGCTGTTGCGCCAAGTTGGCTTGGAGCTGCATAGGCAATTTACCCGAGCCGACGGCACGAAAATGGGCGTAATGCGTTGGTGCTGGGACTCCGGCGGTCACCATTCGGAGACTGTTAGGGCTCAGAGCCGCAAGCATGGTTTGCATTGGGTGATCCCGATTTTCGGGGCCAGCACCTACGGCAAGCCGATTGCCAGCTTCCCGCGCAAGAAAGAGAAAAAGTCCAAAACCTACCTGACCGAGGTAGGCACCGACAACGCCAAAGAGGTCATTTACAACCGCCTCAAGCTGCAGCCGGACGGCAATCGCCCTGTGCCGGGCCTGATTCACTTCCCGGCCGACGATCTGATCTGTGACGACGACGAGCTTAAGCAGCTGACCAGCGAAACCAAGAAATGGATCTTGGCGAAAGGTCGGCGCGTGTTGCGTTGGGATGCCAGCAAGAAGCGCAACGAAGCGCTCGACTGTTTTGTGTACGCCCTGGCCGCGTTGCGGATCAGTCAAGAAAAGTTCGGTTTAGACCTCGACCTGTTGGCCAGCCAGAACCCCAAAACGGGGGTGTGGGAGGTGCCGGCAGAACCACCACCTGCGGCCGAGCCAGAAGTGCCGGCCGAAGTACCGCCGCCGGCGCCTGTGGCGCCGCAACCAGATCACCAGCCCGCTGCCGGCGGTTGGATTGAGACAGGAGTAAACGGATGGCTGTAGAAGCCCAAACCTTGACCCCCCAACAGATGGTCGCGCTGTACATGCAGGCCGAGGCTGACCTGGTGGCCGGGGGCAAAGATGTGACCTTGAACGGTCGGCGATTCGTGTATGCCGAGCTGAACCAGATACGAGACGGCCTGTTGTACTGGGAGCGCCGAGCAGCGGCCCAAGCACGCGGGGGGCGTCCGGGCTATTCCCTGGCGAGCTTCTAGTGAGTGGCATGAACCTGCTGGACCGGGCGCTTGCGCCGCTGTTTCCGGGCATGGTCGCCGAGCGCCTGCGGGCGCGTAACGTGATCATGGCGTTTGAGTCCGCCAAGCCTTCGCGGACCCATAAGGCCAAGAAGCAGACCGGTAACGCGGATCGCGCGCTAAATCACACGCTCAAGTCGATGCGCGAGCAGAGCCGCAAGCTGGACGAAGACCACGACATTGTCACCGGGGTGTTTGACCGCCTGGAGGAGCGCGTGGTGGGTGGGGCGGGAATCGCCGTTGAGCCGATCCCGCTGCACCTTAATGGCACGGTGCACCGCGAGTTTGCCGCCGCCATTAACGCGCTGTGGGGGGAGTGGTCGCTTAAGCCCGAGGCATCGGGCGAACTGAGCCGGCCGCAGATGGAGCGCCTGGTGGTGCGTAGCTGGTTGCGCGATGGCGAGGCCTTAGCCCAGGAACTGATGGGCAGGGTGCCGAACTATCAGTACCTGCACGGCGTGCCGTATGCGCTGGAGCTGCTGGAGGCGGACTATCTGCCGATCGAGTACACCGACGATTCCAAGGGCATTGTCCAGGGCATCGAGCGTAACGGGTGGCGCCGCGTGTTGGCTTACCACCTGTTCAAAGCGCACCCGGCTGGCCTTCGTGGCAGCTTGGCGCAGAACACCAAGCGCGTGCCGGCCGAGCAGGTGATTCACATTGCCTACCGCAAGCGCATTGGTCAGAGCCGTGGCCAGCCGCTGTTGCATGCGGTCCTGATGCGTCTGGCGGATATCAAGGACTACGAGGAAAGCGAGCGGGTGGCAGCGCGGATCAGTGCGGCGCTGGCCATGTACATCAAGAAGGGCACGCCCGACGACTACGTGCCGGCCGGACCGGGCGAGAAGCGCGAAGAACGGACCTTCCCCATTGCCCCTGGCATTGTGGTCGACACCCTGTTGCCGGGTGAAGACGTGGGCATGATCGAAAGCAACCGGCCTAACCCGTTCCTTGAGGGGTTCCGCAATGGACAGCTCAAGGCGGTGGCTGCCGGTACGCGCAGCACCTATTCCAGCGTGGCGCGCAGCTACGACGGCACCTACTCGGCGCAACGCCAGGAGCTGGTCGAGGGCCAGCTGGCTTACGACCAGCTGCAGCATGAGTTCATCGACTACTGGTGCCGCCGCGTGTACCGCAACTGGCTGCGCATGGCGATCCTGAGTGGTCAGCTCAAAGTGCCGGCGGACGTGGATCAACGGACCATCTACGGCGCCTTTTACCAAGGGCCAGTGATGCCGTGGATTAACCCGGTCCATGAGGCCGACGCCTGGGAAAAGATCATCAAGGCCGGTGGCGGCGACGAGGCGGAAATGGCGCGCTCGCGTGGCCGCAACCCGTCCGAGCTTAAGGCGTCTCGCAAGTCTGAGATTGCCGCCAATCGGGCAGACGATCTGGTGTTCAGTTCGGATGCCTACCACGAGTATTACGGGAGAAACCAACCCAATGAGCAAACGAAAACCACGGGCAAGGCCGCCCGTCCTGGGTCCACGCGGGGCGGTGGCGACGACGACTGACCCGGCTGCGCAGACTTGGTACACGTTGCGCGCATCCAGTCAGCGCGGCGTGGTCGATCTGATGTTGTACGGCGAGATAGGCGCCTGGGGTATCTCGGCCAACCAGTTTGCCCGCGATCTGAAAGCCCTGGGTGATGTGTCACAGATCAATTTGCATGTGCATTCCCCCGGCGGCGACGTGTTCGAGGGGATGGCCATGTACAACCTGCTGCGCAATCACCCAGCCCGGGTGGAGGGCACGGTAGATGGTCTGGCGGCGTCGATGGGCAGCGTGATTCTGATGGCTGCCGACGTCATTCGCATCCCTGAAAACGCCATGATCATGGTGCACAAGCCCTGGGGCATTCAGGGCGGTGACGCGGATGAAATGCGCCGTTACGCCGATCTGCTCGACAAGGTCGAGGATTCCCTGGTGGCGGCGTACACCAACAAGACCGGCAAGACCGTCGAGGAAATCAAGGCGTTGCTCGCCGCTGAAACGTGGATGACCGGCGCCGAGGCCGTCGAGCTGGGCTTTGCCGATGAATTGGTGGGGGCGTTGGAAGCCTTCGCCGCACTCAACTCTCAACGCATGCAGGAGTTCACCAACATGCCTACCGCTGCACAACCGATGTTCGGCCCGCGCGGCCAAACCCAGCCACCGGCGCCGGTCAATCAGCCGGCCCCGCCGGTTAACCAACTGCCGGCGAACGAAACCCCCGAGCAGATTCAGGCGCGTGTGCTGCTGGCCGATGCCACTCGCCGCACCGCGATCACTGCCGCGTTTGCCATGTTCGCCACCCTGGAGGGCTCTGCCGCCCTGCGTGACGAGTGCTTGAATGACACCAGCTGCACCGTGGAGTCGGCAAACGCCAAGCTGCTGGCTCACATGGGCAAGGCGACCACACCGACCGGCAGCCAGGCCCCAGGCCAGCACGGTCACATCAGCAACGGCAACATTGTGGGCGACTCGGTGCGGGCATCCCTGGCAGGGCGTGTCGGGCACGCGGCCAATGAGGCCGACAACGCCTATAACCACATGAGCCTGCGTGAGCTGGCCCGCGCCTCGCTGAATGATCGCGGCATTCTGACTGCCTCGCTCAACCCGATGCAGATGGTCGGCCTAGCCTTCACTCACGACACCAGTGATTTCGGCAACATCCTGATCGACACCGCCGCTGTGTCGGTTCTGGCCGGCTGGGACGAGGCTCCCGAGACTTTCGATCAGTGGACCCGTCGTGGTCGCCTGAGCGACTTCCGCGTTGCCAAGCGTGTCGGCATGGGGGCCTTCCCGGCCCTGCGCGAAGTGCGCCCAGGTGCCGACTACAAGTACATCACCACCGGTGACCGTGGCGAGACCATCAGCCTGGCCACCTATGGCGAGCTGTTCTCGATTACCCGTCAGGCAATCATCAACGATGACCTCGACCTGCTCAGTGCCATTCCTTACAACATGGGTTTGGCGGCGCGCGGCACCGTCGGCGACCTGGTCTACGCGGTACTGACCACCAACGCCCAGATGAGCGATAAAAAGGCCCTGTTCGATGCCTCGCGCAAGAACCTGTTCACCGGTGCCGGCTCGGCCTTGTCGATTGAGGCGATGATTGCCGCCAAGAACGCCATGGCGCTGCAGAAGTCCCAGGTTGAAGGCGGTAAGGGGCGAACCCTGAACATTCGCCCGGCCTTCCTGCTGTGCCCGGTGGCCCTGGAAGACAAGGCCAAGCAGCTGATCCGCTCGGCCTCGGTGCCAGGCGCTGACGTAAACGCCGGCATCGATAACCCGATTCGCAACTTCGCCGAGGTGATCGCCGAGCCGCGTCTGGACGACGATTCTGCGAAGTCTTGGTATCTGGCCGCCGCGCAAGGTCGCGACACTATCGAAGTCTCTTACCTGGATGGCGTCGACAAGCCGTACATGGAGCAGCAAGAGGGCTTCACCGTCGACGGCGTGGCTACCAAGGTGCGGATCGACGCCGGCGTTGCGGCGCTGGACTCGCGCGGTCTCAACAAGTCTGTCGGCGCGTAACCGCAGACCCCACCCAAACACCCCGCTTACGCGGGGTTTGTTGTTTTTGGATAGGAGAAAATGGCCATGGCCAAGAACTACGTTAGTGCCGGCGACAGCATCAGCTTGCCGGCCCCTACTGGCGGCTCCGTCGCTGGTGTGCCTCAGGTTATCGGTGATCTGGCGGTCATGCCGCTGCAGTCCGGCCCTAAGGGTGCGGTGATCACCTATCGCACCTGTGGCGCCTGGAGCGTGCCGGCGGCCGCTGGCCTCAAGGCCGGCGCCAATGTCAGCGTGCTCAATGGCGCCCTGGTCGCCGCCGGTACTGCCGATTCGGTGCCTTACGGCAAGTTGCTGAGCGATACGCTCAACGGCTTTGCCGAAGTGCTGATCGTTCAGTAATGGCCCGCCCCAGCTTTCGCGAGCGCATGGCGGTATTGAGCACGCGCATTCTGCAGCGCGTGGGCGATCGCGCCACGCTCGAGGACGGTACAGAGGTTATGGGGGCTTTTGAAAACCCATTCCTTGATCCTCAAGTGGGCGGTAAGAGTGGCAAGGGGCTGGCCTCGGCGGTCGACGCCGCGGAACTGGGCGAGCCGCGTTTCTCTGTGCTGGCTGCAGACGCGGCGCGCTTGCACAATGAATCGGTGCTGACCATTGAGCTGCCACCCGCTGAGGGCGGCGGACGTTATCGGGTGGTCCGGCCTGAGCCTACCGGCGACGGCATGGTTGCCCTGGTGCTGGAGGTAGACCATGAGCGAACAGCAGACATCTTCTAGCGAGCCGGCCCCTGTGCCGACTGAGCTGAGTGTGTTGCATGACGCGATGACGGCCGCCATGAAAGCGGCGCTGCCGCAGATCGAACACGTCGAGGCGTATCCGGTCCTGAAAGAGGGGATGAAGCTGCCGGCTCTGCTGTACGCCATGACAGGCGTAGCGCCGGCGACCAAGCCCGGGGACGGCCGGTTGTGCGTCAAGGCGACGTTTGAGGCCTGCATTCTGGTCGAGTCGAAACGCAAGATGGCGCCCCTGCAGGCGGCCGTTCTGGCGGCCAAGCTGATGCAGTTGCTGGATGAACAGTATTGGGACGTCGACTTTGTCGATCAGGTGCGGGATGTGCAGGCCATGCCGTCGGAAATCATTCCCGAGCTGGCGCGCTGCACGGGCTGGTCGGTGCTGTGGCACCAAGATATTTATCTGGGTGACACCGCTTGGCCTTGGGAGCACGAGCCGCCTGGCTCGCTGCTGTTTGCGTTTGATCCTGACGCCGGGCCTGGCAACGAGCATCACTACCAAGCCCCGGAGGCCATGACATGAGCTATGCGACCGCCGAGCATGACCGCATGCTGGCCGGTCTGGTGATTCCCTGTCGCGTTGTGGCGGTGGATCTGGTGGCCGCCCTGGTGCGTGTATCCGATGGCGGCAACTGGACCAGCGCCTGGGTGCGTTGGCACAGCATTGCGGCCGGCAAGGCCCGCCACTGGCGTGCGCCGAGCCTGGGCGAGCAGGGCGCGTTAATCAGCCCTAGCGGTGATCCCGCGCAGGGCACGTTTATTCCTGGCTTGTATGGCGATGCCGGCGCACCGCCGGACAATCGCGATCATGTCGAGGTGTGGCGTTTCGATGATGGCGGCTCGCTGGTCTACGACTGGGCGGCCCATAGCTACACCATCACGCTCCCCAGCGGCACGGTGGCGGTCAAGGTCGGCGGTACCGAAGTGGTGGCGACTGACAGCGCGCTCACTGCCAAGACGACGACCGCCACGGTCGAGGCGCCGAACATCAACCTGAAAGGGGCGGTGTTGATTGACGGCCCGTTACGCGTCACGGGCGATATCCGTGGTGACGCCTCAATCATCGATACGACGGGCAACACGCCCAATCACAAGCACTGACGGCCCGCTTCGGCGGGCTTTGTCTTTTCTGGAGAGTCCTTATGAGCACCAAGAAACCCGCTGCGCCTGGTGCGCCGGCGGACGTGACCTTTACCGACAGCGGCTACGCCTCGCGCTCGCTGTTCCTGGCGAGTGGCGAGGGGCTGCGCGAATTCAAGGTTGTGGGCCATCGCGTGACGGTCCAGGGCGATGACGCCGAGGCGCTGGAGTGCCTGGCCGGCCATGCCGAGCTGCAGCGCCTGGAAGGCTAGCCATGATTGGCATGGATCGTCGAACCGGCCAGCTAATCACGGGCCTTGATCGTTTGCGGCAGTCGATCGAGGACATTTTGACCACGCCGATCGGCAGCCGACGAATGCTGCCGGAATACGGCAGCAAGCTGCGCCGTTACGTCGACCTGCCGGTTAGCGAGGGTTGGAAAAGCGCAGTACAGGCCGAGGTCGCGCGCGCCCTGGGTCGTTGGGAGCCGAGTTTGAAGCTGGAGCGGGTGCGTGTGACAGCCGTTGTCGGCGGTCAGATCAGCCTGGAGTTAACCGGCGAATACCTGGGCAATGCTGCCGTAGTGGAGGTAAGCGCATGATCGATCTTTCTTTGCTGCCCCCGCCCGATGTCGTGGAAACGCTGGAATTTGAGACGCTGTATCAGCAGATCCTCGGCGACTTTCGCGCGCACATGGGCGACCAGTGGACGGCGGTGTTGGAGTCCGACCCGGTGGTCAAGCTGCTGGAGGTGGCGGCCTATCAAAAGATGCTCGGCCGGGCCCGGATCAATGCGGCGGCCAAGGCCAGCTTGCTGGCTTATGCCCGGGGTGCCGATCTGGACAACCGCGCGGCCGATTTTGGCGTACAGCGTTTGGTTCTGGTGCCGGCTGATCCTGACGCGGTGCCGCCGGTGTCGGCGGTCATGGAAAAAGACGAGGACTTTCTGTATCGCACGCGGCTTTCTCTGGAGCGTCTTTCAGTGGCCGGCGGCCGTGGTGCGTATGAGTTCCACGCGTTAACGGCCTCGGGCGACGTGGCCAGCGTGTCGGTGGACTCGCCGACGTTCAAGGCGGCCGAGGTCAGCGCTCAGGTTCGGGCGCTGTTGCCGGCCGGTGCGATCGTGCTGGTGTGCGATTACGCGGCCGGCCTGAGCAATCCCTTGCCGGGTGACGTGTCGCTGGCGGTGCTGCCGACTGTGGGCAGTGCGGCTGATCCGGCTGCCCTGGTGGCGGCCGTGCAAAAGGCCGTGGCCAACGAGGAAGTCAGGCCGATCACGGACCGCCCCCGCAGTCTGCTGGGGCAACCGGACGAGTATCACGTAATCGCCCACCTGGAAGTGCTCGATGGCCCGTCGTTGCCGTTGGTGGTGGCGGAGGCCAAGGCCAAGCTGGCGACGGTGATTGCAGCGGCCCGGGATCTGGAGGGGGAGCTGTCGCTGTCGGCGATCTACGGCGCGCTGCACGTCTCGGGTGTGCGGCGTGTGGTGCTTACGGCACCGACGGCGGATGTGCTGAGTGACAAGCGCCATTACCCCAGCTGCGTCGGTGTCGACGTTAAGGGCGTGGTGGTCGCATGAGCCAGTTACTGCCGCATAACAGCACCCCGTTGGAAAGGGCGCTGGCCACCGCCGGTGATCTTGGGGTTGATCCCGAGATCATTCGCGGGGTGGCCGACTCGGCGCGTTGCCCGGTCGACTTTCTGCCATGGCTCGCTTGGGCCATGTCGGTCGAAGGCTGGGAGGCCGCCGACACGGAAGCCCAGCAGCGGGCGCTGATCCGGCAGTCGATCCCGATTCACAAGCACAAGGGCACGGTCGGCGCGATCCGCCGTGTGCTCAAGGCTGTCGGGTTGACTGCAGATTACAAGGAGTGGACGCAAATACCGGGGGCTGTGCCGTACAGCTTTGAGCTGACGGCCTGGGCGAACGACAACCGCCCGGGTGAAGGTTCGATTCTTTCCCCGCAACTGTTCCAGCGCATCAAGGCCCTGGTCGACGCGACCAAGAACGAGCGCAGCCATTACACGCTCTTGCTCGGTGCGCGGTTCGATAACGCGCTGGGCGTGGCCAACGCGAGCCAAGGGCAAGTGGTGGTTCGTGGCAGCCAAGAGCCTTTGCTGTTACAGCCTGATACGGCTGTCCAGGCGCTGGGTGTGGCCAACGTGGTCGACGTGTGCGGGGTGAGTCGGTACAGCGCAGACCTTCAGGGGGTGCCAGCAGCGACGAAGCAGAGCTTTGCGGTGGCCAACGCGGCACAGACCCTAATCGTTGTCAGGGGCACTATGGAGGCCGTTTTATGAGTGAGCTACAACCCGTTATTACCAAGGCCGGCTTGTCTGCGGTTTGGCGTAAGGACAAAACCGGACTAGCTGCGGAAATCACCCATGTGGTGATCGGGACCGAAGGTTATACGCCGGCCAACACACAAACGGCTTTGCGCAAGCAGGTGGCCGTTTACCCCATCTCTGACGGGGAAACCCTGAGTTCCACGCTGCTGCACGTCACGGCGGTGGCGGATGGTCCGCAAGCCATTTGGGTGCGCGAGATCGGCTACTTGCTGTCGGACGGCACCCTGTTTGCGGTCTGGTCGCATCCTACCGACGTGTTGGCCTACAAGCCGGCCGCGAACAAGTTGCTGTTGGCCTACGACCTGTCGCTGACCGCCTTGCCGCCGGACAGCGTCACGATCACCTCAACCGGCGCGGGCCTGAACCTGACGCTGTCGGAAGAGTTGGCCGCCCTGGCGACGGCCAGCATCGCGGACATGCTGCGCGGGCTGGAACAGCAGGACGTAGTCGAAAGTCAGGCCAAGCTGCACCAACTGGAAGGCGGCCAGATTGCCAACCTGATGGAGCGCATGCGCAAAGCCGAGGCCCGCCAGAACAGCGACTACGCGGGGTTTACCGAGCTGGCCGCCGTGCAGGCTTCGGCCAGCATCGCGGACATGCTGCGGGGTGTGACGCAACAAGACCTGATCGAAGGTCAGGCGAAGCAGCACGAGCTGGAAGGTCGCCAGATTGACAGCCTGACGAATCGAATGCGTCAGGTCGAAGTGCGTCAGTCTGGCGACTATGAGGGGTTGTTGACGGCGATTGTGGTTAACGCAGTGGCAGTGGTCAGCCTGCAACATCAAATTACTAAAGCAACTTACGGAGTGTAAGCGTTATGAGTCTTGAATCCTCGATTGGCGACCTGGTGACGAAAACCACCCTCTTGCTGGACTATTTCAACGGCAAGAAAGCAAGTATTGACGCGGCGGTCGTTTCGGCGATTGCAGCCGTACCGGCGAACAAGCGAATTCTGTACGTCCATCAACTCAATGGCCTGGACACCAACGACGGCGGCCCTCTGTCGCCGCTGAAGACTATCGACAAGGCGATTGCCATTACGCCGGTAGGGGGCGTGTGCAGCATTCGACTGTTGTCGGATTATGCGATCGGTTCGCATATCACTGTTGAGGGCACGGCGGTCGAACTGCGCTCTGACACCATCGGCACTAAGCGGACTATTCGCCCCGCGTACTTCAAGGACGGGAACGGCGTCACCAACCTAGCGGGCATTTCCTTTTTGCTGTCGGCGCAGATTGTGGCCCGGGACATGATTATTGAGTTCCCAAGTGCTACGGGCCAAGTCCCGGTGCCTAGCGGTGGCTTTAACGCGTTCTTGAAAAGCAATACCACGGGCACAGCACCTTTGCTGCCGGTCAAGTTGATTGACTGTGAAATCGCGGATCTGCCAGGCGCGACGGCAACGCTGTGTTCCGCTGCGGCCTCCGGCTTGATTCTGACCGTAACGGGCGTGATTTTCCCGGCAGGTTTCGCGGGGCGCTACGTCGCCGCCGTGGCGGCTGGTACCACTGCCAACACGCTGAGCAACATCGTCACCAACCTGGCCACTCTCTGAGGTAGTTATGCAAAAGCAAAATATCAACGTCGACTTCAACGGTCGTACTTACGCCGGTTTCAGCTTTGAAAGCCTGCCTTTGGCGGCCGCGCTGTTGGTGGCTGCACAGCAGATTGACCAATGCGCCGACCAAGCGCGTCGCGCCGTCCTGGGCGATCCGCTGCGCGCTGTGGAATACCGCCTGACAGCAGAGGAGGCCGAGCGCTTCGCGGCTGCCAACTATTCCGGCCCGGTTCCCGCCACTGTTCAAGCCTGGATCGACGCGACGGGCCTGACCGCCCAGGCGGCGACCGACAGCATTCTGGTCGAGGCCAGCGCCTGGAAGGCGGTGATTTACGCCATTCGCGCCGAACGTCTGAAGGGTAAGCAGGACGCGCTCAAGGCGGGCAGTCATGAGGCCGCCGAGGCTGTGGCTGATGCAGCGATCGCGGCCATTCGCGCCAGTGTCCAAGGCGTCGGCAACGCCGCCTAATCCAAACCTTTCACCCGCACCCCGAGGCCGCTAAGCGGCTTTTTTTGTGCCTGGAGAAAATGCTTTGAATCGAACCAACCTCGAGCACGCGCTGTGCGCCGTGCTGATCATGGCCGTGCTGTGGGCGGCCTTTTTCCTGCTGGGCGTGCCCAGTGGGCAATGGGTCGGCGCTGCTGCCGGTATCGCCTTTTTTGCTGGTCGTGAGTTCACCCAGGCCCAGCGCGGCATCGCCAAGGCGCAAGGCGTGACGCTGACCGAGTTGCCCTGGTACAGCGCCCTGGATATTCGAATGTGGTCGCGAGACGGCCGGCTCGATCTGTTGTTCCCGGTGGTGTCCTGCCTGGCGCTGGCCTGCCTGGTGCCGCTGTTGCTCTGACCAGAACCGCAATAACCCCACCAGTCGCCCCGCTTAGTCGGGGCGTTTTCGTTTCCATTTGGCCGCGCCTGTCGCGGCCTTGTGCTTTCTGGAGTTTCACATGCCATCAGCTGGTTTTTTCCACGGCGTTACCGTAACGAACGTCGACACCGGCGCGCGCAACATCGCGCTGCCTTCTTCTTCGATCATTGGCTTGGTCGACACCTTCACCGAGGGTGTTAACGCCACGGCCAAGGCCGGCGACTTGGTGCTGGTCACCAACGATCGCGAGGCGATTGCCGCCTTCGGTCCTGATTCGGCCATTACCAAGTCGTGTCAGGCGATCTTCACCCGCGCCCGGGCGGTGATTGTCGCGTCGGGCGTGGCCAAGGCCGTCGACGCGGCCGCACAAACGTCCTCGATCATTGGTGGCGTCCAGGTCGGCGGCAAGCGTACCGGCCTGCAGGCGTTGCTTGATGGCAAGAGCCGGTTCAACGCTCAGCCGCGGCTGATCATCGCGCCTAAGCACAGTGCCACCCAGGCGGTCGCCACCGCCATGGACGCGTTGGCCGGCAAGCTGCGCGCGATCGCCATCATTGACGGGCCGGGCACGACCGACGAAGCGGCCACCACCTACGCCGGCCTCTTTGGCTCCAAACGCCTGTTCATGGTCGACCCTGGTGTGCAGGTATGGGACACCCTGACCAGCAAGACTGTGGATGCGCCGGCGTCGGCCTGGGCGGCGGGTCTGTTTGCCTACACCGACAGCGAATACGGTTTTTGGGCCTCACCGTCGAACAAAGAGTTTGTCGGCATCACCGGCACCTCGCGCGCTATCGAGTACCTGGACGGCGACGAGACTTGCCGGGCCAACCTGCTCAACAACGCCAAGATCGCGACCATCATCCGTGATGACGGTTTCCGCCTGTGGGGCAACCGCACCCTGGCCAGCGATGAAAAATGGAAGTTTGTAACCCGCGTGCGCACCATGGATATCGTCATGGACGCCATCCTCTACGGGCACAAGTGGGCCGTCGACCGGGCGATTACTTCGACCTACATTCGCGACGTGACCGAAGGCCTGCAGGCCTTTATGCGCGACCTAAAAGCGCAGGGCGCAATCATCAACTTTGAGGTCTATGCCGACCCCGCGCTCAACACGGCCAGCCAGCTGGAGCAGGGCAAGGTGTATTGGAACATTCGCTTTACCGACGTTCCGCCGGCTGAGAACCCGAATTTCCGTATCGAAGTCACCAACCAATGGCTGACCGAAGTCCTCGATCAAGTCGCATAAGGAGCGCATAACCCATGGCAATGATTCCCGAAACACTGGCAAACCTTAACTTGTTCGTCGACGGCATGAGCTTTCAAGGCGACGTGCCCAGCCTGACCCTGCCCAAGCTCACGCTCAAAACTGAAGAACACCGCGCCGGCGGCATGGACATGCCGATTGAGCTGGATATGGGCATGGAAAAGATGGAGTCCAACTTCGTCACCACCGGCGTGCGCAAGGAGTCGTTGAAGTTCTTCGGCTTGGCCGACGGTAACGCCTTCAACGGCACTTTCCGAGGTTCTTTCAAGGGCCAGAAGGGCGAAACCAAGGCGGTCGTGGTCACCCAGCGCGGCATGCTGAAAGAGGTCGACATGGGCGATTGGAAGCCCGGCGACAAGGCCGAATTCAAGCACGCCATTGCGGTGACTTACTACAAGTTGGAAGTCGCCGGCGAAGTGATTTACGAGATCGACCCGGCGGGCATGAAGCGTGTGATCAATGGCGTCGACCAGCTGGCCAGCCAGCGCCGCGACCTCGGCCTGTAACCCCCAACCCTTTCGCACACCTTTTCGAATCAAGGACACCGTCGCATGAGCAAGCCACTGCCGAAGTACATCAAGCTGGACTCTGACCGCGTTACCGTCACCCTGACCAAGCCGACCGAGCTGAACGGCGTCACCCAGGATCAAATCACCCTGCGCGCGCCGACCGTGCGCGATATCCGCAACGCTTCGAAGGTCTCCGATGGCGACGAGGAAGAGCGCGAGCTGAACCTGTTTGCCTCGCTGGCCGAGGTCGGCGTGAAGGATCTGGACGGCCTCGCTTACAAGGACTACAGCCGCCTGCAGAGCGGCTATTTTCGCCTGGTGCAAGAAGACTGACTTTAATCCAGACACGCAAAAACGTGCTGCCAAGCGGCTTGCGGCCGAGCTGAATTTCTCGGCCGCTGAAATCTTGACCATGTCCTATACAGACATGGTCTGGTGGCTCACAGATTGAGCCGGCAAGGGGGTAGGCAATGGCTCTAAAGCCTTTGATGCTGGTCATTGGTGGTGCCGTCGCTTCGTCGGTCGGCTCCGCATTCAAGACGGTTGAAAGCGGCATTCAGAAGCTGGAGGCCAAAGGCAACAAGGCCAAGGTGCTGAAAAGCACCATTGGCGAAACCATCAAGCTACGCGAGGAATGGAAGCGTGCGCACGACAGCGGGGCCGCCTCGGCCGCCGGTCTACTGGGCAAGCTCAATACCAACCTTGATGCGCTGCGTAAGCAAGGGGTCGAGGTTGGCCGCCTGGGTCGCGAGTACCAACGCTTAGGCCGCGAGGCCAAGGCCGCCGATCTGCAGCTAAAGGGTCACCAGCAACTGCAGGCCGGCAAGTCTTCGCTCAAGTCGAACATCGGCGCCGCTGTCGTCGGCGCTGGCATGACGGCGGTTCCCACCAAGATCAGCGCGACCTATCAGGCGATCATTCGTGACATCGCGATCAAGGCGGACATTGCCAATAAGCCGGAGGAAGCCCAGCTAACCCGGACGGTGATCGACACGTCGAAAGACACGGGAATGTCGCGCAATGACGTGGCGGATCTGGTCAATCAGCTGGTCGGTGCCGGCATGGAGCTGGACAAGGCCATGTCCTACGCGCCGACGGCGGCCAAGTTCGCCATTGGCCAAGGGGCATCTGGCGTCGACACGGCCAGCATGATCATGGCGCTGCAGCAAAACGCCAAGATCAATGACCCGCGTGTCATGCAGCAGGCCCTGGAGGCGATCGCCTTTCAAGGTCAGGCGGGCAGCTTTGAGGCCAGTGACATGGCCAAGTGGTTCCCGCAACTGCTCGCGTCGATGGAGAAAAACGGCAGCACCGGCATGGATGCGGTCACGTCCCTGGGCGCGATGCTGCAGGTGCAGATGAAGACGGCCGGCAGTTCGGACGAGGCGGCCAACAACCTCAAGAACTGGATGGAGAAAATCGGTTCTGGCGATGTGGTCAAGGCCTACAAAGACGCCGGGATTGACTATCAAGGCTCGCTCAATACTGGCATTCAGAAGGGCATGAGCGCGCTGGAGTCGTCCATGGCTCTGGCGTTGAAATACGTCGAGGCGACCGACCCGGCCAAGGCGCAAAAGATGAAGGATGCCCAGGCCGGCATCGACAAGGAGGTTGATCCGGAGAAAGCCAGGGCCGCGCTCGATGCCCTGGAAAAGACCCTGCGCACCGGCGATATCTTCGCTGACATGCAAGTCAAGGCCGCGCTCACGGCCTACGCGCAGAACCGGGGGCTGTACAACGAGCTGAAAGCCGATTCGCAGAAGGCGAGCGGGATTCTCGATAAGAACCTGGCCGAGCGGCGCGAGACTTCGGCGCAGCATTGGTCGGAGCTTGGCCAGGCGGTGGACGACTCGATGCGTAGCATCGGCGATGCCATCCGCCCGGCAACGGATGCAGCGGCCCAAGGCCTGACCTGGGTGGCTCGTGGTCTGACCTCGCTATCGGACAACGCGCAGCCGGTGGTGCTCGGCATTGCCGGCATCGTGGCGGCGGTGGGTGCCTTCCTGACGGTTTCCAGCGGGGTGAAAATTGGCCGCGGGGTGGTCAATATCGCGCGCGGCCGAGGCCTGGAGCGGTTCGGCGGTCGCGCGGATCGCGGCGACAGTGCTCCGCTCGATCTGCCCAAGACTGGCAACAAGGTGGTCGATACCGGTCTTGGGGTGTTGGGCAAGGTGTTTGGCGCCTCGACCGGTCCAGCGCCGGCTAATGAGTCAGAGGCCGACGGTAACGATCTGCAGCGCGTTTTTGTGGTCAATGCCGATGCCCTCGGTGGGATTGGCTCAAGCGTTGCCAATAGAGCCCCTGCAGAGCCTGCCAAGGGCAGCCGGAGAAGTCGCCAGCGTGCACGGCGGCGCGCGGGTGCGGTGGGCGCCTCGGTTCGGCCAACGCCAGTCGAGGCACCTAGAGCGCATGCAGCCAAGCCCAGGCTGTTGGCTGCAGCGTCGTCGTTCATCGGCACTAACGACTTAGGCAAGGTCGCGCGCTCGCTTCGCGGCGTGACGGGGCTCGCCAAGCGGTTGCCCGGTGGCAGTTTCATGGATGCCGGCGCAACCGCGCTTGATGTGGCGGTGAATGCCAAGACCCAAGACGAAAAGGCCGAGGGTTACGGGGCTGCCGGCGGCAGTCTGGCGGGTACGCTCGCCGGCGCCGCAGCCGGGGCCGCCATTGGTTCGGTCGTGCCGGTGATCGGTACGGCGGTGGGTGGTGCCGTGGGTGCCGTCTTGGGCGGCCTGGGCGGTGAATCGCTCGGCGGCTGGCTGGGTAAGAAACTGTTCGGGGATGCTCAGCCCGAAGGGGAGGCCAAGGCCGAGGCGGACGGGGCACCGGCGCCTGCCGATGCGTTACGCGTAACGCTGCCTCCTGCTCAGGATGCAAAGCCGGCGATCGGTGACGCCCTGCGTGTCACGGTCGCACCGTCTGCGCCTGAGGAGGTCAAGTCGCCGATCGTGCCGGCGCCGCGTGAGCCGCTGACCAAGGCGCCGTTGGTGGTTCCTGCAGCGATCGACCACCGGGCACCGTTGCCGGTGGCCACTCCGGTACCGGCTGCGCCGCCAGTCCCGGCCCTGGGCGATGCCGTGCGTGATCTGGCCAAGGCCACCGTGCCGGCGCCTGCAGGTGAAGTGGTCAAGTCGACCGTCCTGCCGGCACCGCGCGAGCCGCTGGCCAAGGCGTCGTTGGTGGTGCCTGCAGCTATCGACCGGGCACCGCTGCCGGTGGCCGCTCCGGTACCGGCCGCGCCGCCAGTTCCGGCCCTGGGCGATGCCGTGCGTGATTTGGCCAAGGCCACCGTGCCGGCGCCTGCAGGTGAAGTGGTCAAGTCGACCGTCCTGCCGGCACCGCGCGAGCCGCTGGCCAAGGCGCCGTTGGTGGTACCTGCAGCGATCGACCGGGCACCGTTGCCGGCGGCCACTCCGGTACCGGCCGCGCCGCCAGTTCCGGCCCTGGGCGATGCCGTGCGTGATTTGGCCAAGGCCACCGGGCCGGCGCCTGCAGGTGAAGTGGTCAAGTCGACCGTCCTGCCGGCACCGCGCGAGCCGCTGGCCAAGGCGCCGTTGGTGGTGCCTGCAGCGATCGACCGGGCACCGCTGGCGGTGGCCACTCCGGTACCGGCCGCGCCGCCAGTTCCGGCCCTGGGCGATGCCGTGCGTGATTTGGCCAGGGCCACTGCGCCGGCGCCTGCAGGTGAAGTGGTCAAGTCGAGCGTCCTGCCGGCACCGCGTGAGCCGCTGGCCAAGGCGCCGTTGGTGGTGCCTGCAGTGATCGACCCCCGGGCACTGTTGCCGGTGGTCGAGCGGGCGCCGCAGCGGCCAGAAGTGCGGGTGCCGCTGGCTAACCCGGTAGCCCCGGGCGGCCTGGGCGATGTGGTGCGTGATATGGCCAAGGCCGTGCCGCCGGCACCTCCATTGCCGGAGCTGGCCAAGCCGGTCAAAGCCGAGCCGGTGAAGGTGTCGGCGCCGAAGGTGGATCAGTCGTTTACCTTCGCGCCGAATATCCCGATCACCGTGCATGGCGATGTGAAGGACCCCGAGCAGTTGGTGCGCGAACTGGAGCCGCCGCTGCGACGGCTGTGGGAAGCGTTCCAGCGCGATGTCGCGGCGCGCATGTCCTCAACTCAACTGTTCGATCAACCACACATCTAAGGGGGAGCGATGGCCTATATGGAGCAGCTGCAATCGGCCCTTACGGGCCTGGTGGCGGCTGGGGAGGCTGGGCGTAAGGGTGCTGACGGCATGCTAGGACCGCTCAACGGCGCGATTGGCAGCATCACCGGCGCCGCTTCGGAGCTGGAAAACATCCCCTTTGTGCCGCCGGAGGTCGGCGCCAAGCTGGGGCGGATTGTGCGCAGTATCAGTGTCGCGCAGTCCCGCGTGGGGCAAGTGGCGTCGACCTATGGCCGAGGTGTGGCGGCCGCTGGCCAGGTGCAGGAACGGCTGGGTACGTTCAAGCAGATGGCGAGCAAGGTCACGTCAGAGGCCAGCCGGGTGGCGGGCATGGTCAGCCCTTCGCTGTCCAATATTCTGCCCACGGATAACCGGGCGGGCTCGGCAACGCCGGCTGTTGAGGCGGTCGCGCCTTATCCGCATCTGCTGATCATCCAGCCGCACCACCCCAACGCCCAGCCGTATTACTTCAACCTTGATACGGCAGCCTTCGACGAGCTGCGCCGGCAAACGTCGTTTCGTTGGGCTGGCCAGGAGCGGCTGCGCCGTAGCGTGGCGCAACAAGCCGTTGGCCTGGGGGAAGAAAAGATCACCCTCAAGGGCGCGATCTTTCCCGGGCACAAGGGCGGGATCAAGCAGTTAAGCACGCTGCGCAGCATCGGCCGCAACCTGCAGCCGCTGAATCTGGTCACGGGTTACGGCGAGGTCCTGGGCAACTGGTGTCTGGTCAATATCGAGGAAGAGCAGAGCCATTTGCTGGCTGGCGGCATTCCGCGCAAACAAGGCTTTTCACTGGAGTTTGTGAGCTATGGCAACGACCTGCAGAACGTCTGACGGGGATCTGCTGGACGTGATCTGTCAGCACCATTACGGGCACCTCAACGGCACCGTCGAGGCCGTGCTCGATGCCAACCCGGATCTGGCCCGGGAGGCGCAGCCCTACCGCGCCGGCCTGCTGATCCGTTTGCCGGAGCTGTCGGCCCCGGCGGTCGAGTTGCTGCAACTGTTCGGCTAATCGCGTTACGCGTAACGAAGCCCCGCCAAGTGCGGGGTTTCTTGTTTCTGGAGCAAGGCATGAAACCGACTTATCGAATCGTGGCGGATGGCACGGACATTACCGCGCTGATCAATGACCGCCTGTTGATGTTGCGCATATCGGACAAGCCCGGCATGGAGTCGGACGAGTTCGAATTGCGCATTGATGACCGCGACCAAGCCGTTGCGCTGCCCGCGCGCGGGGGGAGGGTTGAGGTCCTGCTGGGTTATGAAGGGCAATCACTCACACGCATGGGGGCTTATACGGTCGATGAGGTGCAGTTGTCCGGGCCGCCCGACACCCTGGTGATACGCGGCAAGGCCAGCGACATGCGCGGCAGCGGCAAGACCATTCGCAGCGGCAGCTGGGAGAACGTGCCGCTGTCGCAAATCGTCGCTGATATCGCCAAGCGCAATGGCTGGGAGGTGGTGTGTCCGGTCACCACCAAGGTCGAGCGGATAGATCAGCGCAACGAGTCGGATTTTAACTTTGTCACGCGCCTGGCCAGGCAGTACGACAGCACCGCGAAGGTCGCCGAGGGCAAGTTGTTGGTCATGCCTCGGCAGGCTGGGCAGAGCGTGACCGGCAAAACCCTGGGGGTGGTCACCGTCAGCAAAACGGATGTCACCCGCTATGAGTTCCGGCTGAGCGATCGC
This sequence comes from Pseudomonas sp. SbOxS1, assembly GCF_013416725.1. Classification (NCBI taxonomy): domain Bacteria; kingdom Pseudomonadati; phylum Pseudomonadota; class Gammaproteobacteria; order Pseudomonadales; family Pseudomonadaceae; genus Pseudomonas; species Pseudomonas sp. SbOxS1. Next base: position 114,123 of record NZ_JAAVXC010000029.1, read on the forward strand.
AGCACGCAAAAGGCGGTGAAGACCCAGCATCAGGACAAGCAAACCGGCGAACTGCAGGTGGTCGAGGTGGCCAACGCCGATTCGCCAGACAGCTTGCCCCCCGTCCACACCGACCGCCATATCTACCCCAACAAGACCGCCGCCCAGCAGGCGGCCAAGGCCCGGTTGGCGGCGTTCAATCGCAGCACGGCAGCGGTGCGCCTGGAAATGCCCGGCCGTACCGATCTGTTCGCCGAATGCTCGATCAGCGCTCAGGGCTTTAAGCCCGGGCTTGACGGCGAGTACCTGGTGGACGGCGTGGAACAGGTGTTCACGGCGGCCGGTTGGAGCACCACGGTGGAATGCAACGGCGGCAAGAAGGGCAAGGCGAAGGCCGCCGGCAAGAAGCAGAAAGAAGACAAGCCGCTCAGGGTCGAGCAGCTGTAACCCCATCCCCAGGTCGCGATCGAGCGGCCTTTTTTTTGTCTGGAGTTTCACCCATGCCAATCACCGAGGCGCAGTTGCTGCGCATCCTCCCCAATGCCCGCCCAGTCGCGGGCATTTTTGTGCCGGCCCTGAATCGCGCCATGGCGCGCTTCGACATCACCACCCCGGCGCGCCAGGCGGCTTTTCTGGCGCAGGTCGGGCACGAGTCGGGGCAGCTCCGATCGCTCAGCGAAAGCCTGTACTACAAGGACGCCGAGCGGGTCGCGCAGTTGTTCAAGTACGGCTTTGATCTGAACCATAACGGCCGCGTCGATCCGGCCGAGGTCGAGTTTGCCAAGGGCTATTTGCGCAACTCGGAAAAGCTGGCCAACCGGGTCTATGGCGGCCGTTACGGTAACGGTCCTGAGGCGACCGGCGACGGCTACAAGTACCGCGCGCGCGGCCTGATCGGTATTACCTTTCGCGACAACTACCGCTTGTGCGGCAAGGCTCTTGGCGTGCCCCTGGTCGAGCAACCCGAGCTGCTGGAGCAGCCCGAATATGCCGCGCTATCGGCGGCCTGGTTCTGGTGGGATCGCGGCTTAAACGACAAGGCCGACCTCGGGCTGTTCGATGGCATCAGCAGTGTGATCAACGGCGGCGGTAATGGCCGGGCAGAGCGTCGCGAGCTGTGGGCCACGGCCAAGGCGGTGCTATGCGTCTGATCGATCTGATACCGCCGGCGCTGCGCCCCTGGGCGGTGGCCCTGGTGCTGCTGGCGATCGCCGGCGCAGCCGCTGGCGGCGCCTGGGTGGCGCAAGACTGGCGTTATGGCAAGGATCTGGCCGAGCAGGCCGGCAAGGTCGATCAGGCGGCGCTCAAGCGCGCCGAGGATGCGCTGGTCAAGCTGGCGATCGAGCAGGACACGCGCGCCGCCCTGGAGCGCCGCCTGCAGACCAACGATGAAACCCACTACAAGGAACTGTCTGATGCAAAGAAAGCTCAGCAACTTCTGTTTGATCGCCTTGCCACTGCTGATGTGCGGTTGTCAGTCCTACTCGCCACCGCCCCCCTCGGCGGCGCTGGGGTGCCAGCCACTGCCAGCGCCGGCGGCGTGGTTCATGGAGCCGAAAGAGCCAAACTTGACCCCGCGCATGCTCAACGAATTATCGGTATCACCGATGCCGGTGATCGAGGGTTAATCGCGCTTGCGGCGTGCCAAGCTTATGTCAGAGCCGTAGCGCGCTGATCTACTCGGTGCGTGAGTACTTACTCAGGTCGTGATGTTCGCCTTTAGTCTGAGAGAACGTTTCACCGAGGTTCGATATTCGGCTTATTGACGGACTAATGAGTTTTGAACTGATATTGAAGAAGGGGTATTGACCATGAATATCGGGGTGGAGGAATGCAGCGACTTCTACGTCCGAGCTTGATACATACCTCCCGGCCCAGCGTTGAATTAAATGCTTCAAGTCAGCTGGTTTCTTTTGTTTTCCCTTTATTTTTGTTTGTGCATCAAGCCATTCGTAGGCAAAACGTATGCAGTCGCGGTGTTCGTGTAGCCGGCTCTCGCCCGGCGAATATGGTGTTGCTGCTTTTGCGGCATCAATTTGCTGATCAGTAAGCATTGTGGTGCTCTCCCTGCTTTGTGTGTAGTCAAAAGGCTATCATGCCACACCCCAATCGAGGTCGATATGACTCCGCTAACACGGTCGAAACTACATTGCCCTCTGCTGAGGTGCTAGCTCAAGCCTTCTTTAGGAGCTAGCATCACTCAAGAAACACTTTTTTTGGAGGGGCAGATGAGTGTTAAAGGAGGGCAGCTTGGTGATTTTCACCTTGTCCAGTCAGGGATCGCTGGCGCAGGTCATAAGCGCTATATCGGAGAGCGTTTCAGCTGCCGTTTTTGCGGTCGTAGCAGTGAAACTGTAACTTTTAAGAAGAAGGCTCATGCCATCCCTGAGTTTCTGGGCAACCACCAACTCATACTCAACTCGGAGTGTGACAGTTGTAATGAGCACTTTGGCAACACCATTGAACCGCATTTAGAGAAGTACACATTACCTTTCAGAGCACTGGCTGGAGTCACTAATAAGGCCAGGAAGACACCAAGGCACAGTGATAAAAAAATCGGCGCGCTTCAAATGGACCGCCACACAAATAATTTGACTGTTACCCTGAGTGATGACGACGTGGTCAAGTTTGGAGATAGGAATCTCATCTCATGGGGAATGGAGAGAAAACCGTTCGTGCCTTATTTGGCGCATAAGGCGCTTTGTAAAATAGCGTGCTCGGTTATCGACGAAAGCTTTCTTCAATTTTTTGAGCCTACGCTCGATTGGTTAAACCCTCTCAACACTCATGATATAGGTATCACTCCAACGTTAGTAGTCGAAACTCTCACACCAGGAGCGAAATATAACTCGTGCGTATACAGGCTTTATTTACGGAATACCAATACATTCCCGCACTGCCTATTCTGGATTGCTTTTGGGAGCTACGCCTTAATGACGGTAGTACCGACCCGGCTAGACTTAAAGGAGGGTATAGACCTCCTATCTGAGGTACCTTATGTCCCCGACAGTCGGTCGGAAGAGGAAATTGTAAAGTTCGGGCACCAAGTTCACGTTGAACATGATTTCTCCTCCAGGGAATTCATGAGTTTGCCGCATGAAGTTTACATGAAGTTCTCGTCAATAGAAGAAGCCACTCCGCTACACACGAACGTAAAGTCCAATATTGACATCACGTAAATGACGTTCGGTAGACCAAGGCTCAGGTCGTATTTTTCGTGCCGATTTTTGTACCACTGATCATGTAAAGCAGGATAAAACCGGGTGTTCCAAAATAAGGAAGTGCCCGGTTTAATTGACTCAGAGTGCTTTGCCTCGTCCCTTTAGAACCGGTGTAATTCTGTTTCAGCGAATCTTGCCTAAGCATGCCCAGGTCATAATAGAAACTCCATGTTGAGGTAGTCCAACTGGTCTCGCGTAGCTTCGATTTTGGCAACAATGAGTTCAAGTGACTCCGGGGTGAACTGGACGAGCTCGTGTTCCAAGCCCCGTTTGGTGACCTTGATCTTTACTTGGGTGTATCCATCCTCGTTGGTATACATCCAGTTGGCGTGAACAACCTTGTTTCGAAGCGTGCTGCACTCGCGCAAATCAGATAGTAGTTTGGGAAACCAGATGGGTTGCTCATCCCCAGTACGAAGGAATTCGGTAGTGAATCGCTCGAACAAATCGAGCTTGGTTGCGTACATCATGCTAGCGACAACCAACAGGCCTTTTTGATCTGTTCGATCAGAGATGAAGCGGCAAAGGATATCGTCGATATCCGCCTCAAGTGTATTAAACCAGAGGACGACCTCCCCGATGAGGGGCAGCAACTGTTGAACGTAGTCATAGGCGTTTTCAGTTTCGCCCAGGCTATCAATAATGAACTGGCCAACTGGTGCTGTCTTCGTTCTCACGGAATCTCGATCCTCTGGTTTCGCACAGGCGCATACACTAACCCGTCGAAGGTGCTTCTACGAGCAGGAAAAATTGGACCGATAGCCGTCACTCCGGGGCCATCATCACCGCGAGCGTCATCTTGATGAATTCCTCATTGCGATCGATTGCGACCAGGGCGCCGCGCACATTGTCCGCGACATCGGCAGCGCCGCGCTGCTCAACCCAAAGCGTGAGCTCCATGATGGCAGCCTCGAGGGCGAGCTGGTTTTCGCTGAGTTTTGATAGTAGGGAAGGGAGCAGGTCTGAATTTGGCATCGCGAATCCTCCTTGGAGTCTTCAGCGTAGCAGGGGAACTGTGGGCTGGGCTACGGTCGGCAGAACACCGGGGGCGGGGGGTAAATCAGTTCCTAAACTCAAGGGCGAGCCCGCATTCTACGCGGCCTGTAGAGCATCTGTTTCGCCTTAGTTTCGGAACTAAAAAAGGCTACAGGCCGCAGCCGGTATGCGTTTCACCATCGGATTGCAAATCCGCCTACGCCGGTTCGATTCCGACCTCGGCCTCCACTATTGAAAACCCCGCAGATTAACGTCTGCGGGGTTTTTTATTGCGTTCAGGAAAGTGAACGCTTCCGCAATTTTTGGAAGGTGTTCCGCAACCGCAACTTCGATTGCTGGTAACTCACCCATCTATCAGATTTTTCCTACAAAAAAATTGACCGCAAGGCCTTCTGGACGTTAACTGTATATTCGTACAGTGTTGGAAGTCGTGCGTCATGAGCTTTTCAATTTTAGGACCTATTGCCCAAGGCGGTCGCAAACTGCCGCTCTGCCTATTCCAGGTGCCGGCAGGTTTTCCATCGCCCGCAGCGGATCACATCGAGGCGCACATCTCGCTGGATGAAGTGCTGAACATCCGAGCACCGCACGTCTACCTGGTATCGATCACCGGGGAGAGCATGCAAGGGGCGGGAATTTTCGAGGGGGATCTGGCGGTAGTGGATCGCTCGCTTGAACCCGCCCATGGCCATATCGTCGTTGCCTTGCTGAATAACGATCCGGTCTGCAAGCGCCTGTGTATTCGGGGTAAGGACGTGATCCTGCTGTCGGAGAATCCCAAATACCCCCCGCGCTATGTTCTGGAAAGTGACGAGCTGTCGATCTGGGGTGTGATCACAGGCAGTGTGCGCAGCCATGTCTAAGCCAGCGCCGGTCTACGGTCTGATCGATTGCAACAGCTTCTATGCCAGTTGCGAGCGGGTATTTCGCCCGGACCTGGCCAAGGTCCCGATCGTCGTCCTCTCGAACAACGATGGTTGCGTCATCGCGCGTAGCTACGACGCCAAGCCTTTCGTGAAAATGGGCGAGCCGTATTTCCAGATTAAAAACAAGCTTCGACAGCAGGGCATCGTCGCCTTCTCCTCAAACTATGCCCTGTATGGCGATATGAGCGAGCGGGTGATGACGCTGATCGAGTCGATGGTGCCAGCGGTCGAGGTGTACAGCATCGATAAGAATAAGGTGCATACTATGGACGCCCAAGGCTAGATTATATGCCTATGGACATTGACGCTTATTTTTACCAGAGATCGCACATGGCTACCGTCGAACACATTCACTTCAATCCCCATGACCTTGCTGTCCGTGATCGCTTAATTACCTACTCGCTGAACAGTTCCCGTCCAATAGTCGAAGGTTTACCTCAAATATTCTGGGGAGACGGCTTGCCTTGGAGAGAGGCCAACCTTTGGGGAATGGAGCGCGTTACTAATGGCGAGGCGTTGCTGAAGACCGTCTCTAGCAATGTGAACGGGTTACTGAATTACGCGAATTTTTTGGAGAGCCATAAGCTTCAGTGGTTTGAGTTCCCGTCGCGAAAAGCCGACCGGTGCCTTGTCCTGTATAGGGGGGCGTTGATCAAGTCACGCGATGCCGGTCATATCAGACCTTCCACGGCCTCTGAGTACATGCGTAACTGCATTAAGTTTTATAGGTGGGTTAGAGATCGGGGTCTTCTGTCCTCTCTACTACCGCTGTGGCAAGACAAGCGAATCCTTGTCAAATATTTCGACCAGATTGGCTTCGAGCGAACCCTCAGCGTCAATACTACTGATCTGAGTATTCCTAATCGGAAACGTATTGGAGCTACCTTAGAGGGTGGGCTGCTTCCTGTGTCTGCATCTGATCGAGACGCCATTCTCGATTTCACAAAACGTAACGCTTCACCTGAACTTTATCTGATGCTAGCCCTTGGTTTTTTTACTGGTATGCGGCTCGGAACTATCTGCGGCTTAAAGATCAATACGCTGGAACGAGCGGTACCTGATCCGTCCGCTGATGGCCTGCTTAGGATATCGGTGGGGCCTGGGGCGTCCCCGCCCGTGCATACGAAGTTTGGCGTCACCGGGCAGGTGTGGATTCCTGAGGCGTTGTGCTCCGAAGTCTTGGAGTACGCGAAGAATCCTCGTCGACTGAGTCGCGAGATTTCTGCTGTCAGCGACAATCGAGACTTGGTTTTTTTAACTCGTTTCGGAAACGCCTTTGGACGGCGTAATAGCAATCAGTCTTCCGCGATAAATGTTGAGATGTCATCGCTTAGAAATGCAGGAGTCAAGGCGGGCGTTAAGGCGTTCCAAAAATTCCATTTCCACCAGTCTCGCTGCACCTTTGGGACAGAACTGGCCCGACTTGCGCTAGCAAACTGCGATGATGTAGCTGTAGTAATCGCGACTGTCAGCAATGCCTTGCTGCACGGCCCGAACTCGGAGGCCACTACCTTTAGGTACATCAAGTTCGTGCAGGCGGCTCCGGTTAAGCAGGCCATCGCTAATAGCTTCATGACTGCATTCACAGGGATAGGACAAGGCGAGGAGCCATTAAGTGAATGATCCGGCTTCTTTAGACCTAACGTTCCCAATGCTTGAGTACGGTAAGCAGCAAACACCTTGGGATTTGGCGCCGCTCCTGTATCGCGGGGGCGCAGCAACGAACGTGAAGGTGGTTCGCAATAAGATCGCGGCAGGTGCACTAGGCGGCCCTCTGAGTGAGCGTGTTGAGCTTGTGAAAGGGCTTCACAACTGTTTCACAGGCGACCTCGTTGGTGGTGGGAGCCGTTTTTCCGCGAATAACAAAATCGGTGCATTGCGGAAATTATTTGAATGGGCCGATCAATTTGAAGGGCCTCTGAATATCGAAACAGCCCCGCGAGTTTACTTGGCATGGACTGAGCACCTTCTACAGCTTCACCGCGTGGAGGGGCGCTTTAGCGCAGAGTCGTTGTACGACACCGCAAGTCTAACAGCGACCATGCTCGACCGAGTTCTAGATCGAAGCTCCACACTTCTTTATAGTACACGAATTCGCAAGCCCAGAGGCAAAGGAAGGACGAGTACTGGGAGTGCAGATAAGCAAAGCTTGGAAAGCAGTTTTTCATTCGGCCACTTTCTCACCGATGTGTGTAATTCCCTAGGCTACGACGCCACGATAGGGGAACTTCCCGTCAAAGTTGCATTGAGGAGCGGCGAACAGCTGGAGTTATGGTGCAGGTCGAGTGATCCCGAAAAAGAAAATCCGCTTAGCAAACTACCGCGAAAGCAGCATCAGATCGACGCCATTAATCAAAACCGTGAATTCCGAAATTCCGACATTTCAATCAGTACGCGGTACACGGTTGTGAACCTTCGAATCGAAGCCGAGTTACTGATGTTCATCGCGCAAACTGGCTTGAACCTATCGCAGGCGCATCTGATGCGGATGGATCAATACCACTACACGAGTCACCTTGATGGATATCAAGTCCGAGCCTATAAAAATCGCCGTCAGGGTGAGGTTCTATTTGAAATTTTTTCTAACTACAAGGACTGGTTTGAGCGCTACATCAAATGGCGAAATATGTGGTTCCCAGGCGATGCAGAAGGACTTCTATTTCCACTCATTCGCCCCGGTGGACGTCTTGTTTCGGCGGCGCCCCAGTTCACCGCCATTTGCCGGGAATGTGCTGGCATTAAGATGCAGGTCGTTCGGCCTCGCAAGCTGCGCGGCACCCGTATCAATTGGCTACTCCGTCAGTCGTTAGACCCGCACCAAGTAGCGGAAATCGCACAGCACACCACGGAAACTTTGATCCGCGTATACGCAGAACCTAATCCGCAAATTGCTATGGTTGAAATCACTCGATTTCATCAACAATCAGATTTTGTACTTCAATCGCCTGCTCCAGGATCGTGCGCCAATCCTCAGCCGAGCCCTGTCATAGGCGCTCCAACGAATGCCCCTGATCCCGATTGCATCAACGCCGCTGGCTGCCTTTTCTGCGACAACCACCGAGATATTGAAAGTCAAGATCACGTTTGGTCTCTCTGCAGTTTGCGCGTGCTAAAAAGCCTGGAGCTAGCAAGGTATCGCCCAGCTTCATCAGGCGTGGGAACTACAGAGCATCCGGCAATGTTAGCGATAGAGCGTTTAAGCGCAAAGCTGCGGTTCTTTCAAGAATGCAGTGAAGTAAGTCGACTTTGGGTTGAGGAGGCACTCGCTCGAATCGCCGAGGAGGATTATCACCCTGCATGGGACGGATTCATTCGCCTTGCAGAAGCCAAGGATGGATCCGCTCTATGAGTATTATTGAGACGTTAGGACTTTCCATAGATTCGCCATTCGCAATTCCTAGTGCACCAAACTACCGCCCTGAAAGCTGGCCCCCAGCCCCTGATTGGCCGGTTGTAATCGATGCAGAAGGAAAGGTGGTTAGTCGGTGGGGTGATTCAATATGGAGGCTTGACCCATGGGCTAAGAAATCGATGACGCTTAATTTTGGTGATGGCCCGGTTAAAAAAACAGCCGAGCCCATTAGCCCTACTAACGCAAATTTGCTTCGAATCATCATCGGCTGGTGGCTGTATGGGCCGTATGGGGCTCGCGGGTATAGATCTCTGAAGGCGCGATTTGACCAAATGCGGAGGCTGTTTGTTCTTTGCGAGGAGGAAGGGATAGTTGCCAGCGAACTAAACCGTTTTCCTCGCGTGTGTGAGCGAATTCCCAGCTTCCTTCTGTCGTCAAGACAGACTGAGTTTTTAACCCTTATGCATGAGCTTTACGAGTCTCGCAAAGCCATAGGTTTCACTCTGCTGGATTCGAGTTCATTGACTCGTCTGGCCGCTTTATTTCCTCCGCACCAAACAGCGCAAACGCCTTACATCCCACCGCGTATCTGGCGCTATCAGGTCAGCCGGCTGCGTGAGTGTCTCGATGATTTTCTCGCGCATCGAGAACAGGTTGAGGCGTGCTATAGGTTTTGCGTTGATGCGTACAACCATAACGACAGTTTCTCAGTTGATGGCTATAGCGGGAATTTTCCTCCTTTTTCGTGGAATCCCAATCAAAATATTGGTGCTAGAACGGGACATCAGTTCTACGGCGCATTTGCCGAAACTGCGAAGCGGTTCGGTATTTTTGACCTGCTGAAACGCTGGATAAATTCTGATAGCGAACTACGCGTGAATACGCTCACAAGCTATCTAAAGCTCGTAGGTCGTGCTGGGCTAGCCTACATCCTGAACTTCAGTCTGATGCGTGTCGAGGAAGCTTGGAGTCTCAGGGCAGGTTGTCTCCAAATAGAGCGCGATAAGAGTTTCGGCAATATTTTTCTGCTACGAGGCAAAACGACTAAAACCAAGTCTGATGGCGATGCCCTGTGGGTCACGTCTTCATCAGTTGAGGTCGCCATAAATGCGATGGAAGTGATCTCTTTGTTTCGTGCTGAAGCGACGACTCAAGATAAGAAGGACGACCTCGACGGACGTTTTTTTATTGAGTATTCTCTCGAGCCCTGGGTCTCAGGGCGGTTTAAAAGAAACACCTCGATAAGACCGGCCATAACTCCTTATGCGGACGTTCTGAATCAGTACGCCAAGCTATTTGACGTAGAGCAGCTGCGGATAACACCTCAAGATCTGAAATCGGCCCGCTTAGCTACTCCGACCTTACCCGATGAGTACAAGGTCGGAGCTATATGGCCACTTGCATGGCATCAGTTGCGTAGGACTGGGGCAGTAAACATGCAGGCTTCTGGGCTCGTAAGCGATGCTTCGCTTCAGTACCAGCTCAAGCATGCCACCCGAGCTATGTGCCTTTATTACGGACAAAATCACTCGCAGATCCGACTAGAGGAAAAGGCCCATACGCTATACGTCCGCACCATGTATGAGACGCTTGGTAGAGAGTTGCAGCAGCTTACGAGTGAGCGGTTTGCCAGCCCTCATGGAGATAAACGAAAGGCTGAGATCGTGCGGTTACTCTCGCCAGAGGATGCAAAAAAAATGATCAGTTTGGCAAAAAAAGGCACAGTTGCGTGCCGTCAAATCCTCCTTGGCGTCTGCACCAGTCGCGAACCGTGCCCTTATGGCGGAATCGACAATATCGCCCACTGTGGCGGTGGTGATTCAAAGGACGCTAAACCTTGTTCAGACGTGCTCTACGATCCTAGCCAATTGGAGGTCGTCGATGGTCTTGAACGAATCCTCAAAGAGCGGATGGCCACTGCTCAGGACGGAAGCCCGCTAATGGAATCCTTGAGGGCTCAACAACGAAGTGCGGAGAACTACCGTCGTGTTATTGGAGGGGAAAATGGACGCTGATCTCTCTGCACGTCGCAGCGCGGCTGATCTGTATCGCGCTGCTTTTGAGCGCCTAAAGATCAATAAGCCGGAGCGCCTCCCGAGAGGGACACCCGTAACTCAAAATAACGTGGCAAAGGAAGCCGGAAGCGATCCTTCTGCGTTAAAAAAGTCACGATTTCCGCTTCTCATTGTAGAGATCAAGACATATATCGAGCAGCACGCCGAAAGTCGGCCCCCGTCGCCGAACCAGGTAAATGTGCTAGCCCGCCAGAAACGTCGAGCCTTGCGAGACCGCATTAATCAGGTCGCCCAGCAACGTGATCAGCTTGCCAGCTTACTGGTCGAAGCTGACGCCAAGATCGTCGAACTGTACGACCGAATCGCCGAGCTTGAGGCGCAGCTGCCTACTTCAAATATAATCCCACTAGATCCGCGTGGGCCGAAAAAACTTTGAGAAGGAGGCTCGCAGGGAACTAGCTCCTTGGGTGCGCGAATGGCTTGTTAGGTAAAATCTGTCGCGTATTCACCCCACTTCTATCGACTGGGAGTGGGGTAAAGAGGGAGTGTTAGAGGAATGAGGCACTTTGGGACACGGCATGGCATGGCATGGATTGGAAATGGAGACGTACGGTCTGTACGTAAGGCTTTTAGTGACGGATAGAACTGGCACCTCCTCAGGGCCAGGTGTCCCTGGTCAGTGGGCTATAAGGCTTCAGATCTTCTGCTGCTCATAACTCGCCGCCGATCTAATGCTGCTGACCTCGCTTCAGTTGCTGTTAAATCTTTTGCCAGTACCGATATACCGTTGAACTCGCCAATCCAAGCCTCTGCGCCACCTCCGCCTGACTCAATCCTAAAGCCTTCAGTTCTCTCACAGCATCGGCATTCTTGGTATTGCCAGGCTTACCCGAAGGCCTCTTTTTCAGCTCTTTGCCCACAAACTGACTCCGGACAAGCTCCTCTCCACCTTCTTCTTTGAATGAGTCGAGTTCTGCACGTGCCCGCTCTAGAGTGGTGTCGGTAGGTTCATCCTTCTGAATGGCGACGCAAAGCGTCATAAGAGCAATAGGATCGAATTGGAGGGCCTCTGCTAGCTCGATCAATTTGGCAACCGTGATGTTGCTCTTTCCTTGCTCCAACTTACCGATGTTTGCTTTTGCACTTACGTCTGCCAAATCACCGTAGTCAAAGCCTCGGATTGTTCTGATTGCCCTGAGTGCTCCGGCGATCTCATTCTTAAGCGACATGGTCTGCCCCAAAAGCGAGGATAGAGCCATAACGCTTATCTTCCGATAAACCACGTTTGGTGGTATTATCGGAAATGCGCGGTGATGCCTTCTCAAAGCCAAGCCGCACAATCATAGGTTTCAGAGTCTTTTGGGTATGGGCATCAGGCAGTTTTAGCGACCTGAACACCAAACATATCACATGTATTGTCAGACGCTTTTTGATCGGATCTCAAAGAGATGCCGGTGACCAGCAGGGTGCGTCCAAGCATCACAGACGCCTCGACGCCTCGACGCCTCGATGGATCTATGGAAAGCCAGTATATGAAAGATCGTTAGTGGGACGACTTGAGGTTGATCACTGATCCGGACGGTAAGGAAAACGCGAAATGTTTATTACACATGAATCTTATAGGGAAGGGCGACCCGGCTTCCCGGGGCCAGGACGAACCGCATGGCGAATGATCGAACGGGAATCAATTGATCCTTGGTATCACGTCATCCTTCGGTTCACAGAGGGAGCCAGACAATTCACCAAGAGGTTTATGCCAACGGACGCCTCTTTATTGTCCAACCTACTGGAGCTGGAGGGCCCAACTTGCCTTGTTGAAGAGGTTCAGGTCATAACTTCACCGTGGGTCAATGGAGGCCTCTCAGAGCGTATGGAGAAGCTAATCAGCCTGGTCATCGGTTATGACCAGAAAGGCGAGTGCGTGTTGCTTCATAAGGTGGCGGGTGGCGCCGTTTATAGCAGTGTTCGAGATGGACTCGACGCCGGTTCACTCACAGGTATTCGGACGATCTACGAAGATACAAAAACTGCGCCTTCAGTAGTTCCGGAATTTGCTGAGCACTGACCAACGTGGCGGCTCCAATGAAGCTTCAAATCTATTCAGATCTGCACATTGAATTTGCTCGGTTCGATCCCACCCCAAGCGACGCAGACGTTGTGATTCTCGCCGGCGACATTCAGACAAAATCACGTGGAGTCTCATGGGCGAACGACACATTCAAGTGCCCTGTGATCTACGTGTGTGGCAATCACGAATTTTACGGTGGCCACATTGATCAGACGTTGCGGAAGATGAAGGAGGCAGCAGCGCCACATGTCCACGTCCTTGAAAACCAAGTCTTGATCCTCAATCAAACCAGGTTTTTGGTCACGACGGCGTGGACAGATTACTCGTCGACCGGAGACGTTGCTGCCGCGAAACGCGTTGCCTGGGAATGGATGAACGATTTCACCGTCATCAGAAAAGATGAGAATTACCGACGCCTTCGTCCCGATGACCTGATCGCTAAATCTAAAGCAGCTTATGCCTGGCTCATACAGGAACTAGACAAGCCATTTGATGGCAAAACGGTTGTAGTTACACACCATGCGCCGGCGTTGGATCACGTGGCTGATGATCTTCCTGCACACCTGAACGCAGCCTACGCCAACGATTGGCCGGAGCTTCTGGGCAAAGCGGATCTTTGGATTTACGGACATACCCACATTGCAGCGGATTTCTTAAAGCATGGATGCCGAGTCTTTTCAAATCCTCGCGGATATCCAAATCAACAGACTGGGTTCGATCCGGATTTTTTGATCGAGCTTTGATGCCAGCAACTGGTCATTTGGCAAAGCTCACGTGGTAGGTCACACCTAATGAGATGGAGAATTTTTGATGGTGACGTTGGAGGAAATCTCGCAGCTTTTTTACGGGGCTGGGGAAGAGGTTGCCGGCTGGGAAGGCTCACAAGAAGACCTGATCTCTTTGGCAGCAAAGTCATTCCCAGGCAAAGCATTCTGTGTGGTGAAACAGTGGATTTTAATCGACCTCACCGTGACGCCGGATGAAAAGGAAAAGCTTACGAACCTCGGGTTGCTTCCCATGACGCTTTTCGCTCACGAAGTCGTCCTAGACAGTAAACGCCGCTTCCAGCCACAAATGTGGGTGCGCAGCAATTTCGGAAGATCATTCACGGAAGGCTGCATGTTTGAAACCAAAAGTACCGTCTATCTGCTGCTCGGAGCTGGCCAGAGAAAAGAGGCAAGCGTGGCCACGGCTTTTTCGATGAAAGCGTGCTGAGCGGTGCTCGCCGTAAATACCTATTGAATCGTTTGGAGATATGGCCGGATGCCTGAGGCACTGGAAGTGGAGTTTCACAGCAAAGAGTTCACCGATTTTCAACTGGGTCGTCTCGTGCAGGCGAGCCTTAGGAAATACACAGTACCTGTCACGGCATTCATCAGCGATGCAGTGATCATGGAGGATAGGTGCCTGGGGGTGTCTTTCGATCACTCTGAGCAGGATGATGCCTACCACAGAGCCGATGGTTCGATTCTTCGCACAGGTAAAATTCGATCGGCTAGGAAAGAAGGGCGTTTTTGGCTACTCGAAACCCAAGATGGTAATTACGTCATCGCTAGCTTCAAGCGAGGCATTGGCAGAGCGAGTTTTCTGAAGCTTCTCGAATCCGCCGACCATTTCTAATTGATGGTGAGATGTCTAATTTTTCTTCTCGAGATAGGGCCAGGCACATGGCGGAACAGCGATGGTCAGTTGCTCGAGCAACAACCCACTTTGACGAGTTGTTCGACCAGGTGATCACGACTCAAAAACCGGTTTTCATCGAGGGGGAACGCAGGACTGCGGTGCTCATCTCAATGGTGGAATGGGAGTCGATTCAGGCCAAGCTCATTCCTCGAGCTCCGTCAGACCTCTGAAAAATCGCTTGCTAGGCCTCTTACGGTTTCAATCGGCAGCGCTCCGAGTTAGCCGTGCGGAGCGCTGCATATTGCCTCTATGCTGCGATGTACATTTTGCCGTCGGACGGATTCACAGCTCGCCTTGACTCAGTAACCGTACTCGTTCAGCAGCCTCTGCAAAAACTCACGACGCCGTTGGACGATGCTTAAGACAAGATAGTCCCGCTCGGTATCTCTCGTCGACAAATGTCCCGCGTCCACAAGACCATGAATGTAGCCTTCGGCTCGGCCTCTTGCTTCAAGCAACGCCTCTTTAGATGTGCTTTTGATGATGTCTTCAGCGATGAGCTGCCACCGCTTTTTCTGGTTGTGCCCAACAGGGTCGTCGGAAAATTTCGGTGCATTGATGAGGGTGTTGAAATCGGCATGTGCGTTAGGTGTGTTCAAAGCGAGCTCTCACAACAGATACGTCTGTGCCGGAGGCTATCATGCGCACACTTAATCGCCTGTTGCTGGCTGGCTTATCAGTTTCAATTTTCTGTAGGGGGGCACCACGACCACAAGGCTAGGCGCTTACGCGAAGAAGCGATCGCCCTAGCGCGACATGCACATCGGAATGCATTAGTGATTTAGCTCTCATTGCCTCGGCACGGCACGAGTTTTCGCTATCGACGGAGGCGATCGAGGAAGCGGCAAAACTGAATTATCCCAAATTATGGCTCAACCATAATTATTGCTGAGCCATAATTTTTGCCTTCTCCGTGTCAGTTCAGTTATCGCAAGCAGCGCCTGTAGCGATGATCGATTTGCAATATACTGTTAGGCAACTACCTAAAAGAGATCCGTCATGTCTAAGCTCGCTGAATTCCGCCAGCTCGAAAAACACCTTGCCGAGCAGCTCCAAGCTCTCGAAGCCCTGAAAGGCGACGCTGGCCTTAAGAAAGAAATCGAATTTGAAACCAAGCTGCGCGCTCTGCTTGCCGAGTACAGCTACAGCCTTCCGAACATGATCAACCTGCTTGATCCGAAGTCTGGTCGTCGCGCACCAGTAGCCGAGTCCAAAACCGGCACTCGTAAACCACGCCAGGTAAAAGTCTACAAGAATCCTCACACTGGCGAAGTCGTCGAAACCAAAGGCGGCAATCACCGGACTTTGAAAGAGTGGAAGGGCGAATACGGCTCTGACACGGTTGAGTCCTGGTTGGCCAAGTGAACTTGGTTTGAGTACAAAAGGGCCCTTTGAGGGCCCTTTTTTCTGTGTACTAACACCGTGTTCTATTGACCACTAAAACTGATCTATTGGTGAGAAAGGCCATCACGTTCTGAACTGGTTTGCCAGTTCGTGCTGTTTGTCTGCCAATAAGCTCAAGTGTTCGCTCAGGCTAGCAGAAGAACATGCTTTGTCATTGAGCTCCTGCGTAACCATTCGAACACTGGTGATGTTGCAGTTGATATCGTCAGCGACTGCACTTTGTTCTTCGGCAGCCGTCGCAATTTGGTGGGTCATATCCTGAATTTTTGAAACGGCCAGCCTGATCTCACTAAAGGATTGAACTGTCTCTTCCATCTGCCTGGAGCTGCTGCTGGCCCTCAACTGACTGTCTTGCATGGCTGTGGTTACCCTGATTGCCCCAACCTGCAACTGTTCAATCACAATTCGGATTTGCTCTACCGAATCTTGAGTTCTCATTGCCAAGGTTCGAACCTCATCCGCGACGACTGCAAACCCTCGACCACTTTCTCCCGCACGGGCAGCTTCAATCGCTGCATTGAGCGCTAGGAGATTGGTTTGCTGGGCAATCGCACGAATCACATCAAGAACATTACCGATCTGCTCGCTGCTAACTGATAGGGCACGGGCATCCTCCATAGACTTCGTCAGGCAAATTGTGAGATCCAGTAGGCCATGGTTTGTATTTTCTAACAGACTGTGCCCTGTTTGGGCGGCCTGCTCGGCGTGCTTAGCATCGACTGCAACCATAGCGGCACTGTTTGCTACTTCGTGGGCCGTAGCAGTCATTTCGGTCGACGCTGCAGCGACTTGGTCGATGTCCTTGAACTGTGCTTGCATCCCGTGGCTTGTTTCTTGGGCGATCCTGAACGATTGGTTCGCCGTGAGGCGCGTATCGTCGATACCCTTGCGGACAGCGTTGATCATCGGCTGAAGCTTATCGAGGAAGAGGTTAAACCAAAGTGCAACCTCCCCAAGCTCATCCTTTTTAGGGTAGTTTAGACGTTTGGTTAGATCGCCTTCGCCTGATGCAATGTCACGAAGCATTGTCGACACATTGCGGATTGGCGTCGTAATTCTGGATGCCGTGAACCACATAAGCAGAGCCCCAGCCAAACCAGAAAGCGCTGCAACGAGGATGCTTTTGACAAGAGACTTGAGCAGCAGGGCCCGGTGAATACCCTCCAGCTTGTCAATTTCGGCTTGAGCTATCGCCTTGGGAAGCTGAAGGATGATCCACCAAGGGGAGACGTTTTTCCCCATTGTGATCGGTGTAATCACTTTTACAAAATTCTCATCGTCTAAATAGAGCGATCGGTTTTCCCCGGTTTGGGCTGCCATTTGACGTATATCGGGTAGGCCTAAGGATTCATATGTTTGACCAAGCTTGGAGGACAAGGGCGTATACGCAGCAACAATCCCCGAGCTAGTTACAATGGCGATATCGCCTGCACCGCTATATAAACTCTGCTTCGCCTTCATCATGAAGTCTTGAAGATCTGTGATGGCGACGTCGACTCCAACTACCCCGGTAGGCTTATTGTTTTGGTTAACGGGTGTCGATAGGGTGGTCAACAGTACTTCTTGGCCGCCCAGTGTAGCGGTGAACGGAGGGGCGAGGCAGGCTGCGTTACTTTGCAACGAGCAGCGATAGAAGTAATTGAATGGGAGACCGCTTTCTCCCACGGTTTCGTCATGCAGCTTTCGTTCAGCAGTTGGAGCATTAACCACGGTACCTGTATTTCGATTCCAATAGCTGGCAAAGCGTCCCACATCGTTTGAACTATATTGAATCGAGCTGACGAATTCTTTGTCACTACCAAACTGGTTGGGCTCCATGATGGCCCAAACGCCTAGTAACGTATTGTCGTGCATGAAGGTCGATTTGACCGCTTCATCCGCTGTGTACCTTGAGACAATCCCAGATGTGCCATAGGTATCCGCCACCTTCTGAATACCAGAAAATTGGATCGATAACTGGTTTAGCGCGGCGTATTTTTCGCTAAAAAATTTCTCAACCTGGATCGCTTGAGCGGTCGCGGTGCTCTGTAGTTGTCCCTTGATAGCCCTTTCAATAGCTGCGCGGCTAGCTTCGCTCGTTAGCTCTCCTGCTGCTTCGTTCTGTTGGATGTTGATGTAGGTAATTGCCCCAATCAGAGCAACCATACAGACCAAGCTCAGTGCGGTGATTCTGGTGCGTATAGACATATTACCCAACATCATGAGCCCTCAAGCTGGTTAAAGAATTGTCGTTAGGGTGGAGGTGTGTCAGGTGGAGAAAAGCGGGCGAAAGTACCTGCTGGTCATAAAAAAAGACCATAGGGTATTAGTATTCCTCACAAACCGCAACGATTGCAAGAGGAAGCTGTGACCCTTAAGTGATGCGCGCATCGACAAGCAGGAATCGTCATGCGAATGCCCGAGCTTGACGGTTTGGTAGGCTTAACATACCTTCGGTACTGAAAAAAATACCTTGTGGTATGTTTCGCTTCAAGTTCCTGCTTGAGGCATTGATGGCTTTGAATGCGAAAGGGGCGGGTCATGAAAAATGGGCAGGGCGGGAAAAAGGTAGCGGTATTTAGCGATGGTATCGATGCATTGCTTTACGGTTATTACCTTCAACGCTTTGGAGTAAGTGCAGATGTTTTCTTCTCTGACTCAAGTGCCCCTAACATTGTGTCCAATCATCTGGTGTCGACTTGGCTTTGCCTTCAGCGCAAACCGATGGATAAGAAAATAGCGGTTCAAGGTATCGCCGAGTTGCGTGAAATTGCCATCGACCTCGGTGCGAAAGTACTTGCTTCAGACTCAGGCACGATCATTTTTGAACATCGGTCGGACTACGTCGAATCTTTAGAGCAATTCGCCCGAGCGTGCAGGGCGCAGGGTCTACTTGTTGAGGTTTCCAGAAATGCTGGAGGCATGGGATTACCTTACGGAACTTTGGCCGCAATAAGATTTATGCAGGATGTTTCGATCTATCCCAGAACATTGAACAATCGATTGATGGAGTCGTTCTTGGAGCGTGGAGGTTCGATTTACCGAGAGAGAAATTTCGACCAACTCCGTATCGTAGATGACCTGTATGAGATGGTGCTAGGTGGTGTTGCTCACTACTACGACACAGTGGTTGTAGGTGGTAATTATTCCCCAGGATCAAATCGGTTGGGTGAGTCCCCACGTGAATGCCCTGAATCCTCCATGGGGATTTTTGGTCGATACCTGTCTTTTGAGCGAGCAGCACAAATACAGCAAAAAATGGTTGAGAGGCCCTCCGCTCTGCCTAAGCGCTCTTTTTTCGAGCAACTGCTTAAGGCTGGCAAAGAGGCTCCCAATAAAACGCCCGAACTCCCATCGTGGGCAGGTATCCATCCTCTCTCCGGAGTCAAGAATGGTTACATCGTCAGTCAGAGCGGTGAGCTTGCCCACTGTATCGCTGCTGCGAGGGCTCTAGCCGAATATGTATCCTCGGTCGATGAACTCTCAACGCATGAGCATCCTGCATCCCGTCGAAACGTTTCTGCTGAGCCGCAATCGATCCCTTGGATTATCTAGTGCCGTAGCGAGCAGATCTTACCTTTGGCCGAAAACATACCATACGGTCAGTCAAAAAGACTGACTGGCTAGACAGTATGGTTTTGCTCGGATACCATCTTTCAATGTCAGGTCTTTCGCCTGGCGTTGATCGATAGGCAGGAATGAATAATGAACGAGACCCCGAAGTACTGGAGCAGCGCGGTAAGCGATGTCCAGGACAACACCGTGTACATCCGTGGTTATGATCTCGGAGACATGATTGGCAAGCTGAGTTTTGCTGATGCAACCTATCTTCTGATCCGGGGCATGCTTCCATCGGCGGGTCAGTCGAAAATGACTGAGGGCGTTTTGTGTTCCGTACTTGATTACTCGCTGCGTAAGCCAGGAACCGCTGCCGCACGCTTCTGTGTTTCCAGCAATCCTTCGATGGTGGCGGGATTGGCGACTGCAATATTGTCGGCAGGGGAATATTCACTAGCGCCTGATCAAACTGGACTCTTCCTAAACGCAACTATCAACGCTGCCAAGCAAGCTGATTCGCTTGATGTAGCCGCGAATAGCTTGGTTGAGGGAATGAGAGCGCGTAAGGAGCGGGTTCCTGGCTTGGGCCATCCTGCTTTCAAGTACACCGATCCTCGTGCTCAGCAGTTGAAGCAACTGGCCATCGAGACAGGAGTCTGGGGTGATATTTGTGAGTGGTATGAAGCCATACATAAAGCGTTTACGAGCCAAGCGGGCAAACCCGAAATCGTAATCAATGAGGTTGGGATGATGGGGGCTATTCTGGCGCAGATGGGCTTTACTCCAGCCGAGATGACCGGGCTTGCGGTGATATCTACCATGCCGGGCGTTGTAGCTCATATTTCGGAAGAACTGCAAAGCAAAGTCCGCATCCGTGTTATTCCTGATGAGCAGGTTGACTATGCTCGTGAACGTCGAAATTTCGTTGAAGATTTCGCTCAAGTGAAGTCGAACTGAAAAAAAAGCGCGATTCTTATCGCGCTTTATTCATATTGCTGTAAGTCACAAAGGGTTTATTGCAGATAACCCCCAGACATGAGGTCGCAGTAGTAGTCAGCAATCTGTTCGGGGGTATGCGAGCCTTGTTCATTGAACCAGGTATGCAGCCAGTTGCACATGCCCATGAAACCCGAAATGGCGATATGGGGCGGCACGTCCTTGAACGTTTTCTCCAGAATGCCTCGCTGATACACAACCTCGATCTTCGCATCATATTCGCGCTTGCGTTTGCGCATCAGAACTTGCTGATCAGGTTCAAGTTCGCTTTCGTCTCGGAAGTAGATGGCCGTCCAATCTTTTTGCTTCATAACATGCAGCGCATGGCTATGAAGAATACGACGAAGCGCTTCATCAGCAGGCAGATCTTGAGACTGAATCTCATCAATCGTAGCCTGATACTTTTCGTACATACGATTGAAAATTTGCCACAAAATCTCATTTTTATTTTTGAAGTAGTAATACACAACTGACTTGGTGTAGCCCAACCGAGCAGCAATATCAGTGATAGTGATCGCCCGGAACCCTTTCTCAGCGAACAGGGTGGCAGCGGACGACAAGATTTCATCTTGAACGTATGCTTGCTTTTTTTGTTTAAGTTGGTCTCGCATATCTACATTCATTGGGATACACCAAATAGTATTAAGCAGTTAGCGTCTCTATCAGTGATGATGCAGACGCACGAATAAGTTCAGGTATCTCGATAGCCTTTCGGGCTTCAAGATCAAAATATACAGACGTCATAGCAATTTCTGCGCAGAGCTGCTTCTTGTTATCAAATAAAGCGTGATGAGTAACCATTGAAGTGCGCCCAACTTTCTTGAGCGAACTCTCAACGTGAAAAACGGATCCTACGTGGAGCTCTGATCGGAAATCGATTTCATAGTGAACGTCGGCCCAGCCTTGTTTACGGCTCAATCGCCACTCAGCGTCGTAGCCAAGGTGATCAACCAGATGCCAAAAGGCTTGGTCAAATGACGCTATATAGTGCTGAACATTCATATGACCCATCGCATCGGTCTGTGCTGGGTATACGACACCTCGGTACGTGATCATTTGTGTTGTTCTTCCTTTAGGGTTCATCCCAGCCCTGGAATAGGTTGCCGATCAGGTAAGGCTAGGAAATTGTCTTTTTTTTATACCGCCAAGTCAAATTTCCCTTCGATTAAGTTTATTGAACGAGGCGGTCACTCCAAACCTGTGGGGGCTTGGGAGGAAGGCGTAAATATTAAGCGCGAGGCAGAACTGCCACGCCGTCGATTTCGATTCGAATGCGCTCGTCGTAGAGCCCGGCCACCTTCAGCAAGGTGTTGGCAGGCGGGCAGTCCATGTTCACAAAGCTGTTGCGCACCTTTTTGAACGACGCAAGGGTTTCGGGTGCGACATCGATTAGGTAGGTAGTCATTCGAGCTAAGGCCTCAAACCCCACTCCAGCAGCTTCAAGGGTGATGCGTAGATTCTCGAAGACGGCAGTGGCTTGAGCTTCGAAATCGCCATCAACAACTTCACCTTCACCGTCGACTGGGGCATGACCGGTGAGGAAAAGTAGCTCTCCATCCACAACCTTTGTGGACATCGAAACGCCCGGGTAGCCGGGCCCTGCATTAATTGCCTTGATCATAAGACACCTTCCTATTTGATGGGCTGAACGGTATGGCGAAAAAATTGACCCGCTGGTATAAATACTAAACCTTGCGGACGCAATCGCGCAAGGTGGCGCTGGAGCAGAAGCCAAAGGAAGCGTTGCATGCCAGTGGTGGGAGACCGTTTGAAGCTATTGACATGTCTTCCAATTCAATCATACTGACTGGGCGGTCTAATTTTTATTACGGCGGGTCTGTTTCTTGGGCTGATACTTCCAGAAGGCTGCAAAGCAGATGCGATGCGCCCTCCGGCAGCGATTAGATCGGGAGAAGAATGCTCGTATCGTCTGAGCAACTGGCTTTGATTGAGGAACACTGATGACCATCGCATGCCTTACCTTCGATTTCGACGGCGTTGCTATTTGGTTGAGCACGTTCAAGCAAGTTTCCCCGACGCCTCTGTCTCGCGGGGAGTTCGGCGCAAATGTTGGTATGCCGAGGCTTTTGGATGTGCTGGAGCGCTGCGAAGTGCCTGCCACGTTTTTCGTTCCAGCACACACGGCTTCCACTTACCCTGAAATTGTGAAACGTATCGTGGCTGCTGGGCATGAAGTGGCTTGCCACGGCTACGTTCACGAATCTCCTGTCGGATTGCCGCTGGAGGAAGAGCGTCGATTGTTGGCTCAGAGCATTGAAGTTCTTGAAAAGGTAACTGGGGTCAGGCCTGTCGGGTATCGCTCTCCAGCATGGGACTTAAGCGATAATACAATCGACCTTCTTGAAGAGTTCGGGCTTATTTATGACAGTAGTCTAATGTCGAATGATTTCGAAACTTTCTTCGCACGAAAGAAAGATGTTTTGTCTGAAGATATCTTCGAACATGGTGAGCAGAGCGATGTTTTAGAGTTTCCTGTCGCCTGGGAGTTGGATGATTATCCATACTTTCAGTTCTCACCTCGTCCGCTCAATACAGGTCTTCGCTTGGCAGAAGATGTCTATAAGTCTTGGTCTGCGGAATTTGACTATGCGCACCAAGTCAGCGGGGTATTCACCCTGACGTGTCACCCCGAGATAATTGGGCGAGGCCCTCGAATTGTAATGCTTGAAAAATTGATAAAGCACATGCAGCAACCTGGTGTTGAGTTTATGACCATGGGCGATGCCACGAAACATATCAAGAGCAAGTCTGTTTAATCTGGAGAAATAAGAATGAATAGTGCAGTCCAAGCCAATAGCCTGACCGGAATCGGCCAAAACGCTCTTTACTTCGATCAGTTGGAGGTTGGCCAAGAGTGGAACTCCCCGCGCCGAACAATCACCGAGGCTGACATCGTGATGTTCGCGGCTCTGACTGGCGACCACAACCCAGTGCACACTGATGAAGAGTTTGCTAAGAGTACTGTCTTTGGTGGTCGTATTTTGCATGGCCCAGCAGGCTTCGCGATTGCAACAGGTCTCGAGAGCCGTTTGGGGATCAAAGAAGGCACAGCCATTGCCTTCTTGGGTATGACATGGGATTTACGTGGCCCGATCAAAATCGGGGATACCATCCATGTATACCAAAAAGTAGGCTCCAAACGTGAGACTAAAAAGCCTGAAGTGGGTATCGTCAATTTCCTGGTTTCACTGGTCAACCAGCGTGGTGAATCAGTGCAGGAAGGTGAATGGAAAGTGATGATGCACTGCAAGCCTGTTTGAATTAAAGGCTCAACCAGCACTAACGTCTCTCTGAGGTTTTGTCATGATATTCAGTGGTATCCAGGCCCTCGCTGGCGCCAGTATGGAAAAGATTGCTCTCCGGTTTGAAAGGGAAATTCTCAGCTACGGGGCGTTAGTGCACGAGGTTGACCAAGTGGTGGCCCACTTGGTGAATGCAGGAGTGAGCGTTGATACTCCAGTGGGCGTCTACTGTGAAAACAGCAGCGCCACGATGATTCTGTATTATGCAGTAGCGAAAATTGGAGGGACATTTGTTCCTCTAAATGCTGTCCTGACGGCAGCAGAAGCCAGTTACATCATTGATCATGCACAGATAAAGCATCTATTTGTTGATCAGGTACTTGCCTCTGCGGCACGAGAGGCCGTGGGCGGGCGTGGCTGTCAGATTTTCGACACAGGCTCCTTCGTAAGGGGCGCACAAGGCGCCAAGCCTGCGAATACTTTCGAAGGTAGGAATGCGGATTTTCTGATTGTGTACACTTCTGGTTCCACAGGAGTGCCAAAAGCGGTTCGGTACACGCAAGATGCTGAGTTCGCTGGGAACCGCTCACTGATCGAGCTTTGGAGTATTACTCCAGAGGACAAGGTACTTGTGTCGCTGCCCCTAGGTTTCCTCTATGGGCTTTCGACTGCTGCTTCGATGGCTTTCCAGGCCGGTGCTGAAGTCATTTTGCTCAGGAAATTCCGTCCAGCAGATGTGCTTAATGCCATCGTTGAGCATAAGGTTACTGTGTTCCACGGTGTGCCAACCATGTTTTCTATGATGTTGGAATATGCCGAACAGAACGACTTGAAATTCGACCTCTCCTTTATGCGGCTTTTCATTTCCGCCGGTGCTCCCTTGTCGAGAGAATTGAAGGAGCGCTTTGAGCGCCGATTCAACAAGAAAATAGAAGACTACTACGCGTTGACGGAAGTTCGTCCGGTTTTTGGGCGCTACGCTTCGCGTGCTGTAGAACTTCCGCCAGGTGCAATTGGTCAAGCAGCACCAGGGGTCGAGGTCAAGCTAATGACAACTGACGGTCAGTTGGCCGCTGTCGAAGAAGTAGGTGAAGTGTGGGTTAAGGCCCCAGCCACTACTAGCGGGTATTACAAGGCCCCTGAGCTCACATCAACGTCTTTTGTTGATGGTTTCTTCCGAACAGGTGATCTCGGTTTCCGCGACGCTGAAGGGTTCTATTACCTCACGGGGCGTATTAAGGACATCATCATCAAGGGGGGGGCGAATATTGCGCCTGCTGAAGTGGAAGATGTCATCTGCGAGCATCCTTCTGTTCTGCTGGCATCCGTCATTGGAATACCGGATCCGAAATTCGGTGAGTTGCCGCTCGCCTATTTCGTGACAACGCCTGGAAAGGAAGTCACCGCCCAGGAGCTGCTCGCCCACTGCCGTTCCAAGCTTGCGGAATTCAAGGTGCCCGTTAATTTTACGCAGCTTTCCGAAATGCCATTGGGATCAACCTCAAAGATCGACAAGAAAGCGTTGCTGGAACTTTGGAGGCAGACCCAAAATGCTTGAGAAACTGAAAGTCTCAGTCGCCGTTTTTGAGATTCGGCGTTATCAGAAATTCCAAGACTTCTCCGCACACGTAAGAACTTTCGTCTCTGATGCAAAGTTGGCGGGGAGTCGGGTATTGCTTCTTCCAGAGTTTCTTCCAATGGGCTTGCTCTGGACAAATTCAAAGGCTGCCGAAGTCACCAATGAGACAGTTTCATCTTTTTATCGGGAGGTGTTGACACCGTTGTATCCTGAGTTCATCCAAACCTTAAGTTTCCTGGCTAAGGAGTACGACATCTATATAGTAGGTGCGACTTATTGGCATGAGGAAAATGGAGCGGGTTATAACAGTGCCTTCGTCTTTAAGCCGGATGGAACGTTCGAACGGCAGCACAAGGTGCATCTCACTCGCGGCGAGAAAGCGATTCAGACGTCGGCCTCACAAACGTTGAATGACGTATTTGAGATTGATGGCGTCAAATGTGGTCTTTTCGTCTGCTATGACGTGCAGTTCCCCGAACTGACTCGCCATTTTGTGTCTCATGGTGCCGAAGTCATCTTCGTGCCAGCCCTCACAGAAGAGCGTGGTGCTTGGCGGGAATGGTTCAGTGCACATGCCCGTGCCTTGGAAAATCAGGTCTATGTTTGCGTATCACCATTGGTCGGCGATCTCGGCATCCCTCAAGACTATCCCGTGCGTTGTATGGGCAAGGCATTCGTAGCTTGCCCAATTGATAACAGGATGAGCATTACTGACGGCACATTCGCCGAATCGGAATTAAATGAGCCTGGATTGCTGAATATAGAGCTGGATTTGGTCAAGCTTCGGCTCTCTCGTGAAAAGGGAGAGGTGCGCCATCTCCGTGATCGTCGGCCGGATTTTTATTCCACACTCGAAAATTGAGGAATAGAATTTTAAAGAATCGAACAGCGTTTTTAGGGCTGTACCAGCGGCCCTCTTTTTATTTGTAGCCCTGCCACAACTCCTATAATTGAAGGGTGTTATTTATGAACGCCGAAATCTCTATCGCATTACCAAAATCAACTTCATCTTCCGTAGATCGAGGCGGTGTATTGCGCCTTGAAGGTGTGAGTAAACGATTTGGTGATATCACAGTATTGAAATCCATCGATTTCGAACTTAAGGGTGGCGAGGTAGTAGCGCTAATTGGGCCGAGTGGTTCTGGAAAAAGCACACTTCTCCGCTGTATCAACCAGCTCGAGCCGCCAACAGCAGGCCGAATTACGATTGGCGACTTATCCATTGATGCCTCGGTCGGTGCAACGCGCGCTCAGTTAGCGGGAATCAATCGCAAACTGGGAATGGTATTTCAGTCGTTCAATCTCTTCCCCCACATGACCGTACTGGAGAACGTATCTCTTGCTCAGCGACGTGTACTGAGGCGTAGTCGTGAGGAAGCAGACGAGCGCTCGATGCAACTCCTGCAGCGAGTCGGTCTGGCCAACAAGGCGAGTATGTATCCGTCCCGCTGCTCCGGCGGACAGCAGCAGCGAATTGCTATCTCGCGTGCACTGGCGTTGGATCCAGAGATTATGTTGTTCGATGAACCGACGTCCGCCCTTGATCCTGAGGTTGGCCTAGAGGTTCTCGCGGTGATGCGTGAGCTGGCCAATGATGGAATGACAATGATGGTTGTAACGCATGAAATGCGCTTCGCCGAAAATGTCTCGAATCGGGTCATTGTGATGGCCGATGGTGAAATCATAGAGCAAGGTGAGAGCGCCCAGGTAATGAGGTCTCCACAGCATCCGCGAGTCCAGCAGTTTCTTTCGGCAGTGCGAGACCGCTAATGGACATGTTCACAGTAATCCAGAAATTGAGTGCAGGATTGCCCTGGACAATTGCGCTTACCGTGGTCTCCTTCGTTGTCGGTGCGTCACTGGCGATCCCGGTTTGTATGCTTCGATCCTCCCGCAACACTGCAATCTCTTATTTCGGTGCGACGTTGATTCTGATCGTTCGCTCTGTACCTCCCATTGTTTGGCTTTTTGCCGTGTTCTTTGCAATCGGCCAGCATGTTATTCGCTTGAGCCCGTTCGCTGCAGCAGTGATAGGACTCTCCCTTATCACCGCAGCCAACTTGGCGGAGATTTACAGGGGGGCTCTCAAGGCAGTTCCGAAGGGGCAGACAGAAGCTAGCAAAGTAATGGGGCTTTCGGTTTGGCAACGATATCGATATGTCCTGGCACCTCAGGTCATGCGTATTTCGCTACCGTCAGCCAGCTCTTACGCAATTGGACTGCTAAAAGACACCGCGATCGCCTCGGCAATCGGGGTAGCAGATGTGGCGCTGATCGCCAACCAGCTCACTCAACAAACCTACCAAGGCTTAGAAATCTACGCTTGGGCTGCTGTGGCCTACTTTGGCCTTAGCTTTTTTATGGCTTATGTGTCTCGGGTTGTGGACTTCCGTCTTCGAATGAGGATCGAGCGATGATCAGCACGTTTAATGACTGGGCCGAATGGTTCCCTCGACTCTGGAGTGGCTATCTGCTGAGTCTGGAGGTTGCATCACTGAGTCTACTCATCGGCATTCCCTTGGGTCTCTTATGGGCAATCGGTGGTCAGGCGAAGACAAAAGCAATCCGTTGGGCTTGCGTTGTCCTTGTCGAGCTGGGCAGAGGAGGGCCAGTGCTCATCCTGCTTCAGTTTCTCTACTTTGGATTACCTAATACTGGGTTGACACTTTCCTCTCTTAGCGCATCGATCGTTGCTTTAGCCTGGAGTACTGGGGCATATACAAGTGAGATAATCCGGGCGGGCCTCAATGCCGTGGCGGCGGGGCAGCGCGAGGCAGCTCAGACGCTTGGTCTGAACCGGTCGGACATCTTGCGTATAATTGTTATCCCACAGGGCTTACGGATTGCGTTGCCACCGCTGTTAGGTTTCGCACTCTTGATCCTTCAGGCAACTTCTCTGTGCTTCACTATTGCGCTTCCGGAGTTGATCAGTGCGGCCAATGACATTGGCTCGGAAACGTTCCAATACATGTCTATCTTGAGCCTTACGGGCTTAATGTACGCACTTGTATGCGTACCCGCGACATTCGCAGTGAACTACTTGGAAAGACACCTAGGCAGGCACGATTGAAAAAAGGAGCGCTGGGCGCTCCTTTTTACTGTGTGTCCACCAAGCCTTGCTCAGATGTGCCCCCCTTGGGATTTAATGTCAAGGCACTCGCCCAGTGCTCCGGGGCAACAATCGCGGTCATAACCCAGTCGATTGAAACCACTGAAGGGGTCAAGTTGTTTCCTGGTTCCCCGCTAAGGGTGTCGGCTGGAGTTAAGCGAGCGACTTCGGATTGCACGTGATGATTCAGTCAGATGTAGCTACTGGTTAGACCTGAAGTCGCCTGGTTGAGCTGCCACTTCCATTGTGCGAACTGCTCCGTGACATCCCATGGCAGTGTGGTGACCTGAGGCATTGCATACGCACGACTCAAATCTGGGTTCCTCCCGGTCTTGAAGTCCGGCATCGACCTATCCGATGTACTTCTGCTCGTCCATTTTGATCCTTGCGGTGATTAGTTTCGGTTGACAAAAGTCTTTAGCTCTCAGCATACTGACCGGGCGGTCTAAAAAAAAGTATTGGTGGTATTGTGCTTGTTTTCCGCTTCAATGGTTCATGAGCGACCTTCGGATTGCAGGTAGGGCGTAGCTGTCAGAGGTTCCAGATTATGAAAGAGATAAGTGGCGTGAATCACCGGTCGGGTCTGGAGGTCGTGATTGTCGGCGCGGGAATGATTGGCCTCTCAGCTGCTTATTTTCTGCAGCGCCTGGGCGCAACAGTAATGCTGGTTGAGAGAAACTTCGTCGGAGATTGCATTCCGAATCTTGAGCTGAAGCGCGTGTTGGCTTACTGCAAAGGAACGCAGGCAGGGGAGCTTACTGAACGGGGTTTAATGCTCGCGGAGGAGTTGGCCGGCGAATTGGGTTATGTAGGTAGTCTTCAAGATATTGAGGGTGAACCGTACATCGATGACGCTAAGAGTCCTGGTAGTAAACGGGCCATTTTACTTTCAGATTTCGCAAAGGATCTTGCCGTACATTGCCAGCAGGCGGGGGTTCGCGTGATCGAAGCTAATCCCGTTAGCTCGTTGCTCATGAAGCAGAACGTCGTGCATGGTGCCGTGACGGCAATTGGTTCCATTGTTGCAGACGAAGTGGTCATCTGTGCCGGATTACAAAGTGTGGGATTGATCGGAGCGATTGGTCTGTCGTTACAACTCAAAGCCGCCGAGAGCCAGTTAGGTGCAAGCTCTGTACGTCAAGGCATTCCAGGAGTATTCACTGGAAAGGTACCTCTGACACCGACTGGTGCGCCCTATATTGGGCGTCCGGTAGGTTTTGATGGGCTTTATTTGGCGATTGGTCATGATACGAACCCAGCTGCGGCGATCGCGGTAGGTGAGAAGATTGCCGAGGCCATCTACCGATCAGAGGATGTTTTTACACTCTCTCTTGGTCGGGTGGACTACTCAGCCAATCAATCGTCCGACCCTCTCAATAACGCTCTCTGACTCGTGCTGCGGCCCCTATGAATACGTCGTATGTTTCCGGCAAAGAAAAGAAATTAGCAGAAAGGGCCGAGATAATCCGTGCCACTGCTTTGAAGTTATTTGTAGCAGAGGGATTTGGTTCGGTGAGTTTGCGAAGAATCGCTGATATTAGCGGGATTCAGGTTGGATCCCTCTATAACCACATTGATGGTAAGCAGCAATTGTTGTTTGAACTAATTTTCGAAGCAGAGCAGAACTTGTTGTCCGCTTTGAGAGCAGCGGTCGAAAAAGCTGATGAGCCAGTCATGCAACTGGAAGCTTACGTTGAGCAATATTTTATTCATGCTTCGCTGAATAAAGAGCTCCATCTCCTCGCTGTTCGAGAGAAGAGGTGTTTGGATGAAGGTGATGCTACTAGGCTTAAATCGTTATTGCTCAAGCATGAACAGCTTATTCACGATGTATTAAGCCGAGGTGTGCAAGTCGGATTGTTCAAAGTTCCAAGCCTAGAGTTTTCGATAAAAGCAATCTGGAGTTTGCTGGATGGAATGCTCGGAAGTGTGGCGACCAATCCCATTGATGTATCGATTTGCGCCGATCAACTTAAGACCTGCGTGATTCGCCTCTTGGGTGGGGATGTGCTTCGGTAGTGCTCGTTTCGCATGATCTTGGTGGGGCGAGTGCTACCTCGATCGGGTGCAAATGATTAATGAAAATTTAATTTACGTGAGGTGAGTGATGTTTGATCTGAAAGGTAAAGTAGCTGTCGTCACCGGTGGAGAGACCGGTATTGGCTTGGCCATTTCTCGAAACCTCGCCACGGCTGGCGTAAAAACAGTTATCGGTGGCATCCAGCCTGAGGCCGGTGCTAAAGCGGTTGCAGAAATTGAAGCGCTGGGCGGTGAGGTCTTATTTGTACGTACAGACGTTCGTTCTCAGGCCCAAGTGGAAGCTCTGGTGCAAACAGCTGTCGATAAATTTGGGAAACTGGACATCATCGTTAACAACGCCGGCGTATTTGACGGTTTCGCTGATGTAATGGAGACTACCGAAGAGCTGTGGGATCAAATCACGGGTATTAATCTGAAAGGTACCTTCTTTGGCTGTCAAGCTGCACTGAAGCATATGATCCCTCGTGGAACAGGTCGAGTAATCAATACCTCTTCGATCGGTGGCTTGGTCGGCCGTGCTGATGGCGCTTCTTACACCGCCTCGAAGTTCGCTGTCGTCGGATTAACCCGGCAAATGGCAACATCCCACTCTGAGACCGGCATCACCTTCAATACGGTATGCCCAGGTGTGATCGCCACCGACATTCGCGGCAACTCTGCTTCGATTCTGCCGAAAGCAGCTCATCTTATGAATCGTGGTGTAGGTGCGGCAGATCCTGAGGCTTACAAGAAATCGATTCCGGCTCGTCGCAAAGGCACTTCTGATGAGGTCGCTGCTGCAGTGCTGTTCTTGGCCTCGGACGAGGCGAGCTATATCACTGGGCATTCCCTGGTGGTAGATGGTGGCTTCGTCGCCTGATTCTCCTTGCGTGCTCGCCAATTCGTTCAGCTGAGAACTCCGCTGGCTTGTTTTGGTGATTCGACCGGCTCCATATTGGAGCCGTTTTTTTTGCTTTGATTCCCGCCATCTCTCAATACTTACGGTTTGCAATATGGGCAACAGTAGTGTGGGCAGAGCAAATTGTCGCTACACCTTCAATTGTTCCGCTTCCTCCTGTAACTGTAGCCAGCAGTCTTCCAATGCTTCAATTTCGACTTCCAGTTGATTCAACTGACGTGCAATGTCCAGCAGTTCTGGATGCGCTGGTCTAATCGACAACTTATTTTCATGTCGGGCTTTTTCGATCTTGAGTTCTGAGACGCGCTGCTCATTTTCTAGTAGCTCGTGCTCAATGATTCTAAGACGATTACCTGATCGAGGTCTGATCACAGACGTCTTCCGATGCGATGCTAACTCAGTCGATGGAAGGGTATGTCCAGTGCTGGCATCGTTGACCGAGCGTTTTCCTTGGTCGAGTAGATAGCGTTGGTAGTCTTCAAGGTCTCCTTCGAAAGGCACGACTGCGCCGCTTCCCACGAGCCAAAATTCATCGCAGACTAAGCGAAGTAGTGCGCGATCATGACTTACAAGCATGACGCTTCCATCGAATTGGTTCAGAGCAATTGCAAGAGCTTCGCGGGTAGTCAGATCCAAGTGGTTGGTTGGCTCGTCGAGCAGTAACAGATTGGGGCGTTGCCATACGATCATGCACAAGACGAGACGAGCCTTTTCACCTCCGCTCAATGTGCTTACCTTCTGTGTGACCATGTCGCCATTGATGTTGAAGGTACCGAGAAAATTACGTAACTCTTGCTCTCGAGCAGAAAGCCCAAGCTTATCAGCCGACCTTGTCAAATTCAGCATATGTGTTAGGGGCGTCTCAGTCACATCTAGAACGTCCAGTTCTTGTTGTGCAAAATAACCTATGGATAAACCTTTGCCTTCGATGATGGTTCCCGCGAGCGGTTTCAGACTGCGAGCGATAGTTTTCACGAAAGTGGATTTACCTTGGCCATTTGCCCCCAGAATGCCTATACGCTGGCCTGCCAACACGGATTTACGAATGTCACTGAGGATGGTGTGCCTTTCAGTATCAAAGGTTTCTGTATAACCAAAGTCGACCTCATCCATCGTGAGCATCGGGTTTGGTAGATACAGGGGTTCTTTGAAGGCAAAAGTGAACTCGGCGTCGGCGATTACAGCGCTGATCTTTTCAATACGCTCCAAGGCTTTAATGCGGCTTTGTGCTTGTCTTGCTTTCGTTGCCTTATAGCGGAAGCGATCAATATATTTCTGCAGATGCGCCATCTTTTCGTTCTGCTTGGCGTGTGCTGCGTGTTGTTGCTCAAGAGACTCTGCGCGCAATTTTTCGAACGCGCTGTAATTGCCGTTGTAGCGATGAAGCTTGGTGTGCTCTAGATGGACGGTGACATTGGTTACTGCATCGAGGAACTCCCGATCGTGGCTGATCACAAGGAGAGTGCCCTCGAACTTGCGAAGCCAGCTTTCCAACCAAATCAATGCATCCAGGTCGAGATGATTAGTTGGCTCGTCTAGCAGTAGAAAATCGCTGGGGCACATCAGCGCGCGGGCCAATTGCAACCGCATTCGCCACCCTCCGGAAAAGCTGTTCACAGCGTTGTGCAACTCATAAGGCGTAAAACCGAGCCCTAGAATCAGTGCCTGCGCGCGCGCAGCAGCATCATGATCGCCAGCGTCCGCTAGGTCGCTATAGGCTTGCGCCATGGCCATACCGTCATTCTGTGCGGTTGCTTGAACCAGCTCACCCCTTGCTTTCATCAACCGGATGTCACCCTCAAGAACGAACTCAGTCGCGCTCCTATACGTCTCTGGCATACTTTGTTCGACTTGAGATATTTGCCACCGAGACGGCAGCTCAAACTCGCCGGCATCTTCGTGCAGTAGACCCGTCAGTAACCCAAAAAGACTAGACTTCCCGGCCCCATTACGTCCGATTAGAGACGCTTTCTCGCCACTGCTGATCAATAAATGGGCCTCCCGTAGGAGTATTTTCTTGCCTAGCCGTAGCTCGATATTTTTTAGAGAAATCATGTGTCCCGGGAGGGTGCGATTGTCCGCTAATTGATAGCGCAGAAAGGGGGGCTCGTAGGCCAAATTATTGTCTTCGAGCAGCTTTTTTCACTGCTGAGGGTTTGCTGACTATCAGACCAGCGAGATGCGACGGCACACCCGCTGGAGCACACTGCCGACAGCGACGTAGTCATCGTACTGCGTAATCTTCGGTGCGATACCCAAGGCTGACTCCAGGACTCCGAATCCTGGCGCATAATCTTCTGTCGAGTCGAATAGCCGCGAGGCCTGGGCTGTCGCAGTTTGATATATATGGCGTAAGGCTATTTGCAGGAATCTATCGCTGTGGGGGCGAAGGGGCTTAGGCGCCACCCCCGCAGCGATGTTCCAATGGCGAACGGTTGTTAGTCTTCCAACAGCTTGTTGAGGTTCTCCATGACTTCAACGTACTCACCAAGCATTTCTGCGAAGATTTGGCGAACAGTAGTTTCCTGCTGCATATCTCCAACGATCTGGCCGACGGCATAAGTCCAATAATCAAAGCGACGAACGCGCTCTGCCCGGCGCAGCGGTACACCACCCAGAATCGATTGAAGAGGGAAGGTGAGAGGCTTTACATCCTCCGCTTTATCCCACGCTTCGGTGTAGTTGCTGCGTAGGATGCGGCAGTTTTTGCCGGTGAGCGCTTTACTTACTACCGCGTCTTCAGACTTCGATTCGAACATCCGCTCTTTCATGTTTGGGGTGAGGTCGCTTTCCCTGGTTCCCAACCAAATTGAGCCGCACCATGCTCCTGCTGCACCCAAGGCCATCGCTGCAGCAAACTGACGACCTCGACCGATACCACCAGCTGCCAAAACTGGGATCGGAGCCATCGCGTCAACAAGTTGCGGCCACAGCACCATCGAGCCTACACGGCCAACGTGGCCACCGGCTTCAGCACCTTGGGCAATAAGCACATCAACGCCAGCCTCCTTCTGCTTTACGGCGTGATCTACGTTGCCTACCAGCGCACCAACCTTAAGGCCGTGCGCATGCACCAAATCAACAACGTGTTTTGGGGCTGCGCCCATTGCGCTAACGATGAACTTCACACCTGGATGACGCAGTGAGATTTGCAATGAGCGCTCACTGTCGCTTGGCGTCATTTTCATCTTGTCGGCATGTTCTTGAGCAAACGCTTTAGCGTCATCGTCCGGCAATTCAGGAATGCCAGCATCGTTCATCATGCGGTCGACGAATTGGCGATGACCCTCAGGCAATATCTTCGCTGGATCACGATCGTCTGTGAGCGGAGCGAATGTCCCTGGAAAGACGATATCCACGCCATAGGGTTTGCCGTCGATGCGCTCATCGATCCATTTCAAAGACACTTCAAGTTCTTCTGGAGTCATCCATGCGGCGCCCAGAATGCCCATACCGCCAGCCTTAGAGGCTTCAAGCACGACATCACGGCAATGGGAGAAAGCGAAGAGCGGGATGTCGATCCCGAACATTTCAGTGACTGCAGTACGCATAGGTTACAGACCTCTGGTGTTGCCGCTTTATAGCAGCGCTTCTATGTAAATCGGGGGTCGATGGGTGCTGGCGACCTTCCTGGAAAATATCTTAGACCCATGAGTCTTTTTTGTATACTGCTAAGTCAAAAGGTTGTACATTCGGTCTCAAGCCACCTTCGTCAGCCCCTTGCCAGAGGCTGTGCCTTTAAATGCCGGCCGCTAGAAAGCGTGCGAGCGGACAGAGGCAAAGTCACAGGTAGTTGGTCGGCGATCACTACTTCATCGTATGAAATGCTAGGCACCCTAGGAGCATCGCATGCACATCGTTGTAACCCTCAAGCAAGTATTTGATCCCAACACCCCACCTGTGCTGTTGCAGGTTGCACCGGATGAAAAGTCGATCGAGATGCGCTCGGGCATGAGTCCAGTCCTTAATGGATATGACGCAAATGCTGTTGAGGAAGCGTTGAAGATCAAAGAGTCCGTCGGAGGCACCGTAACTGTCGTTACTGTCGGAGATGATCAGGCAATTGCTCAATTGCGACGGGCAATCGCTATGGGGGCTGACGGCGGAATTCATATTTCGGGAGCGACTGGCTTGGGCTGCGATAGCTTCGTTATCGCTGACCAGCTTGCGAGAGCAATTCGAAAGATCGGAAATGTCGATCTTGTGCTCTCCGGGAAAGCGTCTTCCGATACTGACGCTGGTCAAACTCATCTTATCCTGGCGGAAAAACTAGGCTTCGCATCTATTTCTCCGGTCAAGGCAATCGTTCAGGTTGAGACGGATGCTCTTGTTGCTGATCGAATGGGGGAGGACGTTACTCAGCGTCTTAAGGCGCGTCTGCCATTGCTGATTGGTATTTCTAATGAAATCAACAAGCCTCGTACAGCTGGGCTTAAAGGAGTGATGATGGCCAAGAAGGTCGTTATCCCTACCTGGACAGAGGCGGATCTGGGTGAGCTTTCATCGGCTCCGGTTGTGAAGCTAAAGAGGCTCTATATCAAGCCCCCTGTGAAGGTAGATACCGTAATGATTTCCGAAGGGTCGGACGAAGCAAATGGTCGTGCCTTGGCTGATCGTCTGGTTCAAGAAGGGGTGATCTGATGTCTAGCATTGTCGTTTTTGGTGAAGTTCAGAATGGCTTGCTCAATCAAGCTAGCGCGGAGGCGGTGACAGCCGCGTTGAGTGTGCGTGAGTCGGGCACTGAAATCGTCGGTGCTTTGATCGGCAGCAGCATCCCTGTAGGTGTATTCAGTATCGCAGGGATCGATCGGCTGTTAATCGCGGATGACGCTCAAGTTACGGAATACACCTGCGAAGCGTTTGTGAGTGCCGCCGCGGAAATCGCGAAAAAAGCGGGTGCTGAGCTGATTATCATTCCACACACTTCGAATGCTTTGGAATGGGCGCCTCGTCTCGCAGCGCGTTTAAACGCCGCCTTGGTAACAAACTGCACTTCGCTTGAGCGTGAGGGTGGTGCGCTACTTGCGACGAAGCCCGTCGCTGGTGGGGCAGTGCAAGCTCAGTATGCAGTCAGTAGTGAACTCAAGGTCGTGACTCTGTTGGCAGGTGCGTTTGTCCCTGCAGAGAAAGCTGCAGCAGCTCCTGTTGAACAAGTCTCGCTTGGCATCATCAACAACCCTGTCGAGGTGCTTGAAACGATTTCCGAAGTAGCCGGCGATGGCCCGTCCTTGCGTAATGCGAAGGTGGTGGTCTCTGGTGGTATCGGAATCGGCAGCGCGGAAAATTGGAAGATCATTGAGGATTCGGCCAAGAGCCTCAATGCTGCTGTAGGTGCGACCCGTGCAGCGGTCGAGATGGGGTGGGTTCCCACCACCAAACAAGTTGGTTTTAGCGGCCTAAAGGTTGCAGCCGATCTCTACGTAGCAGCGGGTATCTCCGGGGCAATTCACCACTTGGCGGGCATCGGTCGAGTCAAGAATGTCGTGGCGATTAACAGCGATGGGGAAGCAAACATTTTCAGCGTTGCGAATTATGGCGTAGTGGGCGATGCGAAAGCTGTCCTGCCTGCTTTCGTTGCGCGAGTACAAGAGTTGCGTAGCAAGTAGGTGGATTGCGATGACTATTACAAAAGAACAGGTTGTCGTCGTCGGCGCAGGCGTAGCAGGTTGTACTGCTGCGCTTGAAGCAGTGCGCCGAGGACTGGCCGTGACGCTTATTGATGAACATCCCCAAAACACGGCAGCTATGAGTTTGGATGCACCTTACTTCTATGGTGCGCGCCTTGCTCCCGTTCTGTCGGACGAGGGCACCATCGCTGATCGTGTATTGGGTTCGAACGACTTGCTGATGGATTGTCTCGAAGCGGGCGTAGAGGTGCTGACCAATACTTGTGTATGGGGTCTATTTGTTCCAGGTGCCAATAATGAGCACTTGGAATGCAGCCAAGTTGGTCTTGCAGACGCTGAAAAGTCTTGGATGCTGGGTTTTGACTATCTGATCGTAGCTGCCGGTGCGCGGGATCTGGTGTTGTCATTCGACGGTTGGCATCTACCGGGTGTCCTTGGTGCCAAAGGAGCCACGACCTTAATTGGTAAATACCAAGCGCTTGGTGGTAATCAAGTGCTGATTCTCGGTTCGGGTAACCTGGCGCTGCAGCTCGCAATCCAGGCGATTGAAACAGGCATAAATGTAGTAGGAGTCATCGAGGCCGCCAATGAAGTACAGGGCGATTCAGTTCTCGCCGCATCTCTGAAAGATCAGGGGGTGGAGTTCTTCACCGGTTATTGCATCCAGAAGGTGACGGGCATGAACGAGGTGAGCGGTGCGATTCTTGTTGCAGCTGATAAGAGCCTTCCTCCAGTGCAAATCACCTGCGACACAATCTGCATGGCCTACGGTGTTGTCCCCAATATAGAGCTTGTGGCCTCTGCAGGTTGCGCGGTCGATTTTGACGCTAATCGGGGTGGCTGGGCGCCACAGCTGTCTGCGGATTTTGAGACTTCGCTTTGCAATGTGTTCGTGGCGGGTGATGCCGGCGGTGTTACGGAGGCTGCGCTGATCAATCCAGAAGTATCGATTTACCACGGTCAGCGAATTGCGGCCGCCATCGCTATGCGCGAGGGGCAGGAAACAGAGTGCTCAATCGAAGCTCCGGATGTCAGTTCTGACTCTCGGTCGAATTACCCCCCGCAGTATTGGTTGGATGCCCTTGTCAGTGCAGGTGGAATGGACGTCATGGCTTGCCAGTGTGAGGACGTGACACGACGGGAGCTCGTCGAAGTCAGAGCGCCCAAGTACCTGGCTTCAACAAATAGTAGTCCCTGCGAGGCAGCGAAGACCTTCGTTGCAGAGGGGCGCGCGAGTCAGGACATGCTCAAGAGGATGACACGAGTTGGTATGGGGCACTGCCAAGGTCGTCGCTGTCGTGAGCATTCGGCGATGCTGCTGGCAGGGGTCTCGGGCATCGAATTGAGTAAGGTTTCCCCAGGTAGCTATCGAGTTCCTGTACGTGCTTTACCATTGAACATCATTCGTGCGCACGATGAACCCAAAGAAATGCGTGACACCTGGCCGACGTGGCTGCACCCGGTGGAAGACACCATCCCTGGTGCTCATTGAGTAGCTCTGCAGGTAAGAGGTTTGTATGCAAAACGCAGATGTTGTGATTATTGGGGCGGGGATTACAGGCTTGGCATCCGCTTACTGGCTCGCCAAGGCTGGGGCGAAGGTTATTGTTCTCGACAAGGGACGTACCGCTGCCGAAGCGTCCTCACGTGCAACAGGATTTCTAAGCTTGCGGGGCGAACAGCCGATGGAGTCCGCTCTGGCTGCTGAGGCTGAGAAACTGTGGGACACCTTAGATGAAGAGCTTGGTTACCCGACCGAATGGAAGCAGCAAGGTCGTCTCTGGGTTGCTACTAACGCCCAGGAATGGGCGGATATGCAGGTTACCTACGAGCACTTCTGCACCACTGCGATTCCTTTCGAACTCATCGATGGAGATCAATGCCGTAAAATCGCTCCGTCACTCATGCCGGGGGTAGCGGGTGGGATTTACACTCATCGATCGGGGCATGGTAACCCGCAGCGGACGTCCCAAGCATTCGCTTGGGCGTTCCAGGATCGCGGAGGGGTCATCCTAGAAAACAGTCCAGCATTGGATATTCTTGTTGAGGGTGGGCGCGTCAAAGGGGTGCGCACTCCAGATGCGATTATATACGCGCCAGTTGTGGTGAATTGCGCTGGGCCGCAACTTGCTAAGATCGCTGCCATGGTAGGCGTTGATATTCCTATTGCTACAGTCCGTCTAGAGTCGATGGTTACGGCACCATTGCCACCGCTCTTTGACGTAGCAATGGTCGCCAATGGCTTGTCTCTTCGGCAGACCCGTCGTGGAAATATCCACTTCAACGGTGGCCCTCACGAGTGGATTGATGTCAGTCTCACTGAGGAGTCCGCTAAGCCAAACACACCAATAATCCGTAATATCGCAGGCCGCTTAGCTGAGTTGATGCCATCAATTGCTCATATACCATTACTTCGGTGTTGGGCAGGTATCGTAGATGTAACACCTGACCAAGTTTGCATCGTTGATAGGCTCTCAGATCCTGAAGGGTTGATCATCGCTTGCACTTCCGGACATGGATTCGGAATGGCAGTTAGTGTCGGTGTGGCAGTAAAAGATCTTGCCCTTGAAGGTAAAACGTCTATGCCTATCGATGCACTTAAGTTAGAGCGGTTCAAAAACCTTCCTTCCGACTGGAAGGAACTTAGGAAGTGGCAGCCAGGTAGCTATAACACATAGTATTTGGGTTGGTGAAGCAACTGGTTGATTGATTAATTTGTTCTAAATGGTCAGTGCCTATTTTCATCATGGGATGAATTAGGCATTGTGGAATGTTTCGCCTAATAACTACGCTTTAAAATGTAGGATAGGAGCAGCAGGCATGAAGATTGTCGTTCCAGTAAAACGGGTTGTGGATTATAACGTCAAGATCCGGGTTAAATCAGATGGCTCGGCTGTTGACCTTGATAACATCAAGATGTCGATGAATCCCTTTGACGAGATTTCGGTGGAGGAGGCTGTTCGATTGAAAGAAGCCGGTCTCGACGCTGAAATCATCGTGGTCTCGATCGGTACGGCCAAATGCGAGGAAACTCTTCGCACCGCGTTGGCGATGGGGGCCGATCGCGCAATCCTCGTTCAGTCAGAGGAAGTGGTTGAGCCTTTGGCAGTAGCCAAGATCCTCAAGGGTATTTGTGACATCGAGCAGCCCGGCCTGATTTTTGTAGGTAAGCAGGCAATCGACGATGACTGTAATCAAACCGGTCAAATGCTGGCGGCCCTCTTAGACGCCTCGCAAGCGACTTTCGCCTCCAAGGTAGAAGTTGAAGTCGATTGTGTTCTGGTCACGCGAGAAGTCGATGGTGGCTCTCAGACCGTACGCGTCACACTTCCGGCAGTGATCACGACTGACCTGCGTCTGAACGAACCGCGTTATGCATCGCTACCGAACATCATGAAGGCGAAGAAAAAGCCGCTGGAAAAAAAGACTCCAGCAGATTATGGCGTAGACGTAACGCCGCGTTTGAAGGTTGTGAAGGTACAAGAGCCGCCTGTTCGGAAGGCGGGTATCCGTGTTTCTTCAGTGGCTGAGCTGGTTGAAAAGCTCAAAGCCGCATCAGTCGTTTGAAGTCGGGAGTTATCATGACTGTTCTCGTTGTTGCTGATCACGCCGCTGGGGTCTTGGCTGATGATGTTGCTAAGGCCGTGGGCGCTGCTGCGAAATTCCAAATGGACATTCATGTCCTTATCGCTGGCTATGCTGTTGACTCAGTTGCATCCCAGGCTGCCAAGCTTGATGGTGTAACGAAGGTTCTGCTAGCTGATGATGTCTCGCTAGAGCACGGACTGTCGGAGTCCATCGCTAGCCTCGTCGTCAAACTCGCTCCTGAGTATGCCGTCATACTTGCTGCTGCTTCGGCAGCCGGAAAATCCGTGCTTCCACGCGTGGCGGCAAAGCTTGACGTGATGCAGGTTTCCGAAGTTATTGAGGTCATTTCACCTGATACTTTCGTGCGCCCGATCTATGCAGGCAACGCCCTCCAAATCGTGCAGTCTTCAGACTTCAAGAAAGTCCTTACCATTCGCGCTACGGCCTTCGAGGCTGCCGGCAAGATGGGAAGCTCTACGATAGAGGCCTTGAGTGTTACGGTTGAGGCTGCGCCTACGACTTTCGTGAGCAACGCTCTTGCTACCAGTGAACGTCCTGGATTGGCTTCGGCGAAGGTAGTTGTAGCGGGTGGTCGCGCTCTAGGCTCAGCAGAGAAATTCAGCGCGACACTCAGCCCGCTTGCCGACAAGCTTGGCGCGGCCATCGGTGCCTCCCGCGCAGCGGTAGACTCGGGGTTCGCACCGAACGATTGGCAGATTGGTCAAACCGGAAAAATTGTTGCTCCTGAGCTTTATTTCGCTTGCGGTATCTCGGGCGCTATTCAGCATCTCGCCGGTATGACGGGTTCCAAAATCATTGTTGCCATCAACAAAGACGAAGAAGCCCCGATCTTTCAGGTTGCTGATTTTGGTTTGGTGGGTGATGTCTTCGAGATTATTCCTGAACTGACCAACGCACTGTAAATTCGGAGACCGTCATGGGTGTAAAAATTAATTTCATAAACCCTTTCGGCACGGATGCTTACAACGGGCTGATCATGGAGACCATGGCTCCTTATCTGACAGGTGGGGCTGAGCTCGTCGTTAGTAATACCAAAAACTGCCCCGAAAATATCGACTACTATTACAACAAACATCTGATTGAAGAGGCTATTTTCGAGAGTTGTATCGACGCGGAAAAGGCTGGGTTCGACGCCGTCATTGTTGGCTGTTGCTATGATCCAGGCGTACGCGTTGCACGCGAATTGGTCGATATCCCTGTCATTGGCCCGCTAGAGGCAACGATGCAACTGGCCCCCTATTATGGCCATGAATACGTTTTGGTGACCGACCATCACAAAGCCGTTCCGTATCTGCGAGATATGGTTCGCCTTTACGGTGAAGATGCACACTGCCGTAAAGTCGACTGCATCGACTGGTGGGTGACTGACATGATTCAGGATACTGCTGGCGTAGCGCGAGATGCTGTGGCCGCAGCGACTAAAATCCGTCAAGAAGCTGAAGCCGACGTTTGCATTCTCGGCTGCACCATAATCTCGGCGTCGTACGAGAAGTCGATTATGGAAGGTGCTCCGCGTGATGTGTCCATCCTCAACCCGAATACAATGGCATTGAAACTCGCGCAATCCTTAGCTGAGCTCAAGCAACAAGGCGCATATGCCATCAGTCGCCGCGCGTATTACCAGAACCTCAAGGATCGAAACGCTGAAGAGTTTTCAAGTGTCCGTAAGCAGTTTGCGAATCGTAAACCGAACCTTTAAAGATGCATCATTTGTGCTGAATTAAGTTTTACCGCTTTAGTTAGGTTGTTTCTCAATTTGCCCGGTGCACTGCATCGGGTTTTTTTTGCGGCTAAATAAACTCAATCTGCGGAACGCTTTAGCATCAATGGTTGATGTAATGCGCGAATCCATCATTACGTACTTTGTCGAGTGACTCGGGTGTCTGTCGGGGAGGGCGCTAGGCATTGATATTCGAAATATTCCATTTCAGTCATCGATGTAATTACCCGTTTTCGACTCATGAAGACACGCAAATGCGTTCCTCCAATAAGGTGGTGAAAAAAAGATCATCGATGTCGAAATGCAAGTTTGAAACCTATCACTCTTAACAGAGATGTAAGTATTCTATGTTGGCTCTACTGAATATCGTTTGCTCGCACAAGAATTGTATGAATTGAGTCAAGTGGCAAGCCCACATCGGTATTTGAGGGCTGTATCGCTAAAAGGAAGGCTTACTCTTCGTGTGAAGGTGATATCTGACTAGGATGAGTTGAGTGGGCGCATGAAACTTAAAAGTGCGGGTGATTTAAATAAAAAAGGCAATCAAGTGATTGCCTTTTTTATTGTTTGATTGGTTATTCGATAGCTCTAGGTGCACCTACCTCGCTATCTTGTGCACTCAGACCATACGTCTCAAGCGTACTACCGATGGTGTTGTTGTTTTTTAGTTTTGCAATATTCTCATTCAAAGCTTGTTCGAGTTGGTCATTTCCTTTTGCCAAGGCGAAGGCGATCTGTGCAGCTTCAATCGAAGCTTGTACTCGTTTGTCTGGTTCCGCGTGGACGATTTTGAAGTTCTTCAGGCCTCCCTGCTGCTGCGCATAGACTCCCCCAGAGTAGCTGTCGAGACCGGCTTCGATTCGACCGGCCTCTAAGTCTTGGACAAGTGCTACAGGGCTCGGATACAGTTTAATTTTTGAACCAAATACTTTTTGAAGATCACTGACCCAGTTATAACCTTGGACGGTACCTACAGTTTTACCGGACTCGAGCAGCGAGTTCAGTGATGTCGTCCCTTCTTTGGTGAAGATGGCGAGGCTGTCTAGGTAGACAGGATTAGTCATATCCATCGATTTCAGTCGGCTGGCCGTACGGAACCAGTTCCCGACGGCAACGTCAGCTTGGCCAGAAACCACGTACTGCATCACGGCACGCGTATCGACGACAATAGGAGTAACAGTAAGACATTCCATCTCAGCAATTTTGGTGATCAGATCCCCATCTACGCCTTTAATTGCATTGTTATCAGGGATGAGGAATGGAGGGATCATCATCGTGGCGACTGTGAGTTTGCCCGGTGTGATTGTCTTGAATTGATGCGCAGGTGTACATGCGAAAGCGGATTGAGCAGAAACGGTGATTAGTGCTGCGAAAGCAAACGTAAGCTGACGGAACATGATGTTCGTCTCCTGGTTGGTCAAAGTAAAGACATGATCACTGAGCGCATGTGCGCGGTAGGTAGAACAGTGCCGCGACATATCAACCAGGCTTTATCCAGTGGCTGATATTGGACATTTCCAAGCATTTGAGAAGTGTTGCTTGTGGCGCTGGAAAGCAGGCATGACGGTCTTGGCAGTCAAGATTGGGAGCGATGTGTAGCCGCCATGGCTAGTGCGAATCTGCGTGGCTGACAGGCTTCTAATAACTATAACTTCGCTCATGAGTAGGGCACTCCTAAGGTGCGACATTTTTATCGCTTCGATCCCCGCCATGCTTGGAAGAGCGATGAATCGAACATCGCACTCTTGGAGCTCACTGTCAACTCGGTGGACAGTAAATTTGTCCGGTGGGTACGTAAATAGGGCTGAATGGTCGTTTTTGGGATGGTAAGGCGGTTTCGGCTGGTTGAGATCTCACCCTTTACATCTAAGAACGCTCAAAAGGAGGGCGCTTTACTTTGCTCAACGTGAGCTTGAGCGATGTCATTTCTAATATGAGGCCACCTCGATACTCTATCGCTGAGGCACCTAAGCTTTAGGTAGCGCGTATTCATTTCTGTATGTACTGTACGGCTAATAAATTTCACCATTGCACCGCCAAACACATGACTATCGAAAGCTCCCCCAATCTGATTGATCGTTTGTCCGCCACTCCGTATTACCAGCAGCTGTCCGACGTTCTCGAAAAGCGTATAGCTAATCGTGAGATCCAGGCCGGTGCTCGGTTACCGAGCGAAAACGATATCTGTA
Source organism: Pseudomonas sp. SbOxS1 (assembly GCF_013416725.1). Lineage (NCBI taxonomy): Bacteria > Pseudomonadati > Pseudomonadota > Gammaproteobacteria > Pseudomonadales > Pseudomonadaceae > Pseudomonas > Pseudomonas sp. SbOxS1. Next base: position 158,334 of record NZ_JAAVXC010000029.1, read on the forward strand.
TTGAATTTGGTCTTTCTCGCGCAACCGTTCGACAGGCGCTGCAGCTGCTTGAAACGCGCGGCTACGCCACGAGGGTCAATGGTCGAGGCGTGTACGCAACAGAACCTGAAAGCAGTCATGGCTGGATGATCCAAGGTGGCGAGGGCTTCCTCGAAAACGCTATGGGGCACCAAAATCGAGCTGTAGCCACTCGCGTTCTCAGCCACGAAAAATGCGTCCTTCCTTCGTTTGCCTGCGCCGCGCTGCACATTTCTCAGGAAAGTGAAGGGTATCGCCTTGAGCGTCTGCGGTATCTCGACGGCGTGCCGGCTTTATACAGCGTCAACTACAGTCCTCCATTCGTCGTTCCTATTTTAGAAGATGCCAGTGAAGTGCTCTCAGGTAGCGCCTCATTCAGTGATCTTTTGAAAAAGGCAGGGGTCTTACTGGGTGGCGCCAACAGGACGATTCGCGCCGTGTCTGTCGACGAGGTAATCGCGGGACATCTTGAAATCCCGGTTGGGGCGTCCGTGTTGCACATTCGTTCGGTGTCTTGGACAACCGACGGAAATCGCTTCGATATCTATGACACCTGGGTTCGAAGCGATGTCATTCCGCTGGAAATCAACGTAAGCACTGTTCAGCTAGGCGGACGCTGAGACCGCCTAGCTGTTGCGAATCAACAAAGGTACAAGGCAATTAGTGTGAAGCGGTCGCTGGCACGGCTGCGCAACCTGATTGTTCGGCTTTGGAAGGGAGCGTAAGCCACCGAACCGATACGCCGGCCAGCACGTAGAGACCTGCAAAGATGATTGTAACGCCGCCTGCACCCAGGGACTGCAGAAACACTGCGACAATCAAAGGGCCTACGAAAGTTGCAGCACCAGCTCCAAGATTCAGAACTGCAATTGCATTACCTTTTTGCTCGGGCGCGATCAGTGACATGAGGACTGATATCGGAGTAAAGCCCGCTAGAGCTACTCCGTAGAAGGCTGCGCACAATACGGCGACCCAATATTGGCCTGGTAGGTAGTGCGGAACGTAGTACAGGCAGAGTGTGCTGACAGCGCATCCCAAGCATCCAAACCAGCGAAGAGTGAAATGCCAGCCCAGCTTATCACTGAGTACGCCGAAGAATAGGTTAGCGAATATATTGGCTGCCCCCAGTGTGAAAACCAACTTTAGCCAGCCAGCTGTGCCGAAACCAAGTTCATCAGCAAATATGGTGGGCAAGAAAATCAGGAAGCCGAACTGCGGCGCAGTGTTCACAATTCTAATCAGACAACCCAGACCAATTTTTGGATTTGAGAATGCAATGGTAACGCTGGCAAGAATACTCTGAACTGCAGTAACACCTTCAGGAGCCAGCCGATCGCCTCCCGCTCTGCCCCGCAATCCTACCAGAGCCGCAACCCCGCCAAGGATCAGCAGTCCAAGTGATAACCAGAGCGTCGCATATTCACCGATCAATGGCTGTGTACCACTTGCAAGCAGTGAACCCAAAGTTGGGAGCCCGCCGGTGAATGCAAAATAGAACCAGCCTACTGCAGATCCTAGCCGCCGAGCTTCGCTCGCCGACAACACCCATACCAAGAACCCATAGGCAAAAAACGGATATCCGAATCCTCTCAATCCGTAGAATGCCATCATCAGCTCGAAATCCTGCGCTGGCACGGCCCATGCCAGAAAGAGCACTTCAAAGATTATCCAGATAGTAAGGCCGAGTAACATGACGCGGCGAGGGCCCCACACGTCAGACAGAGCCCCGGCCAACCAGGAACCTATGGTGACAGTCAGTCCGTAGAGAGTAATCGCGATGGCTGCCTCGTGCATCGAGCCGAGTTTCTGTGCCATGAACGGAGCGATAAAACCAGACTCCACTCCGTCGCCAATCATGAAAAGGAGCAGACCGATAAATCCCCATATCAAAGATGGGGGCAGCCCACTGCGTTCAATAATGCTTGGAACTGGAGCAACGTCGCTGGATCCGGAAACCTTAGAAACGGTCATTTTGTTATTCTCCGGGTGATCGAGGGCAGCGCGCTGGTAATCCAGCACGCTGATTATGTGACAATTCAGACGTTTAAACTTGAGGCAATATCTGCACTTTCCGAGCACCTTCGGAGCGAGCAGCTTCCAGAGCTGCTGCGAAGTCAGCCAGTGGGAAGGTATGACTCACCATTCGTTCGGCGAGGTTTGGCAGGTCGGCAATTTTCTTGATGGCGTCTGGATAGGAGGACTCAAGGGATTGCGAGCCTGTGAGGGTGAGCTCTCGGTCGAACAAATCGTAGGGATGCAAATGGATATGGTCTTCAGGACTGCAGACCCCCATTTGAAGCAGCGTTCCACGGTAAGCAAGGCGCTTGATTGCGTCCGAAACTGCGCTGATGTGTCCGCTGGCTTCGATCACAATGTCGATATCTCGATCGGTGGTTCGCTGACCTGGTGCGAATACGTTAGTCGCACCGAATTCCATCGCTGCATCGCGCCTCACCCGGCTCGGTTCAATGATGTCGATGGAAGTTGCTCCTTCCGCGCGGGCTACGGCAGTAGCTAGTAAGCCAATCGAGCCAGCACCATAAACCAGTACTCGCTTGTCTCGCATAGAAGGCGAGCGACGGAAGCCATGAAGCACGCATGCCAAGGGCTCGATCAAGGCACCACTGCCCATATCCAGGCCTTCAGGCAGCGAATAGACAACCTTCTCCGGCACGCTCACGAGCTCGGCACATGCCCCACTGGATGTGACGCCGATCGGAACCAGATGGTGACAAAGATTGACTGCGCCAAGTCGACACTGTTCGCAGTGACCACAGGCTACGTTAGGGTCAACACAAACCCGGTCGCCGATCTTGAATCGAGACACCCCTGATCCGATTGATATGACAGTACCGGCGAATTCATGGCCAGGAACTACAGGGAATTTTCCGGTTGGATAATCGCCATGGCAGAGGTGTAGGTCTGTTCCGCAGATGCCTACCGCTTCTGGTGCAATGATCACATCGAAGGGCCCTGCGACGGGCTCGGGCATCTCGGTGAGCTCAACCGAGCCACGACCATCAAGAACAATTGCGCGCATGTTCGTCTCCTTATTCTTATTAAGTATATGAGCTAGCCGTTTCAGGGTCAGCAAACGTAAGCCTGTGACCAAGCTATACCTGACTTTTTGTTCTGTCCAGTCTGTACGTACAGACCGTACTAAATTTTCGGTTTGCTCTTGACGAGTCAAAAAACTTCGGTCTACTATTTTTGTACGTACAGTCCGTACAGAGGCTGGAATCGAATAATTCGAGACTGGCAATTCATTTTCAAAACAAGAAGGAAACACTGAGATGTCGATGGAATATCGGATGCGCCGCGTACTGCCAAGCAATCGTGTGGCTATCATCATGCCGGTCGATCACGGCCTCATCTTTGACCGAATCCCGGCCTTGGAAACGCCGTCAGCGCCTTTCGCAGCCTGGGGCAATAACGATGTTACTGGCTTCATGATGACTCCAGGCCAAGTGAAGCAATCGGCTCGTTTCTTTGCCGAACATCCACACCTGACCCGTGTGTTGACCATCGATACCTACTACGACTACCGCGAAATGGACGGTAAGGGTTCTCATGGCTTGATCGCGACCATCGAAGATGCTGTCCGCATGGGCGTCGATGCTGTGAAAATGTTGTTCCCTTGGAACATGTCAAACTCCGAGCGGGTCGCGATGTGTGAGCGTGTCGGTAAAGTTGTAGCTGAGTGCGAAAAATGGGAAATTCCCCTGGTGCTTGAGCCGGTACTGATTGGCGCCCCGCGTACTGAAGAAGTCATTGTCGCTGAAGAAAAAGTCGCCCGAATTGCCTACGACTTGGGCGCTCACATCATCAAGATCGCTTTCCCAGGTGAAGAGCGCACAAAGCGTTTGGTCGACGAACTGAAAGTGCCGCTAGTAATCGCTGGTGGCCCACTGGCAGGTGACGTATCGGAAACGGTTGACGCTGTCGCTCAGACCATCCGCGCAGGTGCTCGCGGCGTTATCGTTGGGCGTAACATCTGGCAGCGTGAGCGCAGCATGGGTGAGCAGGTTCTGCGCGAAGTGGCGAGCCTCACTCGCCAGGTGACCTTCAACGACTGATCACCAAAACGCTACACCCATATCTTTCCAATAATAAAAAAGAGTGTCGAACGTGAGCGGAACGAATCTACGTGCTCCTGCTGTTTTGGGAGTTGACATTGGAAGCACTAATTCCAAGGTCGTGGTGGTGGACATGAGTGGTGGGGTGGTCTCCCGCTGCAGCCGCCCGACCCCCCGAGGCACGTCCGACCTCTCGGTTTCAGCAGAAGGATTGCTCGAAATCTTGGAGGAGATGGTTATCGAAGCCTGTGGTGCGCAGTATGGCATTCAAGCCATTGCCATCGCAGGCATCGGTGAAGATGGCGTGTTGGTCGATGCGAAGATGATGCCGCTGGTTCCGGCGTTGGCTTGGTTCGATCCACGGCGCAATGCCATCTTTGAAAAAATTGCACCTCTTCTTGCTCCTAACGTCGAAATGGGCGTTGCCACTGATCCTTCGCGGGCCTTGGCCGGTTGGGTTTGGGCAAAGGAGCAACCTAATACCGAGTCAGCGCAAACGTGGCTTGCGCTGACTGATTTTGCGGCAAGCCGATGGGCTGAAACACCCTTTATGAGCGACACCTTGGCGGCTAGGACGGGTGCCTGGGATGTCAACGCGGGTGCCTGGGATATCAGTCGCGTGAATCTGTGCCTCGGTTCAGCCTCGTACCTTCCCCCCGTACGGAAAACTGGCGACGTGATCGGAGAGCTTCGCTCTCGGCGTCTTGCTGAAGCAGGAGTTGTGTTACCTGGCGCGGTAGTTGTGGCCGGTGGTCATGATCATCCAATTGGTGGATGGGGTGTATCGCAGATGCATCGTGGTGCTGTGCTGGACTCAATGGGTACTGCCGAAGTCGTCGTTGCTCAGGCCTCTACTCCAGTTTCCGGCAACGCCGATCTGGATGTCGCCCAAGGAATTCGCGGCAATGTGCGGACGTTGCTGACTGTTCAGGAGCTCAACAGGAATGTTGACTGGGCTTCGCAAGATGCAGAGGTCAAGCGTGCGCTGCGAATGATCATTTCCGGAAGGCTCAAACCAGACAGCTACCTGAGCTCCGATTGCTTTATTCCGGGCGGCCCTGGAGGTTCCTGTCCCTCATTCAGCCTGGATTCACCTTCATGCGCTGTATCCAGAGCCTCTGCAGTTGCAGGGGCACTGTCCCGCGCTGGCAACAACGCAGTGAGGCGTGTAGCCCAATACATGCCAGCCGGTGCGGCAATTTACTGTGCAGGCGGCTGGGCACGCTCACCTGGATGGATCCGCCTCAAGCAGTTGCTGAGCGATAAAGAACTCCGAGTAATCGCTGAGCCCGAGGTCACTGCCGTAGGGGCCGCATTACTGGCTGCTGCAGCGATTGATTGCCAACTCGATGCTGGTGCGGCGCTTTCAGGTGATGAGAAGTTAAGTCACAGTTCCCGATCACCATTTAAAACGGCGCTGTCGCGCTAATTAACACTTACGCGAAGCAATCCAGCTACGCACGTTTCCAGAGACGTGTCTGGACGAGCGAGGCGTACAGGTGAATGAGACTATTGTCATGAAAAAAATAATAAACGATCCGAACGCAGTTGTTTCCGACATGCTGGAAGGCGTTGTACTTTCAGACGATCGATTAGTCTTACTGAGCGGAGAAGATGTCGTCATTCGCAAAGATTATCGAGAGCACGCCAACGAAGGTAAGGTCTGCATCATCTCCGGTGGTGGTGCGGGGCACGAGCCTGCGCACGGTGGATACGTTGGCCCCGGTATGCTGACTGCAGCAGTCGCCGGCCCTGTTTTCACTTCTCCCAGTGTCGACGCGATCCTCAATGCAATCCTCACTGTTGCGGGCCCGGCCGGTGTTTTGCTCATCGTGAAAAACTACACCGGTGATCGTCTCAATTTCGGCCTGGCAGCTGAAATCGCGCGCTCGTCGGGCGTGAAAGTAGACATGGTACTCGTGGGGGATGACGTAGCTCTGGATGGCGACGGTCGAGTGGGACGTCGTGGTATCGCTGGAACTGTATTCATTCATAAAATTGCGGGTGCAGCTGCGCAAGCCGGACTCTCACTGGAGGATGTTAAGGCAGAAGCTCAGAGTGCAGCTCAAGGTCTGTTTAGCATGGGCTTGGGGTTGAGTGCATGCACAGTGCCGGCAGCTGGTAAGCCAGGCTTTTCTCTCGAAGATGACCAGGTCGAATTCGGCCTCGGCATTCATGGTGAGAGTGGTGTGCGTCGCAGTAAGGTTGATTCTGCAGAAGTAATGATACGTTCGCTCGTCGCACGAATTGTCGAGCAAGGAAACCTGCAATCTGGACAACGTGTCGCGTTGATGGTCAACAACCTCGGCGGTACGTCTGCCCAAGAGCTCGACATCGCTGCGCGCCAAGCCTTGATTGAATGTTCTAATCACGGACTAACAGTCGAAAAGGCAATGGTAGGCACCTTCTTGACTGCCCTAGAAATGGCCGGTGTTTCGCTGACTCTCCTGCGCGTTAACGATGCCATTCTGCAACGCCTAGAGAGTTCTGCGAAAACCTCAGCCTGGAAAGGAATGACCAGCCCATCGCAAGAGGTGGCAAGAGTTGTGGGTGCAAGTGCCGAGAAAGTTCGTGCGGTCGATGGCACGGCTTGGTCACCGGACACTGCTCAAAACTTCAAGGAAGTTATCAAGGCCATTACTCACTCACTAAAGCAAAGTGAGCAGATCCTGACTGAGCTCGACTCTGTTGTGGGAGATGGCGACATTGGAATCAGCCTTGCCCGTGGTGCCCGCGCAATCGATGACTCCCTTGATCGTCTGACTTTGGATAAGCCAGCCGTTGCTCTCCAAGAAATATCCGCGATTCTTCGTCGCGTTCTCGGCGGCACATCTGGGCCGTTATACGCCATGTTTGTGCTACGGGCCGGGACGGCTTTGGCTGTTCGCGATGACGTATCGTCCGTTTCAGCATGGGCTGCGGCGTTGCAGGCAGGTTGTGACGGTATGAAAGCGTTGGGTGGTGCGACGGTTGGCGACCGCACTATGTTGGATGCCCTCCTGCCGGCTTCTGAATTTCTGGCAACTGCGAAGGGTTCTGCGGCAGTGGTGGCTGCTGGTGTCACCGAGGCCGCCGAAAAAGGGGCAGAGCTCACTCGCTCCATGCTGCCTATGAAAGGCCGATCGTCTTACATCGGCCAGAGAGCCTTGGGTCACGTCGACCCAGGCGCCTATGCCGTCACCGTTTGGACGAAGGCGATCGCAGGTGCACTGAAACACCTGTGATCTGAAGTAGGCCTTAAGTACCGTTTCAACTCGTGAGTTCTTTGGCCATCTGCTAGATGGCCAAAGAATCTAATGCTTTCGGAAAGTGAACCGCACTCGTTAGTGGAGAAGTCATCTCTACGGCTTTGTGCTGCGCAAAAATAGGAGCAACGGTGATGGCTCGAAGAACAAAAATAGTCGCAACGTTAGGCCCTGCCACTCAGTCGCTAGAGGCGATTGAGGGGCTCATTGAAGCAGGCGTAGATGTCGTTCGTCTGAACTTCTCACACGGCTCTGCTGAAGAACATATTGAGCGTGCAGCGTTCGTTCGAACGTTGTCGGCGAAGCATAGTCGCTTCGTCGCTATCCTGGCAGATCTGCAAGGCCCCAAGATTCGTATCGCTCGATTTGCGCAAGGGAAAGTTTTGCTCCAAAAAGGGCAGACATTCATTCTCGACGCAACACTTGAGCGCGATGCTGGTGACGATACAAAGGTCGGTATCGATTATAAAGCCTTGATCACTGATAGCCGGCCCTCCGACATTTTGCTGTTGGATGATGGTCGAGTCGAGTTGGAGGTGGTGGAGGCAGGTTCGACGACGCTGGTGTGCAAGGTGCTGGTTGGCGGCCCGCTGTCTAACAACAAAGGTATCAACCGCAAGGGCGGAGGTCTCTCCGCTGCAGCGTTGACCGATAAAGACCGTGAGGACATCAAGACTGCCGCGATGATGCAGGCGGACTACCTTGCAGTATCTTTCCCGCGTGATGCTGCAGACATGGTTCTGGCTCGGACACTCCTGCATCAGGCCGGTGGAGATGCCAACTTGATTGCCAAGATCGAGCGAGCCGAGACCGTCGAAGACACTGCAATTCTGGACGCCATCATTCAGGCGTCCGACGGTGTCATGGTCGCTCGTGGCGACCTCGGTGTTGAGATTGGTGATGCGGAATTAGTCGCGGTTCAAAAGCTCATCATTGAGCGAGCCAGAACACTCAATCGAGTGGTTATCACTGCCACCCAAATGATGGAAACGATGATCACACAGTCGCTGCCCACGCGTGCTGAAGTGTTCGACGTGGCTAACGCGGTTCTGGATGGTACCGACGCAGTCATGCTCTCCGCCGAGACCGCGACCGGCGCATATCCGGTAGAGACGATTGAGGCAATGCATCGAATCATCGTCGGTGCAGAGAAGCACCCTTTGGCGCATCGGTCTAAGCATCGGATGAACGAGGAGTTTGTTCGCATCGATGAGTCGGTCGCCATGTCCGCCATGTATGCCGCCAATCACCTGAAGGGTGTTAAAGCAATCATCTGCATGACAGAAACCGGTCATACACCACGTCTGATGTCCCGCATCCGGTCGCATCTCCCCATCTTCGCTTTTTCCCGAAATGCCCGGACTCAGAACCGGGTCGCTCTCTTCCGAGGTGTATTCACTGTTCCGTTCGACACATCGGCCATTCCGAACGATGAGGTGAATCGGACTGCTGTGGACGAGCTGGTCGCGCGGGGTGTGGTTACCGATGGCGACCACGTTCTGATCACGAAAGGCAATTACGTCAATGCCCAGGGCGGTACCAATACCCTAAGGGTCGTGCGTGTAGGCGACGAAATTCTTTGATTTAAGGAGGTGGTTATGTCGGATCTTCACTCCTCCGCGAAGGAGCTTCGTAAGCACAGTTGCATTGATCCTCGGGAGTGGCCTCGCGATTTCGATTTCAGGATTGAGTATTCGGAACAGCAGGAAATTGTACGGCCCTCCGAGCAAGTTTCATCCGAACTCAACCATCAGCGGATCATTAACGATGAGTAACAAACCAACTCAGATTCATCAGGTTTTCGCACGCGAAATCCTGGACTCCCGAGGTAACCCAACCATCGAAGCCGTGGTGACCCTCGCAGGCGGGGCAACTGGCGAGGCCAGTGTGCCTTCTGGTGCGTCCACAGGCACGAGAGAGGCTCTAGAGCTGCGCGATGGTGCAGCCCGCTATAAGGGCAAGGGTGTTCTGCGTGCTGTTGAAAATGTTAACGGCCCAATCCAGAAGTGCATTGTTGGTCTGGATGCACTCGATCAACGGGTAGTTGATCGGGCGATGATCGAGTTGGATGGCACTGATTCGAAATCTGCATTGGGTGCCAACGCCATCCTGGCTGTATCCCTGGCCACCGCCAAGGCAGCCGCTTCTGCACGGAGTCTTCCCCTTTACGAGCACCTTGCAGAGCTCTACGGCAACAAAGGCCGGTTCTCGATGCCTGTACCCATGATGAACATCCTCAATGGAGGTGAGCATGCGGACAACAACATCGACATTCAGGAGTTCATGATTCAGCCAGTCGGCGCTGAAAGCTTCCGGGAAGCACTGCGTGTTGGTGCGGAAATTTTTCAGACGCTGAAGCAAGTGTTGAATGAACGAGGACTGAGCACTGCAGTTGGCGACGAGGGAGGTTTTGCACCATCGTTGAGTTCCAACGAAGAGGCGTTGGTGGTGATCCGGGAAGCTGTAGTGCGGGCCGGATATCAGCTAGGGAAGGATGTCACGCTCGCCCTAGATTGTGCCGCTTCCGAATTCTATCGCGACGGCCAGTATGTTCTCGCCGGCGAAAAGCGCTCATTCAGCTCGGCTGAATTCGCAGATTATCTCGCGAATCTTGCTGATAAGTACCCGATTCTTTCGATCGAAGACGGGATGGATGAGAGTGACTGGGAAGGCTGGGCGACGTTGACTCGCAAGCTGGGCAAAAAAATACAGCTTGTTGGTGATGACCTGTTTGTTACCAACACACGGATTCTGAGAGAAGGGATTCAACTGGGAATCGCGAATTCCGTGCTCATCAAATTCAACCAAATCGGTAGCCTTAGCGAGACCTTCGATGCTATCCGCATGGCTCAGGATGCGGGCTACACCGCAGTGATTTCACATCGCTCAGGTGAGACCGAAGACACCACTATCGCCGACCTGGCAGTTGCTACATGCGCCGGGCAAATCAAAACGGGCTCGCTGTGCCGTTCTGATCGAGTCGGCAAGTACAACCGCCTGCTTCGCATCGAGGAAGCGTTGAAGGATTCGGCGCCGTACAACCCTCAATCGATTCTCTCCAAACAGGCCTGAGGTTCCGACGCTATGCAAACCAAACTTGTGATCGGCAACTGGAAGATGAATGGCCAGTTTCGGACGAACGCATCGCTGCTGGCCGACTTGATGCCCGCTTTATCGGCGTTGAGCAATGTCCGAGTCAGCATTTGCCCACCGTTCCCTTACATCGGCCAAGTCGCTTCTAGCTGCCAAGGCACTGCCATCAAGGCTGGAGCTCAAAATTTAAGCCATCACTCGGCCGGAGCTTTCACTGGAGAAGTTTCGGCAGCGATGCTGCATGACGTCGGATGTCGCTATGTGCTCGTTGGACATTCAGAGCGCCGGTCGCTCTATGGTGAGAGCGATGAACTGATTGCTTTGAAATTCGAAACGTCTCTCGCAGCAAACCTGATCCCGGTGTTGTGTGTAGGGGAAACCTTGGAGCAGCGCCAGGCAGGAGTCACTTTTGACATTGTGAAGGCTCAGCTTCAGGCGGTTATTGATCGCGTCGGAATTCGTGCCCTGGCCAAAGGTGTCATTGCTTATGAGCCCGTATGGGCGATTGGCACAGGTGAGACAGCATCATCAAGTCAGGCGCAGGAAGTACATCAGCAGATCCGTAGTTATCTGGCTGATCAAGACGCGTCGTGTGCCCAGCGCATCGACATTCTTTATGGCGGCAGCGTCAAGGCCGATAACGCAGGCGAACTGTTCAGGCAGCCGGATATTGATGGTGGGCTGATCGGAGGTGCTTCTTTGGACGCAACTTCATTCGTGGCGATTTGTGTGGCTGCGCAACAGGCGTAGACCACGTTTATCAATATCCATTTGTACTGATCCTTCACATGTTCGTGCGGGATCGTTCGAGCTTTATGAAAGGTATGCTTATGAGCAGTCAGCGTCTTGCCAACCTCTTCCCTCGTGCCGATCAGGTACCTGAGTCTTATCGCCTCGGTGCTCCCATTGAACAGCGAGAGTATCTCGTCGGCGGTCAACTACAAGCTTGGAACGGCCCGCTTATTTCGGTTCACAGTCCAGTGTTTCTGTCTGAGGCTGATGGCGATTCCCAGGTGCGTCTGGGCAGCTTTCCACAGATGGATGCTGAATCAGCTCTGGTGGCTTTGGATGCTGCGGTGACGGCTTACGATAACGGCCGAGGTGTGTGGCCTACGATGCGCGTCGCCGAGCGCATCCAGCACGTAGAGCTTTTCCTGTCTCGTATGCGCGAGCAGCGTACTGAAGTGGTCAAATTGCTGATGTGGGAAATTGGCAAAAACTTGAAGGACTCGGAAAAAGAGTTCGACCGCACCTGTGACTACATCGTTGACACCATCAACGCACTGAAACAGTTGGATCGGCGCTCCAGCAGATTTGAGCTGGAACAAGATACCCTCGGTCAAATTCGGCGCGTTCCATTGGGTGTGACACTCTGCATGGGGCCTTACAACTATCCGCTCAATGAGACGTTCACCACCCTGATCCCTGCTTTGATTATGGGGAACACCGTTGTTTTCAAACCCGCCAAATTTGGCGTATTGCTAATCCGTCCGCTGCTGGAGGCATTTCGAGACAGCTTCCCCGCCGGCGTGATCAATGTGATCTACGGCAGCGGTCGTGAGACTGTTAGCGCATTGATGGCTAGCGGCAAAGTTGATGTCTTTGCGTTCATTGGAACCAATAAAGGTGCTAGTGCGCTGAAGAAACTGCATCCTCGCCCGCACAGGCTGCGTGCGGTACTCGGCCTTGATGCAAAAAATCCAGGCATCGTCTTACCAGATGTGGATCTGGATAACGCAGTGAGTGAGGCAGTTACTGGCGCGCTGTCGTTCAATGGTCAGCGTTGTACGGCGCTGAAAATCCTGTTCGTTCATGAGGATGTGGTTGAAAGCTTCCTCGGGAAATTCAACGAAAAGCTTGCCGCTTTGAAGCCTGGCATGCCTTGGGAACCAGGTGTTTCTCTTACTCCACTGCCTGAGCCCGGCAAAACCGACTATCTGCAGGGCATGGTAGATGACGCCCGTCGCAAGGGAGCCGAGATCGTTAACGACGGCGGTGCAGAGCAGCGCCAATCATTCTTTTATCCTGCCGTACTCTATCCGGTCACACCGGATATGCGTGTCTTCCAAGAAGAGCAGTTCGGGCCAATCGTACCAGTCGTTCCTTTCCGAGACATCCAGGTTGTGATCGACTATGTCCTCAAGTCTGATTTCGGTCAGCAGTTGAGCATTTTTGGTACTGACTCCGCACAAGTCGGTCATCTGGTCGATGTCTTCGCCAACCAGGTCGGGCGGATCAACATCAACGCTCAGTGTCAGCGGGGGCCGGATTCATATCCGTTCAATGGCCGGAAAAATTCGGCTGAAGGCACGCTATCCGTAAACGATGCACTCCGCGTGTTCTCCATACGTACCTTGGTGGCGACGAAGTTCAATGAGTCCAACAAGAAGCTCATCAGCGATGTGATTCAAAACCGCGATTCGAGCTTTCTCACCACGGATTACATCTTCTAGAACTAACCGTTTCTGAGTTGGTAATCGGCATTTCAGCCCGGCTGGCGGCAAGCTATCAGTTTGCCGCTCTCCCGCGTCAATGCGACGGTCTTGAGAGGAAAATAATAATGAATGACATCTCGCAAGTGAAGATAACGTCTCCCTCATTTTTGGATCGAATTGGGCTTCCAGCTCATCTTTTTCCAGGCTTCTTGGGCCTATTGCTATTCATGATTGGCGACGGTGTTGAATCCAACTACCTATCGCCTTTCCTGGTTGATAATCAAGGATTCAGCGAAGGGTCGGCCGCCCTGACGATTAGCCTGTACGGAGTTTTCGCAACCATTGGTTCTTGGTTCGCAGGTACTCTCTCGGCTGTACTTGGGCCGAGAAAGGTCATGCTGATCGGGGCGGTTAATTGGGTCGTATTCGAGGCCATTTTCCTCGGCATCGGTGTGCATGCGGATGTGCATTGGGTTGCTGTCGCGAGCTACGCAATACGGGGCATTGGTTACCCATTTTTCGCCTACGCTTTTCTGGTGTGGATCAATCTTGCGACCCCGGCGCATCAAAGGGGTAGTTCGGTAGGATGGTTTTGGTTCGCCTTCGGTGCCGGACTCCCAACACTTGGTTCTCTGCTTGCCAGCTTCACAATTCCCATGATCGGTGAGATACCCACCTTTTGGCTCGGTACGGCGCTGATCATCATCGGTGCAAGCGTCGCATTATTGGGAATACGAGATCTTAGGCATGCCGGCCCCGTAGCACTGAAGGGCAGCGGCTTCGCGGGTTTCAAAAATGCTTTGACGATCGTCTGGCATCGGCCTCGTGTGACAGCAGGTGCGATTGTTAGGCTCGTGAACACGACGCCGAATTTTGCGCTGTTTGTCGTTGCTCCGTTTTTCTTCGTGCACAAGGTGGGATTTACCCAGAGTGAGTATCTTCAGATCGTGACGATCGTTTATACCGCCAACATCTTCGCTAACTTGGCGTTTGGTGTATTGGGCGATCAATTCGGATGGAAGCGTACAGTCACCTGGTTCGGATGTGTCATGTCAGGTATCGGCATTCTACTGCTCTACTATGTCCCCCTTTGGATTGGGCCGAACTTTCTCCTGACGGCGATCTGTTGGGCAGTCTTTGCCATTGGCCTCGCTGGATTTGTGCCGCTCACAGCCCTTGTGCCTGCCATGGTTCCGGCGGCTGAACGGGCGAATGCACTTGCGCTATACACGCTTGCGGCAGGTCTTGCTGCGTTCCTTGGCCCAGCACTCGTAGCGGTTGTAGGAGGGGCGGAACAAATGGAGCTCCTTATCTGGATTTTTGCTGCGATGTACCTTGGTGGAGCGTTGCTCTGTGCTTACCTCTCCAGCGCTGAAGATCCAGGGCGCTGATGAATACCTAATCAACTCAAGCGATCACCGGCATCTGCTAAGACTGCCGGTCGATTGCTCTTAAGATCGACCAACTTATCAGAGTGATTGAGATGACCACCTGTACATTGATCATCCTTGACGGAATTGGCGTACGCGCAGAAGCCGAAGCAAATGCCTATGCCGCTGCGCGCACGCCGACTTTGGACGGGCTTTTCCAAAACTACCCGCATAGCCTTATCGCTACCTCCGGACTTGCAGTCGGCTTGCCTGATGGGCAAATGGGGAACTCTGAAGTCGGCCATATGAATCTTGGAGCAGGCCGTATCGTTTATCAGAACCTAACCCGCATCAATAAGGCGATTGAGGACGGTACCTTCGCGACTAACCCTGCGTTATCAGCGTTGGTTGATCAAACCCAAAGAAGAGGCGGCGCAGTGCATCTCATGGGGCTGCTGTCGCCAGGTGGTGTTCACAGCCACATTGACCAGATTATTGCGGCTTGCCAAGTACTGGCAGACTCCGGAATCAAACAGCTCTATGTGCACGCATTTCTTGACGGACGTGATACCGCGCCGAAGTGTGCTATTGAGTCCATTTCCAAGCTCGAAGCCCAGTTGGAGCGGCAAGGGTGTGGCCGCATAGCCACAGTTATTGGTCGCTACTTTGCTCTTGATCGTGACAAGCGATGGAATCGTGTTCAGGCGGCCCATCAACTGATCTCACAGGGTGTGGGCGAGTTCACTGCAAAGTCAGCTCACGACGCGTTGAATGCTGCCTATGAGCGTGGCGAATCGGACGAATTCGTTCAGGCGACACGGATCGGCGCGGCGGAACCAATCACCGATAAAGATTCGATCGTGTTCATGAACTTCCGACCTGATCGGGCACGACAGCTCTGCGAAACGCTGATCTCCCCAACCTTCAATGTGTTTCCTCGGCAGCATGTGGTTTCAAAAGATCGACTGCTGACCTTGACGCGTTACTCCGACGAGCTTGACGGGCCATGCGCATTTCCTCCGGACAATATCGCTAATAGCCTAGGGGAGCACCTGGCGGATTTAGGCAAATCTCAGCTCCGAATAGCGGAAACTGAAAAGTACGCGCATGTTACGTTCTTCTTCAACGGTGGTCGGGAGGAGCCTTTCGAGAACGAGCGCAGGACGCTAGTTCAATCGCCGTTGGTAGACTCGTACGACTTGCAGCCGGAGATGAGCGCTTTCGAACTGACTGATAGTTTGGTAGCAGAAATCCTGAGCCAGAAGAATGATCTTATCGTGTGCAATTACGCGAACGGCGACATGGTGGGGCATACCGGTTCCTTCGAGGCCGCCATCAAGGCAGTTGAGGCGGTTGATACTTGTCTCGCCAGGGTGGTAGAAGCAACATTGAGTACGGGAGGCCACTGCTTAATCACAGCCGATCACGGTAATGTGGAGCAGATGCTCGACCCAGAATCTCAACAGGCACACACTGCGCATACGCTCAATCCAGTTCCGCTCATCTACATAACCTCTATCGCGTCGGACACGCGTTTGAACGACGGTCGCCTGTGTGACATCGCCCCAACTGTGCTGAGGATTATGGGGCTTCCCATACCAGAAGAGATGACGGGTGCGATTCTAATTCGGAATGAGTTCGGCTAGCTCAGATATAGAGCATCAGTTCTGGAGCGGCAGAAGACGGATTAGGCACTACGTGATGCACTCACTGCCAATTGCTTCGGATGCTCAGCATGGCGACCTTATGGGGGCTTAAGATCCTAGCTTTGCAACCCTTCTTCGCGTCAAGCTGACGGTTACTCCGGTGCATCGCAAGCGTCATATTGATGAACTCTTCGTTTTTGCTGATCGTTGCCAGCGCTCCGCGGACGTTGTCTCCAATCTCACGTGCGCCATACTGTTCGACCCACAACGTCAGCTCCATGATCGCGGCTTTGAGGGCGAGTTGGTTCTAATTGATCTTGAAGAGTAGGAAAGGGAGCAGGTCTTCGTTTGGCATTGTGATTCCTCCGTGGAAAAGAGAAGCGTAGCAGGAGGAGGTGTTAAAGACCGGGCAGCCTATGTCTGCACTATAGGTTTCACCAATCCCGAATAGTCATCCTTACTGGCGTGTCGAAGCGAGTGGATCAAAGACTCAGGGACGTACGACCTACGCCACTCTGACGAGGATGCTCGGCATTCTGGAGCGAACAAACAGCCTCTGCCTCGACCCTGGCCTAGAGGGTGACCGTTTTCACGACGGGCTCCATTAGCTTTCAAGATTTGCCAGCCAAGATTAGTGTGGTCAGGAGTGGTGGTAGATACGACCTGCCTATCCTGAAAGCGTCTACATTACGAACTTTCGTTCGATAATTCAGGTCGACAATTTCAAGCTTCCTCAGCGCCCGATGATTCCCGCGCGCGACGCTTCAACCCGCTCAAGGGCGGCGGTTAAAAAACAAGAAGGGGTGATAGCGATGAATTGTCTGATTTGTGTCGGCGTGGCGGAGCGCATTCTGTGTCATGGCCCGTGGGAGGAAAGGGATTGTCCGGATTGCGGGCGGTATCGGGTATCCGATGATCTCCTATTGGCGTTGATGGATCAGGGGCAGATTTTCGATATCAGTAAAACCAGAGACTGGCTGGACAGCCGACGAAAAGGAGGCAATATCCCTTTAATAGAAATGGATGAGGCGATACTCCTGCTATAGCGTATACACCATGTCACCATTGCTGGATCAAGATCTTCCATAACGAGGATTCCATC
Source organism: Pseudomonas sp. SbOxS1 (assembly GCF_013416725.1). NCBI lineage: Bacteria > Pseudomonadati > Pseudomonadota > Gammaproteobacteria > Pseudomonadales > Pseudomonadaceae > Pseudomonas > Pseudomonas sp. SbOxS1. The sequence continues at coordinate 175,319 of NZ_JAAVXC010000029.1, forward strand.
ATGCGCAAATACATCTTGGAGTACTCGTTCAACGGCGAACCCCGCACCTACCTATTTGAATTTAAACAGCCTCAGTTATCCGAGTATGAGGCGGCCATGCACCTGCTGCAGCTGCATTTTGGAGATGGAGAGAACAGTCTGATCATGCCCAATGCGGACGCGACGCCGGAAGAGATCTTAAAGCAGGCTGAACTGGTAGGTTTGACGAAAATTAAGGTTATCGATCAAACCGACTAATCACATGTGAAGGTTAGCATCACACGCATTGGCAGAATAAATGGCTGATTTTCGCCGATGCCTGCCTATCAGAGAATCCTGCAATCGACCAAAGTGAGCACCTTCACCTTAATGCAAAATCACTTTTCAGATCCGTGCACACAAAAAAAGCCCGCGATGGGGGCGAGGGCTGGGAATCACAAAAGGAGCTACATCCACCGTACGCGGACGGATGTGAAAATAACGTGATAGATGGTGAAAGACTTCCGGGTTTGCAAGCTAGTAATTTGCCTGGTGCACGTCATTTTGGAAGTTAGCATTAGGAAGATCGCCAAGCGCTGGAAGGCTGGGTGCTGTTGCTGGCCAAGCTGGGGTATGTTCTACGCGTATTGCAGGAGGAGCGAGCTTGTCATGCAGGTAGGCGACCTGCTCTCCAACGAGATGCGCGGAGTAAGCGACGGCTGAGCCGATTACTGCAAGACCGAAGAGGACACCCACTTTTCTGCGAAACATGGCGGTTTCTCACATGAAACACCTGTCGATCATAGTGCATTTGCTCACCTGAGCTGTAGGTTACAGAACCCAGAAAGACAAGTCCGGTGACAGTGTGACAAAGCCTTACTCGGCCATCGTTTCATCACCTCAGCTTGAACGGAGCGTCCTGAATAGGGCGTTCCGTGCTGCAACAGTGGCAGTCCGCCCAAATGGCGCCGCACGAACAGACCTCTAATTATTCCGCCGGGCAGTACGTCGCGCTACACCGGCAACGCTGACGGGGGTGAGAGGACGTCCAACCACTGCTTCTGCTGGAGCAATCATGCTGTGTACACCGGGGATCGACAACGTCTCTCCCAGTTCAAGCGCGCCCATCAGAACGAGGCCCACTACAAGCAGGCCAGCAGATCTCATCAAGAGGTTCATTTGGTTTTTCCTCGCACAAAGTTGCTCGGTAAATCCTCGGCATTGGGCAGATCTTTAAGGTCGATTTTTTTGGCATTTGTCGCATTGTTAAAAGCAAAATCGTCGGGCGCAACAGCTTCACCGCTTTTCCAGTCGCTCAGCTGGATGCTGTACTGCGGGCTACCGGCAACCAGCTTTGAAGTGATGACATAGCGGCAAGGGTAGGGCTTGTCGCCTTGGGCGATCCAGATCTGCCAATCCACCTCTTTTTTCCTAAAGGCCAGGTGATCACATTCGACGCCTCCGATCACGCCACTGCCCAGATCCTTAATGTCATTCACGCCCGCCATCAGTTGTTCCTGAGGGTTTGACATGAACAGGTCAGCACCGGGCATCGGCCGGTTGTACTTGTCCCTCAGTACGTCGAGTAGATGATCGAGCGTCCCTGGTACTTCGATTTGCGTGTAAATATTTTTACCCTTCCCGATCAAGGTCAGCGTTTTGCCATCAAACAGCATTTCGATGTCTGCAAACCCGCTGGATCGGGCATAGCGGAGCTTGTCAGGGCGGTTCATCACCACCGAACCGGAGCCCGCCAAAGCCAATCGCTGCTGATCTTTGCTCACGACCTCAAGGATGGTGTCGTAGTTGAACGAAAGACTTTTCTGCGCTGACATATAGTCGGACATGTTCTTGAGCAAGGTCTTGGCATAGGCCTCATCGGCATTTGCCGCTAGCGGTAATCCAAACACGATGAGCAGCGCAAGCCCTGTTATGCGCGTTACAGAAGTGTTGGTTAGCTTCTTGGCGATCTTTTCCATGGCAGGTCACCGCTAGAGGAGTGCCGGGCTGGCAACGCGGATTTACAACGCTAGTCCCAACACCGGCTGTATGCCGTAATTTCGCTGACCATTCATCTGATCTCAGATACAGAGCATCCTGCGAAGGTTGCTCCGATGGATCGTGGCTCACAGCTTGGCCGATTGCTGTATGTCCGAAACGTTGAACTCCACTAAGCGGATACGAACCGTTCCTAAGCCCCGTGGTGGTCATCGGAAAAAGATGAGGATTGCTTGCGGTGATGGCGTATAGCCGCTAATAGTGACGGGGTTCTAAGAAAGGGTCTGAAGATGATTTCAAGATTTCTTGTTGTCCCAGCAATCCCGAAAGAAACGGGATCAGTGCGCATCGGAATGAGCTTCTGCAAGAATGCGCCCACAGGGTTCGACATCTATGACAACGAAGAGAAACAACGTCTAACCACTACCTATCAAGCCCGAGATGTAGCGGAGGAGGAGTGTCAGCGATTGAACCTGGCGCGCCTTAAAAAGCACTTTCCGAACGAGAGTCCATGACTGCGATCTAGGCATTCATCACTCTCAAAAAAGCGTGCGCCTGGTTTTCCGAAAGGAGTGGATCAAATGCTTAGGGATGTACGAGCTACACCAATCTGACGAGGATGCTCAGCGTTCAGGAGCGAGCAAACAGCCTCTGCCTCGACTCTGGCCTTGTACACACCGTGCTTGCTAGCAGAGCCTCCCTCGACTAGATCCAAAACCCGATACTGCTTGATGCCATCATCCATTCTGGTTGTTTCGATGACCCTGAATCGTGAATGCATGGTGCGTTCCCTGCTGAAAACTGGTGCTCTAGGAGTACCGGTATGACTCTATGATTTCAACAATTATGCAGGACTGAGCTGAGACAATTTATGACAGGGCGCAATGATTCTCTGCGTGAAGACAGAGACTTTGCGGGAGGCGGGAGGGGTAGGTTGTGTTCAAATAACTGTGTTCGAGTCATCGCATGCCCATAGCTAAGCTGCGGATGATCTAAATGAACAATGTCGCTTCTTCGAGCCAATGGGCCCGGCTCGCTGATCGAACACATTTATCCAAAGTCGTAGTGAAATATCAAAACGACACTGGTAATGTCCTGGCCACGTTCGCCAAGCCATTAAGGGATGGAGGCGAAAATAGAAGCCCTGGAGCCGCGAACCTCCGGGGCTTTGTTTTTTCTACTCAGCAATCACTTAGGCGATCCACATATTTCTACACAGCGGGCTGACGTGTCCGGCTCCGGAAGCGTGGTTTTGAGTCATCGCATGCTCAAAGCTAAGCTGTGGTGCGACGTAAGTGGATAGGTCGCTCCTTCGGGCCAATGGGCCCAGCTCACCGACTGGTTTTGCGGATTTGATGGAGGCCTGTATCCCGCGTCGTGCCTGAGATGTACGGAAGCTAACGTCGAAAAAGTTCCGATATTTTTGCGTATTTAAACCGGTTTAGGCCGAACCAATTCAGCCCTTCGTGGTTCTGTGATCGATACACTCGTTGAACAGCGTATCCGTGGGATGGTGGAACAGCCCGCTGATGAGCCAGGGCACCATTCACACGATCGGAGTCGTGCATTCCCTCGGGAGTCAGCCCTTCTCAACCGCTTAGGTAGTTACGATGCAGGGCACGTCAGCTATGTCGCTAAGCAGCACCTCGGCTGATTGTTAATGTCGCTCCTTCGGGCAGCGCCCGGCTTAAAGTCAGGCGAGCATCTCAATAACGATGGTCGCGACATTTCGAGCATCGTCAATGCCTCGGTGGTAGGTACCCTGCCAAACTAACCCCATCCACTCTACAGTTTGCTTGAGCCCTTTCGGCTGATTGTCGTACAGACCTTTGTGCCACTTCCTTGTGTTGAAGTGCTGTAGGCCTTCGAGCAGGGAACGGCACGCGGCAAAGCCAGCATCGCGCTCAAGCTGTCTTGCATCGTAGTCACCCCATGACGCCCAGGCGGCGTCTGGATATCGAGCAGTAAATGTTCGTAGCTCCTCGCCAACCTCTTCATAGGTACCCGCACCGTCCACGTCGGGTTGTTGTATGGACGTAAGCTTTTTGCAGAACTCGGTCAGGGTAGGATTGATCTGAGGCCTGACGAAGCGCTGGAATTCGTCGACGATTTCAAGTGACTCCAAATCAATCACCACAAGGCCAATCTCAATTGTTTCCATCTGCTCGGGGGCGACTGTGAGCGAACGTGGCGGCTCAGATTTCTCAATCTCATCGCAGGTTGCCTCAAGGTCTACGCAATACAGATAGCGGTATGGCGCGAGGAGGTTTTGGATGGCTTGAAGGTGATGAAACTTTGCCTGAATGCTCATGGCATGGAAGCCCTATCTTTGATCTGTCCAAGGTACATCGACGCGTCCACACAGCTACGTTCTGAAGGGATTGCTGAAGGGCGTGCTTCTTCGATCCCGGGGTAGAGGCTACAGACCACAACATCACAAGTGTTGGAGATCACCATTCACTCGATGCAGTCGCTGATGTCTTCAAGCCGGGATAATCATCAAGTGCAAGATTAGGCTCGTCTCCGCCCGTCTGTAGACCTTCTGGCTTACGAATTACTCCAGTTTCAGCATCGGCTCGCATCTGGTCGAGCTCTTTGTCGAAAGCCTTATCTTGGACTGTGCGTTTGCTAACGTAGGGCTTCCGCTCAGGGTCTCGCTGCGCCGCATAAGTTGTTAACGCGTCCGGATCGTCCAGTAGCTTTTGTTGAACCTGCGATTCGAGCATCGCACGAAGCGAGTCTTTGTCGGGACGGTTTAGCATTTTCATACTCCTTTCGGTCGCCCAGATCCTCCAGCAAATGGTCGGGCAAAATGGGGCAGTGGTTAGAACAGATTCGATCGATAGGTCATTGGGTGCCGACGACAGGGATGAGCACCTGCTCACTTTCCCCGTCAGAATAAACGACAATCAAGAAATTGCAGAGGGAGAGGAATACAGATGGAATTTACGCTCACCCTGAAGTACCAACTGACATCTGACGAGAGCGATCTGGACGCGCTTGTGGAACGCTTGGCGGAGGAAGGGTGTGATGATGCGTTGGTCGGAGTAGGGCAGCCTGGTCGTCTCGCACTCGAGTTTGTCCGTGAAGCGCCTTCTGCGCATGACGCAGTTGAGGGTGCAATAGCAGACGTAAGTCGAGCCCTACCTAACGCGCGGCTGATTGAGGCGGCTTTCGCTCCAGCCTGACTGCAGGCGCCATCCGTTTCGCCAGTGTCGAGTATTCATTCAGCATCCGCTGAGAGCGGAGAGTTAATGTCAACATCGATACCGCCGATCAAGGAATCGAGGCGAACTAGAAGAGTTGAATCAAGGGCGATCAGCTTCCCTGGGTTACTCAGTCGTCCTCTAACAGCGTCAGAAACTCGCAAGGCTCCCGATCATTTCTTGAGGCGTCTGCACTATCCGGCTCATTGCGAGAAAGGATCGTGGAAATTGATGAAATGGAATTTGAGTCGTTCATGGTACTGACATTATCCGCGCTTGAAGCGCTTGTCATGCGCCGAGTGTGGATTCCGAAAGAAGCTCCTTTGGTTGTCGCTCCTTCGGGCTTAAGCCCGGCTCGACCTCACGTCTTCACGTTATAGCCTACCGCACCGCTCGGCTATCATTTAAGTGCCCAATCGCGTAGGTATCCTCATGGCTACTGCCACTGTGAATTCTAAAGGCCAAATCACCATCCCTGTCCAGGTACGGGCTGCTCTAGGCCTGCAACCAGGAGATGAGGTCGAATTCGTCAATCTGGAAAATGGCAAGTTCGCCATGGTGGCAGCAACGTTTTCCGTTGAGCGATTGAAGGGCATGATTCGCAAGCCGAAGGTCATCGTGAGCATCGATGAGATGAACCCAGTTTTTGTGCTGAAGGAGTGAATGCTCGTTGCTAACGTTCCCAAGGAATAAGGCTTGCTAAGTTCGTCTCGCGCTTATTTCTATGCGGCGAGCGCTACTAATAGGTGGCGGCTTTGAGCGACGTTTCATTTCTTAGGAGCCGAGCGAGCGTTACAAATTAGGCTCGACCCATAGCTGATTATTTCAAACGCCGTACCGCTTGTTTCCTCCTGAAGTGATGCAGTACCTACCACCTCTCGGGCCGATGCACACGCTGCCAGAAGAGCAAGGGCAGGAGGAGCCATATTCAGTGGAAGGGCTACGGGCAGGTTGTGATGCAGGCCGCACTGGTTTCGGCTGAGCTGTAACGTAGCAGTTCGATCCGCTGCAAAGACTTTTGGAGGAAAGCCACTTAGATGGCTGGCCATCAATGCTTATGCGCACCCAATCGTTTCTTTTTTCAAAGACCTGAACCTTGTCACCACGCTGCAGCTTGGAAATGACTTTTCCGCCTGGTTGATCACGAATGTTGAGCTTCTCTGCGCTCACATACTGATCGATTGGCGGTGCAGGTGACGGTGGAGGTGAAGAAATAGCCGAAGTGGAAATTAACGTATTTGGTGTGGCCTGGGCGCTGGGCTGAGCCTGGGCAGGAGATGTGTCCTTTTTGCTCGTTGCCCACAGGACAGCAAGAAGAATCAAGAGGGGGACTAACCATGATTGAGATTTCTAGCGCATATCCATTGCTCTCATAAAAAACGAAGTGTCGGTCACCTTCGTGACGATCTTGGTCACGGCGACCCACCGAGAGCTTAGCCATGCATTCACTTTTTGCTTGAAATGCCAACCGGCGAATTCGGCATGGCTCGGCACTTAGATTGCGGTGAGTAAACTTTCCAGCCGCTCACGCTCCGAGGCTTCTAACATTTCGACCGGATCCGCACCATCGCGCTGCCAGAGCTCAAGTGTCCCGACTCGGCCATCAGGCGACCTGCAGTACTCGCAGTAATCCAGGGTGTCACAGTCGTTGAAGAGTGTGAGTAGTCATCCATGAATCTCCACGCTCATGAGCCCGTGGTAGATCTCCCCCTCCATGACTGGATCGAGCTCCGCATCATGATACGTTTACCTAGCGCGACGTCCGTCAACACCTGGAAGACCTCATGGGCGGGCAACCGTTGCGAAAGCTCGATGGAAGGGCTATGTAGCTGTTGCGATTGGCCATTTCTCGCCAAATTTGGAGTCACCATAGGTTTTGATGACCTCAGATATGATGACTTGATAACCGGCAAGCCAATTTTCCTGAGCAGCCTTTGCCTCAAGGTGACGGGGATGATCAACCAATATCTGAAGTGCTTCGAGAGAGCTCCAGTAGTACACATTGGAGAAGAGACCAGTCTGTGGATTCTCCCAAGCCTCTTCACCAAGGTAACCGGGGATCGACTTTGCGATTGCAGCAATTTCCTGATCGAGTCGGTGGAAGGCTTCATCAAACTGCTTTTTGGCAAAGATGAACGTTGAAGAGTACATGGGCTTTGCTCCTTTCGTGGCGTTTGGTTGCCGATGAGCCTCAAACCTATGCTAGATGAGTTTGCTAAGCATGCTGGTCAGATCGAATGCAAACGCCTAGTCAAGTGCAATTAAATCGAGCGGTTAGTACCGATGCAATCAGATGGTCAAGTGGAGTGCAATTTCGCACTCATAGCTGCGAGGACTTCAGCCAACCTTGCGACAAGCTGTTCGGCGGCGCGAGCTGTTCGGAAAATTCAGGGGTGGGCAAGCAGCAGCTTGAATCCAGCGGCTCCAAAGACTGTCGCGAGTGTACCCTCGATCCAGCGGCGAGCCTTCCGGTACCCACGTACCATGGGGGCGGTAGAGAAGACGATGGCGTAACCACAGAAGATCGTGATGCTGAGCATGGCGCACCCCGAAAGAATGACTGCAACTGTCATCGGGGATGCTTCGGGGCCGAGCCCGAGCGTCATTGTAGCCACCCACCCCAGCAATGCTTTTGGGTTTGTGAGATGCATTAGAAGGCCGCGTTGATAGAGCTTGAAGCCAGTTACGCTCGGGGCAACTGCCACCTGCTCCGCAAGTTGCTTGTCGGTAGTCAGTGCGGATCGACCAGCTTTAATGGCTAAGAAGAGGAGGTAGAGTCCTCCTGCCACTTTCAGGATGACGAGCGCTTGCGCATATTGCGTTAGCACTGCTGAGACGCCAGTGGCTGCCAATATCCCCCAGAAGAACGAGCCACTGATAACACCTGCCGCAAGTGACAACGCCGACCGCCGGCCTTGGTTCATGGCAACGCCCATGATCCGCATATTGCTGGGGCCAGGACTTGCGGCTCCGATGATATAGGCGGTGAAGACTATAAGTAGGTTGTGGATATCGATCACGCTCATTTTCCCTTTATGAATCTGCGCTAGGTTGCTAGCTTCCAGGAACCAGGCCATAGCTCAGGGCGTGACCGAGGGTACTGACCCAAGCATGTCACTGAGTACTAGAGTTCCCGTGTGGGTCGGTGAAGCTCCGTTACCGACATGGTGAACACCAGTTTGGATTTCCCATTGTTTGAATAGCTATGGGGTACATCTGTTTTGGCTACTGCTGCGCTGCCCTTGGTAATGATCAGTTCGGTTTCGCCTACCTCAAGATGAAGCGTCCCTGACTCCACATGAAACAGCTCGGTGGTGCCTTGTGGGTGTCCTGGGGAAGCGAATTTTTCACCGGGATACAGTTCCCACCGCCACAGCTCTAGCATGTTTGGGCCGCTAGTTCCTGCGAGGAGGCGCGCGGATCCCCCGGATGGCCCTGTCCAGAGCGTAGGAATGTCTTGGCTCTTGATCAGGTGAGCTGATGGAGTGTCGGCCACATTCACCACGTCCGCCACTGACAGTCCAAGCGCAGCCGCGATTTTGCACAAGATGGCGATGCTCGGATTGGCAGTGCACTTCTCTATTTCAACCACCATCCCTTTGCTCACGCCGGAACGGCGAGATAACTCGTCCAACGTGATTTTTTGCTTCTGCCGCTCTTGTTTGAGCCTGCGCGAAACCGCCTCACTGACCGTCTGGACGTCAGCACCTGGCTCGGTCGATATATTGACTTTATTGGTCATTGGTAGCTAGCATGATTTTCAATTTAAGGGCTTAGGGGATTCTCTGATGCTGTCTGTACTGCCGTCAATTAGCGAAGACGTAGCCAATTTGGCGCCCGGCTTCAGAGCGTTAAGCATTGTGGTTGAAGCTGCTCCAATAACCAATCGTGACGTCGCCTCGAAGGCCCTGGATCAGGCTTGTAAATCAGTCCAATCGGGCGATGTAAGCTGGGCAGAAGCGCACTTAACAGCATGGGCAGATGTCTTCCGTAAATTCGGCGCTAAGCCACAACGTACTCCGTGCTCTGCAGAGGCCCTGCGCAAGCGCGTATTGCGTGACGGTAGCCTAGCCAGCATTGATCCCGTGGTGGATCTCTACAACGCCATCAGTATCGAATATGCAATCCCTGTAGGAGGGGAGAATGCAGAGGCCTATGTGGGCTCTCCGCGTCTAGTGGCTGCTGACGGTACTGAAGTGTTCGACACCATGAAAGAAGGCGTGCCTGCACAGGAATTTGCCGACCCTGGCGAAATTGTTTGGCGGGATGATCAGGGCATCACTTGTCGTCGGTGGAATTGGCGTCAGGGTGTCCGTACTAGGCTCAATTCTGACGCAAAGCACATGTGGTTTATCCTGGAAAGCCTGCCGGCGATGCCATTAGAGGCCCTAACAGAAGCTGGAGATAAGCTGATTGAGGGCCTGGAGCTGATGATGCCCGGCGCCCGAATTGAGAGCACTCTGATCGAGGCTACGGCTTCTTAAATCCCGGACGGAGAGATGAATAATGTTCAACGGACTTAGCGCATTCCCTTTAACCCCGATGAATGAATCGGGGGTAGACGAGCAAGCCTTCACCCGTCTCGTGGAAAACCTCGTGGCCGCAGGGGTGTCTTCTATAGGCGCCCTAGGGTCGACAGGCAGCTATGCATACCTGTCCCGTATAGAGCGTCAGCGTGTTGCTCAACTCGCAGTTGAGACTGCCGGTGATATCCCTGTCATGGTGAGCATCGGAGCCTTGCGAACGCGCGACGTGCTACTGCTGGCAGAGGACGCGCAGAAGTCAGGTGTTAAAGCGTTGTTGCTTCCACCCGTTTCTTATCAAAAGCTGACGGACGACGACGTTTACTCGCTGTATGAAGCCGTGAGCTCAAACATCTCTGTCCCTTTGTGCGTGTACGACAATCCAGGTACGACTCACTTTGAGTTCAGCGACGAGCTTCATGGGCGAATCGCCCATCTACCGAATGTCCGTTCTATAAAGATTCCAGGTGTCCCTCGCGCTCCTGACGAGGCCAAGGCTCGCGTTGATCGTCTTCGAGCAGTCATTCCAGGTCACGTGACCATTGGCGTGAGTGGGGATGCATTCGCCGCGACTGGCCTGAACGCTGGATGTGAGGTCTGGTATTCCGTCATAGCTGGCCTTTTCCCTATCACTGCAAAAGCTATCACTGACGCTGCCCTTGCTGGGGATGCCGCGGAAGCGACTCGTCTTTCTCAGCGGCTCCAACCTCTATGGTCGTTATTCAGTGAATTTGGTGGCAGCTACAGGGTTATCGCGACGGCGGCTGAGCTCCGTCAGATCACCACCATGCCGAGCCTGCCCTTACCCCTGAGAACTATCAGTGGAGAAGGGCGGCAGAAAATTGCCAAGGTGATTGACGAACTTGAATTGACCTAAAAATCTTGACAGCTGGTTCAGAACGTATTTTTTTTCGGGTCAATCGATCTAATTGAAGTTTGTTGAATTGCTACTGAACAATTGTTCAGTTATAAGCTTGTGGTGTCTTCGGGTAAGTGCAGAGTGGTTCAGTGGCGGTCAGCTTCCTAGCCAGATTCTGGTTACTTACACCGCATTAGCTCTTAATGAACTGGAGAGACCGGTGCGAAGCCAGCTGTTCAAAACTCGTATCACCGAAATGCTTGGTATCCGTCACCCGATTCTATGCGGCGGCATGGGCCCGAGCGTGTCGGACGCGAAATACGTGGCAGCCGTCGTCAATGCTGGCGGTATGGGATTTATCGTCGCCGCCGGTTTCCCAGACCCGGATGCGTTTCGTGAACAACTTCGAAAATGCCGCGAGCTGACCTCAGGTAAGGGATTTGGGGTGAACCTCTACATATCAAGCCACGACAAGGCGTCCGAGCGTCTGCAGGAGCAAGTGAAAATCCTTGCCGAAGAGAATGTTCATTGTGTCGAAACATCGGGCGCGAGCCCCGAGAGCGTGCTTCCGATGTTGCGGGATGCAGGTATAAAAATCTTGCACAAGGTTCCCGCCGTTCGCTACGCGCGCTCAGCAGCGCGGCTTGGAGTCGATGCAGTGATTGTGGTCGGTAACGACTGTGGAGGCCATCCAGGGACTTACGGCATTAGCAGTATGGTGCAGGCGGCTCATGCCCCCGAAGAAGTTTCAATACCCATAGCTATAGGCGGCGGAATCGGTACTGGTCGCCAACTGGCAGCAACCTTGATGATGGGGGCAGATGCTGTGCTGATGGGTTCGCGAATGCTGGTAGCGGAAGAGTTGTGGATTCACCGGGAGTACAAGGATCTTCTGGTGCGGAACGATGGAACCGAAAGCGTTGTTGTGAAGACCGGGCTGCGGCAGCATCACCGAGTTTTGAACAACGAAAGTGCAAAGAATGTGGCAGCTTTGGATGCAGCAGGAGCAAACGACTTTGAGCACTACCGGCCCCATGTCATGGGGTCTCTCGCCACCCAAGCATATGTAACGGGTGATAGCAGCTTAGGTATGCTCGATTACGGCCCGTCAGTGGTATTTGCTAACTCAGTGCAACCGGTTGAGGCCATCCTCGATGAAATTCTTGACGATGCGCACCGGGCAATTCGACGCCTAGAAACGCTTTGCTAGGAAATCTCTACATCCCCTGAGGCCCGCTGACATGCCATCGGGCGGCACGCCGACTTAAAGTGGTTATCCAAAGGCCTAGTGAAATATCAAAACGACGCTGGTAATGTCCTGGCCACGTTCGTCAAACTATTAAGGGATGGAGGCGAAAATAGAAGCCCCGGAGTCGCGAACCTCTGGGGCTTTGTTTTTTCTAATTTGTGGCTTTTTCACGTTCGGTTTCCATTGCTACTGCACCGGCAGTGGTTTCGAGCTTCTACGTGCAGGCTCAGAGTGCGGCGAGCATACGTTCGAGCTGTTCATGCTCCCAAACACTCAATAGGTCGACAGGATTAGCTCCGTCGCGCTGCCAGAGTTCGAATGTCCCGACTCGGTCATCAGCCGACCGGCTTTCCTCGCAGTAGTCCAGGGTGTCACAGTCATTGAAGAGGGTGAGTCGCCAGCCCTCGATCTCAATGGGCATGAGGCCGTGGTAGATCTCATTCCAGGATGGAGCTTCGCATCATGATGCGTTTGCCAAGCGCGACGTCCGTCAGTACCTGGCAGACCTCGAGGGCGGTGAGAGGAGAGGTTGTGTTCAAATCATTCTGAGCTCGAGTCAGCGCATGCCCATCGCTAGGCTGCGGTATGAAGTGACGTCAAGGGGGAGGTCGATTCTTCGGGCCAATGGGCCCGGCTCATCAATTAGCTAAGCATTTCTTTCACCATGGAAGCCACATTTCTCGGATCGTCTATCCCACGGTGACAGGTACCTAGCCAAACCAGGCCCAACGACTCTACTGTTTGCTTAAGTGATTTAGGTCGATTGTCATATAAGCCTGCATGCCATTTCCTGGCATTAAAATGTGGCAAGCCTTCGAGCAGGGAAGGGCACACGTCTACGCCCAACGGACAGTGTTAGTCGCTATCAGTTGACCTTCCTGCAGTTTCGATTAGCAGCGATCGTAACCACTTCTGACCTGGGTCGTGGTGTGTCCGCTCATGCCAAGTCAAATTCTTGCTGAAGCCTGGAATGTCGACAGGTGGCTCGAGCGTTACGAGGCCGTTAGAGTGCGACGCCAAGCGACGTGGGACGACAGCGATCAGATCGCTCGCCGCCAGAATCTCGGGAAGTACAAGAAAGCTGGTCACCGAGACGATGACTCGCCGCGACCTGCCAATTCGAGCGAGTGCTTGGTCAGTTACTCCTTGGAAGGCCCCACCAGACGACGAAACGAGCACGTGATCAAGGGCGCAAAAGCGATCCAACGACAAGGCCTCACCGACAGCGTCGGGATGATCTGCACGCATCACACAAACATAACGTTCATCGAACAACTTCGACGTGTGAAGGCCCGCCGCAGTGCTTTCAGGCGTCACTAGCGCCCAGTCGACATCCCCCCGATCCAGCTGACTGAGCAGATGCTGATTGTCGACGGGCTGTACAGCAACCCGAATGTTTGGTGCCTGCACTCTCAACGCACTCAGGAAAGGCACTACGACGGCACGTAAGGCGTAGTCGGTAGAAGCGATTGTGAGCGTCATGCTGGCAGTTGCAGGTTCAAAGGCTTGGGGCTGCAAAATGTGCTCAATATCACTGAGCAGTTGTTTAACGGGCATTGCCAATTGCTGCGCTCTCAGAGTCGGCACGATGCCTCGTTGTGCTCGCACAAATAACGGGTCATCGAAGCTATCGCGCAAACGGGTGAGCATTCCGCTGACTGCCGGTTGGGTGAGAGCCAATCGCTCGGCTGCGCGGGTCACGCTGCGTTCGTCGAGCAGTGCATCGAGGGCTTTAAGAAGATTGAAGTCGAGGTGCCTGATATCAGGATTCATGATGATCTGAATAAAATATGACGATTGGTGTTATTTCAAGTTAGCACCGACTATTGCGTCAGTCCATAACACCGAGTCCTACAGATGAACGAGATCTTTTGGCCAGAAGGCTACGTCCCCGGTTTTACTGAAAACTTTGTATCCAACGAAACTATTGTTGCTGGCCTGAGCGCTGCTGATATCTGGCCATTGCTGAGCACCGCGCCTCAATGGCCGACGTACTATGCCAACTCGGCGAATGTACGCTTTTATGACGGCAAGGGGCCCGAACTGGAAGACGGTGTGCGTTTTTACTTTGAGACCTTCGGTTTTCCTGTTGAGGCGCAGTGCACTGAGTTCGTACCTCCGGCCAGTGGACAGCCAGGTCGTATTGCATGGCACGGTTGGGCAGGTGAGGCTGATACTCGACTCGACGTTCACCATGCCTGGCTGATTGAAGACTTGCCGAACGGGCGTGTGCGCATCCTCACTCAAGAAACCCAGAAGGGTAAGCCCGCTGAGGAGCTAGCCAAGGCCAAGCCAAATCCAATGATCAACGGTCACCAGGATTGGCTGGATGGGTTGGTCAGCGCTGCGCGCAAAGCAAGCAACTAGCGCGGACGCCTATAAGCATCTGCCTTGGTTGTTCAGCGTGAGCGCGCAGCGAGAGTACGGAGTGCTAGGCGAGGTCGCCTTCAATGATGATCATTTCGCGGCTGGAAGCGCGTAAGGCAAATAACTTCGCCTCCCCATAGGCAGCATCGTTGTAACAGGCTTTCGCTTGCTCGTAGCTGGGGAATTCGACAGCCAGCACGCGCTTGGTGGATTGCACCTCGACCAGCGCGCCGGACTCAAAAACTTTTATCTTGGCACCGTATTTCTCTCCGATAGGCGCCCACAGCCGGCCATATTCCTGCTGTGCATCCGAATCGATCACGTCAGAGCCGAAAATGATCCAGTAACCTTTCAAGATGATTCTCCATTTGCTGGTTTGCGTTTGTTGGTGGCGAACGTGGGCACTTCAAGCCGGGAAACCTGTCCAGCGAAGGTTGAAGCCGATACTTCGAAGGTCTGCAAAGAACGCGGGTTCCACTGTACGCCAGAGCGAGCGAGAACGCCTGGCTTGAGCTGCTGATGTTCGTCGTAGTCCTGGCGTGGGTGGAAGAACAGCGGCGGCAAGTCGTCGAGCAGAGACAATCGGTCAGCATACTCCTGCAGGTATTGCTCGCGTTGCTGCCGGGTGACCTGGGTGGGCATCCATGCGGCAAAAGGGGTCAGCACTGTGAAGCCTGTGTACGCCAGAATCCCGTTATGGATGGGCCAGAGGATGTGGTGCAGGTCGCCATCAATGCCGTTGGGTGAGTACAGGGTGCTCGCGGTACCCGTGGTCAGGCTCAACATGGCGCGTTTTCCCTTGAGGTGTCCGGTTTCGTATTTTCGTCCGGAGGAGTAAGCGAAACCTCGACTCAGCACGCGATCTACCCAACCCTTAAGCAGGGCGGGCATGGAAAACCACCACATCGGGAACTGGAAAATCACAAGGTCTGCCCAGGCGACTTTGGCCTGTTCAAGCACCACCTCAGTGCACACCGTTACTGTGGTCTGGGCGTGATTCTGCTCCATCATGCGGATACGCGATAGGGCGAGAGCCGCAGGTACACTTGGAAGGTAGGTTTTCCTAAAGTAACGCGATTTTCGACTAAAACGCTTTTTACGGAGTTACGTAGATCTCTGGGCAATGAATCCCAGATGTAATTATCTCCCCGATCTACAGCCTCCTCCCCGCACGTAGTCGTGCTATCGGGAGCTTCACGCCGACAATGTGCGCGGTTCACTGGTCGCAACAGACCCACCGGTGACGATAGCGACAGGCAAAACAGATCTAAAAAACTAATTCGTCTGGCTGCCGTTTGCTGAAATGAAAAAGCCCGCATGGGCGGGCTCAGGATCACAACAAACGTCGCTGATCCATCAGCTGCTTACGAGTCTAGATGAATTCCGCTAAGCCACAAGTCGGCCCATTAAGACCTTTGCGAAAGGCTGCAACTGGCCGTTCTCTGCCGATCATGCTTAGAAAGCGTGCTGGTCAAATCCTATGTAATCGAGGTCAGAACGAAAGCAAACGACTGGTCAGGTCGAACGCAAAGGGGTGGTCAAGTGAAATGCGATTTCGCAGGTATTCGAAGTTCTTCGGTAAAGATGTGCGGTAAGGCTGCCATGCTTACGGGCTCAAAGCCGGGCAGATGAATAATCGATCGGATCGCGAATGATGGGGCAAGTCATGCGATGGCCGCCGCAACGTCCACGAACGAGCTCGCCGGCACTGAATGTGATGACTTCTCCACCGGCTTATCGCAAAAGCGTACACGCCCGGCTTGTTTACTGCTTTGCAGCATGTTCCAGCCCCGTCCCGTTGAGAAAAGTAGTGAAGCTAGTGCTTGAGCCCAAAATTTCGATATAGCCTGAAGCTAGTGTCTTATTCCATAAAGAAAGTATATCTGCAAATTTTATTGCGTTTTAATCTAATCAGATATTTCAACTGATTGGAGCTTCGTACTTGAAAACTACGGCATTGCTGTCCTTAGGTTTGGCGTTAGCCGCCAGTTGCTCTGCGGCTTTTGCAGGGCCCATCTTAGATCGCGTGACGAAAAAGGGGGAGTTAACCGGCGTCTTGATGGAAAGTTATCCGCCGTTTTCTTTTCTCAATGAGCAGAACCAGCTGGATGGGTTTGACGTGGATGTCGCCAAGGCGGTTGCTCAGCGCCTTGGCGTCAAACTCAAACTGGAGACCCCGTCCTGGGATGTGATTGCTGCTGGCCGCTGGAGTGGACGTTATGACATCTGCGTCTGCTCGATGACCCCGAGTAAAGCCCGTGCCGAAGTGTTCGATTTTCCGGTCGAGTATTACCAGTCACCCGCAGTGATCGTGGTGAATGCCAAGGATAAAGACATCACTGCGGGCAAAGACTTGTCCGGCAAAAAAGTGGGTGTGATCAGCGCGTCGACTTACGAAGCCTATTTGAACAAAGACCTGGTGATCGAAGGCGCTGAGGACAAACCTTTGAGTTATCCATTCGATAATGTACAGGTCGCTCCCTATGACAATGAGACAGTGGCCTTCCAGGATCTGGCGCTGGGTACCGGCGTGCGTCTGGATGCCATGGTCACCAACCTCATCACAGCGCGCGAGCGTATTGCCCAGGATCCTCGCTTCAAGATTGCCGGCGATACGCTCTACGCCGAACCGAACGTCGTGGCGATCGAGAAGGGTGATCCGCAATGGAATGCCAAAGTCACCGAGGTCATCACCCAACTCAAGGCTGACGGTACCCTGAGCAAAATTTCGCAGAAGTGGATCGGTGCCGATATCAGCCAATGACAGCCCTCAATCCCCATCCGGCTAAAACCACTGTCGCACCCGAAGCCGAGTCGCGTCGCTTGAGCCAGCTCTTTGGCTTTCGCACTCGTGTGTATTTGATGTGGGCGGCCCTGTTCGGCTTGTGCGTCATATTTTTCATGAGTTTCGATCTGAAGCTTTCGATCATTCTGGAAAAATGGCCGAATCTGATCGGCCTGCATCTGGGGCCAAACGGTTTCCTGCAGGGTGCTGCACTGACGCTGTTTCTGTGCTTCTGCTCGATCTGGCTGTCACTGCTCCTGGGTTTCGTGACGGCACTGGCGCGCCTGTCCCGCAGTGCCGTGGCCTTCGGGATTGCGAGCTTTTACGCCTCTTTTTTTCGCGGTACGCCGCTGCTGATTCAAATTCTGCTGATCTACCTGGGTTTACCGCAGTTGGGCGTTGTTCCCGGTGCCATCAGCGCCGGCATCATTGCGCTCTCGCTCAATTATGGGGCCTATCTCAGCGAGATCTTTCGTGCCGGCATCCAGGCTGTAGCACCAGGGCAACGGGAGGCGGCGATGGCGTTGGGTCTCAGGCCGACGGCGACGTTTGTGCACGTTATCTTGCCGCAAGCGATGCGCACGATCATTCCGCCGACAACCAGTCAGTTCATTTCAATGCTCAAGGATTCATCGCTGATTTCGGTGATGGGCGTGTGGGAGGTCATGTTCCTGGCGCAGTCCTATGGGCGGTCTTCTTATCGCTACATCGAAATGCTCACCACCGCAGCCGTCATCTATTGGCTGCTGTCCATCGGACTTGAGTTGATCCAGCACCGACTCGAACGCCATTACGGCAAAGGTTTCAAGAATCAGCGGTGACTCGTCCCGCTCAATGACTTATTACAGGAATCACGATGTCCGATCCAAAACCTCTTTTGTTTGCACTCTATGAGCAGGCCAGTGTCGGTTGCGGTGGTGCGCCAAGCCTGTGGACGCACCCTGCTGATGAGCGACTGACCATCAATTCCTTGAGCTACTGGTCGAACCTGGCGCGTATTGCCGATCAGGCTCACCTCGACATGCTGTTTTTTGGTGATGTGCTGGGTTTCTACGATGTATTTGGCGGCAATGCCGATGCGGCCATGAAATGGGCAGTAGAAGCACCGGCGAACGATCCCTTGATGATCATCCCGGCTTTGGCTGCCGTGACGGAAAACCTGGCCTTTGGCGTCACCGTCACCACCAGCTACGAACATCCTTTTACCCATGCTCGGCGCTTCAGCACTCTGGATCATCTTACCAATGGACGGGTCGGCTGGAACATCGTCACGTCTTACCTCTCCAGTGCCGCCCGCAACTTCGGTCTGGAGCAGATGATGAAGCACGATGACCGCTATGAACGCGCCGAAGAATTTCTCGATGTGGTCTACAAACTCTGGGAAGGCAGTTGGGCCGACAACGCCGTGGTCGCGGACAGGGCGCGCCAAGTCTACGCTCGGGGTGATCGTGTGCGGCCGATCAACCACGTCGGTGAGCATTACCGGGTGGCCGGGCCGCACCTGACCTCTCCATCACCACAGCGCACGCCTTTGTTGATTCAGGCCGGATGGTCGGGGCGCGGACGTGAGTTTGCAGCCAAGCACGCCGAACTGATCTTTATTGCCAAGTCCAACCCCCAGGAAATTCGTCAGGGGCTGGAAGAAATCTGGGCCAAGGCCCAGGCACGCGGCCGCCAGCGTGATGATGTGAAATCCCTCACGGTACTGCGTATTGTAACGGCCAAGACCGAGATCGAAGCTCAGCGCAAATATGACGAACTGCAAAGCAACTATCACTTGCAGGCACAACTGGTCAGTTACGCGGGTGACACCGGGATCGATATCAGCCGCTACGCCGACAGTGATGCGCTATCTACCCACACTGAAGGCATGACCTCTTACGTCATGCGTCCCGATGGCAGTGGCAAACCATTAACCGCTGGCGACGTCAAACAACGGTTTGCCAACGTCACCCGAGGCAGCGATTTGATTCTAGTGGGCACCCCTCAACAGGTTGCGGAACGCATTGAGGAGCATGCACGAATCTCCGGCACCAGTGGCTACATGATTAATCCGCTGATCAGCCCTGGAAGCCTTGAGGACTTCGTCGAACTGGTCATCCCCGAACTGCAAAAACGTGGGCTGTACCGTACTCAACCGCAAAGCGGTACCTTCCGTTCGCGGTTACGGGCCGATGGTTCAAGTCTCTTGCCAGCGTCGGCCTATGGGGCCTCGTTCCGATTCGATCAGGCACTTTAGAGGGGATGGGGCGTTTCGCCCCATACGGCCTATTTGATCTTGTGCGGGTACGTCCAGCTGGAATTACCCCCCTTCTGACGGGATCACACACGCATTACTTATCGTCGCCATACCAGTATTGGGCCGTTACACCGCCGTCCATGAGAAAGTCACTGCCCGTGATGAACGTCCCTTCAGGCCCCATGAGCAGGGCAGCTACAGCACCCACTTCATCGGGCGTACCTCCGCGCTTGGTGGCACAGGACTCGATCATGCGTCGATACCCATCGCCGCGTGGGCCATTGAGTTCATCCCTTGCCAAGGGTGTGAAAATGATGCCCGGACTGATCGCGTTGACACGGGCGCCGCGTTTCCCCCAGCGGACGGCTTCGGCGGCCACGCGCAGCGAATTGCCACGTTTGGAAATCTGGTAGGTATTCAGCGGATCTGTCACTTACTGAAGCATTGGTAGAGCAAGGAGTTCTTCAACTGGGGTTAACGCCAAGGCCTTGTTCTGCTCATCTGGCAGTGCCGGTAATCGATGACCTGACTGCGAGGCAATGACGATTGCCGAACCGCCTTTTGCAATCACATTTCCGAACTGCTCCAGCACGAGAGCAGTGCCATACAGATCGACTAGAAGAATGGTGGTAGGTGCAGCTTGGGAGGGAGATACGCCTGCCGCGTGGATGACGCCGGTTATGTCCCCCATGCTTGTTGCCTTGGCTACGAGTGCTTGGACTGAGTCTCTGGACGAGATATCGACAACAGTCGAGGTGACCTCAAACCCTGCATCGCTCAAAACCTTGCCTGCTGCGTCGGCAGTTTCTTGCCGCAGATCTGCGAGCAACACATGCTTGCCCGAGCTGACACGCCGAGCTATGGCTTGCCCAATCGAACCTGCACCAATTACTACAATTAGATCTGTCATCGTTATTTTCCTAGAAGGACAAGACTTCACCCTAAGCTAAGGCACAGGTTGCTGGGTCATTACCCAGTTGTCCACTTCTGGCCGATTGGTGCCTGTCGCGTACGGATTCAATCGAGGCCCTCCGCAAACGAAGGGCCACAGTTAGTAGATACGACCTGTTCGTCCTGAAAGCGTCACCGCCGCGAACCTTTGTTCGATCATTCAGGTCGACACATTTCAAGCCTCATCAGCACTCGATGATTCTCATGCGCGGCGCCTCAACCGCTCACGAGCGGCGATTGAAACAAAGAATGGGTGACAGTGATGAATTGTCTTATCTGTGTCGGCGTGGCGGAGCGCATTCTGTGCCATGGCCCGTGGGAGGAAAGGGATTGTCCGGATTGCGGGCGCTATCGGGTATCCGATGAGTTACTGTTGAACCTGATGGATCAGGGCCAGATCTTCGATGTCAGCAAAACCAGGGATTGGCTGGATAGTCGTCGCAAAGAAGGCATTACACCTTCCATAGAGCTCCATGAGGCGTTGCTACTCCTGTAGCGTTCGCACTGACGGTTCTCATTCAGGCCCATTTGAATTGGGCAGGGAATCTCGCGACGAAACACGTCCCCGATTCGATTGTGGACACCACGTTCAAGGTACCGTTGTGCGCGGTGGTAATCTGGGAGGCGATGTACAGTCCCAGGCCCAAACCTTCACCACGTTGTCCCGCTTCTGATCGAGTGAAAGGTTCAAATAGCAAGGGCATCAATTGTGGCGGGATCGGTGTGCCCTGGTTCTTCACCGATATGACGATTTCGTTTTCTTCGGCATAGGCCTGCACGGTGATAGGCGTCGCGGGCGAGCCGTGGGTAACCGCGTTTCCCAGCAGATTGGAGAGCAGTTGGCTGATACGCAGTGAGTCGCAATAGACACCGGCAGGTATGTTCAGCGAGTGAACAAAGGTGGCTTCGGGGTTTGAGCTTTGCACCTCATCCAGGGTCAAGCGCAAGGTGTTGCCAAGATCATCGACAAGCTGGCGTTTAATGGGAATCCCGCCGCCCATTCGACCCCGGGCAAAATCCAATACATTTTCGATCAGCATGCCCATGCGCGTCGAGCTGCTACGAATCGCCGAAATCAGCTTGAGCGACCTTTTATCCGTGGTTTTGGTTTCCAGCAGGTCGGCGCTCATGCGGATAGCACTCAGTGGGGTGCGCAGGTCATGTCCCAGGACGGCGACGAACTGCTCGCGGAGCCTCGCGTGTTCATGGGCGGTCACCAGTGCCGCCTTAGTGATCTCAAGATTGTTTTGGGTATCAAGGCTCATCGCAATCAATTGGGCGAAGAGGGTGAGCGCCATTGGCAATGGCCGGCTCATCCACATGCGCAGGCACCGAGTCGATGGCACACAATGTCCCGAAAAAATCGCCATTGGCCTTGATGATGGGGATGGAGATGTAGCTCTCCAATCCATAGGTTTTGGGCGTGTGGTGCAAGGAAAAATCGGGTGCTCACTGGCGTGGCCGAAGATGACCGGCTTTCTGTGTTGGCGGATTTCATGGCAGATGGTTGACTCAAGCACCAGCTCGTCGCCGGGTTTCAAGCCGAAGTCAATCGAGTCATCAACGGCGCAGGCCACCCAGTTTCTTTCGGTGACTCTCGCGACAGCGGCGAATCGCATTCCGGTGAGGTGCTTGACCATGCTCAATATGACCGGCACAGCTTCGATACTGTGGATGGCATTAACATCTTGAGAGAAGTCTGAGCTGGTCATGGATCGTCGATTCTATTGAGAGCGTTCAGAGAGTATTCCTAATCCTGCAAGCTGACCATTAACCAGTTAACGGGCTACGATCCTCCTGTTCTCTCAGATTTCCGTAATTTGCATCGACCGATTGAATCCATAGCCCATGGCTGTATGACAGGATCAAGCTACTTACGGCTAACTTCACTCACACGCGGTTCTGACCGCCTTCTCGGCGCGTTGTATCTCCAGCTTGACATCAGTTGTGATCCGCTGCTCCTTGAGCTGTTGTACCAGGAAGGGCTGATCGCCTCGCGATTTTACTTCCGCATCTGTTGCGGCGACCTTTGCCTCGACATTTACGGAGTGCTCCATAATTACGGCTTCCGCCTCTTCCTTGGTTTTAGCGGTATCCAGCGCGTTGATGAGCTTGCCAACCTCGGTCGCTTCCGCTTCGGCGTAGCCTTCGACAGATAGACCGGTTGCCATGGCGCGTGCCTGGATTTCGACGGCCTTCAGATGCTCCTTCGCTACCTTGCACATGCCATCCTCTAGCCGATCCTTACTGGCTCCCGAAGAACTAAATCCGTATATCACTGCAGCCCCGAACGTCATGGCTATAGCAGTACCAATCATTTTGCCCTTCACGTTTAGAAATCCTCAAAAGGCAAGGAAGAGATGGGATCCAAGATTGGAAGGTTAGCCCAGGATGGGAAAGACTCTCAAGATTAATAAAAGCCAATGTGCTTTCGATGCAGCCACTCTGAAGCTCACCAGTAGAGTGGAGCAGTGTGGGTCACGCGGGGTCGCCGTCAACGTATTGGCGCTTTGACAATGATCAGGATGACCTTGGCGGTCATGATCACGCTCGAGTCCGCCTCCGTGGTCGTCACTTAGGCCGTGGTGGAAAAACTATACCCTTAAGCAGAAAAACTCCTCCGCGTTGTCCGGCTCATTTGTAAACAATTCGATCTATCCATGCTCCGATCCAGGGGCTGGTAAGGCCTACAATGAGATGTCTCCCACAAGGAGCTATGACCATGACCGAAGCGAATAACCTATATGCCAATTGGCCCGCACATCATCTGATGTTTGTGGCCCTGCGCGACGGAGGCGATGCCCCAGAACATCTGGCCCCGGCCGTTGCGGCTTTTTATGGTATCAGCGTCGGTGAATTAAAAACGCAACGCCGGCGCGCCGGTGAAGAGTAGGTCGCCCGCGACGGTGGCCTCGGTGAAATCAATCAACACGTGTACGCCTGGGCGAAAGGCTAAGGCCGGCATTACTGGATAGCGGGTCATTCGTTCAATCAGCCCCACCCTGGCGCCAGGTGTGGGGTCTTTTTCTCGAATACGAAACCAGTCGTACTTACTCTGAAATACCAGAGTCTGCAGTGCTGGTTTGACGCCGTGACGGCCACAGGCAACCACCGGCCAAAGCGCTAGCTCGCGAAGACCGCTAAACGAACAACACAAGGCTCGCGAGCGCGGCGGCAACGCACAACACGGAGATCATTAACAGCAGGCGTAGACGTCGTTCGTTCCGATGACTTGCTCGGTGTGAATGCAGCGTGTCGGCGAAGGTGGGCAAATTAGGAGACCAATAACACCACCAAGTGTTGTAGAGCCGTAGTGCTGTTCTAGCTGACCAGAACAATTACTCCGCTAACTACCGCAATCCAAAGCGCACACACGCGAACAGGAGGCCAATGAGGTCTTTCTCAGTCATAGAAACCTCCGGCTGCTCAGAGTGATTTCTTTTTGATGGGGTTACCTGGCTGCAAAAGGGCGGCGACCGAAATCACCAGGTCATCCAGTGACCAAGGCTTGTGCAGATAGATTGTATGGACGGGTAAGTCGTTGGGATCGATCAAATAACCGGGCGTGAGAATGGAGACGATCCAAGGGACACGACTCTGGATCATCTCAATAAACTCCATCCCTTGGATCTGCCCTGTAGCGCCTGATCCACGATCACAAGCGGGCAGTGGAAAGTGTTTTGCAAAAAGTACGTCAGCGCGTCGTCTGCAGCCTCAAAAGTAAGAGACTGGGCGCCAATCTCGGACAGGATGTCCGTCATCAGTGCTCGAAGGGTCGGATCATCCTCAATAATGATTATGGTACCTTCGATCGGCAGCATTCCTTCCCAGTTCACGTTCACGCGCCTTGTCCTTCAAGCTCCGGTTTTGCCTCATCGAAGAGACAGCATAGGCGACCCAGATGGCAATGAGCTAGACGTGTGGTCGACCTCTCCTAGATTGCGAAGCAGAGGAAGTAACGTCGGAGGGAAAATTAGGGATTTCCTGGCATCAGGTGCGGCGCAATTGATGGTGAGAGACTGTCCAGCGAGAAGAACCTTTCTTCAACCACAGGTCGCAGACGGGCGAGCGATTGCAACCAACACGTGGCTACCCGGGCCTTAAATATTACAGGTATTGATAGCTTTCGAGGGCAACACGGCCTGAGTAAGCTAGGGCTTAAAGCCCTAGCAGATAGCATGATGTCACTTTTTCTTTTTCGTCGATTTTTCTGCCGTTTCTGATTTCTTAGCCTTTTCTGGCTTGCTGTCAGCTTTTTTTGCAGATTTCTTGGGTGCGACATCTTTTTTCTTGTCTTTCTTTTCCGAAGACTTCGAAAGAGCCGATGCCGCAGCTGATTTCTTCGCCGGTGATGACTTTTTGTCTTTCAACTCCTTGCTGGCTTTCGAAGCGTCACCTTTGCTTTTCTTCTCGTCTTTAGCCACGTTGACCACCTCTTGGGGTATGCCGGTATTGGCATATTTGCCTGTGCAATTGTTCACAAGCTAATCATTAGGCGGGCGCGTCCAAAAGCGGTTCAAATTTTTTGATGCGTCGAGATACGCTTTGGATGATGCACTGATAGGTACTGAGCGCTGGGCACGTACCCCACAAGATAGTTTCTAGAACTGGATGACCTCCAGTTGAGGGGTTCCACATCACATCAGCTTTTAGCGAAGCTGCGAATCATTCTTAGGCCGTCTCTACTTGTCATCGGAAACAGAGGAAGATCACTTGCCGTGCTGGCAGATAGCCGCTAATAGTGATGAGCATCTAGGTGAGGGTTTGAAGATGATTTCGAGATTTGTTGTTGTCCCTGCAATTCCGAAAGAAACGGGATCAATGCGCATCGGAGCGAGCTTCTGCAAGAATGCGCCCATAGGTTTCAACATCTATGACAACGAAGAGAAATTACGTCTGACGAATACCTATTACGCCCGAGAAGCAGCGGAGGTGGAGTGCCAGCGATTGAACTTGGCGGGCCTTTAAAACGTACTTTACGAACGAGAATCCACGACTGCGCTCTAGGCTTTCGTCACTCTCAAAAAGGCGTGCGCCTGGCTTTCCGAAGGTAGTGGATCAAATGCTCAGGGACGCACGACTTACACCAGTCTGACGAGGATGTTCAGCATTCAGGAGCGAGCAAACAGCCTCTGCCTCTACCCTGGCCTTGAAAACACCGTGCTTGCTTGCAGAGCCTCCCTCGACGAGATCTACAACCCGAAATTTCTTGACGCCATCGTCCACTCTGGTTGTTTCGATGACCCTGAATCTTGAATGCATGGTGCGTTCCCTGCTGAAACTGGTGCTTTAGGAGTACCGGTATGACTCCATGATTTCAACCATTATGCAGAACTGAGCTGAGACAATTTATGACAGGGCGCAATGATTCTCTGCGTGAGGACAGAGACTTCGCGGGAGGTGGGAGGGTAGGTTGTTCAAATCCTTCTGTGTGCGAGTCATCGCAAACTCATAGCTGAGCTGTGGTAAGACGTGAATAGAGGGATCGCTCCGTCGGGCCAATGGGCCCGGCTGGTCGTGCTCCATCCATTGAGTCTAAATCCGATAGCCGCAAACCGCGCCAGGTAAAGGTCTACAATAACCCTCACACTGGCGAAGTCGTCGAGACCAAAGGCGGCAATCACCGGACGCTGAAAGAGTGGAAGGGCGAATACGGCTCTGACACGGTTGAGTCCTAGCTGACCAAGTGATTTTGGTTGGAGTACAAAGGGCCCTGCGGGGCCCATTTTGCAGTCCGTGTTTTATTCAGAGCCGGTCTTTACCTGGTCACTAATAAGTTGAGCCAGTATCTGCACAGGCTCGGTAAAACTTTGCCGAGCCCGATGGACGAGCCCAATATCACGGTGGAAGGTGAGCTGCCCGAGGTCGAGCGCTCGTACACCTGTTGGCCATTCCTGGTGGGGTGCTGTCTGCGGCACCAACGCCACACCAACGTCATTTTCGACTAGCTTGATGATCGCCTCCAACTCATCCAGTTCGCAAACCTCACGCAAGGTGAAATGCATCCGCCGCAGGAAGCGATCCACCTGCCTGCCCCCGAAGGATGATCGGTCATACCGAATGAACGGTTGGCTGGAAAGTAGTTCCGACCAATCTTCTCCCGGCACATCGTGTGGAACGATCAGACGGTAGGGCTCAAGCGCCAAGGTCGTCCAGCGCAAATCGCTTTGAAGCGAAAAGGGTGGGCGAATGATTACGGCCATGTCGATTTCGCCGGCATCCACTAGATTGACCAACTCCATCGATAACCCTGGGATTACACGGGTGCGGCACTGCGGGCATTGTTGGTGAAACTTGGCTAACGCGTCCGGTAGATAGGAGCGTTGCACGGAAGCGATAGCACCGATGTTCACCAGAACGCTCGCAGGAAGTCCGGCCGTGGTGGAGCCCAGATTATCGTAAAGCCGAAGCAGCTCTTGCGCTTGCAGGAGTATCTGGTGGCCCATCCTGTTGAGGTGAGCTGAGCGTCCCTTCCTGTCGAATATCTCAAAGCCGAGCTCGGCCTCCAGACGCTGGATCTGGGCGCTCACCGCTGCCTGGGTGAGGCCGATTTTATTCCCGGCAGCGGCAAAAGTACCTTCCCGTGCAACGGCGATGAGTGTCTTGAGTTCTTTGATCATTCATAAATACTAATTGTGTTTCTAAGAAATATATATTGATTTTTTTGTTTTGTTTGTCGCTCTACGATGCGCCCATCCCCCGGCAACTGCCTGACCCCACACGCCGATGTCGGTGGGACGAAAACCAACGGCTGGCCTTAATACGCTGCTCCGTCCTTCACCAACAAAAATACTGTCATTGGAGTTCTGATGAGCCTCTCGCCTTTCCACCTCGCAATCCCCGTTTACAACCTCGCTGGCGCACGCACCTTTTACGGTGAAGTGTTCGGCCTGGAAGAAGGTCGTTCCAGCAACCAGTGGGTCGACTTCAACTTTTATGGCCACCAGCTGGTTATTCATGAACACCCAAAAACTGCTTCCCAGGAGAGTGTCCACAGCA
The DNA here is from genome assembly GCF_013416725.1 of Pseudomonas sp. SbOxS1. Classification (NCBI taxonomy): domain Bacteria; kingdom Pseudomonadati; phylum Pseudomonadota; class Gammaproteobacteria; order Pseudomonadales; family Pseudomonadaceae; genus Pseudomonas; species Pseudomonas sp. SbOxS1. Next base: position 202,453 of record NZ_JAAVXC010000029.1, read on the forward strand.
ACCCGGTCGACGGCCACGACGTACCGGTTCCTCACTTCGGCATCATCCTTGGGTGGGAAGAATGGGAAGCGTTGGCTGAGCGTCTGAAGTCCTTCGGTACTGAGTTTGTGATCGAACCCTACATTCGCTTCAAGGGTCAGGTGGGCGAGCAAGCCACCATGTTCCTGTTTGACCCGTGCGGAAATGCCCTTGAATTCAAAGCCTTCAAGGATATGAGCCAGCTCTTCGCAAAATAAGAAGCGTGTTGGCACAACAGCGTTGTGCCATTTGATCTCAAGTGAGCTGGAAGCTCATGACTCTAGCAACTGCCAATTAACGCAGTCTTTTCATTCCAACAAGAAGGCTAGACATGAAACGTATTCCCTTGGTGTGGCAAATCATTGCCGGGCTGTTGCTTGGCGTGCTCGTCGGTTGGTATTTCAATACCCATCCGCAGTATCAATCGTGGGTTAGCGCGGAAATCCTGAAACCGCTTGGCGATATCTTCATCAAGATGATGAAGATGGTCGTTGTTCCAATCGTGTTTTGTTGCATGATCCTGGGCATCGCAGGAGGCGGAGATAACAAATCATTTGGTCGCATGGGCATAAAGTCGCTGGGGTATTTCTTTGCGATAACTGGCCTGGCCATCGTGATGGGATTGTGTTTCGCGAACATCTTCGAGCCTGGCACGGGCACTGATATTTCGGGCATTACGCATAGCTCTGCGTCCATCACAATGGAGCCTTCGAAGGGCGCTCTCGTGATTGTGCAGAACATCGTCCCGGACAACGTCTTTGTGGCGATGTCGGAAGCGAAGCTGCTGTCGGTGCTGTTCTTCGCTGTCCTATTCGGCATGGCCTTGAACTCGCTACCCAGAGAGAAAAGCGCGCCAGTGGTCGCGGTGGTTCAGGGTATTTCCGATGCGATGTTCAAAGTCGTCTCAATCGTCATGGCTTACGCGCCAATAGGCGTGTTCGGCATGATCGGCGCTACCGTCGCAACCTTCGGCTTCGCCTCGCTATTACCCTTGCTCAAGCTGATTGGCGTGGTCTACCTGGCCCTGATTGTCTTTGCATTGGTGGTACTAGGCGGTATTTGCTATCTGATCGGCGAGAACATTTTCAAGCTGATCAAGTATTTCCGGAATGAGCTGATTCTTGCGTTCTCGAGTGCCGCATCGGCAGCGGTAATGCCGCAGTTGATGAGCAAGCTGGAGAGCTATGGAGTCCCGCGCCGAATCGTCAGTTTTGTGGTGCCGGTTGGGTATGCGTTCAATCTGGATGGTGCATCGATTTTCCTAGGCGTTGCGGCGATTTTTGTCGCTCAGCTTTATGGCATTGACCTGTCGTTGTCTCAGCAGATCTTGCTGGTGGTCACGATGGTGCTGACCTCCAAAGGTGCTGCAGGGGTGCCTGGATTCGCCATCATTATCTTGTCTGCGACGTTGGCCTCTGCCGGTCTTCCATTAGAAGGGGTAGCGCTTATCGCAGGTATCTTCAGGATTATCGATAGCGGAACCACCACGTTGAACGTACTGGGTAATGCCATCGCACCCTTGGTAATCGCCAAGTGGGAGAGGGCGGCCCTTGAGCCTTCACGAGTCAATCAGGTAGTGCAAAAAGCATAGCAATCCGCAAGAAAGCGTCCGACAAGAAATGCTAACGGCTGAGTCGATTCATCAGTTGCAGTCAGGTGTTTCTAGACGACCGGTCTAGTTTTGTGTAGGCTGCCTTCCCTATGAAGAAACCTATCCAAGACATGCGACAGCACATCATCGATGTGGCCAAGTCGTTGATGACCAACAAGGGTTACACCGCCGTGGGGCTGTCGGAAGTGCTGACAACCGCAGGCGTACCCAAAGGGTCGTTCTATCACTACTTCCGCTCGAAAGAAGAATTCGGCCAGGCGCTGCTCGAAGAATATTTTAAGGAGTACATCGGGCGCGTCGATATCGTCATGGCTGCGGAAGGAACAGGAGCGGAGCGGTTGCTGGGCTATCTGCACTACTGGGCAAAGACGCAAGCGTTCGATCATCCCGAGGAGAAATGCTTGGTGGTGAAACTGGGCGCTGAAGTCTGCGACTTGTCAGAAGACATGCGCACGGTGCTGGAAGAAGGCACCGCGCTGATCATTCAGCGGATCATGCGTTGCGTCGAGCAGGGCATGACTGATGGTTCCATCTCGCAGACTCAGGACGCGGCGATATTAGCCGAATCGCTTTATCAGCTATGGCTCGGCGCCTCGCTGTTGGTCAAGGTCGGAAAGACCATGGCCCCGTTTGAAACCGCACTGATCACAAGTAAACGCCTGCTGGCCTAGGGGCGTTTTTTTTAACCAAATTACTAGACGACCGGTCTAATATTTGAGGTATTCGACATGATTGATAACAGTCATAACACCGACCTTTTTTCGCCCACGCAGATGGGCGCCTTGCAACTGGCCAACCGTATTGTCATGGCGCCAGTGACACGCAGCCGGATGGCGGAGGACGGCGTTCCGAATGAACTGCACGCCACTTACTACGCTCAACGTGCCGGCGCAGGCCTGATCATCGCCGAAGCCACGAACATTTCTGCCCAGGGTCGCGGCTATGCCATGACACCGGGTATTTGGTCGGAAGAACAGGTGGCAGGCTGGAAAAAAGTAACTGACGCGGTACACGCGGCAGGCGGCAAGATCGTCAGTCAGCTATGGCATGTAGGCCGCTTCTCCAGCGTCGAGTTACAGCCAAACGGCGAGGCACCGGTCGCGCCCTCGGCAATCAAGGCCGAAGGTACGACCTACACCAACAATGGCATGGTCGAAGTGTCCATGCCTCGGGCGCTTGAGACTTCAGAGATACCGGGGATCATCGAGCAGTACAGGCATGCGGCAGAAAATGCAAAGCGAGCCGGTTTTGATGGTGTGGAAGTCCATTCTGCCAACAGCTATCTGCTCGATCAGTTCCTGCGTGATTCCACTAACCAGCGCACTGACCAGTACGGCGGCTCCATCGAGAACCGGACGCGGCTGACGCTTGAAGTCACCGAAGCCGTGGTAGCGATCTGGGGCAGTGACCGGGTCGGCATCCGTCTTTCGCCGGTGACACCTGACGCAGGCAATACACCCCCTGACAGCAACGTCATGGCGACCTACGGTTACCTCATTCAGCAGCTGAACAGATTCAACCTGGCCTATCTGCACTTCGTCGAAGGCGCAACCGCCACTTCTCGCACCGTTCCGGAAGGGGTGGATCTGGACGCGCTGAGTGCGCAGTTCGAAGGGCCGTTCATTGGTAACAACAACTACGACCTGGATATGGCGCTGGAACGCCGGGCTCAAGGCCGGATTGATGCGGTAGCGTTTGGTCGTTTGTTCATTGCCAATCCAGACCTTGTAGAGCGTCTGCGTCGTGGTGCCGAACTGACCATCGCGCCACGTGAGAGTTATTACGGCGGGGGCGCCAAGGGCTACACCGATTGGCCAACGGCCAACTCCAACTAATTACAGGTTCCCCCTGCGTCGACTCGGCGCGAGGAGGCTCCGTCGCGAAAGCATTTCGCCGCACAAGAGGCACTTAAGTATGAATTATCTGCAGAACAAGGTCGCCATCGTCACTGGAGCATCTTCCGGCATCGGCGCCGCCACCACTCGTGCACTCGCCGCACAGGGTGTCCGCGTGGTAGCGGCAGCACACGATCAGCGTGGGCTGGAAGCGTTTGTTGCAGAACTGCGTGAGTCAGGTAGCGATGTGGTTGCCTTCACCGCAGACGTTACCAATGTGGATCAAACCAAAGCGCTGGCGAAGTTCGCACAAGACACCTACGGCGCCGTGGACATCTTGGTCAACAACGCCGGCCTGATGCTCTTTTCCAACTGGGTCGATCTGGCCGTGCAAGATTGGGAAAAGATGATCGATGTGAACATCAAGGGCTACCTCAACGCTATTGCTGCTGTATTGCCGTTCATGCTTGAACAGAAATCCGGGCAGATTCTCAACATGGACTCTGTTGCAGGTCATCAGGTCGGGCCGGCGGCGGGTGTTTACAGCGCAACCAAGTTTTTCGTCCAGGCCATGACCGAATCCATGCGCAAGGAGTTGGGCGTGCAGCATGGCATCCGCGTCAACACCGTCAGCCCCGGCGTGATCAATACCGGCTGGGCGGACAAAGTCAGCGATCCTGAAGGGCGCAAGGCTGCTCAGGAGCTGAACCGGATTGCCATTGCACCTGACGATATCGCCCGTGCTGTGATTTACGCGCTCAACCAACCGGAAAACGTCACCGTCAACGATCTGATCATCTCGCCGACACGCCAGGATTGGTGATCGTTGGTGGGCCATGCCCGCGCCCATCCAGAGCTGATGGGCAATCGGAAATTTTTCAATCAGGAGTCCATCGTGAGCAATCCAACTTACGTCCAGGAATACAACGCGATCGTCGACGTGCTTAGCCAATACAACGAAGGTGGGGCCAAGGCTGACAGCGCTTTGATGAAGCCCGCGTTCAACGAGCAGGCCACCATGTTTGGGGTCGACGGCGACAAGCTCGTCGGCGGCGAGATCCAGAATCTGTACGACGTCATCGACAACTCTTTCCGCCTATCTCCCGAAGCCAAAGCCGCGATCGTTCGCATCGACATCGTGGGCACTGCCGCCAGTGCTCGCGTCGATACCGACAACATTTCGGGATTTCGTTTCACCGACTTCTTCAACCTGCTGAAGGTAGAAGGCAAGTGGACGATCGTCAGCAAGATTTACCACACCCATCCGAGCGTTTAAGCACTCGAGCGCCTGTGGCGAGGTGTGTTGTACCTCGCCTCTAATGAACGGAGAGAACCATGTCCAAGAACATCAAGGCAGTACCGACTTCCGAGTACAACGCTGTCATCGCTACCGCCAATCAATACGTTGAAGGTCTGCGTGTGGGCAGTGCAGAAGGCGTTGCGCAAGCTTTCCACAAAGACGCCGTGATGTACGGTTTCACAAACTGTGAGCTGCTTGGCGGCCCGATCAAAAATCTGTTTGATTTCGTTCAGAAGAACGGCAGCGCCTCCGAAATTACAACTCGGCTCGACATACTGGCGATCACACCCACCACAGCCGTGGTGCGTGTCGATATGGAAAAGGATGCGATCGGTGCCGACTACAACGACTACCTGACCCTGATCAAAATCGACGGCGCCTGGAAGGTCATCGCCAAGGTTTATCACCAGTTCGAAGGTTGAGCGTTCACCGATCCCGGTTGAACAATGCCGGGATCGGAGCTCGTTCATCATCGACGCCGCTGGCAATACCCGAGGTTAGCCGTTTTTAAAAATAGATCATTTCAAGAGAGGTACCCGATGCCGATGGTTGAGTTTTCCGCTGTCCTGGACAGCGATGCAGGACACGCCTGGGGCGTATTGAAGAAATTTGGTGAGATTCATAAATGGCATCCCTCGATTGTCGAAAGCAGCATTGAGGACAACCAACCTGATGGATTGGTTGGCTGTATTCGCAAACTCACGTTGGCCGATGGCGCAGTTGTCAGGGAGCGCCTGTTATCGGTCGATGATCGCAATACAACACTGTCCTACCGCTTCGAGGAGGCCCCATTACCGCTGGACAACTATGTGGCCACCGTGAAATTGGTCTCTCTTACTGGACAGACCAAGACGTTCATCAATTGGTCTGCAAGCTTCGACCTGCAAGATCTGAATACCGCAGAACAGTACCAGGAGCTCATTCGAGGACTGATCGTGGATGGCCACAATAGTCTCCAGTTATTTCTTTCCCAGCACTGAGCACTCAAACGCGGCTCCGATAGCGTCGAGTCCTGGCTGACCAAGTGATTTGGTTTGAGTACAAGAAAGGGCCCTTCAGCCCTATTTGTTCCGCTAGATGTGCGAAAAGGTCTTCGTGAAGCTTTGCCAAAGCCCGCAAAAGCGGGCCTTGGGTTCCAAACCGGACTTACGATTGGCGTGCAGTCAGCGCCGAGTAGCTGTTCATCAAATTGCGATAGTTCGGAATGCGCTGGGACAAGAGGTTACCCAGGCCTTCGATGTCGTTGCGCCAGTCGCGCTGTAGCTCACAAGCAACCGAGAACCAGTTCATCATTTGCGCACCAGCCTGTGTCATGCGGTTCCAGGCTGCCTGTTGCACAGTCGTATTGAACGTGCCGGAAGAGTCGGTCACCACGAACACGTCAAAACCTTCTGCCAGTGCCGACAGGGTCGGGAACGCTACACACACGTCAGTGACGACACCGGCAATGATCAGTTGCTTACGACCGGTGGCCTTGATTGCCTTGACGAAATCTTCGTTATCCCAGGCATTGATCTGCCCTGGTCGAGCGATGTAGGGCGCGTCAGGAAACATCTCTTTCAGCTCTGGCACCAATGGGCCGTTCGGGCCTTGCTCGAAGCTGGTGGTGAGGATGGTCGGCAGTTCGAAGAACTTGGCAACGTCAGCCAGAGCCAACACATTATTCTTGAACTCGTTGGGCGTGAAATCCTGAACCAAAGAAATCAGACCGGTTTGGTGGTCGACTAACAGCACTACAGCGTCGTCTTTGTTCAAACGGTTGTAGGTAGCGTAGCTCATGATGAAGTCCTTTTGAGTTGGTGAGTGTTGTCGTTCAACATGGGCACAGATTAATGATCGATGAGGGGGAGAAAAAAGACGGTGGAAACGGTTTAACTGTCAACTACATTGTGACAATGAGAAGATTTTGGCTTTAGAGTTTGATTGGCATGGTCTAAAACGTGAGTGAACAACGTCGTGCAATACGCATCAAAGTCGGTGAGTCATCTCTATCCTAAAGTCATCCGAGTTCACCTTCGCCATGCTCATAAACCTGTGGTATGTCGTGCTTCCATCCTCGCAATTATCAGATGAGCTCGCGTCAGTTCGAATCCTTGGCCAACCGTTTGTAGCCTTCCGTGATAACAAAGGAAAAGCGCATCTTCTGTCAGATGTTTGCGTTCACCGTGGGGGCTCACTGTCTGTCGGCACCAAAGTAGGGGAGAGTGTGCAGTGCCCATACCACGGCTGGCGGTTTGGAGTGGATGGCGTGTGTACGCATATTCCGGCACAGCCGCAGCTGCGCATTCCAACGAAGGCTCGAATCGACGCATACCCCACGCTCGAACGCTACGGTTGGATCTGGGCATTTCTGGGTGACCTGCCGGAAACAGAAAGGCCACCGCTACCCATCTTCGACTGGATAGATGATGCGGCCGTGCGTGTGGTATCGGGCCATTTCGATTGGGACGCCAGTTGGGATCGCGTGATTGAAAATGGTCTCGATTTTGCGCACGCTCCGTTTGTTCACGGCTCTACATTTGGTGACCCGAATCACCCCCAAATTGATGCGTTCGAGGTGGAAGGTGATGTCTGGAGTGGGCGTGCGGAAATGATCATGCGGCGCCCGAAACGAACTGGTTTTTTTCGACGTAAATCCACGAGCGAACTTATAAGCGTGGCCACCGTTCCAGGCTTTCATTTGTGCGGGCCCTGCACGACGCTGGAGCTCGAATTACCAAATGGATGGAGAATCCACATTGTCGCGGCTCATGTTCCGGTCGACGCTATCCGCACACGCACCTGGTGGATGATGGGCCGAACATTTCTTCGATCCCGACTGTTTGACCGAAGGTTTGTTGCCAGCAATATTCGAATTTTCGAGCAGGATCATGAGGTGCTAAAAAACGTACGACCAGAGCGAGTGCCTGATTCATGGCAGCAAGAGGTTTCCCTGAAATCGGATGCGTTGCAGATTTTCTTCCGGCGGCGCGTGAAGGAACTGGAGCAGAACGGTTGGCGAATTGATGAGGATCGTCTTCAACGAGATTTTACGGGACGCAAGGCTTGCGTAGTGCCCAGCCCCGAGCGTCAAAAGGTGCGTAGCTGGGCTATCGAAACCATTCCAACTGTAGTTACTGAAAAGGAGGATTAGAGAGCCGATTCGACAGATCTCAGGAGTGATCGCTGCACCACTCTGAGGCCTCTAAACTTTGGACGCCTCGTCACACACCGTTCGGTACCATTGCGCGTAATGCGTATTGGAAACCTGGTGCCTATTCAAGTCAGGACTGCCGTCGTTCCACCACACCGGGCCTCGCTCTCCGAGTGCAACCTTTGCCGCTTGAACACGTGTTCTAGCCGCTTTCAACAGCTGAGAGCTGCCTGTGGCTTTGGCGGCTTTTACTTCTCGCCTCGCTGACATGAGTTCATCAACATAGCGTTGCCGTGTCGTTTCGTTCAGTGATGGGTCGGAGCACCTCCACAGCTTTCCTTTGACTACAAAGTATCGACCGTCAGGGGTGGTCAAGTTCATTTGGAAACCCATTTGAACAAGGCAGCAATCCAGCGCTGCCGTTAACTGCTATCTGAGGGAGTGTTAAGCAACGAATGCACTCGCAAAGTGAGTTCATTCAGACTGAAGGGCTTGGTGAGCAATCGGGTTGTCCTATCGACCGAGACTAGACGCGAACCACCTGCAAATCCGGTAATAAAAAGCACTTTGAGCAACGGGAATTTTTTCTTCAGTTCCGCAACCAAGCTGATCCCGTTCATCAATCCTGGTAGGCCAACATCGGTTAGCAGCAAATCTAGGTGTTCCAGCTTCTGGGCCTGATTGATGGCAGAAACACTATCCACTGCTTCAATGACGCGATAGCCAATCTCTGACAGGAGCTCCGACGCCATTTGCCGAATAGCCGCTTCATCGTCGACCAGCAATATAATTTCGTTCTGCCCCGAGGACTCAAACTGTTGAGCATCGTCCACCTCTACATTGGGATCTTCTGGCTGCGAATCATCTACCGGAAAATACAGCGTCACGGTGGTACCGACACCAAGGCTACTGTGGACTCTGACGTGACCACCGGATTGCTGAGCAAAGCCATAAATCATTGATAGGCCAAGCCCGGTACCTTCGCCTATCTTCTTGGTCGTGAAGAATGGATCGAAGATACGCGACAAAATTTCAGGACTGATCCCTGTGCCGGAATCCGTGGTAGAAATGCTCACATATGATCCAGTCGGCATCATTTTGTCGGATGAAGATGCTTCATCAATGACGCATCGAGCAACCTCAAGGTCGAGCCTACCTCCATTGGGCATCGCGTCCCGTGCATTGATCGCAAGATTAAGCAGCGCGTTTTCCAGTTGGTTGAGGTCGCACCTAATGCGGTCAGTCGTTTTGAATGAGCACGCGACTTTGATGCTAGGCCCAACTGAGCGCCGAATCATTTCTTCAAGTTCGGCTACTACTTTCCGAGGATCAAGGAGTTCAGGTTCGAGTGATTGCTGCCTGGAGAACGCAAGTAGCCGTTGCGTTAATGCCGCCGCTCGAGATGCCGAGGTCAAGGCCACTGAGTTGTATCGGAGCAAATCGTCGTAGCGACCCGCATCAATACGTCGTTGCATCAGTTCCAAGCTGCCGATGATACCCGCCAATAGATTGTTGAAGTCGTGGGCAATACCTCCGGTCAGTTGGCCGACCGCTTCCATTTTCTGGCTTTGCCTTAACTTGGATTCAGTCACAGCGCGCTCTCGCTGCTCCTCTTCCAATTGTTGGGTGCGTTCTTTGATGCGTACTTCGAGTAAGTCGTTCCAGTCACGCAACGCGCTCTCCAGTTGCACCCTGTCTTCTATGTCCTCGATGGTGCCGTACCATTGTTCACATTTTCCGGTGATGTCGAGGCTGCACAGGGCACGGACTCTAAACCAGCGGTAATCGCCAGTGTGCTTTCGTAATCGGACTTGTAGGTCGAAAGGCCGTAATGTGCCGAGAGACCGATTCCAAAGAGCGGCGATTGACACTTGATCCGCCTCAGACGCGGCGTTGGCCCATTGATGTTCCATTGTCTGCTTGAGCGACAGGCCTGTGTATTCGTACCAGCGCGAATCGATCGAAATGAGGTTTCCGCCCTTGTCGGCAGTCCAAGGCCATAGTGGATTGAGCTCGGCTGCAATGCGGTAATGCCTTTCGCTTTCACGCAGCCGCTTTTCTGTCGAGCGCATAGCGTCCAAGGTTTTGAAGCGCTTTAACGCCGCCCCAAGCAGATTGCTATATCCCCGGAGGAAGTCGATATCGCTATCCGTAAACTGACGCGGACGTCTACTGTCCACCTCAAATATTCCGAATGGACGTTCTCCCGTGGCGCCGTGAACTAGAACGTTGACGAATGCTTTTACCCCGTTGTTCCTTTGAAAGTCGTGATAGCAGAATCGTGTTTCTGTTGAAACATCCGTCGAAATGACGGGCGCATTGGTGTTTAGTGAGAAGATTTCCGGACTTCCATCGCATGCTTGCACACGAACCTTCCCAACCACATCTGGTGTCCAGCCGACTCCGTTTCTCACGAGAAACGTAATGCCGTCATCTTCGAGTAGCATGAATTTGGCCAGATTGGTTTCGAGTGCCTCACCGACTAATCGACACGCCTCGTCTAGGATTTGCTCAAGGTCATCTGATGCCAAGGCGAGCTCGCCAAATTTGGCAAGCACCTTACGTTGGCGCAGTAATGTATCCTCGATTTTCATAGAATCACCACTGGATGTTTCAATATCCGAGGCTTGGGTTTCAGCTAGGTTCAATTGGCGTTAGCGAGCTCGGTTTTCGATCAAGCGCACTCGAGAAATCAGACTTCATTCGCGCCGGGTCGTCTGGATGTCAAATGAACAAAATTGACTCCGGCAAGATCGTCTTGGCGGAGCGCCCAAGCTCAAAGGCGAGCGTCCGTCAGCACGTGGTAGGCCTCGCGGGCGGTAAGAGGAGAGTTCAAATCATTCTGTGTGCGAGTCATCGCTTGCCCATAGCTAAGCTGTGGTTTGACGTAACTGGAGGATCGCTTCTTCGGGCCAATGGCCCCGGCTCACCTAATCAGCCAAGCATCTCCTTGATGATGGATGCAACGTTCCTGGCATCGTCGATTCCTCGGTGATAGCTACCCCGCCAAACCAGGCCCAACGACTCTACTGTTTGCTTAAGTGATTTAGGGCGATCGTCATATAAACCTGCATGCCATTTCCTGGCATTGAAATGTGGCAAACCTTCGAGCAGGGAAGGGCATCCAGCAAAGGCAGCATCGCGTTCGAGCTGCCTGGCATCGTAGTCACCCCATGAGGCCCAAGCCGCGTTTAGATAACTCTCAGCAAACATTCGTAGCTCGTCGCCAACCTCTTGATAGGTTCGGGCACTATCCACGTCGGTTTGTTGAATGGATGTGAGCTTTTTGCAGAAGTCGGTCAGGGTGGGGTGGATCTGAGGTCGGACGAAACGCTGGAATTCGCCGACAATCTCAAGTGACTCCAAATCAATCACCACCAGGCCAATCTCAATCGTTTCCATCTGATCGGGGACGACCACGAGCGACCTTGGAGATTCGTTTACTCCAACGTCATCACAGGTTGCCTCAAGGTCTACGCAATACAGATAGCGGTATGGCGCGAGCAAGTTTTGGATGGCTCGAAGGTGATGAAGCTTTGCTTGAATGCTCATGACATGGATGTCCTAGCTTTGATCTGTCCAAGGTACATCGACACGTCCACACAGCTATGTTCTGAAGGAATTGCCGAAGGGTGTGCTTCTTCTATTCCGGTTTAGAGGCTACAGACCACATCATCACAAGCGTTGGAGATCACCATTCATTCGGTGCAGTGGCTGTCGCCTTCAAGCCGGGATAATCATCAAGTGCAAGATTAGGCTCGCCTTTCCCTGTCTGCAGACGCTCTGGGGTACGTATTACTCCGGCCTCAGCATCGGCTCGCATCTGATCTAGCTCTTTATCGAAAGCCTTATCTTGGACTGTGCGTTTGCTAACGTAGGGCTTCCGCTCGGGGTCTCGCTGCGCTGCATAAGTCGTTAGCGCGTCTGGATCGTCCAGTAGCCTTTGTTGAACCTGCGATTCGAGCATTGCACGAAGCGAGTCTTTGTCGGGACGGTTTAGCATTTTCATACTCCTTTCGGTCGCCCAGATCCTCCAGCAAATGGTCGGGCAAAATGGGGCAGTGGTAAGTACAGAATCGATCAATAGGTCATTGGGTGCAGACGACACGGATGAGCGCCTGCTCACTTTTCCCGTCAGAATAAACCACAATCAAGAAATTGCTGAGGGAGAGGAATACCGATGGAATGTACGTTCACCCTGAAGTACCAACTGACGTCTGACGAGGGCGATCTGGACGCGCTTGTGGATCGTTTGGCAGAAGAAGGCTGCGATGATGCATTGGTCGGAGTCGGACAGCCAGGTCGCCTGGCGTTGGAGTTTGTCCGTGAAGCACCCTCTGCACATCACGCAATTAAGGGTGCCATAGTAGATGTAAGTCGAGCCCTACCTAAGGCACGGTTGATCGAGGTGGTTTTCGCTCCAGCCTAACTGCAGGTGCCGTCCATTGCGCCAGTGCCGAGCATTCATTCATCATCCGCTGAGAGCGGAGAGTTAATGTCGACATCGATATCGCCGATCAAAGAATTGAGGCGAGCTAGTAGCGTTGAATCGAGGGCGATCAGCTTCCCGGGGTTATTCAGGACGTCGTCCTCTAACAGCGTCAGAAACTCGCAAGGCTCCCGATCATTTCCTGAGGCGTCTGTACCATCCGGCTCATTGCGAGAAAGGATCGTGGAAATGGATGAAATGGAATTTGAGTCGTTCATGGTGCATGACATTATCCGCGACTGCAGCGCTTGTCATGCGCCGAGTGTGGATTTCGAAAGAAGCTTCTTTGTGTGTCGCTCATTCGGGCTTAAGCCCGGCTCAACCCCACGTCTTCACGTTATGTGGCCTACCCCACCGCTCGACTATCATGTAAGTGCTTAATCGCGTAGGTATCCATCATGGCTACTGCCACAGTGAACGCTAAAAGCCAAATCACCATCCCTGCCCAGGTACGGACTACTCTTGGCCTGCGACCAGGGGATGAAATCGAATTCGTCGATCTCGAGAATGGTCAGTTCGCCATCGTGGCTGTGAGTTACTCCGTTAAGCGATTGAAGGGCATGATTCGCAAGCCGAAGGTCATCGTGAGCATTGATGACATGAACGCAGTTTTTGCGCTGAAGGAGTAAATGCCCGTCAATAGCGTTTCAGAAGGAGAAAGGCTTGGTGATATTTGTCTCGCGCTTCATTCCTCGCCGGCTTCTGAGACGGGTTGTTGCTATCGCGTTTTCGGGCCTAAGGCCCGGCTCGTCGAATGACTGCTTTATTTCGCCTCTGCGTTGCCAGGCTGTCCGCTACTCCAGGCTTCAGTGAGCTCGTCTATTCGATCCGTGATTTGAGGCGTTTTTGAAAGGACAAGGCAGCGCGCATTGCCGACAAACTCCTCGATCAGATACACAGCGTCGCCGACATCCAGTTCGAGCTCCTGCAGCGCCTCATCAGGAATACAAATCGCACCGTCACCATCCCATTCTTCGATGATGATTTTCATAGGTGGCTTTCTCACGTGTGGTCTCCATTGCTTTGAGTCGGCAATGGTAACGTGCTTTTGCGTACGGGCTCAGAGCGCGGCAAGCAAACGTTCGAGCTGTTCGCACTCCCATGCACTCAACAGATCGACAGGATCAGCTCCGTCGCGTTGCCAGAGTTCAAGTGTCCCGACTCGGCCATCAGGTGACCTGCAGTATTCGCAGTAATCCAAGTCACATTCATTGAGGAGGTTGAGTCGCCAGCCACTCAATCTCAACGAGCATGAGGCCGTGGTAGATCTCATTCCACGATTGGATGGATCTTCGACTCACGGTTCGTTTGCCGGGCGCGACGACTGTCAGCGCCTGACATTCCTCGCGGGCGGTGAGAGGGGAGGTTGTATTCAAATAGTTATACGCTCGAGTCGTCTCTATCCCGTAGCTAAGCTGAAGTATGAGTTGATTAAACTTTGTTGAACGCTAGCTTGTACTCTAGTACTGAGCTAGCTTCAATATGTTCACCGATGCACGTAGCAAATGCTATCGATATTAAATTTTTTTTGACATTGTCGTGATTTCTTGAGTTTTTCTCGTTTTTGAATTAATAACACTATATTTTTTTAGTTCATAGTATTCGGCTACATGATATATCGTGATTTGGCATTCTGAGTTATTGAATTTAGGTGGATGCCCAAAGCAATCAATGCCACTACTGAAAGTCATATGGAGTCTATCACCAAGGTGGACATGGCGATCATGTTTGTCGCTTTGCTCTTTGAAGTTTGGGGTGTAGGTTTTAGTTTTTTTATTATTTTTTTTAATTCTATGCTTGTTTGCTCTTCTGTTATGCCTGAGTTAAATTCGCTAATGATTATAAGCTCGCCATCTTTCGACATGCATTTGGCGATTTTAGTGATGAGTTCGATGGCGGCTCTATTGATGTAGCGATCATAGATAACCACTCTGACCTCTCCCTTAAAAAAACAAGAGATTATCGATGGGTGCTTTTTTGTTCTGTTAGCGGTTTCGATTATGTCTATTATATTGGCGCTCTTGTGTGTCTTTTTGAGCTTTTTGTAGGTGCTCGCCTCTGATACATCGATGCCATAAGTATTTCCCGTTGCTTGAAGATTTGCAGTATTCGTTGCCGATACTAAATTATTTCCGTTTATATATGCGGACTTTAAAAAATCACAGAGAGGAATAGCTAGATATTTTTTATAGGCATCTTCTTGTATAAAAAAATAGTTGTCAGGGCTTGACATTATTTTTTTGATGATTTCTCTGTAGAAGCCGCTTCCATCTTCATCCGCTTCTCGAGCATATTCGTTGTAAATGCATTCGGACATAGAAAGAACTGATGAATCTATTGCTATTTTTAGATCATCGCTCGCAAATGCAAACCCTACAGCTTTAGTCTCTAATGTAAGCCTCATGAGTTTGCCTTAAGGTTTTTGTTTAAAAACATTTTACGAGAAATATCAAGTGATTCATCAAAAAATCCTTTTGGCCATCCACCTTCAATTTCGCCCCATTTATTGAGTTCTAGAATCTTATATTGGCTTAAGTCAGCGTCGCAGTTTAAGAAGTAGTAGATTGAAACATCATCCTTGGAGAGCTTCAGTTCCCCGCCTATGTTGCTTTCGGAAATTGCGAGTTGCATTCCTTTTAGAATATGTTCGCTATGAGTTTCAAGAATTAGGTATAAGCCATGAACAATAGCATCCACTAGAAAGCGGGAGAGTTCAACTTGGGCTTTTGGATGGAGGTGTAGTTCCGGTTGCTCAACAATTAGGGTTTGCCCCGGTTCCATTACTGCAGCTTGAGCAATGATCGGAATTACTTGGGAGTAACCAAATCCAATGTCTTGGATAGAGTCTGCTCGCCCATCCTTTAGAACGCTTATTTCAATATTTGATCCATTCTTTTTTGTTTTTACCGAGCATCCCTTGAATACCAATGAGAACCATCGTGAAAAGCGACCCCATGAATCCTCTGATTTGTTTTTTGATTTTTCAGAGGCTTGCTGCATATAGTACAAAATCGCAGGTGTTTGCTCACCGTTTGTTCCTACTGACATTTCGTGAAGCTTTTTCTTGTATCCTCGAGATGGACTGATACGCAATGGGCCCAGATAAAAAATCTTCTCGAAAGCTATTGATATTTTTTCAAATTGATATTTGAAATCAGTTAAGCTTATCCAGCTAGGAGATATGCTATTACCGGATTCCTTGGTTAGAGAAAAATTCTTAGCTCCGGTTACCGTTACTGAGGCCGACTTCGAAAACGCTAGTCTAACGTCCCCATCACCGAGAAACCTTCTTTTATTCAGGCAGTCATTAAGTGCGTCAAGGTAGTCGACAGAGCAATCAAACATGAAGCTTGAGCGATTGATGTTTCTACGTAACGTGTAGTTGTAGTCTTTTTGATGAGTAGTGTCGCGGCCAAGAGGGGTTGGTTTAGATTTGATACTATAAAGCCTTGCACACTCTACGGATTTGTCTTGATCATATATAAGATCTAAATCGAGTCTTTCATAGTGAACAGCTTCGAATGGTCTTTTTTTTCGGCCTTTTTCAGATAGTGTGAATCCAATGCCAAACTTTAGTGCGCTATTATGGTTGTGGATAAAGTCTGCATAATCGCCTAGATCAGTAATATCTCCTTGAGCTGCCCAGGAGTCATACACATTTTTTTGATTGAAGGTTTGTTTTGCGCCCGCTATTGCCTTGAGAAATGATGATTTTCCTGAGCTATTTTCTCCGTAAAGTAGAGTTACTTTTTTTGATAAATCAAAATTTTCCTGTTTGAATTTTTTATAGTTCGATAGCCTCAGTCCCGCTAGTCTCACATTCTACCCCAAAGTCAAAAAGTCAAAGGCAATTATAGTAGCGTGAATAGACGCTTGTGGCAATTGGCCACAGTTAGGTGCCTATGGCTCACGTGAAACTCTAAAAGTGACATACAGATTCCTGAAGTGAGACTGCCCGAACGCCACAAAGAATCAAAAATTGCTTGCTTGATATTATTTAGCGTATGGGCTTGGCTGCGTTCCTTTGCCGCTGAGTGGTTAAGCGGTAATACGATGCTGTCCTGTGTGTCTTTGAGTAGGGAAGGGCTGAAGTACCAACTGACGTCTGACGAGAGCGATATGGACGCGCCTGTGGAACGCTTGGCGGAAGAAGGCTGTGTGATGCGTTGGTCGGTGTCGGACAGCCAGGTCGCTTAGCGTTGGAGTTTGTCCGTGAAGCACCATCTGCACATTACGCAATTGAGGGCGCCATAGAAGACGTGCGCCGTGCCGTACTAACGCACATTTGATCGAGGCAGCTCTTGCGCCATGACTGAATGCAGGCGTCCACCAGTCAACTCAAATACGTAGCTACAGGAGCCGAGTGTTGGGAGCGTGTGTTGAACTTGCCTAATGATTTTTGACACCTCGATCGGGCCAAAAGAGCGAAGAGGCAGGCGTGTGATTAAGGAGGATTGCACGTTCGAAGGGCGTCGTTATTGCGGCCCCTTGAGGCCCGGCTCGACTGCCCGCAGCACTGCCCAATTCGGGTATTAGGTGCTTAATCACGTAGGTATCCCTCAGAGCGCAGCGAGTAAACGTTCGAGCTGCTCACGCTCCCGGGCACTCAATAGGTCGACAGGATCAGGCCCGTCGCGTTGCCAGAGTTCAAGTGTCCCGACTCGGCCATCAGGCGACCTGCAGTACTCGCAGTAATCCAAGGTGTCACAGTCGTTGAAGAGTGTGAGTAGCCATCCATCAATCTCCACGCTCATAAGCCCGTGATAGATCTCCCCCCATGACTGGATCGAGCTCCGCTTCATGATACGTTTTCCTAGCGCGACGTCCGTCAACAGCTGGCAGACCTCATGGGCGGGGAGAGAGGAGGTTGCGTTCAAATCCTTCTGTGTGCGAGTCATCGCTTGCCCATAGCTAAGCTGTGATTAGACGTAACTGGGGGATCGCTCATTCGGGCCATTGGGCCCGGCTAACCTAATCAGCCGAGCATTTCCTTGATGATGGATGCTACGTTCCTGGCATCGTCGATTCCTCGGTGATAGATACCTTGCCAAACCAAACCTAACGACTCTACCGTTTGCTTAAGTGATTTAGGTCGATCGTCATGTAAGCCGGCATGCCATTTCCTGGCATTGAAATGTGGCAAGCCTTCGAGTAGGGAAGGGCACCCAGCTAATCCAGCATCCCGCTCAAGCTGTCTTGCATCATAGTCACCCCATGAGGCCCAGGCAGCGTCTGGATACCGCGCAGCAAATGTTCGCAGATCCTCGCCTACCTCTTGATAAGTTCGTGCGCCGTCCACGTCCGCTTGTTGGATGGATGTAAGCCTTTTGCAGAAATCGGTCAGGGTCGGGTTGATCAGAGGTCGAACAAAGCGCTGGAACTCATCAACGATTTCAAGCGATTCCAAATCGATTACTACCAGGCCAATCTCAATCGTTTCCATCTGATCGGAGACGACTACAAACTTTCTTGCTGGCTCCGATTCTTCCGCCTCATCACAGGTTGCCTCAAGATCTACGCAATAGAGGTAGCGGTATGGCGCGAGGAGTTTTTGGATAGCTTGGAGATGATGAAGTTTTGCTTCAATGCTCATGGCAAGGGTTGTCTGGATTAGGTTGAATCAGGTTACACCGAGTCGAGCAGTCACTTTGGCAAGCCTAAATGGGTGTCAGGTTCCATCAGACACGACATAATATCGCTTTGGCTGCCATGAGCGTCATGACGAGCCTCTGCCTAGTCTCATCTCTGTGATGCCCTCTGCTGCGATTTGCTCGTTGAGCTAGTCTATATCTCCGGAGAATTCGAGACACCTCTTGGAGGGTGCTACTCCGGTCGGACGCAAAAGCGTGGCCTCTGAGCAAGGCCAATGCAATTACGTACTAAGGCAGCCAGAAAAAGCTCTATGGACGGAACGCCGAAAATCGCAGTGATATATTGATATTTCCATGGACGCATGGCTTCAACCCGGAATGACCGGATAGACAGGCTTAGATTCATGTCCATGGGTTGACACCTTTCCTTTACATCGATGAAGCGTTTGCCGACCTGACCGGTATCGAAGGGCTGGACGTATTCGGTCGTCGGATTCGCAGCCAGGTGCTGCGGTGCACGGGTATCCCGGTAGGCGTTGGCATCGCCCCCACCAAGACCCTGGCCAAGCTGGCCAACCACACGGCGAAAAGGTTGCAGGCGCAGACTGGCGGCGTGGTGAATATCTGCGACCCGGTAAAACGCGATTGGGTCCTGCGCAATACCGACGTGGGTGAAGTGTGGGGGGTGGGCGGGCGCATGAAAATGCATTTGAACGCGCTGGGCATCAAGTCAGCCATGGAACTGGCCAAGGCGGATGCCTGGTCGCTGCGCAAACACTTCAGCGTGGTGGTCGAGAAGACCGCCCGGGAACTGGCGGGCACGCCGTGCCTGGAACTGGATGAGCCGGACCCGCCGAAGCAGGAGATCTGCTGCAGCCGAATGTTCGGCAAGCGGCTGAAGGAGCTTGCACCGATCAAGGAGGCCGTTGCCACCTACATGATGCGCGCCTCGGAAAAGCTCAGGGCGCAGAATTCCCTGTGCAAGAAGATCAGGGTCAGTATCCGGACCGGCATGTTCAATCCTGAGGAAGCCAAATACGCGAACGGTGTGGTGGTGGACCTGCCGTATCCAACAGACGACGTGCGCCTGCTGACCAGGACGGCTGTCGACGCGCTTGAGCGAGTATTCCGCCCCGGATTCGCCTACAGCAAAGCTGAGGTCATGCTGTTGAACCTGTGCCAGCCCGGCGAGTATACGGATGATCTGTTCGCCGCCTCGCAACCGGCTGAAGCAAGTCGCATCATGGCGGTGCTGGATCAGATCAACGGAAGGTGGGGAAGGGGGACGCTTCGGGCCGCCAGCGTGCCGACCCATCCGGATTGGGGCATGCGCCGGGAAATGATGAGCCAGAGCTACACCACGAAGCTCGACCAGCTTTGGAAGGTCGCCTGTGTTTGATCAGGCCATGTGAGCTTGCCGGCGCAAGCTCACCGTATCAGCCACGCACCTCAATAGGGTCTCGAATTGCACGCCTCATCAATGATGTCGATGAAATCATCATGGGACACCGGCTTGCTCACGTGGTAATTGAAGCCCGATTGCCTGGCCTTTTTCTCGTCGTTGCTGGTGGTATAGCCCGTCAGGGCAATGGCGGGTGTGTGCTTGAGGTGCGCGATCTGGCGAATGGCGTGGATCAGTTCGTGGCCATTCATGAGCGGCATGCCGATGTCCGAGATGATCACGTCGTAGCTGCTGTCCCTGGCCGCTTGCAGGGCCTCGAGCGGGTCGCTGAAGGCTTCGACGTGGGCATCCTCCATTTCCAACAGCAGTTGCAGGACTTCCATCACGTCACTGGAGTCCTCCACCAGCAGCACTTTCTGGCCGACCAGGCGCCCCGATTCGCCCGTGCCTTGCGGCTGGTCGTTGGCGTGCTGTGGCGTCTGGCACAGTGGCAACAGCACGGTAAATCGGCATCCGCGACCCAGGCCTTCGGAATGAACATTCACCGAGCCGCCATGGGCTTCGACCAATTGGCGCACCAATGACAGGCCGATGCCCAGGCCTTCGCGCTGATGGCTGGCATGCTGGTTGTCCGCCTGGCTGAACAGGTCGAACACTTTGTGCAGGTTGTCCTGTTCAAGCCCGGCGCCGCTGTCGATGACATCCAGGCGTGCCATGCTGTCAACCTGGCTGGCGATCAGTTCGACTCGACCGTTTGCCGGAGTGAACTTCAACGCGTTGTTCACCAGGTTCCAGATGATCTGTTCCAGGCGTGTGCTGTCGGCATCCACCACCAGCGGCGGCTCGGGGGGTTGAGGCACCTCCAACGTGATGACGCACGGATGCTGGTCGTTGACGACCACGGTGTGAATGTCCTGGAGAATCCGTCCCAGGTCCACTGCCAGTTTTTTCAGCTTGAGTTTGCCGGTGCGCACCCGGGCGACGTCCAGCAGGTCGTCGATGATCCGCGCCTGGCTGCCTACGGCATCGCAGATGGTGTTCACGGCTTTCATGGCCGGCTCGGCGGATTTGGTCATCGGCAGGCGGCGCAGCAGTTCGGCATTGAGCTGGATAAGATTGAGCGGGTGCTTGAGCTCGTGGGACATCACGGCAAAGAACTCGTCCTTGAGGTGACTGCTGGTCCGGGTTTCGGCCAGTTGCTGGCTTTGTTCGTCATGCATGCGCTTGTGACCGGTGAGGTCGCGGGCAATCTTCACGTAGCCCTGCAGGCTTTCCCCCTTGAGCAGGGCGACTTCGCCGCTGCAATAGAAGCGGCTGCCGTCCTTGCGCAGGTGCCAGCGTTCGTCTTCGCCTCGCCCATGTTCGCGTGCCGCTGTAAGTTCTGCCTCCGGCACGCCCTCGGCGCGGTCCTCGGGGGTGAAGATCAGGTCATAGCAGGCGCCCAGGACTTCGCCCTTGGCGTAACCGAAAATCAGCTGCGCACCGGTGTTCCAGTCGGTAATCATGCCGTGGTCGTCGAGAATGATGATCGCGAAGTCGTGGGTGCTTTCCGCGACCAGGCGCATGCGTTCCTCACCCAGGCGCAGCTCGTCTTCGGCAGCGCGTCGCTTGGTGATGTCAATGAAGGTCAGCACCGTGCCGTCGATGTGGTCCTCGCTGGAACGGTAGGGCAGCAGGCGGGCGATGTACCAGCGCTGGTCGTTGCTGCTGACCTCGCGCTCGATCATGTTCAGGGAATCGAAGACGGTCGCCGCGTCCTCGGCCATCTGCGGGTAATCCAGGCGGTGGGTGATGTCCATCAACGAACGCCCGGTGTCGACCGGCAGCATGCTGAAGATGTCCGTGGCCCTGGGGGTGAACCAGCGGATGCGCATGTTGCGATCGACGAAGACGGTGGCAATGTCGGTGGAGGCAATCAGGTTTGTGAGGTAGTCGTTGATCTTGTCGGTTTCCTCGACCTTGGTCTTGAGCTCGTAGTTGACGGTCAACAGTTCCTCGTTGATTGACTGCAGCTCCTCCTTGCTGGTCTCCAGCTCTTCGGTGGCTGAACGCAGCTCCTCGTTGATGGCCTGCATTTCCTCGTTGGAAGCCTTGAGCTCTTCGCTGGAGACCTCCGATTGCTCGATGGTCTCCTGCAAATGCAGCTTGGTGCGCTGCAGTTCTTGCTCGAGATTGCTCAACATCCGGTTTTCGGTCTGGTTGGCGACGCTGTCGAGCGAGTCCTGAGGCTCGACTTCGCGTTCCTCGAAGATCACCAGGATGTACTCGTTTTCGGTTTCGTCGTCCTTGTACGGGTGCGCGGTCAGGTCGACCAGATAGCTGCGCTGCTCACGCTCGATCCGCACTTTGCGCGAGGTTGCCGGCGTGCCGGCCTGCTGCACCTGGAACAGCGTGGTGCGGATCTCCAGTCGCAGGTCTGGATGGGTCAGCGTCAGCAAGTTGCGCGACAATTCTCCGGCCACGTAACGCAGGAAGCGCCCGGCACCTTCGGTGATGTGCAGGATGTTGGCATTGGCGTCGACGATGATGCTCGGCGGCGCGGCCTTTTCCAGGGCGCGCAGGTGGATGTCGGCGTAGGACGTCTTGCGCGTGGTTTGGGCGACGACGGGGCTGCTGGCGACGGTGGTGCGCACGTAGCCACCCCGAGGCATGGCCGGTGCCCGCCGGGTATTGGCCAGGCCGCTCCTGGCGCGGAAGATGCGGTTGCGCTTGTCCACGGGGTTGAACAGGTCCAGGCAGGCATCAGCGGACTCGGAGGTCCCCAGGAACAGGTAGCCGCCGGGGCGCAAGGCAAAATGGAACATCTGCATGATGTCGCGCTGCACGTCGCGGTCGAGGTAGATCAGCAGGTTCCTGCAGACGATCAGGTCGATTTGCGAGAACGGCGGGTCCAGCAACAGGCTGTGCTTGGCGAACAGCACTTTCTCGCGGATTTCCTTGCGCACGCGAAAGTGCTGTTGCTCCCGGCTGAAGTACTGGCGCATGTAGGACGACGGCACGTCGGTTGCGATCGCCTCGGGATAGACGCCGTTGCGGCCGAAGGCGATGGCTCGGTCATCGATATCCGTGGCGAAGACTTGCAGCTTGGCGGGGCTGTCTTGCTGCGCCAGCTGCTCGGTCAACAGCATCGCCAGGCTATAGGCCTCTTCGCCGGTGGAGCAGCCCGCCGACCAGACACGGATTTCGTCACGGTGCGGCAGTGAGTCCTGCAACGACTTGAGCAGGCTGGGCACGACATCGCGCTCCAGCGCCTGGAAGGCTTCCCGGTCGCGAAAGAAATTGGTGACGCCGATCAGCATGTCGCACAGCAGTTCCCGGGTTTCTTGCGGGTGGGTTTGCAGGTACTGGTAGTAGGCGGCCAGATCCGGTTGCGCAGTCACCTGCAGGCGCCGCTCGATGCGGCGCAGCACCGTGGCACGCTTGTAGTGCTTGAAGTCGTGGCCAGTGCCCGCGCGCAGTTGCAGCAGGATGTCCTGCAGCAGTTGTTCCGCGACGGCGGCGTCGCGCTCGCTGGCAGCCGGGCCGATACTGGCGTCAGGGTCGTTGGCGATGGGCAGGCGAATGGCTTGCGAGTTGCGCCACAGCTCCAGCAGTTTGGGCGGCATCTGCACCACCGGCAGCACCAGGTCGACCATCTGGGTGTCGATGGCGGCGCGGGGCATGCCGTCGAACTCGGCATCTTCGGGTGCCTGCACCAGTGTGATGCCGCCTTGTTCCTTGATTCGCGACAACCCCACCGCACCGTCGGAACCCGTGCCCGACAGCACCAGGCAAAAGGCACGCTCCTTGTGCACATCCGCCAGGTCCCTGAAGAACAGGTCGATGGCGATGTTCAAGCCAGGTTGGCGATCGGTCGAGGTCACCGACAGGTAGCCATCGCTCATGGTCAGGTGGTGCGCGGGCGGGATGACGTAGACGGTGTTCTTTTTGATCTCGGTGGTTTCGCTCACCTGCAACACCGGCATCCGTGTGACTTCCTGGATGATCCGGTCGACGATGCTCTGGTGATCCGGTGACAGATGAAGAATGACCACGAAGGCCATGCCGTTGTCATCGGGCATGTGTTGGAAAAATGATTTCACGGCCTGAAGCCCGCCGGCGGAAGCGCCGATGCCTACCACGGGAAAGTCCAGCGTACTTGGGGTCAACTCTCTGCGCTGGGGGGCATCGGGTGCGTGCTTCGTGGAAGACTTCATCAATTAAGGCCTTAAATGGCGATGGCGGCAGCCTGCCGACGCCAATTCAAACGGGTCCGGGAAAGGGGTGAGGATAATGCGGACAGCACCGCATTGCGAAGGCAAATATCGGCGCTGCTGGCACCAGCATAGATCAGGTTCCGGGGTAGGCTGGCGGGGCAGTGGGTGAGGGCGGTGAAAGGCTTGGGTTGTACGGCCAAGTGATTGAAACATAAAGTGATATTGTGGTTTTCGCGATGCAATGTGGGCAAGTTCGCAGTCGATCTTGCCCGATGCTGTAAAAAAGCACCGTAGATGCATGATTTCAGGCGCTTTTTTTTCCACAGCCAGGTCGATCCAGTGTTGGAAAAACAGTGTTGCAAACTTGCTTCGCCCGGACGGGATGTATATATTCCCCCCTCTGCTTCACCGCGCTACCGCCCGAATGGCGAAACTGGTAGACGCATGGGACTTAAAATCCCCCGCTCGTAAGGGCGTGCCGGTTCGATTCCGGCTTCGGGCACCATGAATATCAAGGGCTTACGCTTAGCGGCGTAGGCCCTTTTTGTTGGGTTCGGATTTTCGTGTCTATACGGTATCTGTTAGACCGGCATTCGGAGAAACAGGTGCCAACGGTTCCACTCTGGGGCACGGCGAGGCGCGGAGCCAACGCAATCGCAAATCAGCCATGACTGCTAATGGCCGATTCTGTTGAAAAAAGTCGTAACTTCAGGCTGGAAGGAATCGAGGCTGGCCGTTGCTTAAGAACCTGTTCACCACGCTAGGTGGCTTTTCGGTTCTGCGTTGTCAGTTGCAGCTTCGTCAGTAGGTTAATTTGAGGTTTTTTGCATACTCCGGGCGCACTCTCGATTACATTGCTGCCCAAAAGGAAGGCTGGAAAAATGCCAAGCACGCCCAATAGTGGAAGAGCGCGCTAACTACTTATGCGTTCAAGGTCATAGGCGATCTTCCCCCGCAGGAGATAGGCATTGAGCATATGCTAAAAGTCCTCGAGCCGATGTGGACAGAAAAGCCCGAAACCGCCAGTCCATTGCGAAACCAATTGAATTGGTCCTCGATGCAGCAAAGGCTCGAGATCTCCGCGCTGGCGAAAATCCCGCTCGATGGCGAGGACGCCTGGACAAGCGTTTGCCTCCCCGCCAAAAAGTGCGTGCTGTGGAACATCACACAGCCATCCCATGGGGCGAACTTCCCGCGTTTGTGGCGACTCTTGAAAAAGCACAAGATCTGAGCGCTAAAGCTCTGCGCTTCACTATCCTGACTGCCTGCCGAACCAGCGAAGTGCTGTCGTCCACATGGGCGGAGGTTGATCTAGTAGCAGGGGTATTGACCATTCCGGCGTAGCGAATGAAAGCCAGGAAAGAGCACCGCGTTCCGCTGTCGAAGGCAGCATTGAATCTACTGATCGATCTTCCTCGTTTAGAAGTGAGCAATCTTCTATTCTCTGATGCTCGAAAAGGGAAGCCGCTAAGCAATACGGCGATGTTGATGGTATTGCGTCGAATGAAGCGCAACTATCTCACGACTCATGGATTCCGCTCGACTTTTCGGGATTGGGCGAGTGAGGTCACCCACTATCCACGAGAGGTCTGCGAGCATGCACTTTCACATACAGTAGAGAATGTGGTCGAAGCTGCATATCGGCGTGGAGACCTCTTCGAGAAGCGGCGCTGTCTCATGGACGATTGGGCGAAATATGCCACGGTAGTCCAGGAAATCTAGCCAGAAAGTTTATACTTACCGGGTTAATTGTGAACTCCAAAGAACATATTGACAGGGCTTTAGGGCATTGGTTTCAGGTTGTAAAAAACTAGTGATGCCCCCAGTGTTGCCCCCGCTCGTACCTGGTGCGCGAGCGATCGCGAAGGGTGATTCCTGACATAGTTCAAGTAGGGCACTGGGTGGCTTCAGTGTTATTCCACATTGGAGTTAAAGGCTGCCACGCGTCATTGAGGCACGCCTAGCGCCCACCGCCCTAAAGAATCGCCTGCTTCAAACGATAACCTGGCATGCGCTTACGTCGAGCCCTCCGGCTTGTAAAGGATCAGCACTCAATGGGTTGTGAATTTGATTAGAATCGACAAGCCCGTAACCTTTCTACTGCCCTTTGATCGGTACGGCCTGACACTTTCGCACCGCTTGCTGGACAGCATGGGGGGAGTATCGCGTTTTTTGTTGAGGGCCATAGAACAGCAGCTTTCGCTCGCCGCGTTGATCGATATCACGGCGTTGAGCGAAGCAGTGCTGCTCAACCAACTGGCGTACCTGCAGGCTCACCATTATCTGGAGGTAGAAGAGAGCGATGATGGCCTGCTTTTGTGGCTGACACCGCGAGGCGCTTCCATCGTGCAGGTAGAACGCCTTCTTGAGGGCTCCCGCCTCAGTATCTGGATGGATGCCTTCACGCTCTCTGGTCATGCGGCGCACATGATGATGCTCGACGACTGCGCGACGTTGGCACCTCTCATGCCAGACAGTGATGCTCCCTCGGTCGTTGTCGTCAATGTGTCTCGCCGAACAGGGCGGGCAGGGCGAGTTCGACTCTTCGATGATGCAAACCGCCTGAGGGGCCTGCTTGAGCAGGGCGGGCTGAAGCAACTTCTCGAACATTGCTGGGGAGCCGATTGCGAATTGATCGCCAGTGAGTTCGAGCACTGGGCGTTCGAGCTTGGTAAAGACGAGGGTGAGCAAGCTGAGTTGCTGGTGCCCGTCGAATACGCGGCGGGGGAACTGCTGCTGTGTATGAGAGCATCCGGCAATCAATGCAAATCAGGTGCGCTGCCACTCCTGACCTTACCGGTGATTGAGCTTACTCACTCCTATAGTCAGGTTGCACATTTCCCATGGTCAGTCGACCTGCCGCCTACGTGTGTTCAGCGGATTGAGTTGGTCAGTTCAGGTACCTTGACCCGGTTTGCGGAAAACGCAGTGGCCGAGGCCGAGGATGCCCGGCATTCCAAACTACCCATGAGCCCTGACACAGCCGTCCCGGCAGCGCTTGGCACAGTGACCGTGCGGCCAGGCATCTCGATGCAGGCCAGTGTCAGAACCCTGCGGCTTTTGTGCTCCATGGATGAGGTGCAATTTAGCCGTCATCTGCAGTGCACTCCCGATGCACTGGTCCTGTCCCATAACCTCATGGCCACAGAAACGGCGGAACTGGCATGATTACTGTCAACGTATTCGCGACCTTGTTCGACTGGGACGATAAAACCACGGAGCGGGTCAAGCGAACCACGGGCGCGGCACGCACCCTGTATACGATGGCGCGCACAGGAAAAGCAGCTGCAAGCCCGCTGATTTTCATCGAGGCAGGGCTGGCATTTCTGGATGCCTTGGGTGCTTATGCGGATTATCGCCAGGCCAAAAGCAAAACTCAGGCGCTGGAGGCCGAAGGTGAAGCACTGCGCCGTGAACTCAAGGAACTCGAGAAGCAATTTCGGATACAGGCCAAGACGCGAGACTTGAAGTTCAGTGCGCAGATGGACGCATTGCGCAATCAACTGGAGGAGCGTGACGTGAAATTGAGCGTCGGGGTTGCGAACCTGGAGAAACTGGGCAGGCATATCAAGCGACTGGGTGATCATGTGACCCAACAGCGGCTGGCATCGGCACCTGATTGCGTACCCTTGTTGAAGTTGGAACGCACCTATTATCAACTGGTTGACGCACAGCTCAGTACAGCACTCACGCTTGTAGACGAGTAAGGAGCCCACTATGAAAAAGGCAAAGCCGCAAAAGACTGCATCCGACGAGAAGGCAGGCGACAGCGAGAAGGTCACCTTGAAAAAGCTCGACCACGCTGCGGGTATCGTCAAAGCCGCTCTTACCACGGGCGGCAAGCTTGCCGATTGGGGTAAGCAAGCCACAGCGAGCAAAGCCTCGATTGAAGCCAGCAGGGCGCGCGTGCGCGCCGCCGAGGAGAAGACCCAGCAGGTGGCATGGAACGCTACGCAAAAGATGCATGAAACCGAGCGCCTGCGGCAGAAGGATTCCAATGAGCACACGCAGGCAATGGCCAAACTGCAGATGGAGCATGAGCAGATGGTGACCCTCGACCAGGAGCGGGGGCGTGTCCTCGATAAGATGCTGGAGGAGCCCACTAGCCTTGACCAACTGACGCACAGCTACCGCGCGCTCATTCAACCCAAGCCCTGAGACGGACGTCCTATGTATCAATACGTTGCCGCCGGCCTGTTCGTACTAGGTGCAACGGCTGTCGCCTGGCTCCTGGATCGCGAAACCGATGAAGAGCGCGAGTTGCATGAGGAATTGGAACGGCGTAACGCCCGGGCGCGCAGTGACTATCAGGCAGCCAGCAAGGCGGACGCCAGGGAGCAGGCGCGCGCGCATGAAAGGGCCGCGCTTGGGTTGAAGGCTGAGTATCAAGAGTACTGCTTCAAGTTCCGATCCCGGCTCCAGGGCCCCGCCAAAGAGTTCGACGCGCTGGCGCAACGGTTGGCCAACGACTTGGCTGATGTGTCGATCAGCCCTTACAGGCGTAACGCATTACGCCTGCTGAGCGGTCGTCTGCAAGACACGCAAAATCGCCTGGCTGGCTTTTTCGCGTACTGCGAGTGGTACTTGCACACCTTGGAAAAACTCGCCCTCCGGCAACAGTTCAGTGACCTGATGAGCATGGCGCAGCCGCAGTCCCGGCTGCCTGACGACTGGTTCTACAGCGGTAAGGTGGTCTTGGCATCAGTCGCGGAAATAGATCATGCCTTCAACGCCTATCGCCAGAGGCTTGAATTGCGTGCGGAGAAACAAGCTGACGTTTGGACCGACACGCAACAGCGCTCGCTGATGATGCAGTATCCCGATCAGAACGCTGTGCCGGTGCAGATGATAGGCAACGCAAAACGGCCGGACTTCTTCAAAGCCTGTGTGTTTCGTGGCGCCTTGCACGCCGAACACATACTTGAAAACGTGCCGTGCACAGCCTTCATAGAAAAAGCGCGAGTATCGCCACAGCATGGCGACGGTTACACCGTGCGATGTTTTCCAAGCTTCTGTTCCGTCGACAAACAGCAGGCCGCGAACGCCGGTATCGTCGCATTCCTGCCGCGCAGTGAGTCGAGCTTCCCCGGCAAGATTTACCCCCGTGGCGAGCGTATTGAGGTTTACGTTCATTACTATGATCTGCTCTTGAGCAAGGACCAGGTGACTGTGACACAGCAGCCGGAGTCACTTCGTTACGGCGAACAGAGTACGGCGCCGGTGTTCATCCATGTGGACACGGCTGTACACGACCTCGAAGGCCTGGAGCGTGAGAGCACCGGCTTAGAGTGGCACCTACGGAGTACGGTTGAAGTCGATGGCGTGCTGATCGTCTCTCTGCAACTTGGCGCGTGGCAGGTCGAGGCCAAGGTCAGCGCCAAGCACGCTCAGCTAGAGATCTTGAGCGTGACACGCACCGGTTTCGACAGCGTTGAGTTGGATACTTTGCCTTGCCCGGTGCGGTTGATCGACTTGAAACTCAAGGACAGCGTGTTCTGTGATGCCTTGCAGTTCGAAGCTTTTATGACTTTTTGCCGTCAGCAGTCGCTGTTTGCTGGTGATGGCCTGGCACGCAAGCGGGCTGGTCAGTTCTTTGAGCGGTGGAATGCGGTAACTGATTACCTGTTGGCTGAAACCGGGCATGTTGTTTTCAGTTTGAGTGACGTTACCGAGTTGGATGAACGGAGCCTGGAATGCTCCTGCAACTCAAGCCTGGACGGCAGCCTGACGAAGTTAATCGAAAAGTCACGGAATACGCCACGGTTGTTCATAGAGGAGCTGTTCCTGAGTGCCAATGGCGAACTGCGCTGGTTGCAGGTCGCCGAGTTGCACGGGGTGCCAGAGGTCGTTGTTTCAAAGCGTTATGAGATCGAGCATAAAGGCCTGAAACGGCCGGGCCCCAATAGCGGTTACCTTGGCCTGCAGCCGTCTCAGTACCGGATCCGATTTCCTAACCGGGGGGACCTGGCAAACCTGGGAAGGCAAAAGGTCGCAATCCAGGGATTCTTGGGGGGGAGACTGGTAAACCGGGATCTGCAGCAGATCCTGCTGATGCCGGACCGGTATGCTCCGAAACCGGATCCCTTCTGGAGTGAACGGGTCGCTGATGGCTTGAAGTGGCGAGACCCCAATTGGCAGGAGCCTGGCAAAGCGATGGCCGCCAAGAAGGTTATTGAGGCAGCCCTCATCGAGTCTAATTTGTACTTGGTACAGGGCCCCCCAGGTACAGGCAAAACCACCTGCATCGTCGAATTGTTGCACCAGTTGTTTTGCGCAAAGCCAGACTCCAAGATCCTGGTAGTTTCACAGCAGAACACAGCGGTGGATAACGCCCTGGATCGTTTCCTGGAGCAGTTTCCGGGCTTCAGTTCCAATGTGCTGCGCATAGGTAACGACGTTGACAAGGTTCAAGTCGAAGTACAGCCGCGCATGACCGAGAACGTGCTGATGGAGTACCTACGTGCGCGCCAGCAGGACTACAGCCTGGCCAGTCTCGAAAACCCCGTAAAAGCCGATTGGATCGAAGCCTGGATGGATAGCATCTACCATCCCTCCGACCAGGGACGATCACAGTTCGATGACGAACTGGCTGAACTCGTTGTCCAAGATCACGGTTTGATCGGCGCCACCTGCGTGGGGCTATCATCACGGCGTTACGGCATGGATCGGCTCGCGTTCGACATCTGCATCGTGGACGAAGGGGGGAGGGCAACGGTTCCCGAACTGCTGATTCCGCTGATGCGCAGCCGTAAGGCAATCATTATCGGCGATCACTTCCAACTTCCTCCGAGCATCGGCCGTGCCTTGCTGGAAGCCGACGCAAAGACGGCGTTGCCGTTTCTCGAAGAGACATTCCTCAAAACCAGCTTTTTCGAGCAGCTGTATGAAAACCTGCCAGCGGCGTGCTTCGGCAGGCTTGTGGAACAGTTCCGCATGGTCGAGCCAATCGGGGATCTGGTGGCTGATCTGTTCTACACCACAGATAACGTGAGGGGGTTGCACAATGGAAAGGTGCATAAGCGCGAGCATTTCCTCGACCGGGAACACTGCCTCCGCTGGGTGGATGTTCCTCATGGCAAGGAAGGAGACGAGGGCGACGGAGGTACCAGCTTGTTCAATGATGGGGAAGCCAAGGCGATAATTGACTTTCTGACAACGTCCGCACAAAAACTGGCTGTACGCCAAGCTGATGCACCTGACAGTTTTGAACGCAAGACCGTCGCAATCATTACCCCTTACGGCGCTCAAAAACGCCTGATCAACAAACTGTTCTCTGCGCTTAAAAAGAACTTGGCTGTTATTGACCAAGTTTTCGAAGTAAAGATCGATACGGTGGACAGCTTCCAAGGAAGCGAGGCGGATATCGTGCTGTATTCGACGGTTCGGACACAGGGGGGAATTCGTTTCCTGTTGGACCGGCAACGCCTGAATGTTGCGTGCTCCCGGGCGCGGGAGAATCTAACGTTCTTCGGCCACGCGCAGTTTCTGCGCAGGCAGGAACGCGGTAAGAACGCGTTGTTCAGTTTGATCATAGATCGTAGTGCGAGGGCCACGGCATTCAATCGTGCTTTGGCCAAGGTGGAGAAGAAAAAAGAGTCTATTGCTTCGCGCGGGTAGGCGACTGCACGCATTTTGACAATGTCGGGGGGAGCTGTCAGGACTGACTACAGTTAGCCGCGATCGAATACATTACAAGGATCGTCATATGAACCAAGCCGTGAGCGAACGGCAATTTGCCCCACATCTGTCGCTTGACGTGGAGGGCATAACCGTTGCTTCCACGAACCTGGACAATGTGTTCAACGCCAGGAAGATTCCGTCCAGCGACGGCAGCTGTATTTTCGGCAGCCTGAATTTGCCTGAATATCAACGGCCCTATCGCTGGAGCGAAGAGCAACTGGCACGGCTGCTCGATGATTTACGAGGTTTCTTCAGCACGGATGCGCCGGGTCACGATTTCTACCTTGGCAGCATCATCCTGCACCAGCAAGGTGGCGACGGCCGTGAGCGTGGCATTTTGAATATTATCGACGGCCAACAGCGCATCACCAGTCTGGCGCTGCTTCATTGCCTGCAGAAGGGCGACAAGGGCGCACCTGCGTTGGAATTCAACTCGCCAGAAAGCTATCGGCGTATCCAGCACAATCTTCGGTGGCTAGAGCAGCAAAAATTGCCGCGGATAGACTTTTCGCGCATCAACGTGACCCTGGTCGTCACGCGGCGAGAAGACGATGCCTACCGCTTTTTCGAAACCCAGAACACTTCTGGTGTTCGTCTGGGCGGCGCGGACATCATCAAGGCTTATCATTTGCGCAGCGTGATTCCGGCTACGCAGAATGATTTTGCCCGGACCTGGGAGCGCCTCGGCGATCTCAAGCCTCTGGTCGCAACGCTGATGAAGTCCCGGCATTGGCAAAGCCTGCGCTGGCGAAATGTTGCCAGTGATCGTGACCCGCTGCTCGAGCGCAAGCAGATCGTCACGGAGCTCGCCGAGCGAACGCTGGCGAATACCGCCGATATTGCCTATCGGCCCTTGCAGGTGCACCGCGATGCCTGGGGTAAGGACATGCATAGCGTCCAGCCGGGATACGCAATGCGACAGCCCCTGGGCTCTGGGGTTAACACGATGCGTTACGTCGCCTACTTCCATGGCCTTCGCCAGACGTTGCTCGACGTCGGTGAAGCACCACCTAAAGGCTCGTTCGCCTACTACTACAAACGCTTGTCCAAGGATGCGTGCGGCAGCGTGTTCCTGAGCAGGGCATACGAATGCGCTTTGCTGATGTATGCCAGCCAGTTCGGCACCGCCCGGCTGCTCGAAGTCAGCCTGTGGATGTTCCGGGTGATCTTTTCGATGCGCCTGATCAGGGAGGTCAGCGTACGGGAAGACGGTGTTCAAGCGCATATCAGGGACAATCCGCTGATGGACTGGATCGCCAGCAGCCATAGCGAAGATGAGCTATTGGAGTACTTGCGTAGCTATAAATACACTCCAACCGGGGCGGGACTCGATAAACACAGTATCAAGAAGCGCTTCGTAGAGTCGGTTTCCATCACGCTTCACTTGAACCTGCCGTGGCCGAACCCGATCCGTGTCGCCGCTGAATACGATGCCGAACTGTGTGCCGCCATCAAACGAATCAGCCTTGCTGACATTGCCCGCCAAGGAGGCAAATGATGAGTGCTCAAGTCCAGTCCTATGTACAGACTGCCGCTACGCTGTGCCAGCAAGGTATATCGCTGACTATTCCCTGCTATCAACGCCCGTATGTCTGGCCCAGTGACGACGTGGAGGCTCTGCTGGAGCAGATCATCCTGGCGAGCGAACGCGATGCTGACGATCAACCCGCACAAGCGCATTACTTTTTCGGCACCGTGCTGACCAGCGAAGTGGTTCCGGGTTCGACTTCTGATGCTGTCATCGTCTACGAACTCATCGATGGCCAGCAACGAATGACGACATTGATGGTGCTGGCGCTTGCTCTCTGTTCGTTGATGCCATCTTCGCCGCTGCGGTCGCTGGTGGTCCTGGGCAATGCTCCGAGACTTACCTTCAATATTCGTGAAGAAGTCCAGTCTCGGTTGAGCGCCTGGGCGGGTTTGACGGCGGACATTGAGCCGGATGAAAAGGAGGTTTCGAATCCCTACCTCATACACTTGAGCGCTGCCCGAAAAGTAGCCTGCGACAGATTCAAGAGGTTGCAGGCCAAGGGCGGCGAGCAAGCCCTTGAGCGCGTCGGGGACTACCTGTTCAACCACGTGACCTGGGTCAACAATGTCATGCCCGCGGGCATGGACCTGAACAAGCTCTTCGCGACGCTGAACACCAGCGGGCTCCAGCTTGAGCAGACGGATATCCTCAAGGCTCGCTTGATGAAACGTATCAAGCAGAACCGTGCCACTTACGAAGGCATCTGGCAGGCCTGCGAAGATATGGGGAATTACTTCGAGAAAAACCTGCGCGATGTCTTCGCGGGTACCCATTGGGGGGCTTTGAGGTTCAACGATCTTGCGGATCATTCTTTCGACCATTTTACCCTTGAGCGCCCTGCAGACGGCTACGCAAAAGGCCGCACGATCAGCGAAATACGTTCGATGAAAGTGAAGGACGAGGCGGTTGAAGTGCCGCGCGAGAAGGATGAGGCTCGCTATCAGTCAGTCGTCAGCTTTGGCCTGTTGCTGATGCATGCCTTTCGAATTTATCGGCACACTCAGAACAGGCGTGATATCGGCTCACGGCTTAACGACGGCAACCTCAATGAGTGTTTCTCCGGCTTTATCGAAACGGCCACTGCGGCGCAAGCCAAGGAGTTCATGGAATGCCTATGGAACGTGCGATTTCAGTTCGACCGCTGGGTCGTCAAGTGGGTGCGCCTGGGTGAAGAAGATGAACGCACCTTGCGCCTGAGCACCATCAACAATCGAAGCAAAGGCAATGGCCCCGATTGGCGCACGGTCACTCAGGATACTTCCGACTTGAGCCAACTGCAGAGCATGCGTTACCTCACGGGTGAGCGCAATGCTCAGTATTGGCTGACACCGTTCCTGGGCAGGCTGGTCAACTCGCCTGATATGAAGGAGCATCAAGTGCTGGCGTTGCTCGAACAGATCGATAACCAGCTCTCGCTCACCGAAATGACCCAGAAGGAAGCGAGCTATCGGCTGTTGTCCAGTGACACCGCCGAACCGGAGTCCATCGCCACGAAAGTGGCTTACCTCAAGGAAGCCCACGGCACGAGTTTCGAGCACTACTGGTTCCAGAAACTGGAATACATTCTGTGGCGTGAACGCAGCACCTTCAACTGGCTTGACCTTGAAAAGCTGCACCTGTACAGGATTACGTCGAAGAACTCGGTCGAACATGTGCATCCGCAAAACGAAGAGTTCCGCAGGACATTACCTGACGAGTTGCTACACGGATTCGGCAATCTGGTACTGCTCAGCCCGGGTGAAAACTCCTCGTACAGCAACCTGGCGGTACTCAAAAAGCAAGCGGCATTCCGCGCCAAGCCCAAGTACGACTCCTTGAAACTGGCGCACATGTTCCACGTGTTGGGCAAGGGAGACGATTGGGGGCAGGACCAGATCAAGCAGCATGCGCAAGCGATGTTCTCGCTCATCGAGACGCACTACGGCAAGTGAGCCTTCTGCCGCAACCGGGTGCAGGGCAGCAATACAGGGCTCGGGTAGTGGTGGACGCCACTGGTCGCAGTGCGGCCTTGTGTCGAAGTCTGGGCCTGCCCAGGCACGCGCAGGAACGTCTGGTCTGCGTACATGCACTACTTCCAGCTATGGAACATGACCAGGATCGTTGCACACGAACCAGTGCTGATATGGACGGGTGGTGGTACAGCGTGCGTGTGCCCTCGGGGGAGCGGGTGCTGGCCTACCATCTGGATGTGGGCGATCCGGCGCTACGCGGGTTGCGCAGTGCGCAGGTTTTGCTCCTTTATGCAAGGCGCCTTCCACTGTTAGCGCCAGTGTTGCCTGAGAGCGTTTCGCATATTTCGACACAGGTGCGGCCATTCGGCAGCGCGGTCTTAAGTATAGCCGACGGTGTGCCAGGATCGGAGTTTTACGCAGTGGGCGATTCGGTGCTTGCTTTCGATCCGCTTTGGTTGCAGGGGTTGTTCCATGCGTTGGCCTCGGCAGAAAGAACTGCCACAGCGATTGCCCGTGAGTTTGAGGGCTATCTCAGCGCCGGCCAGCACTACTTTTTGGAGATGCGCCATGTGCAGGCGCGCTATTACAAGCATCTCGCTGCCACCTACGCCAGGCCGGTGCGCTACTGCGACCGCCCGTTCTGGGCGTAACGGCGCGATCAGGTTGATTGGATGGGGGCGGGATGAACCGCCACACGTGCGAGGTGGCAGCCCTTAAGGCCGCTAGACACCCTGGGTGTTGCTACGCAAGGTCCGTAAGCACGGCCCAGCCAGTCGCGCGAGGTGACGGGAGTCGCTGTACCGATAGCGCGCGGCAGGAGGGCCTCTAGTCCGTCGGTGATAACACTCAATCGCCAGTAGCCAGTCCTCCCCGGTGATATGGTGCTCTTGAAGGCTTTCTGCGGCGATATCCAGCTACCCCATGTATGGGGTGCTAGGGGTCGAGTGTTCGAATCACTCCGTCCCGACCATATTTTTCAATGACTTAGCGCAATCTGAAAAGATTGGGCTTTTTCGTGTCTGAAAAATACCCCCACATTTACCCCCACAAAAAAATTAATACTCTCTCGATTCTCAAGCCGGATCTAGTCGTTCGATCGATAGGCGTGGGTGTAATGCGTGCAGCGTAGAATTTTCTCCGCTGATATCATAGTAGCATTATTTCCGGTTAGCCCAGATTGTCTGGCGCGGTAAGGAAGAATAGGTAACCCCGTGAGCACGAGTGAGGCTAGGACAGTTGCATGAACCAGGCAGTCAAGGATGGATATTCGCTAAATGTCGAACCGCTGACGCGGGAGTGTACGAAATCTTGCCATCACGATATCGCCTCTGCAGCGAAAAATTGGTAGTTCGCAGGCATTGTTAGTTTCCTCTTCGATTTGGCTGACTATTATTGATGCCAACGAGGTTTTCGCAAAAAAAGTATGGTATTCGAGGCTAGCGTCGAGCGCTGGCGCAGCGGTTCATATGGAGTAGTCATGGAGTTGGATAGGAAGGATCGGGGTCCACAGGATTCTAATCAAAAGGAAATTCCAGTCGGCGCTTTGGTGAGCCTTCCAAATTTGCCCGAAAAAGGAACCTGTCGCTTGGTGAGTGCAGATAGGGGGCAGATCAGGCTTTTCTCTTATACCGAGCGAACCGAATTTCTCATTTCATTTCGGGCTCAGCCATTATTCAGGTTTGCCGTCAGTTCGGGTGCAAAGGTACGGTATCCCGATCCCAACCACCCTAGAAAGGTATCCTTCGGTATCGTTGTCGAGCGACGTGAACCTAATGATGATGGCCTCTTCTCTTATCTAATTCGACAGGCAGATGGTGTTCAACTGGTTTTGGTTGAAGGCCAGTTTGTTCCTATTGGAGGCAAGGGCGATCCCCTGACCTCTATTCGCTCATTCAATTGGTATCAGCCCAAAGAATATTTTGCGAGATGGGCATTTCAAGATATTTTTTCTCTTTGGTGTGAGGGGGCCAGCGGTTTGCCTGCGATGCTGGGGGCCCGAGTCCGACCTCTTGGACATCAACTCTATACTGCACGCCGCGTCTTGTGGGATCGTTTACCTCGTTTCATACTTGCCGACGAGGTTGGGCTTGGCAAAACCATTGAAGCCGGCTTGGTTCTTCAATCCCTGCTTACACAAAATACTGAATTACGCATCCTCATCATTGCTCCGGGGTCCATGTCACGCCAATGGCTTAATGAACTCTATCTGAAATTTGGTGCGAGGGCGTTTGTCCATATAGACGCCAACCGACTTTTATCCTCCACCGGAACTGAACTAACAACCCTCGCGGAGCAACGGAGGCTAATTGTATCGAGTACGGCGCTCACGACTGATCCTGTCTTTGCCAGGACTTTGGGCGCAAAAGAGTGGGATATTGTCGTAATCGACGAAGCTCACCAGTTTCCTCCGGGAACGCCTATTTACAGCCTGTTGGAAGTACTAGCGCTCAACGCTTGGGGAGTATTGCTACTTTCAGCAACGCCTTCCAAGCGCGACGTTGCAAGTCTGGTAGGGCTTCTGGCGCTGGTCGCTCCGGACGTCTATAAAACGGAAGATTGCGAACTGCTTGAGCAGCGACAGGTTCAGCAGCAGAGCATCTGGGAC
Organism: Pseudomonas sp. SbOxS1; assembly: GCF_013416725.1. Classification (NCBI taxonomy): domain Bacteria; kingdom Pseudomonadati; phylum Pseudomonadota; class Gammaproteobacteria; order Pseudomonadales; family Pseudomonadaceae; genus Pseudomonas; species Pseudomonas sp. SbOxS1. Next base: position 239,797 of record NZ_JAAVXC010000029.1, read on the forward strand.
CGCTTGAACTTTACAGCAAATATTCTGGAGTCAGCCAGGTCCGAGGGCAGGCAACTAGACCAAGACTCGTTGGAGTTCCTCGCTGAGGAATGGGTGGAAGTTCTGCCCGATGATCCAAACGCTTGTGGGATGATAGACCGGTTGCGCGCGGGCAACGCCGACGCTGCCATGGAACTGGTGGCCTACGTCCAGGAGTTCTACCGACTGGATCACCGAGTAATTCGCAACCGAAGAAAAACCTTGCGGCAATTGGGCCTTAATTGGGCGCCTCGCCAGCACATCCAACTTGAATACGCCCCATCTCGCGATGAGGCGATCTTCCTTGGGCACATGGAGGCGTTGCCGGTTGGCGATGGCTTGGCTTCGGTCGCGCTGCGATCTTTGTATTGGCGCTTCGCTACAAGTACGGCTAACAATGCACTAGCGTTTCTACGCAAGCGCCAGGAGGCACTGACTACGTTAGGAGTCGATAGAGTCAACCATAGAAACGAGTGCAGCCTAGACTGGCTTCTATCTGATCCTGGTCCAAGCGAGGAGCAGTTGATCATCGATCGGATCCTGGAAGCTACTCCGCCGTTTGAAGCTGAGAGGGCGTGGTTGAACATCGCAGTCCCGTTGGCTGAAGCTTGGTTGGAAACAGGGGTTTGTGAACGAATTCAATCTGCGGTTCGTTGGATTGAGACTCACTTGGCCGAAGAGGCCTCGCATCAAGTCCTGGTTTTTACTCAGGATGCCCAGGCTGTGAAGGAGGTGGTGGGCATTCTTCGGGCACGCTTAAGTTCAAGCGAAATTCAGGAATTTCACTCCGAAATGCCCGAGGCAGATTTGGCTGAGGTGGCCTTCGTCTTCCAGCATAATCCGAAATGCAGGCTCCTCGTTAGCGATGAGCTGGGGGGCGAAGGACGTAACTTTCAAAATGCTAGTGCCGTTGTTCATTTGGATCTGCCTCTTTCCACTGCCCGGATTGAACAGCGGGTTGGGCGCCTTGATCGGATCGGTCGAGCGGCGGATCGCCCAGTGATTTCCATCACCCTAACTGGCCCGCTCGCGGCGGAGCAGGCTCTGCTTGCAGTCCATGCTGAGGTGTTCAAAGTGTTTGAACGCTCAGTGGGCGGTCTTGAATTTATCTTGCCCCGCTTGCAGAGAGATATGGCCATCGCTTACGGCGAAGGTGCGCAGGTACTTAGAGGTTTGTTGCCCCAGTTGTCTGCTCGGGTTGATGAAGCGCTGGCAGCCACCGACGAGGCTTTTGAGCTCTCTTGGGACGCTACTAAGCCTCAACTCGATCTTGCGACAGTGCAAGCGCAGCATTTGGATGAGGCCTGTGATTCACAACTGGCTGAGGAGGTTGTGACCCGCTGGGCGCGCCGGCTTGGTCTACGTACGCGTCGAATTGAGAGCGGTGCTGTCGAGTTTAAATGGGAAAAGGATGACCTCCGGGTAGATCTGCCAGGGCTAACCAGTGGCCATGGAGGTTTTCTCCAAGGCACCTTTAATCGGTCACAGGCACTAGTACATGAAAACCTTCAATATTTTGGGCCTGGTCATCAACTGATCGACAGCATGCTTGCTTCACTTAGCAGTGATGACCTCGGCCGGGTTACGGCTTTTGCCATCCCATTCGAACCCAAGTTCAAAGGAACTTGGCTGCTGCATGTGCTGGTGAAAACGCGAGTCAACGAGGCACTGTGGGCCGAGGACGGCATGACCGCAGGGTTGGCGCTGCGGGCAGAATCAGTCTATTGGCCGGAAGTGATACCCGAATTGGTCGCGTTGTTACCGGGGCGGGACCCGGGTGCGGCTGTTGTAACAAACTCCTCAGTTCGAAAGCTCTTAACTACCCCATCTGAACCACCCCGAACCATTCCGATTAAGCGCGAGCAACTCTCGGAATTGCCGAATTTAGCGGACCTTTTCTCTGCGCTCTCGCAGGGCGCTGAGCTAGCACGCTCCGTCATTGCCCGGCGTCAGCGTGATGTGGCTGCGGTCCGAGTAGAGCAATTGAAGGGATATCTGCGATCTGAACTCGGCTGGCTTAAATGGCAAGCCGAGCAAGGGTCCGCAGAGACCGCTAGCAAAGCACGAATCGACCTCGAAGCACGTCAGGCTCTGCTGGACAGTGTGAGGCAGCCTATTACCGAAATAGAAGGCTTGGCGTTGATATGTCTGATTTAGATGTAGTGTTCAAAGCCACGGCACAGAGTATGGAAACGGCAATTGCTGTCTGTAAAACCACGCTTGCCGAGGCGGTTTCTGAGAGCGAGTGCTGGCGCTTGCGAAGCCTACTGCGTTGTTTCAAAGCTCTTCAAGCCGCTGACGCCAGAGCTGACCGTGGTGCGCTGTGGCAGGAGGCTGTGCGGCTGGTGGGGGGGCGGTTGCCAATAAGCCGTGAAGCGCTGCACCCAGGAGATCAGGAGTTTCTGAGCAGATTCGGGTTGCGTCTTGGCGGTATCGAGAGTCAGCCAGTGTTGCTGCTCGATGCGAAGGAAGATCATGATCCGCTTCATGTATGTATCGATGAGGCCTTGCAGCTAGATGTGTCACTGCGACAGCCTTATCAGACTGCTGTGGCCGATGCTCTACTTCTGCGATTTTCACGCTACCTACACTACCGAACTCCAACCCAAAAGGCAGCGATACAAGCCCTAGCTTGTATGCCCAGTGGGGCTAGCTTGCTGGTGACGATGCCAACAGGCGCAGGAAAGAGTTTGCTGTTTGAGTTGGCCCCCGCATGGTGGCAAACCACTCTGATGGGGCTGGAACGGGCGTGTGCGGTTGTGATTGTTCCAACGGTTGCACTGGCGTTGGCCCATGCAAGCCATTTTGCCACCCATCCCGGACTTAAAGGGAGCGCCGCGTTAGTATCGGAGCTATCGGGTGAAAAAAGGGGAGCGCTGCTTGATGCTTTCCGGCGTGGCGAAGTACCACTTTTGTTTTTATCGCCTGAGATGGCTTTAAGTACAAGTGTGAGACAGGTGCTGATAGAGGCATCGCGCCATTCGACCGACAAGCCTCTTGGTCTAAATGCTCGCTTGATGGGTGTGTTTATCGATGAGGCCCATATTATCGAGAGTTGGGGGCGAAGTTTTCGGCCTGACTTTCAGCGCTTACCCGGATTAGTTCATATGCTCCGGAAGACTAGTCCTGAGATTAGAACGATTTTGCTTTCTGCCACCATTGGCGATGCAGCGAGAAACGAGATCATTCGTGCCTATGAAGTTTCTGGACGTTTCCTCGCTATTGACGCCCGCGTGCCACGTTATGAACTCGATCTTGTCACCTACCGTTGTCCAAATGCGCAGGAGCGGATGCGACGGGTAATCGAGTTGGTGGATCGCCTCCCGCGTCCGGCCCTGGTTTACACGACCTTGGTGACCGATGCACTCGAACTTGGAGATACGTTAGCAAAAAGGGGTTACAAGCGCCTGGCGGTATATACCGGTGAAATGGGCAGCGAGGGAGAGCGTAAGCGGGTTGTTGACGATTGGTTGGCCGACCGACTCGATCTGGTGGTGGCGACGTCGGCCTTTGGTATGGGCATAGATAAGCGCGATGTCCGAGCGGTGGTCCATGCTTGCGTGCCTGAAAGCCCGGCACGTTACTATCAGGAGATTGGTCGCGCTTCCCGCGACGGACATCAGGGACTAGCCGTTATCCTGTGGGTTGGTAGCGCCGGCAGTGATGATGACTGGAAATTGGCGCGGCGGCAGGCTGTCTCCGGTTGGTTGACACCTGAGCTATTGGCATCACGGTGGCAAACATTACTAGCTAATGCACAGACTTCCAGTCCAGACGAAAAAACTGGGGAGCCAAGGTTTGCCTTGGTCCTGGACGCCGGCCGGAATAAAGCGGGCGACATTAAGGGGGATTACCACCGGCTTTGGAACATGAGTTTGCTCAACCTGCTGCAGCGTAGCGGGCTATTGCAAGTGGATGTGGTGGAAGATAGCGCTGAGATGCCTGTATGGCGGATTACCCTCCTAGCAAATTGGCTTTTGGAGTCGCCATTAGCCACGGACCTGCGCTGGGTGCCAGTGATAGCGCTTCGCGACGCGGAGCAGCAAGCATCTCGTGAAGACCTTGAACACTTTCGTTGCTTAATAGATGGAAGCGAACCAAATTGCATACTTACTGGAACGTTTGATTTAGTCGAGGCGGGCTCGAATATCGTCGATCCCTGCGGACGGTGCGAATTTTGCCGGCGCAACGAGTTTACTCCCCCGCAGGAAGTCACGTTCCATGGCTTGAAGGCTCGTTGGTCGGAGCCGTGCTTTTTCAAACCTCATGCTTTCGTCGCAGGCGTAAGCGTTGTGCATCCTCTGGATGAGCATTTCGGAGAGGGGTTGAGGGATCTCGTAATCCGCCTGGCTGCAGCAGGCATTGAGCAGTTTGTTGCGCCGTCCGGGGTTGCGGAGCGGCTTTCATTATTGCTGAAGGACTCACCTTGCCAATTTGGTTTTGTGCATGATTTTGAGACGCTTGAACGTGCGGATGCCGCGATTGCCAATTTGCCTACTGCAGTACTTGTTTCTGTTGACTACAAAAATCCTCGCCAGCTTTTGCAGCGACTTGAGTCATTGGAAGACGTGGCGCGCGAACAGTGTTTTGTCCTGGTCGTATCATCTGATCTGCAAGTTGAGGGGCGACCAATGGCGCAGGTTGCATCTGTTGTCGCACCGATTCGGGAGCGAGCGCTTGAGTCAATGGCGAGGAGACTAGTCTTGTGAGGTTATTTTTATGAGTTTGTTGTCAGACATTCAGGGTTCCGCCGAGCGCATTTGGTCTCTTCTTCGTTTGCTTGACGCTAACGGTGGATGGATGAAGCGCGATGAAGTGCCGCAGTGGATGAATCCGCAATTTACGGCTGAATCCTCTGTCGCACCGGGTCCGGACGCTACCGCTTTAAGCCAGACAGTCGGCGCGGCTGTTAGTGTAGGGTTAATTGCTGCCACCGATGGTGGCTACCGCTTACTCTTAGAGAACGTACCTCTTCGTTTCGGCGGCTTTGCAGATGCGGTACATCAAACACTCTGCCAGTTGCCTTCTGGCCATGCCGACTACGTGGTGCTCGAGGCATATGCCGCCATCGTCATTCTTACTGAAAAGTACGGTGGGACCCATTGGATTCGTGAGCGAAACAACACTGAATTGGCCGATACGGTCCTTGCCCAGGCGCTGCGAGCAGACTCGGAGGAGGAGCGCCGGTTTAATAGTACAAAGCTGACACCTTGGGTTCGGTGGGTAACTTTTATGGGGCTCGCTATGCCACAACAGGCACGTGGGGCGCTATACCCAACAATTACTGAGCGTCTAGAAAGAGAGCTTTCTGTATTGGTCGACACGCTTTCACCGGTTACCGAACATGTTTTCGCAGATTTTCTCGTCAGCCTCGGACAACGAATGCCCTACATCGACGGGGGAGCATTGTTCATCGACCTTGCCCAGCGGGAGGGGTTGCGTCCCATGGGCCGGAGGCTTTCCCGAGTGTTGAGTAATGCGCTAAGGGATCTGCATGACGATGGCCGCATTGAGTTAATTGCGGTTGGGGATACGGCCGGTATGTATGAGCTAGTGGGCGAAGCCCACCCAGTTCGGGCCGTTACTAGCATAAGATTTACACTGGGAGCCGATAATCATGCCTGAGCTTCCTTACAAAGCATGTTGGAGTGCACAGGCGGCGCGTGAAATTCTCCAGACGGAAGCTTTAGCTAACCGCGAAGGTGCCTTTTTAGCGGTACACCAGTCCATTACTAATCTTGCGATCGGTGGCGCGCGCGCCAGTGATGTAGACGAAGGGACTGATGAAGGCGTTCTGCAGGCACTAGCGCGTCCAGAAAATCGTCACGTCTTCTGTGTAGTGGAGGGCGAACCGGGTTCTGGCAAGTCGCATCTGATTCGTTGGATGAAGGTCAAGTGGCCAAAGAAGGATATGGTGCTGCTTATCCAGCGCGCCGACGGTAGCTTGCCGGGGGCCTTGCGAGAGTTAAAAAATGCACTTGGGGGCGAGTATGGCAACCTCTTTGATCAATTAGGGCAGCGGCTAGAAGCTAGCTTTGAGGGGCGCGTTCATGTGTTTCAGCGCACACTTGCCGCTAGCATGGCTGAAGCACATTTTGAACAACCGCTAGATGATGCTAAGGAGTGCGGAAAACATAATCTGGCACGATTGCTGGATTCGGCTGTCGTGCAAGAGCGCTGGAAAGGACCCGAGCGCGTGCTTAAAATCATGGCTGGTATGGGGGGGCAACGGGACCAGGCAGTAGCGCGATTTAACTTGTACGACATTGCCGAACTAGGTCAGCTTGAGCCTGCGGTTCGGGACTGTCCGCCAAGGGCACTAATGTTTCTCAGAAAGCTACGCCACGAAAGTCGAGCGATATTGGCGCAACTTGAAGCTAATGACACTCCGGATCAGGTGCTGGCTGATCTGAAGAATGATGTTCCTTATTCCTGCCTACTCATGGAGGCGCTGAACCGGCGTCGCGACTATGGCGTGCAGAATGTATTGGGCATCTCTATGGACGGGCTCAAGGAGATATTTCTAACGCTGCGTCGTCGACTGAAGAGCGAAGAGCGACGCCTAGTACTGCTACTGGAAGACATCACTGCTTGGGAGGGTCTTGACAGCCAATTGATCGACGTCCTCGTGACCGACAGCACCACAAGACAGAGTGATGATCTGTGCGATTTAATCTCTGTAGTGGGCTTGACACCGAATTATATGAATTCCCTGCGAGGCAACTATCTTGGCAGGATCACCCACCGTGTGACACTCGGTCGGGAGGGCGATAGAGGGCAGTTTCTTGAGACCAGCCAATTGCTAACGTCCGAGAGTCGGGAGCACTTCGCCGCGAACTATCTGCGGGCTATACGGGTGGGCCTCACCGCTCTGGATGAGTGGCGGCATAATGGCGCGAGGCAAGACCAAATCCCCAATCGATGTGATCAGTGCCTAGTTAGGCTTGGTTGTCATCAAGCCTTTGGGGCAAGTGAAGGGGTCGGTCTTTATCCGTTAACTTCGCAAGCTCTTACGACGATGTATGAGGCTCTTTCGGATCCGTCGGGTCGCATGACGCTCAAGACTCCGCGTGGGATGATCCAAGGCGTTCTAGGCCCCGTCCTGCTCACGCCTTCCACCCTCGATGATCGAATATTTCCTCCATCTGAGGTGGAAAGTAGCGATTGGCTCCCCCAGGAAGCTACGCGAGTCAATGCAAGGCTTGAGGACCAACTATCGTATGCGGCTAGCAATGAACCGGAAATCGCAGAGCGCTTACGGCGGCTTGTCACGCTCTGGGGGGCGCCAGGTGCGCAAGGTACAACTCTGTGGAATGAAGGCTTAGCGTTTGCAGCAATCCCAGCGCCCATCTTTGAAAGTTTTGGACTTCCTTGGCCAGGGGAAGCGACTGCCATGCCTGCAGCGAGCGGGACGATTTCTGTCAGGACCCAGGTGGCTAGTGAAGTTGGAAGGACCGATACAACAGAAGAGTTGGGGCAGTCCTTTGATCCCCCTGCCTTGCGCCGAACCCCCTCATCGAGCACGCCCCGGACGGCTCAACCTGTTACACATCGTTCAAAAGGGGCAAAGACTGCTTCCATTCGGAACAAAGGGCAGCAGATGGTACAAGAACTCACAGAGTGGCGGTCTGGCGGGCGATTGGGAAGTCTGAATGATTGGGAAGGTTTGCTCAGCAGCTTGGTCAGAGGACTGCCTCGCCATCGTTTCGACGTCTCCGATTGGCTGTTTGATCGCGTTTTCACTGAGAACAATATTAAGTTCGAGGGCGAGCGCAAAAGTGACGTTCGTAACTTTGTGGTACCCAAAGAGAAATGGTTCATTCTGGGGCTTGAGGCGCATGTCACCTTATTGTCGGGCTCCGAGTTGCAAGCCGATGTGGAGGAGGCCTATCGCCGCCTTCATTCTCGGATGCTTCGGCGGGTGGCCGAACTTGCTCAAGCACATCTAGAGCGTCGCTTACTGGCTTTAGATGGTGGGGAGCCTTGGCAGGTGGCTGGCAATATCGCCCAAGTACTCCTGGCGAGGGCGTGGCTCCGTGGCGACGTCAAGCCAGATCAACCGCTAGCTGAACAATTTGTTCGCTTGCTTAGCGATGAAGGCCGTCCGACTACCAACCCGACGGACCGTGTTAATTCCTGGAACGAGGTTCTTACCAAAACCGATAAAAATCACAAGCATCTGCGCGAGAATCTGCGGTCTTCGCTCTCGTTGCGTCAGGGAGAAGGGAGGGGTTATGGCGTGGCTGATGCTGGCGCGGTGGTTCGTGCTCTTCTGCAGATGCAGGAGAGCTTGCGGCTTTCTCCCACGCCTCGGGAAGTGGGCCCAGGGCTAGATGCAATGGCACAAATTATTGATTTGGTCAAGGAGATTGATGAGCGTCTAAAGGATCTCCCTCGGTACGAAGGCGAACGGCTAAAGAACCGTGGTCAGGCGCTGTTCGCAATGATGCGCGGTCGCAGTCTGAGCGATCACGTCGAAAGGATCGACCATGCACTTGTGGAAGTTAGTAAGCAGTTGCCACAGGCTGCGCCCGATGCAATCAAGGACTGGAAGGGGGCCTACACTAAGGCCAAGAGCGATAGCTTTTTCGATGATAATGAAAGCTCTCCAGCTGGACGAGTAGAAGCCTTTCTGCTGGATTCTCTTGAGGATAATTGCAGCGAGCCGGAACTAGGGTTAGCTGACAAACTTGCGAAATGCATTGAAGCACCAGCAGGCGACATGCGGCAGGCTCGAGATCTGCTAACACTTGGAGAAAACGCAATTAAGCGGAGTTATGACTACGCCCTTGAGTTTATTGGCACTTCTGGAGCTAGCAGCGGAGATTCTACGCGGGTGCGCCGATTTGGCCTGCAGGTGCAGGACTCTGCTGCAGAGATGCTTACGGACTTGGAGAAAATGTCATGAATTTAGTGCTCGAAAACGCAACAGATGTCGAACTCGCACCTTTGGAGGAACTGGAGGTGTTGCTGAAGGATATTCCGGCGGCAAAGGAGCGAACCTTTTTTGGAAATGCATTAGTTAAAGCATATGAGCAAGTAGTACAAAGCGAGTCTCTAGTTGAGTTACTTCGAGAAGTTGAGGTCTACTTCGCCATGTGCACGAAGTATCTAGATCTCCCTGAGGAAGTGCGGACGGAGTTAAAGTGCATTCAGCAGCTTGGTAGTCGATTGGCAGGCGTCGATAGTCGTGAAGATTATCTTGACGTTCACCACCACGTATCGAACCTTGAGCGAGAGATCGGTGCTCTCAAAAGAGCAGTGAACCAAGCGTTTGAAAGGATGATCCAGCGCGAGTTCGCCAGTATAGGGGCGCTTGGCGCTGTCCTCAGCAAGGTAGATGAGACAAGAGAGTTGGGAAAACGCATGGAGATGTTAGGACGTCAAGCAAAAGAGGTAAGCAAACGTTCGACAGTTCAGGTTGTCGTCGAGGTCGAACGCTTACGGTCTGAGCGCCAAGTTATGCGGGATGAACTCGATAGTTTTGGTGCCGATGAAGCCGTGTTAGCGTTCTTGCAAGACATCAGCCAGGGCGCGCTACCCTTGTCACGTATTAACGGTAGCGTTTTGCCCTGGCTTGAACAACATCACGCGGTCGGATTGCTAACTATTTCCCTAAGCGCGTAGGCGGCAATGCCTCGGTTTCATCTCTGCCTACTGGCGTAGGTTCGCGTCTACGAATTTCTTTAGCAGTCGGCGACTAACAGCGGCCTCGACTATACTGGCGGGCATAATATCGCTGCCGGTATGCAAGCATGCCTGGCACCCATCGACGCACAGGTGGCCACTTATTCGATAAATCTGATCGGCGAGACGTGCTTCTGCTGACAAACTGTCTTCCTGGTTCGCGTCCTCAATGCTGGCATAGCAATGCAGCAGAGCGTGCGTAGTGGGGGCTGCTCCAGATCCTTCCCGAGCACGTCGGACAACTGCACTTACTAACTCCCAGGTCGAGGGTTGGCGCCCCATTTGTTCTCGCAACGCATCTTCAATATGTCGAGCCTCACTCCATAGATCGTAATAGGCGAACTCATAGTCGCCGATTGACTCAACGCCGTACAACACACGTAGCAAAGTATGGAATGGGACTTCGTCGCTTTCGGCTAGCCGAAGATCTCTCCTAAGACTATCGAGGGTTGTGGCATCCCGAGGGCTCAGGAGTCTCCATTGAGGGTGGTTCTCCTTCATTTGCCATGCCCGTGCTAGTAGCGCATCTTCGGCTGCATTAGGACATTCAGTGAGGAAACCATCAGCAAGATCCTTGAGGGCATCATCCAACCGTCCCACGAATGTGCGTGTAGTTCCATCTCCATACTCACCATTCTCGGCGATCGTTACGATATCGTCTGCTGCCATGCCAAACTGGATTGGTAGTTTAGCGTGACAGACTACACGGCGTTCGTCCCCTCGCCCGTGCAGAACAAAAGCGTGCTTAAGGCGAATCGCTAGACTATGCAACACAAGGCTGCGCAGATACATTTTAAAGTGTTCTGGGTTCTCCAGGTTGGTGAACACTTCCCTCAGCAAATCTTGGAAGGCTTGTGAACCCGCAGCCTCCGCGACCTGTTCGGTGCGGCGCTCGGACAGCAAGGGGTACTGATGAAGTACCTCCTGATAGGTCTGCAAGAACAACTCGCGGACACGTCGCCTGTCCCATAGTTTAGTCAGTTGTAGGAGTTTCTTGCGCAGAGTTGGGTTACCTGCTGCTGCCGCAATAATTTCGGCGGCTCGCTGGGCCTGATAGCTATTCATGTCGACGCTGCGTGCACGCCGCTGAACGATGTATCGCAGCATTTGTAGGCGGTACCATTTGCCCTCTTCACTATCGGGGCTCATTGCCGCGATCTCATGATCGACAAATCGAGAAAGGGCTGCACTATCGATGTGGAATCGGACACCTTCAGTAGTTACTCGATAACCGAAGAGCACCGCTTCGAGAGTCTTTGGGTGGGTGAACAATTGGCTGATCTGAAGTGAATCTACACGTGCATCACAGAATCGAACTTCGCTATCAGCACCCCAATATACACGGGCCAGTTGTAGTCCGCTCTCAACGTGTGTAAGTGTGCCGCCTGTATGGATGTCCAACCGTTCGATTATCCCAGATAGCACACCTGGGTCATTGCTGTGCGCAGACGAGGCGTCGGCTTGGATAACTGGAAAACCTCGTAACTGGCCGCTGCTCTTGTGATGAACTTTAAGCGCTTCATCCAATGTTTGGGTGCCGGCAGGAATTTGAAAGAGCTCTGTGTAGTCTTTATTTGCCTGCCATCGAGAGACCCATTGACCTTGCAACTTACCGCCAACTTCAGTTTTTATGTGCCTTGGGCAGAATACAACTGGATGCAGGCTGCTGCTTTTGCCGATTTCTTTACGTGCCTCTGCTGGAAGCAACTGCAATAGGGCATCCGCACCGCCAAAGTCGAGTTGATTGGCATCGGCCATTTCCTGTGCATCTAGCCAGGGCTGACGTCCAGCGGAAGGGGCTCGCCAGTGAAGTTCCCTACTTCCATAGCGGTGCGTCATGTTGCCCGGAGCAATATTGTTGAGCGCCAGGGAAATATCCTCATTCACGCATGCGTCTTTTTGCTCCCGCTCAAAATACACTGTAAGTTCTGGGAGGTTCACGGTCTCAAATAGAGTTTTGGGTACCCAAGGCGTCCAGGCACGCCTCTGGTTGGCATTCTCTGCAGATTGGAGCGGGTGTTCTGCCGCCAGTTGGACTGTCCGCCAGAAGGTATCTATGCAAGCGGTATCGAGAATGGAATAGACACTGTCCCCGAATATTTGTTTCAAAGCTCTATCCGCGTTGGTTGCTACACTCGGGTGTAGGCAACCCGATCCGACGATTCCCGACGATCGCTTTTTTGCCTCGTGACGGGCGATTACATCTAATACCAGAGTGATGGCTTGACCACGTACGACCGCGTGGTTGGTCATGTTCAGTGGTACTTCAAAGTGCTTACTATCGAGGAGGGTTTGAGGCTTTCTAAAATACCAACTGTCGCGGGCTGAGTAGGGCGACAATGTAATTCCGGTTAAGGGCCTGTCGTCTGCCCCGCGTCCTCCACGACCTTTCCGCTGAATGAAGCTTGCGAGATTGACCGGGGCATAATGTTGGTAAACGAGGGTCATATCTGGGTCGTCATAACCGACCTCCAAGGACGATGTAGCAAAGACGATATCACTGTCTTTTATCATTTCCTCGGCACGAGCACCTGCACCAGACCATACCGGGCTATTAGTAACCTTTAGGGGGGAGTTCGGCTTATAAAGTCCGTTTGCCGTCCATTGCCGATTGTCGTTGGCGGCGAAGAACCAGCATTCACCCTTCGTAAAGCAATCGCAGCCAATGGGCTGTTTACAGCAATGCTGACGCAGGCCTCCAGTGGCGGAGTCTGGGAAAGAATAGGTGCGGAGTCGCGCTAGATTATTGTTCTCTTCGGCATCCTGATAGTCGTGGTGCAGACGCTTGACTTTATCGACCGAGTCCAGAAAGACAATACTGCGGAAACCACCTTCTGAACCCGTACGCCGTCGCATGCCATGAGCCAGTACCATCAGACTTTGAATGGTAGAGGAGGCGCCCGCGATGTCCTTACCTCGCGACTCAACTTCTGGTTGAATGAAGTAGAAGTACTCGCGGCCCTCGATACTGAGTTCGCGCTCGTGATCGTCAACTTGGATTGCCGTGACGGCGTTACCTCCTGCCAGAGTACGCCACACTTCGGTTGGTTCGCCGAGTGTGGCGCTCATCCCGATGGCGAGACATTTTCCGCCGTTAGCCTCGGCTCGCGCCAGTAGTCGTCGTAATGCATATCCGATTTGTGCACCGTGAATATGCGAGTAGAGGTGAATTTCATCAGCCAGTAGCGCTCTCGGAGGTGCATGCTCTGGGTGATCCCCGAAGAGAGATCCGTACCTGGGATCTCCTAACCACTGGTGTAGAGACTCAGTTGTCGGTAAAAACAATGCTGGTGGAGTTTCTATTAGGCCTTGCTTGCTTCCGATCCATCCACTGTACCCCCAGTCGCATTTAGCTCCGATACACGCGAGGCGGTCGGCACCCTTGATGCCTGCTCCTGGATTTAAATGCAGGAGAGAGTCGCATTTTGGACAATGGAAGAAGGGAAATTCATAACATCCAGGCGCACCTACGCCGGGCTTCCATACTTCCTCATTTACTTTGTGGGAGAAGCTTCTAGGCACGTCACCGTTCTGAAGTCCAATTGTTAGCAAGGGCACCGAAGGATCTACGGCGAGTTCAGCTAAGTAGCGGGTTAGGCGTTGGGCCTGATTCGCCGCCAAACGCACACGGGGATAGACGAGAATGGCTCGGGTGCCATGGATGTGTCGTAGCCGATCATATAAAGCGCCGATGATAAGCGGTAGACAGGCAGCTTCGGTCTTGCCTGCTCCTGTGTCTGCAGTTATGACAAACCGATCACAGGCTTTGTCTGTTTGCATCCAAGCGGGTACTAATGTAAGTAAAGAACGTGCTTGAAAGCCTCGTAACGTGGGGTCTTCGACCTTCCAATCGCGACATAGTGCGGCCGATAAAGCGTCAACCGCAACTGAAAACAGTGGTTCTTTAGGCACCAAAATTTTGAGTTGAGCAACAACAGTGCTTAAGAGGTGAGTAGGTTTCGGCTTGTCGCGATTGCGTATCTCAACCTTAAGTCCTCGAACGAGAAAAGGTCGTCGGTCAGAGTCTTCGGGAGTGAAGCGCTGCTTAACATAGCGTACTTCGCGTGCAAGTTCGGCCATACGGCTGCGCAGTCGCCCATCTTCGGTATGCAGCAAATGGCCATGTAGTTCTAAGCGGCGCACTGCTCCTGCTACTACTGATTTGCTTAAGACAAGACTCTCTGCCAGTCCTCCTATATTGTGCCAGCCCTCGAAGACTCCGAAATTTATTCGGCGGGCCTCCAAATCCTCAAGGCGATTCAGAACGCTAAAGTCAACGTCCGACAACTTTTCATCAAGAGGGGTTGGTGGAATGTCTCTTTCTTTTGATTCCGGATTGTTTCCACTCAAATCCACAGCGAGACGCTGGTACTTATCCTGGGAGAAGCAGACTAGGCCCTGCGCTGCCAAGTCTGCACAGATCGGATGTAACAAATCGCTACCGTCTGGGCTTAAGCAGTCAAAGCGGTCTCTCACTAGGTAGTAGAGCGGGGGAAATCGACCATTGCGAGTCTGCTGAATCACTTCTTCCAAGTGAGCCAGAAGCGTATCTTTGGCGATATTATAGAGTCGGCGCGCAGGTTCCAGTGGATAAATACGAAAGTACTCGCCGTGTTGGGTCTGAACAGGAATTAGGCTAATAACTCCATGTCTGTGAAGTGTAATCAGATCTGACAAAATTTCCTTTGTTTGCCTAGCTAACGCTTTTGCCAAAAGATAGTCGCGTGCTACACCCTTATTGTCCAACATGGCTTGACTACGAATCGTCGCCAGCATGCTTTGGAGCCAAGCGCTCATCGGTGGAAGGTCGACAACCAAAGGATTTGGTAGTGTGCTGATCTGCGGTAATTCGCTGGACTCATCGAAACTGCCCAGTCGAATGTTGACTTGAACAGGCGTCCCATTGGGTAGTGGGAGTCCGATCTGTCCTGCGTCTCGGGCTTCGAATACAAACTCTCGGAGAATTTGAGCCGAGTCGAGTTGGTCCTGTTCGGACGGAACGGCATCCAGCAAATTACGCGACACGAGCAGTATGAACTTTGAGCGTGCCCGAGTGATAGTGACGTTCAGCCGAAGTGGACTGAAGATGAAATCTGCTTCAGCCAACGCAAACTCTGAGTCTGCAACTGTGTAACTCGCAATAATTGCATCGCGTTCTTTGCCTTGAATTCGATCAACTGTCTCGACCACAACCTTGCTGCCCCGGCTATCACCAAGAAGTTTGCGAATAAGGGCATTCTGCGCTCGGTGAGGGCTTACTACTGCAAGGCGCTCGGCCCAAAAAGCTTGCTCAGAGTCGTCTGAGTCTCCTGGTTCAAGTCGGGTTCGAAGAAGCCTCGTAAGATGAGCGGTAAGCTTTGCTTCGAATTCATTGCTAGTAGCGGCAGAAGGGCCGTCGTGCAATAGGACGCACAATGGGTGTTCGGGGTCGAGAACACGCTGTTCCCATTCCTGTAGTCCCTCGCGCCAGTTCGATCGTAGGTTTAAACGACGTTCGTAAACAGGCGCAGCACTAAAATATTTACCTTCGTAAAACTTGCGCTGGGGATATCGGGTTAGAGGTCCGTTGAGACGAAATGTCTCGTCTAGCGAGAATTCGCTGGTATTGCATGAGCGCAAAAAGGAATACAGCGATCCGCCTAGCCGAGGGCCGGAGGTATGGTGCTTGTGTTCCTCACGAATCGGCGGCAGTTGGCGATCATCGCCCGCAATTAATACGCGCCCGCCTGGTGCCAGCGCCGCAAGCGCCATAAGCCCCTGCGATACCAACATCTGGGAGGCCTCATCCATGCAGACGAGCCGAAATAGCGCAACTGTATGGCCATCGCTTGGTGGCTTCGGAGCTTTTGTGATAAGCCGATTCAGTTGCCAGACCGTGCAGCCTAAGATCGCATGTGGTTCGGAAAGCTTATTCCAGATCTCGTCAATTGAGCCATCACTGATGGCAGGTAGTTGTTCAACTCCCTCAGGCAGTGGGCCGGCAGGTTTCCCTAGGTAGTACATTGGTACTGGTACTGGAAGGTGCTTAGATAGGCGCTTCGTGAGGCCTTCCATGAGATTGGAAATAGCGTTACGGGTGAATGCTGTCACTAAAACCCGGCAGGGCGTATCACTGCGTCGGCAAGCTTCTAGATATCCAGTTGCCATCCATGAGAGAGCATGAGTCTTACCGGTTCCAGGCGGTCCAAGAATGAGTCCTACCCGTTGATTAGAAAGCCCCAACCAGGCATCGCGCTGCGCTTGCCGTAGTGGCTTATCTTGTTCTCGAGCTTTAATTGCTGGTTCCACCACCTCGGTCAGGCCTTGCATCCACAGTTCGGCATCGTTCGGGAGCAGCGTGGACGCAAATTCTTGGGGGTTGCGAAGGAAAAGCTTGATGTCATCCTTGGTTTGCACGGGCGGGACTCTATTTAGCGTCAAGGTAGGCTAGAAATTCTTGAGCGCGGTAGCTGGTGAAGTCTTCGTAAACCCGATCAAGGAACCAGCCTGGGCCCTCGATTTCGCGTAGCCACTGCTGAAATAGCGGTTTTTCTTGTGGCTTGTGAATGGTCACGAGGATACTGTCGAATTGGTGTTTATCTTGCCTAGGAGCGATCGATACTCGGCATTCGCCCCAGCGATATGGGTTGAGGCGAATATCAGGATCATCGTTCGTCAAAATTAGAGCGAAATCATCAGAGGATATATCGCTATCTTGGCTTTCCAGAGGTATTTTGAAGAGTAACCATAGTTTTCCGTTAGTATTGCCACTTTTCAAAAGTTTGAGTTCTGCCATGCACTGTCCGCTTGCGCGTCGTTGCGGGAACGCCTGAGTAAGCCGAACCAGCGTAGCTAGCATCGAGGAGCGCGTCTCTAGCAACTCGTATGCCTGCAATATGTCCAAGTCCTTCGCGTTTAGTGGGTCGAGCATAGCTTGGAAGCGAAATGGCCTTTTGTTAAGTCTCAAAAAACGTTTTGCGGAGTTAAGGTTTTCCTCAAGTAACCATTCAACTAGTGACGCTGTCGTCTCAAGCCGAGCCTCGACATCTGCTTTAATCGCTTCAAGATTTCCTCGATCTTCTGAGTTACGAAGAGCTCGAATTACATCCATGGCTAAGAGCGATGAAAACTCGCGCCGGAACGGTCCGTGCGGCCTATAAACGTTGCAGAAATTCGCGTCGCAGACGGCGATCGCCTCGCTGACTTGGCGAAGGTCATAGGATACTCGTACAGGCAATGCAAACAATTGTTCGAACACGCTTCTGAGCGCTGTCGCAGGAAGGTGGTGTATACCGCGCAGTTCCGGTTCTGGTACCAAATCTTCAGGCGGAAAGAGCCTCACCGCATGCAGTAGTCCGGTTCTAATCCTTGGGTCGTCTAAATGTCTACCGATGGCGTTCTGCAAGTACTGAGCTTCTGTCGGTTCAAACAGAAATATATGTGCGTGCAATTCCGCATTTAGATCTCCAACGTGTTGTTGATTATGTGCATCAATCGCGGTGAGGTCTTCAATGAGACTGCCCATAACATCAGAAATTGCATTTGCTTCTGCTGATTTGTCACCTTCCTTCAGTACGCGCACTATCGAGTGACTCTTAGTCGCGCTCTTGAATCGGTATCCGAGGGTGACTAAATTGTCTTCTACCGGGTCATAGTCCGCAACAATGTAGAGTGCCGCGTCCACGCGCGGAGGCATTAAATATGTCGCTAGGTCCGGAATGCGTTGAAGCCTTCCTTGAGTCTGAGCCTTTGCACGGGCGATCAATACTTCAGCCCTTCGCTGTAGTGACCAATTTAGGTTAGGGCTTTGGGCATTAAGATGGGCTTCAGTGAGGGCACCTAAATTGCTTATTCCTCTACGCAGTAACGTTTTTTTGCCTTCGTGGGTAAGTCCAGGAACAGCTGAGATATCTCTATCCGCGGCATCGGCTTTATTGATGTTTTTAATGCAGTGCGGCAGGTATTGGCACTGTTCGCATTTGTAGTAGATGTGGAAAAAAGTGTCATCGCGATAACGTGATACTTCTTTTTTGCTGATTGTTAGCAGTTCACGACTAAAAAAGTCTTTCACGAGTCGGCGGTAGGGTTGTAGGTCAAAAACCTCAGGCCGATGTATGCCTTCGTCTGCAAGGGTTCCTTCCTTGATGCACCAGATTTCTCCTTGAGAGGAAATAACTCCTGGCACTCGCAAATCTACCAGAAGCTTTTCAAGCAACTCGGCGTAAAAAGCCACTTGAGCTTTGTGAAACGCACGAGCGGACTGAGTGCCTTTGATGTCGATAATACTGAATACAGGCGGCTCTACGCTACGATCGACTCGTATGAGATCAGGAAACGAGCGACGAAGAGATATCCCGTCTGGGAGGGTCAGCGCGGTACTCGCAGTACGGTGGGCGTCTAGAGTTGCCTGTGGGGCATAATTATGCGGGAGGCTGCCTCGTAAAAAAGCTTCTGTACGTGCTTGGCTCAGTTTGTCTTCGCCAGGGGCAAGGGGCAAGGCTTGTCCCGTGGCGATAAGTTTTTGTACGATGGCAGTTTCAAACTCGTTCCCTAGGCTGGCCCATGCGCCAACATCCGTGGGCACCTTGTCCACGCCGGCAGTGACCAATTCATTGGATTCCATCATTTCGTAGCGCGTCTTGCGCTCGCAGCGGTACTGAAACCAAGATTTAATCGTAGAAGCGCTAAGCGAAAGGGCCATTCGAAACTCATAATAGAGATTTGTATCCCAAGCATTGCAGACCTGCGCTGCGACCGCAAGAGGTAGGGTAGGGACGAGATCTACTATATATTTTCTAACGACGTGCGATACTTTTTCTGCGACATAGGATGAGGTCGTTCTCAAGCAACTCAGCCGCGAGGAAAGCAGTTGTATCCTGCGGTAAGGCTGAGTTAAGTAATTTCTACTGAATCATCAATATTTTATGTTGCTGCAAGCTAAGTCGCCACTTAGGGTTGCTCTTGCAATAATCAACAGTGGCCTCAGTGTTTTTTTTTGCATGTGGGCCATCCATTGGTTGAAGGTAGAAATGTTTAAAATTTAGGTGCTCATACAAATATGGCATGGAGTCACTTTGCGGGAATACAAGCTTCAGTTCATCACCTTGGGTGATCTTTAATTGAACGCTTGATTTTGGGCTAACACATAGCCAGTCTATACCCAAGGGGGGAGCGACGGTGCCGTTGGTTTCAACAGCTATGCTGAAGTTTAGCTTGTGCAGAGCATCTACCAATGCGTCATCGACCTGAAGTAAAGGTTCTCCACCGGTCAATACCACATACTTATGATTTTGGTGGGATATTGGCCAAAACGAATCAATAGCATGAGCGAGAGCTTCAGCATTTTTGAATTTATCCCCACCTTGACCATCTGTTCCGACGAAGTCGGTGTCGCAGAATGTACAGATGGCGTTAGCCCTGTCCTGCTCCCGTCCCGACCACAGGTTACATCCAGAGAATCGGCAGAATACCGCGGGTCGACCCGCTTGGTTACCTTCCCCCTGAAGGGTGTAAAACATTTCTTTGATACTGTAAGTCATTTGGTTTACTCACCTGATTCAGTTGGGTGGCGAGTGCTTTGATCCGCCACCGCTGAACCATCGTTAATCTCTTTCTTGAATGTACTGCTCATACCCAGTTTTGCGCAGTTCGCAAGCTGGGCACGTTCCACACCCGTAGCCCCATTCATGTTTATCCTGTCGAGTCCCGAGGTAGCAGGTGTGGGACTCTTCTTGAATCAGGCTGACCAAATCTCGATTACCTAGGTCTTCGGCCAAACGCCAGGTCTGAGCTTTGTTGAGCCACATCAAGGGAGTTTCAATGATCACTGGAGCATCCATCCCGAGGCTCAAGGCCACCTGGGTGGCTTTAAGGGTGTTGTCCCGGCAGTCTGGGTAGCCGGAGTAGTCGGTTTCGCACATTCCCCCGACTAGCACTGTGAGGCCCCGTCGGTAGGCAATAGTGGCTGCGAACGTCAAAAACAGCAGATTCCTACCGGGTACAAACGTATTGGGAAGTCCATTCTTTTCAAACTCTATGGTTTTTTCAGCGGTCATCGCCGTATCGCTGATCTGTCCGAGTAATTTGAGGTCAAGCACGTGATCCTCACCGAGTCGCTTGGCCCAGTTCGGAAATCTGTTACGTACCTCCTGCAAGATACTCAGTCGACATTCGAGTTCGATTCGATGCCTCTGGCCATAATCAAAGCCAATGGTCTCGACGTGCTCGTAACGTTCCAGCGCCCAGGCAAGGCAGGTGGTTGAATCTTGTCCGCCTGACAAAAGAACTAAGGCTTTGGTGTGCATACTGCTCTCCTCGGAACTGGGTCTGTTTTAGCGCCGTTTCAGTTCTTGCTTGAGTTTTTCAGTCAGATACTTAGTGAGCAATCCGATATCAGTGGGCGTGTTCTGGATACCATTCCAGGGGCGGCGGTCGGTTTCAGAAATGTGCCAATCGCCACTTGTCCATGCCGTATGAGGTTTCAAAAGTTTTAGACCTCTGATAAAACCATCCTTGCTGGTTGTGCCTTGATCGGAGTAAAGCAACTCCATAACGAAGCTCAAAGAAACCAAGCCCGCCCCATGCTTCAAACGTGAGTTCCTGGGCGCTAGTCCTTCCCATTCTGATTTGAAAACTACTCGCACTGCATGGAAGAAGTTGTTGATAAGTTCGATGCTGCGTCCCTCAAAGTCATCAAACTTCATGAAGCTACGGATCGCGCCATCATTTGCAGAGTTCATCACGAATTTCTGCATCGCCATGTCGCTTAGTACTCCTTTGGGATTCGTATGTTGCTTGATCTCGCCAAATAGAGAGGAGTTAGGCAGAAAATTCAACAAATCAATTATGCGAGCAGCAAATTTACGACTTGTGAACCGTTCTGGCAGGCCATCAACAGTCGGTAAAAGTTCATAGATCAGCGATTTTGGCAGCGGTCGCGTATTGTTGACGAGCACAAACTGCTGTCGCAGTTCGTTGTAGTCTTTACAAATCAATGCAGATACAAATACCTGGAATCCAGGTTTTTCCATCGTCGCAAGGGCGCTCAGTCGTTGTTGTCCATCGACCACAAAGCCTGGTTTGGACTCGGTAGCATCAATAGTGATTTCTACAATACCCTCGCCGAGGTCTTTAATCGTTACCCCATCCAGAAAGGCCAAGATAATTGCGTTAGGAAGCAATGCATCGTCGCGCTGAAGATAGTCACGTATATCTCTGATGTGCGACGCGACTTGATGGCGCTGAAAGCCTTTGAGGTGGCCTTCCTCATCGCGGCCGACTCTCTCAATTTCAGAAAAATCTAAAATTTCATTTGGAGTGGCCGCAAACGAAAATACATCATGCCCGGAGGCCTGTTGGGCGCGCACACCCTTAAATCGATAGATCATTGTTTCGAAAGTTCCAGAGTTTTCTGAAGGTGTCGGTGGTACACACCTAAGTTATGAAATCCGCGTCTTTTGTTTCGATTGCTCGCTCGAAAGATAATAGTTTCGATACCCGCGGACTGACAAATCGAACATTGGCATTTTTGCCACGGTTTATCTCTCAGCGTGGGTGAGATTAGTCGGACGTGCTTGGCGATTTCTTTTTCCATTTCTAATGATGACGATATTGAGCCGGAAAGAGTCAGTCGGAGATAGTCTACTAGCACGGATAAAGTTGAATCAAAGTCGAGTAGGTTTTTATCATAGTCGCGGATCGCTAGCAACGCCGCTTTTTCTTTGATTTGTAACTCTTCTGCGCTCAGAGTGCCTTTTTTTATTCCTTGCATCAGGCGTGGATTTTCAATCGCCTGAGGAATGCGGATAGCTGTGTAGTAGTCCAGTTTGCTTGTATTGTTGCCCATGTAGTAATTACACTTCGCATCTTTAAATGCGCGTATAAGAGGGGAGGTTGAGTCAAAACTGGTAATGCCATATCCAGTGAATTCATGGATGTTCTCGGCTTTAGCAAACCCCAGCAGATGAATATTTGTCTCGGGCTTAAGGACCGCTCGAAGCTCTTTCAGAACCTCATGGATTTGATCGACTTTCAAAGGTACTAGACCTCCGATCGCCAAGTAGCGATAACCCATGTCTTCGAGTTGCTTTGCAGCGTTCGCCATGCTTTGAGGAGACCAACCCTGTACCGCTCCAAGAGGTTCGAATGGCCAATCCGCCTCCTTCACTAAACGCAGAAACTCTTGCGCATTTTTGAGCGTGACTTCGTACCGAAACAGCACATCTTCCGACTGGCTCAGCGCTGGAGGATTGCTGGAGTCGCAGTTGAAGATGATGTGGTCCGGCGAGCAACCGTGGGTGAATCCTGCATCTGAGTAGAACTCTACTACTTCGCTTGGGCTATACGCAGGGGTAGGGTGCTCTACATAGGCGAAAGCCCCGCAGTCACCTAGGACCATCGTATCTTTGAACTGAATGCCATCGAGTCGTAGAAATTTGCGCGCGCCTTCTCTGAGGAAGCGCTGCTGCTCGGAAGTCGAGTACCGAACCTTTGAATTAGCGACGCCATTTGCAGGTCGCACTGCGCTCATTGAGACCAAGAGCCCATCATAAGGGACGGGGGTCATCATTTCGTGCGCATACTGGTCATCCCAGTATCTCTTCCGACCCGGCGCATTTCGATCGTTGATGAAATCGTAGTCCGGGTCTACGTAGTCTTGGGTGTCGGCGTATAAAAATTTCATTGGTGAGCGCTGGTCATATAGAGGCGGATCAAGGTTTCTTGCAGCGCCTTGATATCTTGAGGGGTGCTTTGGATTTCATTCCACTGGACATTAATCATCGGCCATTGACCTGTTGTCCATGCGCAGTGAGGGGCCACTCTGGACAGTTCTTGTAGCACGGCTTCGTAGGTTTCGCGCTGACCACCGATTTTGGCGTAGATCCGATCCATAAGCACTCCCATGGCGATGATCCCCGCTGAGTGCATGAGTCGGCTGCTCTTGGATTCAAGTGCCCACGCCTCTGGAAACGTATCACGCACTGCTCGCCAGAAGGTCGTCAGTAGGTTGTACATGGACTCAACGTTCGCCGCACCGTCGGTGCTGGAGGTGTAGGGAGCCAACGCCCCCAACGGATTACTGATGCTATTACGGATCATCGTTATTACAGCGGTGTCAGTGATCACTGCTTTGCTATTTTGCTCGGACGACCGCTTTATGAGTTTGTGGAAAGGGGAGTTGGGATCGCGGCTAAGAAGCCCGCACAACTCAGCTGGTGCCTTGCGAGCACTCAGTTCGCGGGGCAAAAGGATGCTGCCTGTCTCCGGCAGTAGTTCGTTGATCAGTCGAGTGGGCAAGGGTTTGGCCTTGTTGACCAAAATAAATTGCTCGCGCTGGGTGGTCAGGCTGTCGGATACAAAACCGATCACTGGCACAGGAAGATCCGAATTGGCCGCTTTCGCCAACGCCAATGAGCGCTGTTGCCCGTCCACGATCCAGGCAGACCTCATTCCTTCCTCCCTGATAGGGATCGTCAGCGTACCCGCTTGCGAAAGCCCCGCATCGCCTGTCGGCTTGCTTCCGCGTGCTGCAACAAAACGCAGGTCAGGAGACAGCGCTAAGATAATTGCATTGGGAAAAAGTACATTTCCCTGATTGAGGTACTCAGTGATCCCTTTGACATGACTCTTAATCTCGGGGCGCTGAAAACCCTTGAGGGGGCTGCTGTCTTCGCGCGACAGGCGGCTGATGTCGGCAATTCGGACCAGGTCAGATCCCCTGATGAATAATGCATACACATCAAGGTTGTCACCTTGTGTGGTGCGTAGTGCACGCACCACAATCGCATCTTCGCTCGTCATGCTTTGCTCTCTATGCTTTCTTGACCTTTGATGTCCTGCCAGATCCTCCGAAAGCGCGATTGCTCGCACGACACCAGGGCGTCGTCCCTTAAGTAGCGTAACAATCGGGTGGAACTGCCTTGGTAGTCAGCCCACACACACTCAAGCATGTAAGCAATTTCACTGTCCGATGCGCGCCGCCGGATGGTCGTTTTTGCTAGGGATAAAAGATCCATTGCCGCGCTGACGCTCTTTCGAGCGATCTCAGCAGGAGCACTCGATAGTTCAAGAATCTCAATGAAATGACGCAGGGCTCTCTGAGGGAAATCGTTGCGAGTGCCTGGTAGTGTTGAGGTTTCAAGGCGTTCGTCATAGGGCATCGCTATGCGTCGTAAATGGCTGGGAAGCATCTCGATGCCTGGGCGCGAAGTGAATATTCTGAGCTTGTCGATCTGCGTGTCCCTGATTTTTCCAAGGTCTTCGCCTATCAACTGGACATAGTTTGAAGAGAGGGCAATGAGCACCAAGCCGACGTCGGGTTGGCTGACGAGGTGCGCTAGGGCGCTTCCCTTTGATTGGGTGACATTCACGGCTTCCCACCAATCTGATGCACACACACCCAACTTTTCGAGACGTGGGATGATAGAATTCGGATCCTGAGCCACCGTCAGGTTGTACGGTGGACATCTCTGATCGCCTTCAATCAACCCTAAGCCGGTCGACGCAAACATTAGCTTCGCGTCCAACTTCGTTGCTACGCGCCTCGCGTCAGAAACGCTTCTGCCCACGTAAAGTGAAGATGCCATCAGAGTGGTGGGACGTTCGTCTATTTGCCCCTTCCACGCCTTTGCCATGGCTGCAATCGATGAATAACACTCGTCGTTCAGCACCACCGGCGGCAGGCCGTCGAGACGTTTTCGATTGGTGCAGTTGGTGATGATGACGGTTCTCATGGGAAAACTGTAGGCCTGTTTTGACGGGTGTTGCATTTATCTGAGGCTGACAATTTACCATTTAATAACTGTATGGGCCAATGCGCTTAGGCTGGTTTTTATGCGGAAGGGTTGGTATAAGAGCCTCAATACTGCTGCTACCCCTCTTTCTGGGGGGGGCCGTTCGATGAAGGAAGAGACTCATTGCTTAAGTTCAGCGCAATCAAGGCGTTACAGAGCCCAACCCACCAAGTGGTATCGTTTGCGGCTACCGTTGAGCAGATTTTGGCGATCGCTAGCATCGACCGAGTCAAGCGTGATGATCGTGGCGCCCTTCATGGCTTTCAGCGGCCACAGGTGTCCAAGCACATACGAGAGATCCGCGACTACCTCTCCCGTCCCGATGCGGTAATGCCCAATGCTGTGGTGTTAGCGTTTACCAGTGGAGTCCGGGTGGTGGAAGGAAATGGAGCCTATGCAGAAATTGAGGTGGATATTTCATCCGGCGCTCCTGGGTTCGTTGTGGATGGTCAGCAGCGCCTCTCTGCGTTAGCTGGGCTCGAGGGGAGTTCGTTCCAGCTGCTGGTGTCTGCGCTTGTGTGTGAAAATCAGGAAGAGCTTCGCCGGCAATTCATTCTCGTCAACAACACCAGTCCATTACCGAAGTCACTGGTATATGAACTGCTCCCGTCTGTCAGCGGCCTTCCATTCAGAATGACTTCCCGCGCCCGCGCAGCCCGCATCGTGGAAATGCTGAATTATGACGATCGATCTTCTTTGCAAGGACAGATTAAGCAGCATACCAACCCCTCAGGGGTCATCGGTGATACGTCGCTCCAGAAACTGGTAATGAATTCCCTATCTGACGGTTACTGTCGGGAGGTGATTGAGTTGTCGGGAGGTGAGGATCGGTGTTTCTTGGCCATCAGTGAGTTTTTCCAGGCGGTCCAGGAGGTGTTTGGAAATGCTTGGCATGGTCACACACCTAAAAGCTCTCGTCTCGTCCATAGCGCGGGGATTATTTCCATGGGGTTCGTCATGGAGCAGTTGTGTGCTACAGGAGCGCCACTGGCCCCAGTATTCAAGTTAGGCCTTAGAAAGCTACAAGGATATACAGCTTGGACGCTCGGTTCGGGAGAGTGGTCCTTTAAAACAGGCAACCGGCCATGGAATGGCGTTCAGAATTTACATGGTGATATTCATCTTTTGACTGATCATTTGACCAAGGTGGTTCGAAGTTCGGAACTCGTACCTAGCTAACTGGTGCTCATTACTAATATTTAGGACGCATTATGACTACTTTAGTTTCCTCGGATCTGTCTCCAGCCCTGGCCAGTGACGCCAGTGTAAAAGAGTTCTCAGAAGTCGTTCTTCACCTATCCATGGCTTTTCAGGAGGCATTGAGGAGACTTGCAGGGCAGGACGAAGCTTTCCCTTCGGAAGGGTATGGCATGCTGACTGAAGCCTACGGTTTGCGGACGCGTGCGAATATTCTCTACCTGACGCCATCTACCCATGTAGTGCAGGCATTAAATTTTTCCCAGACGGCTATGCTGGGGAAATTCGAAGAAATATTGAATTGTCTGAGCGATGTGACCGATTTGCACACTGTTAACTCCATTTTGGTTTCGGTGATCACCATTGCATCAGCGCTGGGTGAGGGGCGAGCCAAAGTTGTAGAGTTTTTGTTTGAAACGTTATGCGTCGATCTTGAGTCTTGGAAGGTTTAGTCTAGCCGTTTTGTTTTTTGTCGCTTGAGATACGGGAGGAATCAGTGGAGATTTTTAAAGAGTTCGTTTTTGAGGCCGCTCATCGACTGCCCAATGTTCCAGAAGGGCACAAATGTGGGCGTCTGCATGGTCATTCCTTTCGTATTGCAATTTATATTGATGGCCCTGTTGATAGAACGTCGGGTTGGGTCAGGGATTTTTCCGAGATAAAGGAGATATTCGCGCCTCTGTATGAGCGCTTGGATCACAACTATCTTAATGAAATTCCCGGACTGGAAAATCCGACGAGCGAGGTTTTAGCCGTTTGGGTTTGGCAGGAGCTAAAGCCTTTGCTTCCAGAGCTATCCGCAGTACGTATTCACGAGACATGTACAAGTGGATGTATTTATAGAGGGCCGGAGGTATAACCACTCTCGTGTAAAAAAGCAGAACTATGCGCAGTGTGTAGTTCACTGGATAGGTCTAGCCTTTAATTGTCGAGTTTGGTGGTTGATTTTTTGTCTAGCTCGGCCCTGTGGGGAGGTGGATATGGTCAACCGCTCAAGTACGTGGCGCAGCTACGTATAGGGCTCTTAGCCGTTGGCTTTGGCAGTCTCGAACAAGCGTGCTGGCGATCTGGGTCGATCAGGCGGCGGATTTCGGGAGTTCTCAGGGTTCAAGCCCGTCAACAGACACTGAGTAGATACGGAAATGGCTGCTTCCCGAGCAACTCACCGTAAAGCCGCATATTTTGCTGGCTTAGCAGTTATTACTAAGGGATTAGAAATCCCATGCTTTAGTTTTTCAGTACCGATGGCCCGGTGATGTTGAATCCGTTGTTTCTATTTTTCCCCTTCCGTGGCCCTTGGGTAACCCCTAAGTACTAAACACTCCTACACCGAGTCATTCATGTCAGTCTTAAACGGATCAAATGTCTGGTGGTGATTGGCAGGGTCCGAAAAGCTATTTCTGCACCAGCGCCGTAGCTTCGATCCTGATGCACTGCCGCCCTTAGGGCGTTCGACCTTCTCTACGGCAATCTGGAGCATTTCCCAATTGTGTCCCAGTTGTCCCAGATTTCACTCAAGTAAACTCCGTTCAGTTATAAGCCTAATCAGTAAAGCCACATAGGTCTCACCCTGGCGTTTCGCAGCGTCTACTGCGGACACCTGTTCGGGGCTCAACCATAAGTAGAGCGACTGCCACCCAGCGAGCCGCCTTTGCTGACGGAGGCTACGCATCCGCTTCGCCATCGCCGTTTTCGGTTTCGGCGTGCCAATCAGCCAGCCCTGAGCAAGCAGCCGTTCGACTTCCACCGGGTTGCTGATCGTCCGAGCATGCGATGGATGTATCAAGAACTTCGGTTTCATTTTTACCTCCTAAAGTGGCGTTCTCCTCCGAACAAAGTATGTTTTCCCGAACGCCGTAACCCGCGCTGCACGGGGGCAGCAAGGGTATTTTTGACCTGTGTTCCGGTGTTCCCGGCATAACACAAACAAATAGAACAAACACGTCAGAGGTAAATTTCACCGGGGGTAAATCTAGGGTGAGAGGTATAGAGAAGGAACACATACATAAAATCACCTCGAGCCCCTTGTGCGTTGCGGGTTTCGGTGTTCTTCGAACACACCCGAACACGCCAAACATACTCCCGGTGAAAGCCTCCCTAGTCATCGCTCTTCAACCCTACAACCTGCATCCTTTTGTCGCCAAATAGGCCCGACTCGATTTCATCGCGCGCCATCAGATAGGCAATCGCAGCGTCGAAATCTTTTTTACATAGATCCGACCTACGCATCAGGGCCGACCGGGGCACCCATCCCGCATCACTGGCCGCGATTTCCCCTTTTCGATCTGGCTTCGGTTTGGTCTTCCCATCCAGAAGCATCCCCATCAGCGCGGCGGCATTCTTTTGTTCGTCACCGCTGTGCATGAACTCTTCGACGAAACTCAGCACGGCCGCATTGGAAGCGCGCACGAACTGCGCCGCCCATTCGACATGCCCGAGGCTAATCACCGGCTTGGCCGGGTTGTCCCACACGGCAAGGACACCGGCAATACGTTCTACCTTTTCCAGACTGCGGACGCACAACGCGCTTTCCCAAGGCGAATCGACAGCCCTGCCGCGCCGATCGAATTCCGCAAGCAGCACGTCGAGCATTCCTTCAGCGTCGTCGGAGATGTTGATAACGATCCCACCCATGCTTTGCAGGTAAACCAATCCGTTCTCGACTTGCATTGCGGTTCGCTTGACCGAGACGGGTAACTCTATAGGCTTGCGTACCCGCCGCGCAGGCGGGTTGTTGTTGGTAAATACGAACAAAATCCGCCCAGCCAGTCCATCCGCGAAATCGTCCGGATTAAAGGCGGTCCCCAGCTTCTCCGGTGTGGTGAAGCCGATCAAATTGAACGCCGGGTTCTGGACGATGCGTGCTTCCTTGCCGGCCAAGGCGCGGGTTTCGTATTCGTCGCCGGATGCGCTGAACAGTTCCAGCAGTTTGCGGCCGTTGGCCCGTTCGTAATTAGAAGCTTTGGCATCGTTCATCGCGGAAAAGAAGTGCGCAATTTCATCTACTGCGCAGTAGGTCGCGATATTGCTGACCAGCGCATCTTCCAATCCCTGACCGGAACCCGGCGCGCCGATCAGCTTTGCATTACCGAGGCGGCCGATCTGTTTGGCGAGTCTCAGTGGCACATCTTTACCAGTGCCGGTCTTCGCGATTCCCAGGAAATATAGGTTCAACCGACTACCGTTCTGTTGCCTGTAAAAACTGCCGCATGAGGCCGCCATGGACGACAGCACCCCCATGGTGGTTAGCTCCGGCTGGCGCTTGTGCGCCGCTTCCAGGCCAGCAGCAACCGCGTCCGCCATCGGGCCAGGGTAGGGAGCTGGAAAGGTAATGATTTCTTTCGGTTCGGCCGGCTTCCAGGTAGGGTTGAATCCCACCAGCTTGGCCCTCATGCCGGACTGGCTTATGCCGTAGGCGCGGTTGATTTCTTCCTTGGCAAACTCCAGGGCTTTACCAGGATCATCATTCCTATGATCTAAACAGTACTGCCAAAGCGCGGGCGCCTTGATAGTGGTGTAAAGAATGTCTTCCCGCTTGCAGCCTTCATCGAAGAGCTTGATCCATAGACCATGGGAAACCGTACTGCGATCTATTTCTGGCCGTTTGGCGCCGCCCAGCAGTTGTTTTTGAGTCGGAGATAGGGCGAAGCGCGTCAAGTCGATAAGTGAGCCACCGTCAGGAATCTCCGGGGCGGCAGCAAACGCTGGTGCTTTTTCAAAGGGGTTGAGCTTCCATGACTCCAAAATCAGCAGTTCATCAGAGGTCAGCCGTTTGATGGGCAAATCGTTGATCCGGTCGCCGCTCGTGGTCAGGAAGCGTGACGCTAGATAGACCTCCGCATGGTGGCAGTCGGCGATCTGGATATTCCCCGTGTAGCGGTACTGCGCGGCCCAAGCTGTCGGCACCCAGGCCAGCTGATGGATACCCTTGAGCGACGGCGAACGCTCCGCATACGACGCCACAGGTAGATGAAAGTGGTCGAAGTCAACATCGTCGTAATCCAGACCGACTAGCTGAAAGCCGTCGCGGATAATGCCGCCCTCGAACACCAGTCCGATACCGTGAAGGCCGCGCCACTCATTGACGCGCTTCAAGGCGTCAACCAGGGGCATCCGATGGCTGGGCTCGGTATAGCGCAGGTTGTGCTGGCCGTTGTTCGGCACCTTGTCCGTCTTACCGTTTTTCTTGGGCACTAACTTGTATGGCACGAAGATCGGTTGTTCGGCCACTTCATACAGATCGGCCAGACTTTGCGGGCTGTCGGTTTCGGCGCTATCGTGACCTTGCATGGATGTTGCTTCATAACCATCGCCAGAATCACTCCCTGTTGGGGGTTTTTCTTCGATATCCATGATATCGCCCCCTTATCTAGACCAGTTCGGACTTGCTGGCCGGCACGCCTTCGGCGGCAATACGCGCGATCTCGTCAGCCGGGATACGGCGGTCGGCACCGATCATCACGAAACGCAATTGTCCGTGCTTCATGAGCTCGTAAAGCTTTGAGCGAGAAAGGTCCAGGGTCTCGGCGGCACGATTTACGCTAAAGAGTTGGCGAAGCTGTTCCATATTTGTCTCCCAATGTTTTTGAGAACCATGTGGAGACAACCATGCACCTACGACTCGGTGCATACACGACAGAAAGCTCTATTTGTGTCGCTACGGCTTCTTCGCAGTCAGCGATTTGAGGTCACGTTCGACTTGCCGCTCGCACACGTCATACAAGCGCTCGACGATTTTGACGATTTCCTTTTTGCTGAAACCAGCCTCATGATGCGCTCTGACAAAGGCGAGCCGGTCCGCCGATTGCAGCCGACCGCGCTTGCCTTTCCCTAGTGCCTCAAGCTTGGAGAGCAGGTCCCGACGCAAGGCTTCGTCCGCTATCGCCGCATCGACAACATCCGCGTACAGCTGCCGCCGCTTTGCCTCCAACTGCGCTAAGGGGTCCACCGGGGCGGGTTGTACGGTATCAAGCAAGGTGCGCATGGTTAAGCCCTCGCATACAGCTGGATGACTTCCGCCAATGGTTCCGCTTCTTCGTTTAGCAAGCGCCACAGTTTTTCCAGCGCCTCCAACATTTCCTCATGCATCGGGTCGTGGGCATAAGATTTCGCCTGTACACCACCCAGACCGTGGGAAAGCAGGCGGGCGAGAACATCACTGGACACCCGGTAAGGCTTTTTCATCAGGCGCGTTTCGATGGTGGCGCGGACCACCTTGCCGGTGAACGGTTCGCCTTGTAGTTCCTTGGCCTCAGTCATGGCGGAACACACATCCTTGGCGATGGCGCTGAGGAAGTTTTCACCCATGGGACTGACGCCACCATTGCTGGAGAAAACGTACTGCCCGGTAAGCGTCAGACG
This sequence comes from Pseudomonas sp. SbOxS1, assembly GCF_013416725.1. NCBI lineage: Bacteria > Pseudomonadati > Pseudomonadota > Gammaproteobacteria > Pseudomonadales > Pseudomonadaceae > Pseudomonas > Pseudomonas sp. SbOxS1. The sequence goes on from NZ_JAAVXC010000029.1 coordinate 270,831, forward strand.
ATCAATGCACGGCAAAGCCTCGGGCAGTAGGGGGACCCAGTACACCCTCGGTCTCTCCCGCTTGCCCTTGCCGTCCACCATGCGCATGAGCATGGAGTCGCGATCGATGTCGGCCAGGGTCACGCGGGCGAGCTGCTGCATGCGCTGGCCGCCCGTCAAAACATGCAGCATAGCCACGCTGCGGTGCGGCTCTTCAAGTGCCTGAATTCGCTTCCAGTAGGCACGAAACTCGGCCAGGGAGAGGGCGCGTTCGCTGGCTTCCGAGCTGCCTTTGACCTTGTCGATGTCACGCGCCGGATTGCTGGTGATGCCCAGCTCGCGCATGACCTTGGGAGCCTTGACGTTGCCGCGTGCGTTGATCGCGGCGCGGTAGGCCGACTTTATATAGCTGCGGATCTTGTCGGCCTGACGTGGTTTACCTTCGTCATTCAGTTTGCCGACTACTTCCACACAATCGTCGATGGTGATTTGTTTCGCCGGCTTTTTCCAAAGGTGCGGAAAGGCCACCTCGACATCCTTTTTCAGTTGGCTACGGACGGCGCGTTCGCTGGCCTTGTCAGCAGCTTTCAGCATGTCGGCGTAGGCCAGCAAGAGGTCGCCAAAGGTGGCCTGCCGTTCGGCCTCTTCCTGCGCGCGTACCTTGGCTGCGATGCTCTCGTCTTCGTTGGCTTTTTGCTGCGCCAGATACGTATGCAGGTCGCGGTGGCCATCCTGATATAGCCGCGACAACAGAGCTGCCTTGGCGGTGGCATCCTTGAGCGCAAGCCCGGCCTTGCCGTCGCTGTCGTAGATCCCAAGCGAAATTTGAGCCTGCACACCCTTGGGGGTTGTGTAGCGGAAATAGAAGGTGGCTCGGTTCTTTGCACTCGCACGTAAGCGCAGCCGACCCACACCGCGCGCCTTGTCGGCGTCGGTCAACCAGATGTCAGCGCCCTCTGCTTTGGCATCGCGGATCGCTTTTTGGATTGTCTTGTCGGTCCAGCTGCTCATGGCCTTACCTCCCGTGTCTATTGCGTATCTGTTAGTCGCTGGTCACTGATACACATTAGCGAACAGACACACATAGAGAATAAGCCGGTAGGCTTGATTTACAAAGGTATTGGATAGACCTTTAAACTCTAGCGGACATAACTGGACGGTGTTAATAGGGACTTAAAATCCCCCGCTCGTAAGGGCGTGCCGGTTCGATTCCGGCTTCGGGCACCATCTTAAATCAAGGGTTTGCGGGCGAAAGCTGATGCAAGCCCTTGTTTGTTTCTGGTCGGCAATTCATACCTATAGGCCATAAAAGAGCCCGGCATGTGGCCGGGCTCAGGAATGCTGCGGTCTGGTGCGCATTCAACGCTAGGTGAAATACTTCGGTATCGCCTGCTTGCCTATGGCCGCCTCGATGTCCCGGTAGGTGCGCTTCTCGGTCGCGCACAGCAGCGACCGTCCATCCCTGAGCTGCATCGAAAAGGTCAGTTCGACCTCATCATCTGCCAGTATCACTCCGGCGACAGCGCCGATCGGGCCGAGCGCCAATGCGCCAGCCAACCCCAGGCCGACAGTGCTCGATACGTCCCGATAGGACGTTTCACTGACGACCGTGGCGTCGAGTATTTCGGATGTCGCAATCTTGAGGCCAGGCCATGGGTAGACCGCCGTTTCTATCGTGATAAAGCCAGGTTCCAGCACTGCACTCCCCTCAAGGAAATCCCCGGCGAGGATTTTTATTCTTGCCATGTGGTGTCCTCCCTGTATGAGCTACAGGGAAATTCAACGCTTGCGGGGTGGGTGCGTCAACGCTCTCTGGACGAGGGTACCTTTTGGCCGACTAGTGGATCAGAGGGCCATGGATCATCCAGTACTCCACACATGCACCTGGGCGTAAACTGAATAGGGTGCAGCATGCATCGAACAGCGCTGCGCCTGGAGGTGAAGCCATGCGCTTGATAACCGCTTGCATCTCGATCGCACTGTTGGCGGTGCCACTCGCCAACGCAGCGTCTTCGGTCGAAGTCGTGTTCAAGAACCCCGAGAGTTTCAACGATGCCAGCCTCGATAGCCCGGGCTATGAACGGGGTGCCGATCCTTACGTCATGAACCAACTGCGCAGCCATATCCAGAAGCTGGGTGAGCGGTACCTGCCGCCCGACCAGGCGCTGCAAATCGAAATACGCAACATCGACCTGGCCGGCCGCTACGAACCTTGGCGGCCCAATGCCTACGACGTGCGCTTCATGCGCGATATCACCTGGCCGAGCATCGATTTGCATTACGTGCTCAAGCAAAACGGTGAGGTCGTCAGTCAGGCCGACGCCAGGGTCATGGACCAGATGTACCTCCAGCGCCCGGGGCGCCTCAACAGAAGTGACAGGCTTTACTCCGAGAAGGCCATGCTCTCGGACTGGTTCCGCAGGCAATTCGCGGGGAAACATCAGTTAGGGGCGAATTGAGCGGAATGCAGCTGTTCAGTACGGCCGCGTGCTGCAAGCCTCGTCAATGAGGTCGATGAAGTCGTCATGGGAAACCGGTTTTCCCACATGATAATCAAACCCTGATTGCCGGGTTTTTTTCTGGTCATCGCTGCTGGTGTAACCTGAGAGGGCAATGGCGGGCGTGTGTTTGAGTTGGGAAATCTGGCGGATAGCCCGGATGAACTGGTGGCCATCCATGACCGGCATTCCGATGTCCGAAATGATCACATCGTAATTGCTGTCCTTGGCCGCCTTCAGGGCTTGCAGTGGGTCGCTGAAGGCTTCGACATGGGCGTCTTCCATTTCCAGCAGCATCTGCAGCACTTCCATGACGTCCCTGGAGTCATCCACCAGCAGCACTTTCTGCCCGACTAAACGCCCCTGTTCGGCGACGGCCGGTTGCTCGCTCGGTTGCTGCGAGGGCCGGGAGAGCGGCAAGCGGATGGTGAATGTACAACCACGACCAATGCCTTCGGACTGCACGTCCACCGAACCGCCGTGGGCTTCCACCAGTTGCCGCACCAACGACAGGCCGATGCCCAGGCCTTCACGCTGATGGCTGGCATGCTGGTTGTCCGCCTGGCTGAAGAGGTCAAATACCTTGTGCAGATTGTCCTGCTCGAGCCCCACGCCGCTGTCGATGACGTCCAGCTGGGCCATGTTCTCGGCGCGATGGGCGATCAGTTCGATGCGGCCATCCCTGGGCGTGAACTTCAGGGCGTTATTGAGCAGGTTCCAGATGATCTGTTCCAGTCGCGTGCTGTCGGCATCCACCACCAGAGGTGGCTCGGGGGGCTGTGGCACCTGCAGCACGACTTCGCACGGATGCTGGTCATTGATCACCACGGTGTAGATATCCTGGAGAATCCGTCCCAGGTCCACCGCCTGTTTTTTCAGCTTGAGCTTGCCGGTGCGCACCCGGGCGACGTCCAGCAGGTCGTCGATGATCCGCGCCTGGCTGGCGACGGCATCGCAGATAGTGTTCACGGCCTTCATGGCTGCCCCGGCGCTTTTCGTCATCGGCAGGCGCCGCAGCAGTTCGGCGTTGAGTTGGATGAGATTCAGCGGGTGCTTGAGCTCGTGGGACATCACCGCAAAGAACTCGTCCTTGAGGTGGCTGCTGGTCCGCGTTTCGGCCAGTTGCTGGCTTTGTTCGTCATGCAGGCGCTTGTGACCGGTCAGGTCGCGGGCGATCTTCACATAGCCTTGCAGGTTCTCGCCCTTGAGCAGCGTGACTTCACCGCTGCAATAAAAACGGCTGCCGTCCTTGCGCAGGTGCCAGCGCTCGTCTTCGCCGCGGCCTTGCTCGCGGGTCTGGCGCAGCTCGGTCTCCGGCACGCCCGTCGCGCGGTCTTCGGGTACGAAAATCAGGTCGTAATAGGCGCCGAGCACTTGCGCTTTGCTGTAGCCGAAAATCAGCTCGGCGCCGGTGTTCCAGTCGGCAATCACGCCATGCTCGTCCAGGATGATGATGGCGAAGTCGTGGGTGCTTTCGGCAACCAGGCGCATGCGTTCCTCACCCAGGCGCAGCTCGTCTTCGGCAGCGCGACGCTTGGTGATGTCGATAAAGGTCAGCACCGTGCCGTCGATGTGGTCCTCACTGGAACGGTAGGGCAATAATCGGGCGATGTACCAGCGCTGGTCAATGCTGCTGACCTCACGCTCGATCATGTTTAGCGAGCCAAAAACCGTCTGCGCATCCTCGACCATTTCCGGATAATCGAGCCGGTGGGTGATGTCCAGCAATGAGCGCCCGGTATCCACCGGCAGCATGCTGAAAATGTCCGTGGCCCGGGGGGTGAACCAACGGATGCGCATATTGCGATCGACGAACACCGTGGCGATGTCGGTGGAGGTAATCAGGTTGGACAGGTAGTCGTTGATCTTGTCGGTTTCTTCAACCTTGGTCTTGAGCTCGTAGTTGACCGTCAGCAGTTCTTCGTTGATCGACTGCAGTTCTTCCTTGCTGGTTTCCAGCTCTTCGGTGGCTGAACGCAGTTCTTCGTTGATGGCCTGCATTTCTTCGTTCGACGCCTTGAGTTCCTCACTGGAGACTTCGGAGTCTTCGATCGTCTCCTGCAAGTGCGTCTTGGTGCGCTGCAGTTCATGCTCGAGACTGGCCAGCAGCTGGTTGTCGCTCTCGTTCGAAGCGACATCCAACTGTAGATCCGCAATGATTTCCTGCTCCTCGAAGATCACCAGTACGTACTCGCTGTCGGTCTCTTCATCCTTGTACGGGTGCGCGGTCAGGTCCACCTGGTAATACTGCTGTTCGCGTTCGATCCGTACCTTGTTCGAGCTGACTGCCGCGCCTGTTTGATGAACCTGGTACAGCATCGTGCGCAGCTCCAGTCGCAATTCTGGAAGCGTGAGTGCCAGCAAGCTGCGGGTCAGTTCTCCCGCCACGTACCGCAGGAAGCGCCCGGCGCCTTCACTCAAGTGCAGGATGTTGCCGTTGGCGTCGACAATGATGCTCGGTGGCGCGGTCTTTTCCAGGGCGCGCAGATGGATCTCGGCGAAGGAAATCTTGCGTGCCGCCTTGGTTTCGATGGGGCTGGCGGTGGTTGGGGTTCGCGCATGGCTATCGCGAAACAGGGCCGGAGCGCGCCGGGCGGTGGCCGAAGCGCTCTTGGCGCGGAAGATGCGATTGCGTTTGTCCACCGGAGTAAACAGGTCGGGACAGCCGTCGGCGAATTCGGACGACCCCAAGAACAGGTATCCGCCCGGGCGCAAGGCAAAATGAAACATCTCGAAGAGGGTGCGTTGTACGTCGCGGTCCAGGTAAATCAGGAGGTTCCGGCAGACGATCAGGTCGATCTGCGAGAAGGGTGGGTCCAGCAACAAGCTGTGCCTGGCGAACAGCACCTTGTCACGGATGTCCTTGTGCACCCTGAAATTGTGGCCCTCCTTGACGAAATGCTGACGCAGGCGCTGTGGCGGGACATCGGTGACGATCGCCCCGGGATAGACACCTTTGCGCCCAAAGGCAATGGCGCGCTCATCGATGTCAGTGGCAAACACTTGCACTTTGGCCGTAGCCGCGTCGAGTGCCAACTGGTCACTCACCAGAATGGCCACGCTGTAGGCTTCCTCGCCGCTCGAACAGCCGGCTGACCAGACGCGGATTTCCTCACGGTGCGGATGGCTGTTGCGTAAGGACCTCACCAGGTTTGGCACCACTTCACGTTCCAGCGCTTCGAAGGCTTCGCGGTCGCGGAAAAAGTTGGTTACGCCGATCAGCATGTCGCCCAGCAGGGCGTTGTTTTCTTCCGGGTGCGCTTGCAGGTAGTCGTAATAGGTGGCCAGGTCTGGCTGGGCAGTCACTTGCAAGCGCCGCTCTATCCGACGCAGCACCGTGGCGCGCTTGTAGTGCTTGAAATCGTGGCCGGTATTCGTGCGCAGATGCAGCAGAATGTCCTGCAGCAATCGCTCGGTCTTCGCTGCATCCCGTTCGGCGGGAAGGGGCGTCTTCAGGCCAGGATCATTGGCACCCGGCAACGTGATGGTCTGTGCGTTGTGCCAGAGTTCCAGCAGTTTTTGCGGCATTTCCGCCACCGGCATTACCAGGTCGACCATCTGCGTGTCGATGGCTGCGCGGGGCATGCTGTCGAACTCGGCTTCTTCGGGCGTCTGGACCAGGGTTACCCCCCCTTGTTCCTTGATGCGCGACAGGCCGACCGCGCCATCGGAGCCGGCGCCGGAAAGCACCACGCAAAAAGCCCGCTCCTTGTGCACATCCGCCAGGTCCCTGAAGAACAGATCGATCGCGATGTGGCTGCCCGCCGACCGCTGCGCAGGGGCGACGGACAGATAGCCGTCATTCATGATCAGGTCATGGGCCGGCGAGATGACGTACACGGAGTTTTTCTCGATCGAGATCGTCTCGGTCACCTGCCGCACCGGCATTTGCGTGACGTCCTGGATGATCCGGTCGGCAATGCTTTCATGGTCTGGCGCCAGATGGAGAATCACCACGAAGGCCATGCCATTGTCATTGGGCATGTGCTCGAAGAACGATTTCACCGCGTTGAGGCCGCCGGCAGAAGCGCCAATCCCGACCACCGGGAATGCGAGGTCGCTGGGGATCAGTTCCTTTCGTTGTGGAACATTGGGTGAGCGCTTCGCAATGGTTTTCATAGGGTTCACCTTCATCGCCGGGGCAATATCTGCCTCCAGCTGCCCAACGTAAACCGCGATTCCGGTAACGGCTCCCCCTGCCGGAGGAGTACAGGACCAGGTAGTGCTGAACGGTAACCTGGCGTCGGTTTGCACCTAAGTTATGACCGCGCCCTATCCATGGAGTATCAACCTTTTCACAGTGAAAATCAGAATGTTCCAAAGTGCCATGCAATCACACTTTTCGAGCTGTCAGTAACGATGCTGCAATAAGCGATTTTATCTATAGAGGAAAATTAAATTGGCAGCGACGCTGATATGGAAGTTGTATTTAAGGGGTGAATTTTCCAAAAAAAATCGTCCGACAAATGGCAGCTTTCAGGAAGTTGACGCTGTAAATTTGTCGTACTACATATTTCGTACTGCGTTGGTTTTCATTGAGATTCAAACAAGAAGGAGGCCGCGAAGATGATGCGCAGAGGTTCCACGTATTGGCTCTGGGCGGATTGCGAGTTGCACTGTCGGTCGCACGATGAATTGCAAGAGGATGGCACTCTGATTGATGTTCAAACCAGAGTTTCGAGAAAGGGCAGAACGCAGTTGTTCATCGGTGTCTACGACAAAAACGGATCGCCCCTGTTTGAAGAGGCCCACGACTACTTGCCCCACGATACGATGACGACAGCGTTGGCGTGGGGTGTATGTCGTGCGCGGGACGTTGCCGCGGGTAACCTGGTCATGAATGCCCAGACTGGCAGGAGCCACAGCGCGGCCAGCGATTCCCGGCGATCCGCCGGTTGAAATCCGCAGTCGAAAGCCAGCGCCGCGCCGATCAGGCGCAGGCGCTGGCTTGCCGCCGCTAGTTGGGTATTGGCAGGGTGATGCCTTCTTTTTCCAGATCTTCGCGTACCGACTGGAATTTCTGGTATTTGGAAATTTCGATCGGGCCGTCGTAGGTCATGCTTTGCATCTTGCGAGGAGGGTATTTGATGTAGGTCTTCATGAGTTTCTCAATGGACTGGCTGATCGGCACCATGGTCCAGGTGCGCTCGGTAACGTTGCTCATGAAAATGTCATAACGCTCCTGCGGGTCCTGATACAGGTCGAACACCTGTGGTACCGTCGCCACGTATTTGGCGGCACCTTTCCAGCCCAGGTTGGTGTCCACGGCCAGTCCGCCGGTCGGTACGCCATCGTCGCCACGCAGGTTGAATACGGCTTTGTAGTTGCCCACTCGGGCAGCCCCCGGGGACAGCTCGTTTTCGGTGAAGTAGAACCACTCTTTGCGTGGATCGGGACCGGTGCCCTTCAACACCGGGGTCATGTCAAAGCTGTCGAAGATGATCGGCTGGCCTTCGCGATCTTTCTCCGGCAGTTTGATCCCGGCCACCGAGGCGAACGTCGCCATCAGGTCCAGGCCACCGATGATGTCGTGGTTTTTGGCATTCGCCTTGATTTGGCCGGGCCAGACCATGATCGCCGGCACCCGGTTGCCCCCTTCGCGCACCGTGCCCTTGGTGCCCCGGAATGGCGTGTAGCCGGCATCCGGGTAAACGTCCTGCCAGGCGCCGTTATCGGTGGTGTAGACCACCAGGGTGTTCTTATCCAGCCCCAGCGCTTTCAACTTGTCCATGATGTGCCCGATACGGGTGTCGAGCTCGACGATCGAGTCGGCGTATTTGCTCTTGGAGATCGACTTGTGGACGAACTCCGGAGCGGGCAGGTTGGGTTGATGCACTTTCATGAAATTGACGTTGATAAAGAAGGGCTTGTCGGATTTGGCCGCCGTGTCGAGGAACTCCAGTGCCGCTTTCTCGACGTAGCTGTCGAAGAACGGAATCCCGACCACACCGGGCTTGCCATCCACCACCGGCGTATCCACGTATTGCCCATTGATCTTGAATTCCTCGACCGCTTTTTCCCCCGCCTTGCCGGACAATGCACCTTTGGTGACTTGGGTGAACATGGCACGGGTTTCCGGATCCATGTCCGGGAACCAGGTGGGGTCGGCGTAGGTGTAGGCATTGAGGTGATACAGGCCGGCGTATTTCATGACGTCGTAGCCTTGGGCATTGGGCAGTGCGTAGTCCGCCTCGCCCAGGTGCCATTTGCCGGTGAAATAGGTTTCGTAACCACCGGTCTTGAGCACGGAGGCCAGTGTCCATTCAGCCGCCGGCAAGCCGCCACCCTGGCCCTGGAACGCCACCGTGGTCATGCCGCTGCGGTTGGGGATGCGCCCGGTCTGCATCGCAGCCCGGCCCGGGGTGCAACTGGGTTGGGCGTAGAAGGAGTAGAAGGTGGTGCCTTCGGCCGCCAGCTGGTCGATGCTGGGGGTCGGCATGCCGCGGCCGACACCGCCGCCATAAGGCCCCAGGTCACCGTAGCCGGTGTCGTCGGAGACGATGAACAGGATGTTGGTTTTTTCGGTCTGTGCGGCGTGGGCAACGTTGATTGCCATCAACAATGAACAGGCAAGGTAAAGCCTGGGGTGATGCGCGAACTTGTTCATAAGGGTTTCCTTTCTCAAGTTCAGATCCTTGTTGTGGGCCGCTCATGTATCGAGGGCAAAACAACAAGCATCTTTGTGAGTACCCCCCCCAACGTTCAGCCAGGACAGTTCAAGGAAACTTTCCAACGACACAATGGCATTCCTTTCACAACTCAAGGCAGCCGTGAAAGGTTAGTTCCATAACGCTCGCTCCGTGTGGTCGCAGATCCCGGATTAAACGTCGTTCGTCGATTTGTTGCCTGATTTCCCCCTATTCACAGCTGAACTCATCGTTCAGACGGCTTCAAAATCCGCTTTCGCGCATCAGCACCGCCAGCAGGTGAGTGGCGAAATCGCCCAGCACACTGCGTCGTTCACCTTCGATTTTCAGGTGGCCACGGGTTTCGCGCAGGCTCGGCAAGGGCGCGTCGAGCTGAATCAACACCTGGAACAGCGCGGCGCTCGGCACCAGTTCATGTTCCTGCGCGGTGGTGGGCACCGGGCCGCCAAAACGCGAGGACAGCATGCGGTGGGACAACTGGCTGGCGCGGGTGCTGCCGATCACCAGCACCCGGCCAGCGAGCGGCGTGGTCTGGCCGTCCGGATAGAAGCGCACGCGATCGCCGGTGACCAGGCGATGCACCTGGTCCTGGGCGACGTAGGCATCCACTTGCCAACTGCGCGGATCGATCAGGATGCCCAGGGCGTCCTGGCGGCCGATCCACTGGCCGGGTTTCCAGTCCGGATTGACGTCCAGCCACAGGCCGGCGAACGGGGTTTGCAGGTTGAGCCGGGCGATTTCCGAACGGGCGGCGCGGGCTTCCTCGAACTGCACGTTGAGGCGCTGGCGGGTCACCGCGTCTTCGGCAAGGCCGCCGGGGTCGGCCAGCAGCCCGGACAGGCGTGCCTGATAACTGCGGGCATTGGCTTCGCTGCTGTGCAGGCGCGAGGCGATGTCCGGCTCGTCGAGCACCACCAGCACCTCGCCGGCCTTGACCGGGCCTTCGCCGTGAATCGACTGTAAGCGCGCCGGGTAGGGCGCATAGACCCGCAGCTGATGTTCGGCGCGGGCCACGCCAACGGCGTCTATTTGTGTGCGCCAGGGCAACGCGAGGCCAAGCAGTATCAAGCCCAACACGCCATAAAACAGCACTTTGCGCAGACGTGGAATACCGGTGCGATTGGCCCACCAGTGGCCCAGTTCGCGCACCACCGGCATGGCGATGAACCAGGACAATTCAACCATGAACAGAATGATCCCCAGCAACTTGAAGAAGAACAGGTAGACCGCCAGGGCGATCCCCAGGAACAGCACCAGCCGGTACAGCCAGGTGACGATGGCGAAGGTCACCAGCAGCCGACGCTGGCCGGTGGGGAAGACCTCCGGCCAGTCTTCCTGCAAACCCAGCAAGTTACGCCGCAGGGTGACCCGGGCCAGCGCCGAAGCGCGTTCGTGCAGGTTGGGAAAATCCAGCAGGTCGGACAGGATGAAGTAACCGTCGAAGCGCATGAACGGGCTGGCGTTCAAGGCCAGGGACAGCAGCCAACTGGTGGTCGCCAGGTACAGCAGGGCGTTGCGCAGTGCTCCCGGATCGCACAGCGCCCAACCCAGGGTCGAGAGCCCGGCCAGGGACAACTCGGTGACGATCCCGGCCGAGGCGATGGCCAGGCGCTGGCGCGAACGACTGAGTTTCCAGCTCTCGCCGGTGTCGGTGTAGAGCATCGGCCACAACACCACAAAGGCGATGCCCATGTGCCCGACCCGCAACCCCAGGCGCGTCGCCACCAGCGCGTGTCCCAGTTCATGCAGGGTCTTGGCGACGATCAGCGCCAGGGCGAAACTGAACAGACCTTCAGTGGAGAACGACTCGACCACGGCGCTGGTAAAGCTGTCCCATTGCTGCAGGACCAGGATCACCCCCAGCACGCTCAGGCTCACCACGACCATGGCGGTCAGCGGATGGAACAGCCAGCGCAGGGCATGGGCCAGGTGTTGCAACGGTTGCTGCGGACGCAGCAGTGGAATGCGGAAAAACAGGTAGTGGTGCAGCCACCAGCGCCAGCTCAACCAACTGCCTTCCTCGCTTTTGGCCTGCAGGCGCGCCAACGCCGCGGGCCCGGCACGCAGCAACTGGTGTTGTTCGAGGAACTGGCGGAAGTCGAGGATCTGCTCCACATCCGGCTTCAGTGCAGTGCCTTCGGCGATCTGCTGGCTGATCTGCCTGGGCGACTGCCCCCAACGCAGCAGGCACTCGAACTCCAGCCAGCCGATGCGGTAGAAGCGGTTGATCACTGTGTCCTGGATCACCCACGCCGGCTCGCCGCTGCTGCCGTGGGCAGCTTCGCTCAGGCGCAGGTCCTCGCGCAAAGGGGGCAGGGGAATGTCGGCCGGGTCGAGCATTACCAGCCACTCCAGGCACGCAACGTTGCCAGCGGGCGACGCAGCAAGTAATACCCGAGCATCACCCGGCCGCCGTACAGTTTGGCGGTGCCGTGCAGGCCCAGGCGCGCATGTTCCGGCGCGCCGTCGATGCTCGCCAGCAGTCGATAGGCGACCACGCCTTCATCGCTGGGCCGCGCCTGGTAACTGGTTTCGAGGATCTGGCCCTTGAGCGGGGTCAGCGGGTACGCGGTGAGGAACAGCGTGACCTCGGCCCCGGGTTCCAGGGCGATGGCGTCGGCCACGGCCAGCTGGATCAACATGGCCGGCTGGCTCGGGTCGGCCACCTGCATGATCCGCTCACCCGTTACCACCGGTTTGCCCAGCCAGTCGTTGGGGTCGCTGAACACCGCGACACCGGCGCGCGGCGAGAGTACCCGGGTGCGCTTGAGTTGCGCCTGCACCGCGGCCAATTCGGCGCGACGCTGTTGCGCGCGACCTTCGAGTAAGGTCAGCTCGCTTTTGCTCTGGGGGTTGTCGAAGGCCCGCTGGCTGGCCGCCTGCAATTCGGCATCGGCCACTGCCACCTCCTTGCCGAGCACTTCGGCGCGGCTGCGCAGGGTGGTTTCGTCCAGGGAGAACAGCGGTGTACCGGCGTCGACCGATTGATTGGGGCGCACCTGAATGTGCTCGATCACGCCATCGATGGGCGAGCTGATGATCTGCGCCTGGCGCGACACGATCTCCGTCGGCGCCAGGGCCGTTTGCCGCACCGGCAGCAACAACAGGGCGCCGAGTACGAGCAGGCCCAGCAGTGTTTGCTTGCGATTGGGCCACCAGCGACCCAGGCGTCGCCGCCGGCTCAGCGCAGCCCAGCAATAGGCCCAGGTCTGTATCGGGCCGGTCAGCACCTGGCTCAGCCGCGCGGGCGGCTCCTGTTCGAGTAACAACAAGAGCAGGCCCAGGCGCTGTTGCTCGCGGTCCTGTATCGGCACGCACCACAGGCCCGCCGGCCACCATTCGTTCCAGCCTTCGGCGATGTCCGCTGGCGCTGTGGTGGTGTCCTGGGTCAGCCAGACCGGCTCGCCGCCCGGTACCTGAGTGGCGATCCAGCGACTGGCACGACCTAACCACACCAGATAGGGCGAGTCTTCGCTGGGACGCGACAGACCCGAGACGCACAGCAGTTCCAGCGACGATTCACGCTGGGCAAACACCAGTGCCTGGTGAAACGGCAGCAGCGGATACAGGTCGTTGGCCATGCTGAAGGCCAGGGCGTTCAGCGTGTCGGCGGCGATCGCCTTGTCACGCAGGGCGTCCAGCTCCAGCAGCAGGTGGGGGTGGGGCAGGGGCTCATTCATGGTCATGGCTGGGCCGTGTCTTGATTGAACCGCGCCGTGCCACTCATGCCGGCCATGAGGTCAGGAAATTTTTCGTCGAGACGGGCTTCCAGCTCGACTGTCTGGGCCACCGCATCGACCCGAGAATTGATCACCGTGACATGGGCCGGGTAAGTCTTCGCGGTTTCATGAATGCTCACTTGCAGCGGCATGCCCTTCTTCAGGGTTTTGAGCAGGTTCGAGGGCACGTTCAGGCGCACTTTCAACGCACCGTCGCTGACCAGATCGAACAGCGGCGTACCGGCGCTGACCGTTTGGTACGGCTTGACGTAGACCTTGGCCACCGTCCCGGAGAATGGTGCCAGCACCTGGCAATAGCCACTCTGGGCCACACCCATGGCGCGGGCGCCCTCGGCTTTTTGCACTTCGGTGTTGGCCATCGAGACTTCGATGTCGCCGACGGCATTGAGCTGGCGCAATTGCTTTTTCGCTTCCAGGTTCTGCTTGGCCATCGCCAGTTCCGCCACTGCGACTTTGCTGCGCGCCTCGGCCTCATTGCAGTTGAAGCGCGCCAGCACGGCGGACTTGGCTACGTGTTCGCCGAAGGTGGCTTTCAATTCGCCGAGCGTCCCGTTCATTTGGCTGGAGAGGGTGGTCTCCAGCTCGGCGGCGAGCAATACACGGATGGTCGAAGCGGTGTCCGGGGGCGGGTCCTCGGCCTGAGCCCCAAAGGTGGCAGTGGTCAACATGAGCAACATCCATTGCCAATTACGGACGGGTCTGGGCATTCGGCATTCCTTGCTGGGTGACGAGCAGTCGTTGCTGCTCCTGTTGGTTCAAGGTGTTCTGGATTTCCCGGGCCAGGGTCTTGATGTCGTGTTTGTCGATCTCGTTGGGCAGCACATCCAGCCCCACCGAGTTGTACAGCCGGCCCCAGGCCGCCTGGGCGCTGGAGAAGGCAGCTTCGCGCTGGTAACGCGAGAGCAGGTAGCGACCTTCGGCGCGGATCACCTCAAGTTCCGAACCGAGGGCGCCGGACTTGGCGGCCTGGGCGTAATCGAGCAGGCTGCGATCGACGCGCAGGCTCTCGTCGGTGAACTCTACCTCTTGACGCGCGAGTTGGTAGCGCAGGGTGCCGACCCGTACCTGGGTCAGGATAGCCATCGACAGCGCCACGCGCCGGGTGTCGTCGGTTTCGTTCTGGGATTTCTCCGCCGCGTTCAACGCCGGCAGTTGCAACAGGCGCAGCAGGTTCATCGAGACCTGCAGGCCGGTGCCCATCCAGTCGCTGTTGTAGAGGAACTTGTTGGAGTCGTACCGGTAGCCATAGTCGACGCTGACGTTCGGCCACAGCTGCGCCTTGGCGATGTCCAGGTCCTTCTGGTTCACACGTTTGCGATACCACTCTTCCATGATTTCCGGACGGTTTTCCATGGACAGTTGTTCGAGCTGCGCCATGCTTTGACGCACCTCAGGCAACGGCGGCTCGGTGGTGTCGGCCAGGACCATTTTCGAGCCCGGTGGCAACGACATCAGCGCCGCCAGTTCCGCCTGGGCGAATTCCAGGTCCTGGCGGCGCACGGTCAGCAGGTAGATCGAGTCGAGCAGGGCGCGTTGGTAGGCGAGGATTTCCTGGCGCGGCAGCAGGCCCCGGGTTTCCGCGTCACGGGCCGAGGTCAGGGCGGTGTGGGTGCGGATCAGCAGTTTGTCGACTTCCGGCATCAGGCGTTGGGCACCGAGCGCGCGCCAGTAGGCGTTGCGCACATCCTGCAGGACGTTCTGCGCGACTTTGCGCCGGCGTTCCTCGGCCATCAGGATCTGATCGGATTTCTGCTGGGTGCGGTAATAGGCCACGCCGAAATCCAGCAGGCTCCAACTCAGCCCCAGGCCGTAGAGTTCGCGATAGCGTTCTTCGGAGGTCGATGCGCGCAAACTGACTTGCCGGTCTTCAATGCCGATTGAGGTGCCGCCGGAGTCGTTGTTGCGTCCGGCATACCCCGCCGAGGCGACCAGGCGTGGCAGCATTTCGTGGCTCGACACGTCGCGCAGGTCCGAGGCCAGGGCGCTTTCCATGAGTTTGAGACGGTAGTCGAGGTTGTACTTGAGCGCTCGCGCGGCCGCCTCGTAGAAGGTGATGGGCGCAGTCACGGCTTCCTGGCCGGAATACATGCGCGATTGATCGGCGAGGATGCGCTGGCGGTTTTCCTCCTCGGTGGCGGGTTTGGGCTCCAGCGAAGAGCAAGCGCTGAGCAGCAGCGTCGAAACAAGGGCGGAACTCAATAGCCTGGTCGCGGTTCTTTGCATATTCAATCCTTTGCGTTTACCGGTTCTTATTCAGTTCGACGGATTTTCGGGTTCACGATTGGCCGGGTACAGCCGGTTGGCGGCATTGCGTAACTGGGCGCTGAAGCCCCGGGCCTGGCGCGGTTCGGCCGGTTTTTCAGCTTGCGCCGGGCCCTGGGTCATGTGCGCGCTGTCGATGGTGAACAGAGACGGATCGCTCAACAGGCCATCGGCGCTCAGGCTGGTGCGGCCCTGGCGTCCGAGAATCCACAGCAGGTCCAGGTCGCTTTCCAGGCGACTTTCACGCACGGCCTGGGCGACGAACTGGCCGGGCACGATGCCCAGTCCCGCGCCCAGCGAATCGCTGGTGAATTCGCCGACGCTGGCGAGGCGCAGGTTGGAACCCCCCGCGCCCCAGGTCGAGATTTCGAGCAGCCGGGCCTCGCGTTCCACCACCGGGGTGATGAAAATCGCAGGGGTCGGATCAGGCAGGCGCAAGTTGGCGTTGCGGTCGTTCGGATCGCGGTCGAAGAAGTTGCCCTGCGGCGCCGGGATGAACGGCGTGGCGATGTCCAGGGCGATCACCAGTTCGGCCTGGTCGGTGGCGCCGTTGATGTCGCTGACGGTGTAGGTGAAGACGTCCTGCAGCACCTGGCCCAGTCCGGCGGCGGCCAGCACCGCGGGGTTGCTCTGGTCGATGGTGTAGGTGTAGCTGCCGTCGGCGTTGAGGATCAACGTGCCATAGAGGCCAAGGATTGGCTGGCCGATCACACCGGCCGTGCCCGTGCCGGTTTCGCTGCCGGTGCGCACGGCGACCACTTGCAGGCCATCGTTGGCATCCACGTCGCTGTCGTTGGGCAAGACGTTGCCGGTGGCTTGCGGTGCCGGTACCTGATCGCTGGCGACGGCGCTGTCGTTCTGTGCCACCGGTGTATCGTTGGCGCCCTGGATCACGATGGTCAGGCGCGCATCCGAGGTCGCGCCAAAGGTGTCGCTCATGCGATAGGTGAAGGTTTCGCTGAGGGTATTGGTGGCGGTGCGCAGGGCCTGGACCTGCGCATTGTTGTTGTCGATCACATAGGTGTAGCTGCCATCGGCGTTGAGGGTCAGTTGCCCATAGAGGCCGACCAGCACTTGCCCTGCGTTGCTGCTCTGGCCGCTCTGGGTGCTGACGCTCAGTACCTGTTTGCTCTCGCCGTTGGCCACGCTGTCGACGTCGCTGTCGTTGGCCAGCACGTTGCCGGTGGCATTGCTGCCCGGCGTGCCGTTGTTGACACCGCCGGCTTCCACGGCGGTGCTGCCATCATCCTGGGCGATGGGCGTATCGTTGCGCCCGTCGACGGTGATTTGCAGTTCGGCGCTCGAAGAGGCACCAAAGACATCGGTCAGGGTGTAGGTAAACAGGTCGGTCAGGGTCTGGCCGCTGATCCGCAGGGCCTGGACCTCGGGCAGGTCGTTGTCGAGGTCATAGCGCCAGGTGCCATCGGGCAGCAGGGTCAACGTGCCGTATTGCCCACGCAAGGCCGTACCCACGACGCCCGGGGTGCCGGTTTCGTTCAGGCCGCCGGTGTGCAGGGCCGTGACGGTGAGGCTGTCGCCCTCGAGGTCGGTGTCATTGCCGATCACGTTGCCACCGGGGTTGACGCCGGCCTGTGCGTTGTTCAGGCCGCCGGCTTCCACCGCGGTGCTGGCATCGGTATTGGCGACCGGCACGTCATTGCGCCCACGGATGATGATGTGAATTTCCGCGAGGTCGCTTTGCCCGCCAAGGTCGGTGACGCGGTAGGTGAAGTGTTCATCGAGAAATTGCAGCGGCCCAAGGGACAGGATGGTCGGGTTGCTGGAATCGACGATGTAGGTGTAGTTGCCATCGGAGCCGATGATCAATTGGCCGAACTGGCCGTTGACCAGCGTGCCGTTGGTGTTGTCGGTGCCGGCATTCACCGCATCCAGCGCACCGCCCGCCGCCTCGGTGCCGAAGCGGATGCCGCTGACGTGCAGCACATCGCCCTGGTCGACATCGGTGTCGTTGGGCAGCACGTTGCGGGTTGGATTGACGCTGTTGCCCGCGCCGTTGTCGGCCACGGCGACCGCCACGTCATTGGTTGCCACCGGTGCATCCCAGGCCCCGTCGACGCGGATATTGAGTTGCGCGATGTCGGTGGCGCCGGCCGTATCGCGCATGCGGTAGGTGAAGGTTTCCACCAGCGAATCGCCGGGCTTGAGAGCCTGGACGGCGGCCAGGTTGTTGTTGACTACATAACTGTAGGTGCCATTGGCGGCGATGGTCAGGGTGCCGTAGAGGCCGTTGAGCGTCTGGCTGGTGGTGACCCCGGTGAAGGTGCCGCCGGCCACTTCGGTGCCGGTGCGAATGTCGGTGACGGTTTTGCTGTCATTGGCATCGACGTCGGTGTCGTTGGCCAGCACATTGCCGATGGGGTTGATCCCCGGCGTGGCGTTGGCGGTGCCGCCGGCTTCGACGGCCACGGTGCTGTTATCGAGCGCCAACGGGTTGTCGTTGGTACCACGAATGGTGATGGTCAGGGTTGCGGTGCTGGTGGCGCCCGCCAGGTCGCGAATCTGATAGGTGAAGGTTTCGGTCAACACATCGCCGTTGGTGCGCAAGGCCTGGACCTGCGGGTTGCTGTTGTCGAGCACATAGCTGTAATTGCCGTTGGCACCGAGGGTCAGGGTGCCAAAGGCGCCGATCAGCCCCGAGCCGATCACGCCGACGGACGTGCCCTGGCGCACATCGACGACGCTCAGGGTTTCGCCATTGCCGTCGACATCACTGTCATTGGCCAGCACGTTGCCGCTGGGATTGATCCCCGGGATGGCGTTGTTCAGGCCACCGGCTTCGATGGCGGTGTTGGCATCGTTCTGCGCCACTGGCGTGTCGTTGGCGCCCTCGATGGTGATGGTCAGGGTCGCGGTGTCCTGGGCGCCGCTGGCGTCGATCACGTTGTAGTTGAAGCTGTCGGCGAGGGTGTTGCCGGCACGCAAGGCCTGGACCGCCGCCATGCTGTTGTCCAGGCGGTAGCTGTAGCTGCCGTCGGCATTGAGCGTGAGCCAGCCGTAAGTGCCGCGCAGTTCAGTGCCGAGGGTTCCGGCGGTGCCCGCCGAGTTCTCGATACCGGTGCGCACGGAGGCCACCGCGCGGGTCTCGCCGTTGGCCACGCTGTCGACGTCGCTGTCGTTGGTCAGCACATTGCCGATCGGGTCGCGGCCGGGCAGGTTGTTGTTGACGCCGCCGGCTTCGATGGCCGTTGTCGTGATATCGGGGATGGTGCCGTCATCGCTGGCCACCGGATTATCGTTCTGGCCGCGGATCAGCACGATGATTTCGGCGGTGTCGGTTTCCGGGTTCGGGTTCACGCCGTCGCTGATGGTGTAGGTGAAGCGCTCAAGCAGCAGGTCGGTATTGCGGCGCAGCGCCTGGACGTCCGGGTTGTTGTTATTGACGGCATAGCTGTAGCTGCCGTCGGGATTGATGGTCAGGGAGCCGTACAAACCGACGACCACCGTGCCGCCCGCAACCACCGGCACGGGTGTCGGCACGGGTGTTCCAGACGTGTTCTCGGCACCGGCCCGGATGAAAGTGACGGTCAAGGGGTCGCCATCGGGATCGAACGCCACGGCGGTCACATCACCGCTTGGGTCGACACCTGGCGTGGTGTTGTTGACGCCGCCCTGTTCGGTGGCGATGGCAATGACGTTCTGCGCCACGGGCGGGTCGTTGACGCCGTGCACGGTGATCACCAGTTGCGCGGTATCGGTCAACCCGGCGGTATCGACCACGCGATAGGTGAAGACATCTTTCAGCACCTGCCCGGGGGGCAGGGCCTGCACCGCGGCGTTGGTGCTGTCGACATCGTAGAAAAACGAGCCATCGGCGCCGATGCGCAAGGTGCCGTACAAACCCACGATCACCGAGCCATTGGCCTGGGTGCTGCCGGCGGTGACACCGGTGAGCACGTCATTGAGCGGGTCGTAGTCGTTCTCGCTTTTGTTGATCACGCCGTTGACCTGCAACTGTTCGCTGGGCCGGTCAGCCGCATCGACGTCCTGGTCGATGCCGTTGTCGACGGCAACCGGACGGCTGGGGAACAGGATGACGTTGCCGGTCGGGTTGCTCTCGGCGGCGTTGCCGTTGGTGGAAGCCGCCTGGGCATCGGCGGCATCGTCGCTGGCCACCGGGTTGTCGTTGGCGCCCTGGACGACGATGCGCAATTGCGCGACATCATTGAGACCGCCGGCGTCGGTGACCCTGTAACTGAAGAACTCGATCAATTGATCGCCGGCACTCAGGCGTTGCACCGTAACGTTGTTGTTGTCGAGCACGTAGCGATAACTGCCATCGGGGTTGATGGTCAGCGTGCCGTACAGACCGGCGACCGCGGTAGGGCCGGTGACCGGCGTGATCGTGCCGGAGCCTGCTTCCGGCACTGGCCGAACGGCGGTGACGGTTTTGGTTTCGCCGTTGGCCACGCTGTCGACGTCGGTGTCGTTGGTCAGCACGTTGCCCACGGCATCGCTGCCTGGCGTGCCATTGCCCACGCCTCCGGCCTCGATCGCGATGCCGTTGTCGTCGATGCCGACCGGGGTGTCGTTGGCGCCCTGAATGGTCACGGTCAGCCTGGCGGTGTCGGTGGCGCCGGCCAGGTCGGAAAGCACGTAGTCGAAACTGTCGGTAAGGGTCTGGCCCGACAGGCGCAAGGCTTGCACCAGCGGATTGCTGTTGTCGACGATGTATTGGTAGGCGCCGTTGCTGCCGACGAGCAACTGACCGTATTGGCCGTTGATCGCCAGCACACCGACGATCGGTGTTTGTACCCCGGAACCATTGACCGAGGCCACGGACAACACATGCAGTTGATCGGCATTGGTGGCGATGTCCACGTCGGTGTCGTTGGTCAGCAACTGGCCGGTGGGATCGACGCCGATCACGTTGTTGTTGGTGCCGCCGGCTTCCACGGCGGTGGCGCTGTCATTGACGCCGATCGGTGGGTCGTTGACCGGGGCCAGGATGATTTGCAGGGTATCGGTGTCGGTCAGTGCATCGCCAGGAGTGCCCGGTGTGCCCGGCGTGCCATCGTTATTGGCATCGCCGAAATTGCCCTGGTCATTGCTGACCACGGTCAGGGTGTCGGTGCCATTGAAGTTGGCGTTGCCCAGGTAGCGCAGGCTGGCCAGCACCGAATTGACGTCGGCCAGGGTGCCGCTGAGGGTAAGGTTGCCCGAGTTGGCGCCGGTGACGGTCACCCCCGGCAGCGATGTGCCCAGGGACAAGGCGCCGTGGAGCACGCTCAGGGTCACGCTGATGTTGCGATCGGCGACGTTCGGATCACGATCCACGTCGATATCCGCCACGCTGATGCCACCGATGTTCAGCAGGACATCCTCCAGCCCTTGCTGGTCGCCGGGCAGGGTGTTGACCGGCGCATCGTTCTGCTCGACATAACCGGCGTTCGCTGCCTGGGTATCGGCATCGCCCAGGGTGATGGTGATCTGCCCGAGGGTGGCGCCATCGCTGTCGATGCGCACGCGCAGATCGCCCACCGGTTGCGGATAACTGACCAGCCCCTGAGGGGCGTCGATACGGAATACACCCAGTGGCAGCACGCCGAAACGGTACTGGCCGTTGGCGTCAGTCACGGTGCTGAAGACCAGGTTGTCGGCGGTGGTGCCGAGTTGCCCGTCGGCCCCGGCCCAGGTCAGGGTCACGGTCTGCCCGGCGAGGCCCGGGCCATCCGGGACGGTGCTGCCGTCGGCCGAGGCCGTGTCATTCCACAAGGTCCCGGTGATCACTCCGAGCCCTGCGTTGTCACGCAGGATGTACTGGTTCGGACCGACCGTGCTGCCGGTGCGCTCGCCATCGAGGGCGCCGTCGGTGCCGACGCTGTTGCCGCCCCAACTGGTGAAGTCTTCCGGCAGGCTGCTCCAGGTCAGCGTGGCGTTGCTGCTGGCGATCACCGAGGCGTTGGGCAGGGTGACCTGGTAGCGCACCTGGACCTGGACGCCGACATCCAGTTGCTCGAAATTGACGCTCATGCCACCGGTTGTGCTGAAGGTGACGCCGGCGGGCAAATTACCCGGGCCGAAGGTGGTGCCGTTGATGGTGACGCTGACCAGGGTGTAGTTGCTGCCGCTGGCGAAGCTGTCGCTGACCTGGGCGTCGAACGCCGGCAGGCCACCGTTCTGGGTGAAGCTAAGTTGCACCGTGGCCGTCCCCGTGGTGCCGGTCGGGTTGGGGTCGAAGCCCACCACCTGTTTGTCCAGGCCATTGAAGCTCGGTTCGACGATGCGCTCCAAAAGTGTATTGCTGGCCGCGCGTCCCGCGCCGTTGACGATCTCCAGGGCGCTCGCGCCCAACTGGGCGCCGGCGACGTTGCTCGCCTGGTTGGTGACGCGCACGTTGAATTCCAGCACCACGCCTTCGAGGTCGGCGTCCGTACCGCCGCCGTTGACCACATTGCCGAGGTTGAAGGTGATCGTCTGGCTGCCGTCGGGGTTGGTGATGACGGTCAGGCGACTGGGGTCGAACACGCCGGTGGGGCTTAAGCCCAGCAGGTCGGGGGTGATCGGCAAGGCTTGCGGGCTGTTCTCGTTGCCGCTGATGTTCAGGGTGCCGCCGACGATCAGGTTGACATCGCTGGTCAGGCCGCCATCGGCAATGAAACCGATGCGCAGGGCGTTGACCAAGGCATCCGGGGAGATGAATTGCAAGCCGTTGGCCAGGGTGATCTGCACCTGGTAATTGGGGTTGTTGCCTTCCGGCACCAGCACCACCACGCGGTAACGGATCACTTCGCCGATGGTGACCGCTTCCACCGGCGCCGTGGTCGGTGCCGGCGCGGCGGTGTCGGGCAGCCCACCGACCCGGGAAATCTGGATCGCCTGGGCCACCGGCACGATCAGGGTCGATGCGTTGCGATAGTCGTTGAGCGTGCCGCCATTGAGCAACCCGTCGACGCCGGTCCGTTCGCCGCCCTGGGTGCCGTCGAGGCTTGTCCATTGCACGGTCGCCAGGTTGGCGAAGTTCGACTGGGACGCCGCCGTGGCGTTCACCACGCCCGACAGGCTCAGGACGATGCTGCCACCCTTGGCGATGTCGATGTTGGCGCCGTTGGCGGTGCGCAACTGGCCGTTGACGATTTCAAAATCGATCCCGCCGTTGTTGGTCGCGCCGTTCTGGTACAGCACGCCGGTGAGGGTGATGTTGCTCAGTTGAGTGGGCAGGTTGTCGAGGAAACTGATGTCGAAGGCGTTGAAGTCGCTACCGCCGGCGCCATTGCTCAGGGTGATGGTGAAGGTCACCGTATCGCCCTGGTCGTAACCGCCCAGGCCCGAGGTCGAGGTCAAGACTTGCGTGACCGTCAGGGTCGGCTCGCGCACGGTGACGGTGGGTTGGCCACCGGTGAGGGCGACGGTGCGGTCCACCGCCACGTTGCCGTTGGGGGTGTCGCTGTCCGGATCGCTGAACAGCAGTTGCGCGCTGTTCTGCAGGGCCTTGTTAGCCTGGTTGGTGAGCACGTTGTTGGCCACCAGCTGCAGGCGAATCACGAAGCTGTTGTTACCGGTCTGGTTGTCGGCGGTGGCGCCGGACACACTGAAGGTCCAGCGCGCATCGACGCCATCGCCGCCCAGGGTTCCGCCCTGGCCGGCAAACCCACTGACCAAGATGCTGCCGGCAAAGTCGACGCCCAGTGCGCCACTGCCGGTGCGGGTGGTGATGATCTGGTATCCCAGGCCGCCGTTGAAGGTGGTGTCCAGGCGCATCCCTGGCGGGATCAGGTCTTCGATGCGCAGGGTTTGCGTGCTGCCTTCGGGGAGGGTGACGACGATGTCGTAGCGCATGCTTTCGCCGATCACCAGGTCGCTGCCGGTGGTGTGGCTGGCGCTGGAGTCGCCGTTGTCCAGGGTACCGTCGGCGAACACTTTGCTGATCACCGGCGCCGCCACCTGCTGGCCGGCCAGGTCGGTGAGGTCGGTGGGGGTGAAATCGCTGCCGCCTTCGACGCTGGCGTAGTTACTCAGGGTCGCGGTGCTTTGCAGGCTGCGGCTGGCTTCGATGGTGGAACTGACGACCACGTCGTAGCTGATCACCACCACATTGGCGCCGCTGGTGTCGGCGGCGGTGCCGTTGCGACCGGCGAGCAGGGTGGCCTGGCCACCGGCATCGAGGAAGGTGATCTGGTTGCCGGTGACGCTGTAGTCGACGCCGAGCACCAGCGCGGTGCCGTCGCCGCGGAAAATCTGCAGGTTGGCGGCGGCCAGGCTGCCGCCGACGAAACTGAGGCCCGCGGGCAGGGCAATGCTGGTATTGACGTCGAACGCGCCGCCACCGCCGGTGTTTTCGATGGCCGTGACCATGCGCAGGGTGTCGCCGCCATCGATGCCGGTAATGTTGCCATCCACCGCCGCCAGGTCGGTCACGCTGCCATTGAACGGCACACCGGTAGTGCCCGGTGGGTTCCAGCTGCCGGTGGTGTTGCTGACCGTGCCGTTGGTGCCCGACACCACGCCGTGCTTGATCGCCAGCACCGGCTCGGCGATCGACACGATGGCCACCACATCCGAGGAGATCAGGGTGCGGTCGGTGAGGGTGGTTTGCTGGCTCGATTGCGCCAGCACATCCAGCGAGCGCTGATCGGCGAACGGCTGGTCGCCGACCCGGATAGTGAAGCGCACGACGATGCGACTGCCGGTGGTGTCGGCGGTGACGAAGCTGCCGAAGTCGAAGGTGATCGAGTTGCCGGCGCCGCTGGTGACGGTGAGCACGCCACCGACATTGGTGTTGCCGGGGCCGATTTGCCATTGGCCCGGATCGTCGCCGACGACCCAGGCCACACCGTTCACATCGAACAACGGCAGCGGCAGGTATGCAGTGAGCTTGAACTGCTCGTAGTCGCCGGTCACCAGGTCGTAGGTCAGTTCGAAGGTGACTTCATCACCGGGTCGCAACTCGCCGCTGGCCGGTGGTGTGCCGTCGTTGACCTCGACGATCTTGATGTCCACGGTGTTGGTCGGGATCACGCTGGTGGTCGTCGAACCGTCGGTTTCGCTTTGCCCGGTCAGGTTGAAAATGTCTTGCAGCAGCGTGCCGTCGACTTCGGCCGTGTTGCCCAGTTCGTCGCCTTCGTTGATTTCACTGTGGGGTGCACCCGATGGCGGCCTGTAGGTTTGCCCAACGATGGCCGAATAGCTGAGCACCGCCAGCACTGCGCCTTCCAGGCGATCGTCAAAGGCCAGGTCGCCATTGAGCCAGCCACGAATATTGGAGAAGGCATCGCGCAGCGATTTGGCGATGTCGAAGACCAGCGAGGTGGTGCCGTCGGGGTTAGGCGCCACCGACGTCGCCAAGGCAATGGTTTGCGGCACGCCAGCGAGGGTGACGGTCAGCGTGGGTGTACCGCTGAGGGCTTGCCCGTCGCTGAGCTGATCGCGAATGATCAGTTGGCCTTCGTTGAAGAAATCCTTGCCGAAGGCGAAGTAATCGGAGATCGCCAGGTTCAGGGTGTATTGCAGCGTGTCGCCGGGGGTGATGCCGGTCTGGCCGACGTCGGTCTGCAAGGTCACCTGTTTGAGCAGGGTAATGGACTTGGCGACAAAATCGGTGGTCTGGCCGGTACCGGAAAAATCGATGGTGGTATTGGGCGCGGTAACATCACGCGGGTCCAGTGGCGTCCATTGACCGCTGGCCGTTGGCGCGCCGAGGGTGATGGTCACGTCATCGCCGGTGACCGGGTTGATGATCGCCTGGCCATTGGCGTCGACTTCCGGCACGTAGAACGCCACCTGGGTATTGGTCGCGGCGGTCAGGCTGTCGTATTCGACGGTAAAGGAATTGATGAACACGGCGTCGGACGCAATCAGCGTGGCGATGGCGGTCGGGTCGGTGACCACGGTGCCGTCATGCAGGGTGATCGAGGTCAGGCGCCCGCCGGCACCGGGGGTGATGGCCGTGACCTGGATGTTGTCCGGCAGCGGCTGGGTGACGATGACATGGTTCAGCGTCTGGCCCGGTGCGGGGGTTACGGTCACCGTCAGGGTGCGGCTGTAGTTCGGCCCGGTGGCGGTTTCGCCCTCGGGTGTGGTGAGGGTTTCGTCGAAGGTGATGACGGTCGGGTGCACGACAAAGGGCAGCGTGCCGGCCTGAATCAGGGCCGGGTCGTCGAAGGGGTTGTCCAGTGCATCGTTACCGAACTGGAAGCCGCCGCTGGCGCGAATCGTCAGGTCCGGGCTGCCATTGGAAAAGTTGGTGTCGGCCAGATTGCTCAGGCTGGCGCTGACCTGGACCGAGATCACCGGTTGGTCGGTGGAGACGCTGGCGAAGGGCAGCTCGATGACCACCAGCTGATCGCCCGGCTGCATGCCAAATGCGGCGGCGTTTATGGTCAGGAAGTTGCCGCTGGCGTCCTTTGCAATGGGGTGAGTGGCGTTGCCTGCCGCGTCGAACACCACCAGGTGGGTGACCAGGTTTTGCCCCAGGTAGCTGGCGGAAATGAAGCTCACGCCATCGTCGCCGTCCTTGCCGCTGGTGGGCATGAACAGGGTCAGGAACGGCGCATAACCTTCCTGGCCTGAATTGTTGCTGAAGTCGACGGTGAAATTGAAACGGTCGCCCAGCAGGACGTCGGCGCCGCCGGCGGGCAGGGTCACGGTGGGCGCGGCATCGGCCAGCAAGCCTTCGAAGCTGGCGATGGCGGTGCTGCTGAGGGCAATGAGCTTGTCGATGTCACCGACTCTGGTTTCCAGGGTCCAGTCGCCGCCCGCGGCGCTGTTGCCGGTGTCGTTGTTCGAGGCGGCCACGTCGGCGCTGGTCCAGCGTGCCAGCTCGGTGACCAGGGTTTTACCCGCCGCCCCGGCGCCGATGTCACAGCCGTAGAGCTGGATGTCGGCGCCCTGGGTCAGGTTGTTGCGCCATTGTTCGAGGGTCTGGCCGAGCTGGTCGACGTTGTCGGAAGTGATCGTCCGGTTGCCCAGGGTGAATTGCCCGGCAGCGCCGTGGGACAGCACCTGGATCGAGTCGACCTTGCCCAATTGAGCCAGTGCCGCGGAGATCGCTGCCAGGCCATCCTGGCCGACGTTGACCACGATAGCCGTGACATTGGCGGGCAGTTGCGCCAATAGCTGCTCGCGGTTTTCGATGCGGCTGTCGAGCACCAGCAGGGTGCGTGCAGCGGAAGGCGCCTGCTCCGTGGCGGGCCGGCCTTCGGTCGGGGTAGCGGGTGTGGCAGCGGGGTCGGTGGCCGGGTGTGCGGTTTCCGCCGGATCACTGTGATGCTGATCGGCCGCGGCCGAAGCCGCGGCACCGTCGAATAGAATCCTTGGCTCCAGGGCCAGTGCCTGACGTTGCGGGCGCAAGTGAAGGCCGGAAAAAAGACGCGGTGTTACTGACATAGTGGAAATCCTCAACCTGCGTTGAACCAATCCCTTGTACAAAAAGCCCACTATTGGACACGATTAGCGTAGATCCATATTTTGAGTAATCCAGCCTGAAAGCAGCTATTTAAGGGGCTTTCAGACTTTCGGCGACAAAGCCACTTGCCATCATTGAGCCGGTTTTGCCGGGTTTGAGGCGGATTTTTGCTCTACAAGCTTGTACGCCACGTAGTACTTGTAGATGTTGCCGACGTAATCCACGGTCTCCCGGCCCACCACTTGCGCCGCCGCCTGTTCAACATTACCAAACCAGACGTTTTTGTCCAGATTGGACTTTTCTGCCAGTGCGCGGAACTTGCGCAGGTTGCCTGGCCCGGCGTTATAGGCGGCGAAGG
This sequence comes from Pseudomonas sp. SbOxS1, assembly GCF_013416725.1. Taxonomy (NCBI): domain Bacteria; kingdom Pseudomonadati; phylum Pseudomonadota; class Gammaproteobacteria; order Pseudomonadales; family Pseudomonadaceae; genus Pseudomonas; species Pseudomonas sp. SbOxS1. The sequence goes on from NZ_JAAVXC010000029.1 coordinate 297,677, forward strand.
TCATCAGGGTTTTGTTCATCTGGTTCAGTTGCGGGTCGTTCAGGTACTTGTCGGCGAGCAGGCGCATGTACTTGCTGCCGGCCTCGATGTTTTTGTCGGCGCTCTTGTCGATGCCGCCAATGCCCACGGAGGGATCCTTGGCGGTTGTCGGTAGCAGTTGCATCACACCCACCGCGCCTCTGGGGCTGCGGGCTTGCTGGTTGAGTTGCGACTCCTGGAAACCCTGGGCCATGAGCATCAGGTGATCGAAGTCATAGGTGCTGGCGTGGCGGTTGAAGATCTCGACCATGTCCTGGAATTTCTTCATCTCCTCTTCCGATGTGGCATTGAGCACGCGCTTGCTGCTGTTGGTGACGTACTTGGTGCGCAGGCTGTTGCCGAACGTAGTGCCGACCTTGTGGGTCTTGACGAAACCGGCGAGCTGTTCTTTCAGCTGCGGGCTGTTCTTGCGGATCGCCCAGGCAAATTCGGAGTTGTCATGCACGACAATGTCTTCATGAATCTGCATGTCGGTGTACAGCGGCGCCCAGATTTTCGCGATGTAGCGATCCACCACCGTGGCTTTCAGCAAGCCGGCATTGACCATTTGCAGCAGGTCTTCGGACTCTAGGTTTTCATCGGCGGCTTTCAGGTCGATGGGCGCCAGGCCTTGCTCCTTGAATGAGGCGCTCAATGCCTGCAGGTGCTCGTAATAGCTGCTGGACTCGCGCACGGTGATTTCCAGGCCGGACAGGTCTTCCAGTTTTGTCAGGGGCTTGCTGCCTGGGGCGGTGACTAGGATCTCCGGGATGTTCACCGCGAACGGATCGGCGAAATCCACGTCCTTGAGACGGGCCTCAGTCACGGTGAGCCCGCCAGCAGCAATGTCGCCAACGCCCTGCATCAGCTTGGGCATCAACTCGTTGCGCGGGGTGGGGATGAACATCACCCGCCATTGCATGGATTTTTTTCCGTAGGGCTGTGTCTTGTTCAGCCAGGCTTCCAGCCCCTTGCCAAGTTCATAGCTGAGGCCGCGTTGGCGTCCGCGATCGAGTTCGAAAAAAGTTTTGCTGTAGGGCACCAGCACCCGGATCAACCGGCGCTCGCGCATGCCCTCGAAATCGCCGACCCAGTCCGGCAGAACAGGCAACACCAGTTTCTGCACTTCGGCTTCTTCAGCGGGTGTCAGTTCGACGGCAGGCAGTTCGGGTTGGGGTTGTGCCAAGGCTGCATTGAGCCAGCACAGCATGAGCAGAAGGGCTAATTTTTGACAGTGACGCCATACGTTGCTCATGTTCACTCACCGACAGGGCAGGGAGATCGGGGTTAGATGTCAGTATGGCTAAAGGTTGGATTTTCACCGCGTCGAAGTATGGTCAATCGTAGACTGCGTCTCATTTGCCTGGATCATCGCCGTTCCGTTGCTGAGCAGGTCATGAACGCCTCTTTTATCAGTCCATCGCTCTAATCCGGGGCTTGCGCCATCACTGTCGCAAAACTGTCATGTTTCGGTCATACAATTGACACGGCTTCTTACACTTTCCTTCAGTTGGCCTTTGGCCTTTTTCATGGATGAGCAAGTCCCATGCGTCGTGTCGTATTCAATCAGAAAGGCGGTGTTGGAAAATCCAGCATTGCCTGCAACCTCGCCGCCGTGAGTGCTGCCGAAGGCTACCGCACGCTGCTGGTTGATCTCGATCCCCAGGCCAATTCGACTCACTACCTCACCGGCTTGATGAATGAGGACATTCCTGCGGGCATCGCCGATTTTTTCAAACAGACCTTGTCTGGCGGTTTCGAGGGCAGGAAGCATCGTGTGAACATCACCAGTACGCCGTACGCCAATCTCGACCTGGTGACTGCCAGCCCTGAGCTGTCAGACCTGCAGTCAAAACTCGAGAGCAAGTACAAGGTCAACAAACTGCGCAAGCTGTTGGTGGAACTGTCCGAGGACTATGAGCGCATCTATATCGACACACCGCCGTCCCTGAATTTCTACACCTTCAGCGCCTTGGTGGCGGCGGACAGATTGTTGATTCCGTTCGATTGCGACCAGTTTTCTCGCCAGGCGCTGTATCGCGTCATCGCGCAGGTTGAAGAGTTGCGGCTTGATCACAATGAGTCACTGACCGTGGAAGGGGTGGTGGTCAATCAGTTCTCCGGGTACACCGGTTTGCACCAGCATCTGGTGGATGAGCTGTTGGCCGAAGGGCTACCTCTGCTACCGGTTTACCTGAGCAGCTCCGTCAAGATGCGCGAGTCTCATGAAGTGTCGGTTCCGCTTGTTCATCTGGCTCCTCGGCATAAGCTTTCGCGGGAGTTTGCCAATTTGCTGGATGCTTTGGAGCGAGCGGCTTAGGTGAGTTCTTCGTGTATATCCATTCGGCCACCTAGGGGTTCGCGCTTACTGTAGGAGCCCGGCTTGCCGGCGAAGGCGTCATGACAGACGATGATTGTCTTTCAGGTGTACATATCCATTCCTGCGGTAACGGCCACCTAGGGTTTCGCCCTTACGGCGAGTCACTTGGAAAAACGGAACGCCGCCCGGCCCTAAGTAACCAAGGGCTCTTGCCCCTGGCGTTCGGTGCCTCGCTAATGCTCGGCATGCCCTCGCTCCGGTCCTGCTCCGTGGGCCCGCCGCGATGGGCCATCCATGGCCCAGCGCGGCTAAACCGGCATCCATGCCGGTTTACCCACTGCGCAGAACCTCCACTCGGCCTCTCGAGGGGGCAAGAAAATCAAAAGCCAGATCAAGATCAAACACGAAAGCGAGGCGGCCTTAAAGCCGACCTGATCGGGAGCCGTACGCATTCCCTCTGTAGGAGCCAGGCTTGCCGGCGAACCAGGCGCTGCGGTGTGTCTGTTGTACCGCGTTATCGTTCTTCGCCGGCAAGCCTGGCTCCTACGGGGGGGGGGTACACCAGCAAAATCAGGTCGGCTTTAAGGCCGCCTCGCTTTTGTTTTTGATCTGGGTGCCCCGTTAACCACGATGGCCGAACGCAGGTATTGCGCAGTGGGTAAACCGGCAGGACGCCGGTTTAGCCGCGCTGGGCCATGGATGGCCCAGCGCGGCGACCCACGGAGCAATGCCGGAGTGAGGGCATGCCGAGCCCTAGCGAGGCACCGAGTGGTGGGGCAAAGCCTTTTGCTTACTTTTTGCTGGGCCGGCACTCCGGCGTTTGAAAAAGTGAGTCGCCGTAAGGGCGAAACCATAAGTCGCCGTTACCGCAGCAACGGATATGTACACCGAAAAAAGGGTCAGGTGCGCCTCTCTATTCCTGTTTATCCTCACTGCCCAAATCCGCCTTGCGCCGATCACTGCCATTAGGGTTGCCGACATTGATCAGCCTTCTTTCCAGCAGAATGTTTTGCAGTGCCTCACGGTCTGACGGGGACATCTGGTGCTCTCGCTCCTTGAGCTCAAGCAGGATCGGGCTGGACCACTGGCGATAGGTTTGCTCGGCATTACGAGTGGATGACATCGGTTCCTCCTTGGGTTGATTTCTGCCAATCAAGACGCCTTGGTTTTCTACGCAAAGTGACCCTAGCCGAGGAAGCCCATTGTTGCCAATGCCTCACATCGGACGGGCCCAGGCACCCTCGGCAGCAGTGCGCCGGACGTAGTCGCGAAAGTCCCGCGCCGGCCGCCCCAGCGCTTTTTGCACGCCATCGGCGACCGCAGTGTTGCGGCCATCGAGCACAGTGGTGAACAGGTACATGATCAGGTCGACCAGCGGGGGCGAAAGCTGTTGTTCCAGCGCTTGGCGATACTCGTCGGCCGGTACGCAGGTGAAGCCGATGTCGCGGTTTGTCGCGCGCGCAATCTCGGCGACCGCCTCGGCAAACGTCAGCGCCCGTGGCCCGGTCAATTCATAGAGCTGACCTGAGTGGCCGGGTTGGGTCAGTGCCGCAACGGCGACGTCGGCAATGTCCTCAACGTCGACAAAGGGTTCCGCGACGGGCCCGACGGGCAGGGCCAGCTCGCCTTCCAGCAGCGGCTCGAGAAAGTGCGCTTCGCTGAAGTTCTGGCAGAACCAGCTGGCCCTGAGCAGGGTCCAGTCGACGCCACTGTTGCGCACCACACTTTCGGCCTGTTGCGCCTCGATCTCCCCTCGGCCCGACAACAACACCAACTTGCGCACGCCCAGTTCAACGGCCTGGTCGGTGAATGCCTGGATGCTCTCCAGGGCGCCTGGCACCGCAAGGTCGGGTTGATAGCAGATGTAGGCGGATTGGACACCTTCGAGCACCGCGGCCCAGGTCGATCGATCGTCCCAGTCAAAGGCCGGGTTGGCTCCACGGCAGCCCTGGCGAACAGGCAAGTTGAGTGCTTGCAAACGTTGAACGATACGCCGACCGGTTTTGCCCGTCGCGCCGAGAATCAGGATGGGCTCTCGAGAGGTTTTCATCGCGTTCATCTCCATCTACAAATGTGAGTGATGCTCATGTTTAAAATATGATAAACCCTCATGTTTCTCCGTCAATCGACCGAGGCGCAAAACCGACGTATGGACGCGACCTGTTGGGTCCGCCCGCACGCAATGCTAAGGTGAGTGATTGTCATGTTATTGATCGGGGAGACAGCCACGTGCCGGACAAGACCACAGAAGTGTCCCAACAGGCGGCGAGTCGACGGGTTCCCGCGCAACAACGCAGCCGTGAGCGTCAGGAGCGAATTCTTGCCGTGGCCACGGAGTTGATTGCCAGCAAGGGCAGCGATCAGGTGAAGATGAGTGAAATCGCCGGGCTGTCGCAGATTTCGATTGGCTCGCTTTATCAGTACTTCCCCGATAAAAGCTCGATCGTTCGCACCTTGGCCGAACGCTATAACTCCCAGAGCCGTGAATGTATCGAAGCAGCGCTAGGCGCGGTCGAGGATGTGCAAGGGTTGCAGGCAGCCTATACGGCGCTGCTCGAACAGTATTACGAGATCGTCCTGGCGACGCCGGCAATGCGCGATATCTGGTCGGGTATGCAGGCCGACAAGCAATTGCTTCAGCTGGAGCTGCAGGAGAGTCGAATCGCCGGCGACATGCTCGCCCAAGCCATGCAGCGGGTAGCGCCAGGCGCGGACACACAGCGGCTGGCGGATTCGGCATTTTTGATCTGGCATTTGGGGGAGGCGACCATGAGGCTGGCGGTTTCATCCGGGCCTGAGGAGGGCCGCCGATTGGTGGAGGCTTTCAAGCACATGTCGCTACATGAAATCCTCGGGCTGGTGCGCCATTAACCAGTAAGGATTGGGCCAACGGGTTCGACCCAATCCTGTTGCCTCTAGACAAAGGCCTGCCCATGAAAACCCCGGGGCAACCGTTGCAGTCCGGCCATGGCAGTCAGCCGCTCGGTCCAGGCCTGACGCCAGTCATTGACTACCTGAGCGGTTTTGGCCTTGCGTGCAGCGCGGCGTGCAGCATTGCGTTCGGTTTTGCGTGCCTCTTTGTAAGCGTCGGTGTTTCGACAGCTTCTGCATTTCACCCGATTCAGTTCCCGGGTGGAGGTGAGGTTGCTGCCCTTGTGACCGCAGGCCAGGTGCCCGCTGACTTTGAAGTGGGTGACCATCAGAACGACTCCTTCACAATGAAGTAATCGTTGGACAACCCTGCTTTATTGATGGTTCGCCGCTTGCGGGCACAAAAAAATCCCAGCGCCTGGCTGGGTTGGGGGGCAGGAATCAGGCAGACACACACGCGGTGACGATAGCGTCGCCGGTCATGCGTCCCGCGTCAGGTCGTGTCTGCGCATCGGTATCCAGACGGGATCATCTGAACCGTGGCAGCGGTGGGTCGACTGGCTTGAGCGACGACAGTGTATTGCGGATCAGCGGTGTATCCTTTTCGATGTCGTTCAGACGGTCACGGATTCTGAGCGCAGTCGGGTGTCCGCCTTGATGATCGACCCAGTCGGCGATTTCCTTGCACGCGGCGGCCAGGCGAACCTGACGGGAGTCGAGCAGGGTGAGCAGGGTGGTGATGGACTCTTTTTCGGACATCGGGAACACCTCCATTGAGAAAACCTGAAGATTGGCAGTAAAAAGCCCGCCGCAAGCGAGCTTTCTACCAATGGGGCGCTGATCCTTTCGCCTTTTCAGTATAGACCCGTAACCGCTTGGCGGATGTTCGTCAGCCTTGCCGGACCGTCATTTGCGACCGGGCATTGAGCTGTTGGCATATGCGTTGGGCATCGTATTCAAGATCGTAGCCGTCACCGATGAAACCGTTGGTGCGGGTATCGGCGATGCGGTACCAGACGGCGGCTTCAGCGGGTTGATGTACGGTTTCTCCAGCCCGGCGTCCATGGATGATGATCTTGTTGCAGCGCTTGACGACGAAAATGTCTTCCATGGCTTCACCGCAGCTGATTGGCGTACAGATCAACTATAGAAGCCATTTGCAATCGTGCAAAAAATAGGCAGGTCAGTTCGTCGGCTCAGCGGCCATTTTCTCCAGCAGCATCGCCAGCCCGACTTCCTCCGCCCGCAGGCCTTTACGCACCCTCGGCCTTGGCAATTGCGCCAGGGCACCGAGCAAAAAACCCTCGAGCACCGCCGGGTGGATATAGCACTTGCGGCAGACCGCCGGGGTGTTGCCCAACTGCCTGGCGACGTCCTTGACCATCGCCACCACATGCTGCTTGGCCTGTGACTCCGGTTGCCACTCAAGTTCGCGCAACACCGCCAGGGCCAGGACACTGCCGGCCCAGGTGCGGTAATCCTTGGCGGTGAAATCGGCGCCGGTCAGGGTTTGCAGGTAGGTATTCACATCGGCGGAAGTGATGGTGTGTCGCTCACCGTTTTCATCGAGGTACTGAAAAAGGTTTTGCCCGGGAATCTCCTGGCAGCGCTTGATGATCCGCGCCAGTCGCCGGTCCTTCACGGTGATTTGATGTTCGACGCCACTCTTGCCGCGAAACTGGAACAGGATCGCACTGCCGTTGACCTCCACATGCCGGCTGCGCAGGGTGGTCAGGCCGTAGGAGCGGTTATCCCGTGCGTACTGGGTATTGCCGACGCGGATCAGCGTCGCGTCGAGCAAGGTGATGACCGTGGCCATGACCTTGTCGCGGCTCAAGCCCGGTGCCGCCAGCAAGGCTTCCAGTTGTTTGCGCAACTTTGGCAGGGCCAGGCCGAAATCACGCAGGCGCGAGTATTTGTCGCTGTCGCGCACCTCGCGCCAGCGCGGGTGATAGCGGTACTGCTTGCGCCCGCGGGCGTCGCGGCCGGTGGCTTGCAGGTGGCCGCGCGGGTCGGTGCAGATCCACACGTCGGTGTAGGCCGGCGGTACCGCCAGGGCATTGATGCGCTGGATTTCCTGTGGGTCGACGATGTGCTGGCCCGTGGGGTCGAAATAGCAGAATTTGCCGCGCAGTTTCCGGCGGGTGATGCCCGGCTGGGTGTCATCGACGTAATGCAGGTCACGGGGCAGTGCATCGGGCATGGCGATTGTCCTGGGCGAGGGATCGGGGGGCCGTTACAGCCATTGACCCCGCGCCGCGCCAGTCGTGCCCGCGCCGTTACGCCAGCACCGCCACGGCCTTGATCTGCGCCCAGAGACGTTGGCCAGGGTGCAAGTGCAAGTGGTCCCGGGAATAACGGGTGATACGCGCCAGCAAAGGGCTGCCCTCGGCGTCCAGGCGCACCAGCACATGGGCGCTGTTGTCGGCGGGCATTTCACTGACCACCGTGACCGGCAGGCGATTGAGGATGCTGCTTTGGTAATCGCCCAACAGGCTGAGGCTGACATCCCGCGCCTGGACCTTGCAACGCAACGCCTGGCCCGTGGCCATCGGCGTGTGCGTCACACGAATGTTCAGGTCCGTATCGGGCAGTTGCAGCGTCAACAGCTGGTAGTGGGCGTCATAGGCGGCGACATGCCCCTGGATCACCACGCCGGCGTCGTCCCCCAGCGCCAGCGGCAAGTCCAGGCGTGCCAGGGTTTGGCCGATGGGGCCGCTGGCCAGTGCCTTGCCGTCGCTGAGCAGGACGATGTGGTCGGCCAGTTGTGCGACTTCATCCTGGGAGTGGCTGACATAGAGCACCGGGATGTCCAGCTCATCGTGCAGGCGTTGCAGGTAAGGCAGGATCTCGCTTTTGCGTTGCGCGTCCAGCGCTGCCAAAGGTTCGTCCATCAACAGCAGTGTCGGGCTGGTGAGCAGGGCGCGCGCCATACCGACCCGCTGCCGTTCACCGCCGGAAAGGTGCTGCGGATGCCGGTCGAGCAGATGACTGATGCCCAGCAACTCGGTCGCGTGCGCCATGTCGACCCGGCGCTGGGGCTTGGGGATGCGCTTGAGGCCGAATTGCAGGTTGGCCAGCACCGACAGATGGGGGAACAGGCTGGCTTCCTGAAACACGTAACCCAGTGCGCGCTTGTGCGGCGGGATGAAAATCCCCTTGGCGCTGTCTTGCCACAGCTGCTCGTTGACCTGGATAAATCCCTCGTCGGCCCGCTCCAGGCCGGCGATGCAGCGCAGGCAGGTGGTCTTGCCGGAACCGGAGTGCCCGAACAGCGCGGTCACCCCACGGCCGGGCAACTGCAAATCGACATCGAGGGCGAACCCCGAATAACTGAGCTTCAAGCGCATTTGAATCATCGATCAGCTCCAGCCCGCTTTGGTTTTACGGCTGGAGTACAGCGCCAGCAACACCGCAAAAGAGAACACCAGCATGACCCCGGCCAGCCAATGGGCCTGGGCATATTCCATGGCTTCAACGTGATCGTAGATCTGCACCGAGACCACCCGGGTCTTGTCGGGGATGTTGCCGCCGATCATCAGCACCACGCCGAATTCGCCGACGGTGTGGGCAAAGCCGAGGATGGACGCGGTGATGAAACCGGGTCGGGCCAGGGGCAGGGTAACGCTGAAAAAGGTGTCCCAGGGACCGGCACGCAGGGTCGCGGCCACTTCCAGTGGGCGGGTGCCGATGGCGGAGAAAGCGTTTTGCAGCGGCTGGACCACGAACGGCATCGAGTACAGCACCGAGCCGATCACCAACCCTGCAAAACTGAAAGTAAGGGTGCCAAGCCCCAGGGATTGGGTGAACTGGCCGACAAACCCGTGGGGGCCGAGCGCCAGCAACAGATAGAAACCAATCACCGTGGGCGGCAGCACCAGGGGCAGGGCGACGATCGCCCCGACCGGGCCGCGCAGCCAGGATTGGGTGCGCGAGAGCCATAATGCCAGCGGAGTGCCTACTATCAGCAGGATGACGGTCGTCAGGGACGCCAGTTTCAGGGTCAGCCAGATGGCGGAAAAGTCGGCACTCGAGAGCGACATTTAGATCTGGTAACCGTAGGACTTGATGACGGCAGCGGCTTTTGGCCCCTTGAGGTACTCAACCAGTGCCTTGGCAGCCGGGTTGTCCTTGCCCTTGTTGAGGATCACCGCGTCCTGTTTGATCGGGTCGTGCAGGTCGGCCGGAACGATCCAGGCCGAACCGCTGGTGATCTTGCCGTCCTTGTAGATCTGCGACAGCGCGACAAAACCCAGCTCGGCGTTGCCGGTGGACACGAACTGGTAGGCCTGGGTAATGTTCTGGCCTTCGACGATCTTGTCCTTGACCTTGTCGGTCAGGCCTTGCTTGGCCAGCACTTGAGTCGCCGCCAGGCCATAAGGCGCGGCTTTCGGGTTGGCGATGGACAGGTGCTGATACTGGTTATCGGCCAGGACTTTGCCCTTGGCATCGACGTAGCCTTCCTTGGCCGACCACAGCGCCAGCGTGCCGACGGCGTAGGTGAAGCGCGAGCCCTTGACGGTGTCGCCTTCGGCCTCAAGTTTTTGCGGGGTGGTGTCGTCTGCCGAGAGGAACACTTCGAACGGCGCGCCATTCTTGATCTGGGTGTAGAACTGGCCGGTTGCACCGAAGGCCGTGACCAGTTTGTGCCCGGTGTCCTTCTCGAAATCGGCGGCGATGGCCTGGATCGGCGCGGTGAAGTTGGCAGCGACAGCGACCTGGACTTCGTCCGCCTGGGCAGAACCGAAGGCGAGCACGGCGAGCAGGCTCGCCAGGCAGGTGGGGGCAAAACGTGAGGCACGAATGGTCATGAAACGGCTCCGTCACAGGCAAGTGTTGCAAGGGGGATGATTCGTTATATATCTGAATATATAGCGAAATGCCGCTAAACGGAATGTGTTGCAGCACTGACCGTTGTTGCCCGCCATGACGGTCAGCGCTGAAGCAACTTCGCCAACCCTTCCTCGGCCAGGCGCCGGGTCAATTCGGCGGTACCCGACTCGACCCCCAGGGTGAATGCCTGTCCGGCCCAGAGATTACTGAAGTCTGCCTCGCCTTTGGCGCGCAATGGCAGCAATGCACCGCCCGCGAGTGGGAAGTGCGGTGCCTGGCTGCTCATCGGCCCGAGCTCGCGCATCACCCGATTGAGTATGCCCCGTGCCGGACGACCGGTGAAAATGTTGGTGACCGCAGTCTCGCTTTCCTTGGCGGTACGCAATGCCTGGTGATGCGAGGCGCTGACCTTGGCCTCTGGCGTGAACAGGTACGCCGTACCCACTTGCACCGCCGATGCGCCCAGCATGAACGCCGCCGCCACACCCCGTGCATCGGCAATGCCGCCGGCGGCAATCACCGGTACCTTCACGGCATCGACCACCTGGGGCACCAGGGCGAAGGTGCCCACCTGACTGCTCAGGTCATCACTGAGAAACATGCCCCGGTGCCCGCCCGCTTCATAGCCCATGGCGATGATCGCGTCGCAGCCGTGCTGCTCGAGCCAGATGGCCTCTTCGACCGTGGTGGCCGAGGACAGCACCTTTGCCCCGGTGGCCCTGACCCGGTCCAGCAGGGCTTTTTCCGGCAGGCCAAAGTGGAAACTCACGACCTCGGGACGCAACGCTTCGACCACTTCGCAGGCGGCCTGATCGAACGGCGCGCGATTGGACACCGGCGTCGGCGCATCGAAGTCCACACCCAGTTCGTGATAGTAGGGCTGCAGCAGGTTCTTCCAGTCCTGGGCGCGTTGTTCGTCGACCGCTGGCGGTTGGTGGCAGAAGAAGTTGACGTTGATCGGGCGCTGGCTGTGTAGACGAATGTCCTTGAGCGCTTCACGCAACTGCTCGACGCTCAGCATGGCGGCGGGCATCGAGCCGAGACCGCCGGCGTTGCTTGCCGCAATGACCATGTCAGTCGTGGTGGCGCCGGCCATGGGGGCCTGGATGATCGGCAGTTCGATCCCGAGCAGGTCAAGGATGCGCGTATCTGGCCATTGGCTCATTTGAAGTGTTCTCCGATGTTGAAACCGGGCAGGGTGGCGGGACTCGATTTGTAGCAGCAATGCCCGAGGTTATGCCAGTCATGTTTGCAGCCGGCGTATTGGCTTAAAGTCGAGTACGGTATTTTTTTGCGATGTGGTATTTAATTCACACCACAACAGGTGATCTCACCAGGAGGCAGCAATGTTCCAAGGTATTTTGATCGATAAAAACGAAAGCGGTTACCAGGCCACACTGCAACAGATCAATGAGGACCAGCTGCCCGAGGGCGACGTGACGGTACGTGTGGCGTACAGCACGCTGAATTTCAAGGATGGCCTGGCGATCACCGGCAGCAGCCCGGTGGTGCGCAAATTCCCGATGGTACCGGGGATCGACCTGGCGGGGACCGTCGAGGCCAGCACGCATCCGGATTACAAGGTCGGCGACAAGGTTTTACTCAATGGCTGGGGCGTGGGCGAAGGGCATTGGGGTGGCCTGGCGCAAAAGGCGCGCCTGAAGGGCGAGTGGCTGATTGCGCTGCCCGAGGTTTTCACCGAAGCCCAGGCCATGGCCATCGGCACGGCAGGTTATACGGCGATGCTGTGCATCATGGCGCTGGAGCGCAACGGTGTGACGCCGGATCAAGGCGAGGTCCTGGTCACCGGGGCCAACGGCGGCGTGGGCAGTTTCGCCATCGCGTTGTTGAGCAAGCTCGGCTATCGGGTGGTCGCTTCCACGGGGCGCTTGTCGGAACACGAATACCTCAAGCAACTGGGGGCCAGCGAAATCATCGACCGTGCCACCTTGTCCGAGCCTGGCAAGCCGCTGGCCAAGGAGCGTTGGGCGGCGGTCATCGACTCGGTGGGTAGCCACACCCTGGCCAACGCCTGTGCCAGTACCCGCTCCGAAGGCACGGTCGCCGCTTGTGGTCTGGCCCAGGGCATGGACTTTCCGGCTTCTGTGGCACCCTTTATCCTGCGCGGCGTGACCCTGGCCGGGATCAACAGCGTGACTCAACCGATAGCCAGGCGGGTAGAGGCCTGGGGGCGATTGGCCAATGACCTGGACTTCGACTTGTTGCCGCTGATCAGCCATGAAATCGGTTTGAGCGAAGCGATCGAGGCCGCGCCGCGACTGTTGGCTGGGCAGTTGCGGGGGCGAGTGGTGGTGGATGTGAATCGCTGATCACGGATCTACGCCTGACACACAACATTGTAGGAGCTGGCTTGCCAGCAAAGGCGTCCTTGAATTTTGCAATGATCTTTCGGGCGCCTTCGCCGGCAAGCCGGCTCCTACAGGGAGCGCGGCATCTCTCGATGTCAGGGCTTCTCCCGCTTCGCGCCTGTTGGCTGGACAATTGCGAAGGCGGATGGTGGATGTGAATCGCTAATCACGGATCTATGCCTGACACACAACATTGTAGGAGCTGGCTTGCCAGCGAAGGCGTCCTTGAATTCTGCAATGATCTTTCGGGCGCCTTCGCCGGCAAGCCGGCTCCTACAGGGCGCGCAGCATCTTTCGATGTCAGGGCTTCTCCCGC